>CALJWL010000052.1 GCA_937974565.1 uncultured Arenicella sp.
GTCGCGTTGCCACCGATCAACCCAAAAGAGAGATTGGTACGCGTACCTCGATAACGACACTGACACGAACAATTACTTTAGCCAAACGAAAAAACAATGACAGAATAAAGAGCGGATGCGCTCGATCAAGCAACGGTAGGCAGTGCAACCCCCGACGGCGTTAGGATAGCAGCATAAAGCGCGTGCGCATTATGTTGATCTACGAACCTAGACTGAGGACAGGCTCTGCGTCGTACCCTGAATGGTTAGATAGGTCAACTCATCGAGTTGATAGCCCACGAATACCAGCATAGAAACCGACGACATAGCAGTTTGCTTCATCGACGCATCCGTTCTTTTACAGCCGCAATATTATGGTTGAAAAACGCCAGGATTTACTTCGTTCCTATTGACAGAGAGAGTCATACCAACGCCGCGAACACGGGCGCGCGTTTTTTGCGCGTCCGAGCGAACGCAGTGAGTGACAGTGTTTTGCCTTGTTATGTGTTTCATTTAGATTGACCATGTTAAGGACTGACAGTTACGTTTAGCTAATTCTTGTGCTTCTTCTAAAGAAGCTATGCCTTGCACTTGTGAAACCAATTTACCCTCATGACAGTATTGCAAAATATTATAATAAGTACCAAATTGGTCATTCCTAATATCTTCTGGATCTAAGAAATCACCACTATCAGGTTTGAAATTAGTTTCCGTAATTTGCACCTTTAATTTAACCGAGCCGTCATACAACCAGTGCCCTGTTAATATGGTTTTTGAAGAGTCTCGATTCATGAGTTAACTACGAACACATATAACGTCGCCATAAAAGGCGCAGCTTTAGCTGCGTCCTGTGGAGCGCAGCGACACAATTGTTAATGGCCTTGTTAACTATCATGTTGGATAAAGTTTTTCACAGAAAAATCAACAATAAAAAGTAACCCGAGGATACAAAGATAGCGCCTAAGAATGCAATGGTAAACCCTCTAGCTGTTGGTACAAATGCACCCGTCTTATCTTTTTTGCCATTAAGAAACAATAGAAATAGAAAGGTAAGAATAAATATAAAAGGAATTGCATATAAAAATACGAGACCTGCAAACATGTTGTCTACTTCAGCAAATGCATTAGTGCTGTAAGCAGATAAATATAGAAAAATAAATATTCGCTCGATGATATTCAATAAACGCATAGTTAACAGCTTATTAAATGGCGTGCGCACTTTGTCGCCTTTTTCTCATTGTACATATTTTATTAACTCCTTAATTTTTTTCAGCTTAATGCATCTTATCTTGCTCTTCAGAAGGATGAAAGGGGGCGTGCGAATGTTTCTACCGGCGGCGCCCTCCTTTATTTTGTTTTCGATTATATAACTTTCTGATTTGTAACGGCTATTTTTCTATCAGCCTCGTAAAGGAAGCAGCAAACGGTGGCTTAATTACTTGATTTCATATTTTCATAAAAATAAACTGTATTTACATACAGTTTATTTGATGGATTGAAATGACTGGTAACAATCTGTTTTCAGGCTCATTTTTTGATCTATTTGACCGACAGTGCGTGGATGTGGGGATGCCTTAAAGGCCGAACAAAGTCACTTGCATTAAATCAAATTACATATTCGCTTTCATCACCGGTAACAGGCCTCTGCTCAAACTCTTGAGGGTTTTTTGGTCATAATCAGTGGTCTGACCTGCCTTTTATTTTTTGATCTGTCGAGGCTGGTGAAGTGAGTGGGGAGCTTTTTTTCAGTGGCACGGCTTTTTGTTAATCAATGTCTAGCTCAACTATTTTAACGGAGTATTGCCGTTTGTTGACTGACCGCTTTTTATCGGCCAATTCTTCCTTGGATTTGGGTTTATACAGCTGGCAACCCAATTTAAGGGACTTTCCAGCCTCTAACGTTACATCCAAACTCGCTATTGCTAGATTGGATGAGCCTCCTTTAAAAGCTTGATGGGGTCGACATTGTGCGACAACTTCATATGCCCCAGGGTTAAGGTCAAGCCAACGGGTGACAGAAGATTCTTTGTCGGCGGCAAAGCTTGAAAAAACGGTGTCTTTATTGCTGTTTTTAATTCTCACAATTTCGCCAAACCAACGTTCTTTGATTAAGTTTGGAACTCGGTTTGTCTTTTCAAAGATGACCCTGGAAAGCTCTGGCTCAAGAGATGGAATGTCTTCACGCTTTGAGTTTGAAGCGCAGCCCGAAAGAGTTAATACTGCGCAAACGACAACCACAATTTTGCCTTGATGCCTGCTACCCCTAGAAATAAAAACCTTGTTGGCCGTTGCGCGAATGACGGTTTTGATTGATAAAAGCAGGATACTTTTCTTTAATTTATTGACCATGAGTGCGCTCCAAAATAAAAGGTGGTTTTAATTATAGGCTGTAATTGGTTGATATAAACGGTCACTAAAACGAGTTTTACATTATTTAAGCTCATTGAACAAAACGATTTTAATTTAAAAAATAGTTTTTATGACATTTAGAGCAACAAGAGCAAAAAAGCCGCCATAAGGCGGCTTCGAGAAAGGCCGGTTTAAAATGCAATTGCCATCGTGTTGATGATCACTGCACCGAAAATTTAAGGGTTAACCATTAATGCTGGGTCACCAATGATTTGCCAACCTAATTGTATGGCGGGAAAATCTTCTCGTTGAGCCAGTGCCTGTTTGGCCCGAATGACCGCTTCACCGATGGTAATACCTTGATCGTACATAATTTTATTCAACTCAACGCCCAACGCTCGCTCACCGGCTGACGTTGTAAGTGTGGATGCACCCAACACTGTCGCCGCGCCATTTTCTCCGCCTAGTAAGAATTCGTCTGCCATTGTGTTTCCTGCGGGGTCAACAAAATAACTATTCCAACAGCCCCACTGTGTGACTAGCGCTGGCTTGCCTATGTTGGTCAGCAAGGAAATTTGCGTTGAACGCAACATTGGTGGGGTGCTAAAGCTCCAGCGACGGTGTGACGAGTGACCGATAAAGTTCACAACAGAAACACCGGCATTGATTGCGGCTAAGGTTTTTTCGTGCGCCAGTTGCCCACCGTCAACATCGGGATAGGCTCTGAAGTCGCTGCGAATCGAATCGCGCCATGTTTTGGGCATAGCGGCGATTAAGGCTTCGGCATCTTGAGTAAATGAAACGCCGTTACCTGTGTCTTCTTTGTCTGCGGCGACCAAAACACGACCGGCATAACCTTCGCGAGCCTCGTAGGCCTTTAACTTATTCACTACGGCTTGCAGCTCTTCTTTGGTCCTAACCGAAATTCGACCAATCGCTAGTTCTGGTACGCCATCGTTATCTAAATCACCGTAAGACGCGTCAGACGCAGTTTGTGTAACCAGTAAGCGCCCACCGGGTGTGGTGATATAACGAGTTGGTATTAAGCTAACGGATTCAGTTTGAAACTTTTTATAGTCATAAGTGTCGTTGCCAACAAAAACAACAAAACGTGTACCAAGATTGCCTTTGGCGTACTTAATGTAGTCGTGGATCGGCTGAGAATCGGGAACGTGATTACCAAACTGTGCGTAAATTTGATCTACATCTACGACTTTTACTGCGTAGTTTTGTGAGCGTAATGCAATCAACTGATCAAGCTCATCACCCATCACGCTTTTATGTGCAATGATGAGGTATTCGGCTTGACCTGTTTTGATGTTTTGCGCCGCCAACAAGTTTTGCACACGCGGTTTACGATAACCAGACTCACCGACAATAATATAATCGGCGGGCGCGCCTGTTGCATTGAACACAATATCACCGTTGCTTCTAACCGCCGTAGATAAGCGTTCAATCTCAGTGCCTGACAGTCGACGGTAAACAGAGAAATCTTCTGAGGCTATGCCACTAACCGCGGCGTGGCCTGACTTAAAACGACCTTGAAGATACTCTTCACGCGCAATGGTGTAACGAGGGTAGGTGATTTGAAATTTGTTTAAAGTGACGATATCAAATGGCACATCGGCAATGGCTCGATAGTTGTATTTGAAGGCATTCGACCCTTCGTTAATCACTACATTGGTGGCGGTAAAAGTGTCGACCGCGTTACCATCAAATTGTTGGTCGCCCAGCACGGCCTCATTTACCAGCACTTCGTAATGATGATCGTTGCCTTCAATATCAAAATCCAGCAATCCATACATTTGCACCTCTATATCAGCCGTGGCTGAGCCGCCAACAACGTCTGAGAGTTCAAAGTTATAGGTTGGCGTTGGAAAAATGCTGAAATTTTGACCAAAGTGCCAAGGGTCAACACGAGACGGCGCCGAGAAGTCATAAAAGTTATTTTCTTCAATTACTTCGGTGTGGGTATAAACCACGGCTTGATTGGCGGTTACATTAGTACGCCGACGATCAGAACTAATTTTGATAGGCCGATTTTCACGTAACTCTCGTCGATTTAGAAAGTGCAAGGTGTAGGCTCGCTCATTGGTGTACAAACTTTGCGCTGAGTCTGCGTAAAACTCGATAAACCCACCAGGGCCAAAGAACCCACGGGCGCCGTTTTCACTTTGCCCTTTCACTCTTAACGGTACTGACTGGCCATCAAGCGTTACGTTCAGCTTACGAACTCTTAAACCACGCAAATCAGCGCCCGCAGCGGCCAGTTCTTCGTAGCTAATGCGTTGCATGCCAGACTGACTAACCATAAGGTTGAGTAACTCAACCGCACTGACGGGCGAAGTTGCGAACACACTAGAAACACCTAAGAGTGCGGCAGTAAAATACTTTTTCACTATCGTGTTCTTATTCATCTTTCTCATACGGTTTGCTCGGCCCATTATGGGGGAGTGATTACCAACCGTGTTACCTGTTACTAAGTATTTCATATCAGTATCCTCCATCGACCTTAGTTTGAGAGCGCACGTTCAGCACGCTCTTCATCATCAAGTTCGACACCTCGTAGAATCGACTCTATCGAGTTGTAATCGTCATCATTCGCCGACTCAGACAAGTCAACCTTGCCCCAATCGAAACTCTCAGAGTCCGTATCAGTAGCGCCGTAAGTCTGCCCTACTTTAAACGGCCCGTGTGCGTTTACCTCCTCAGCGCTTGATACATCAACCAAAGCAAACCAGGTTGCGTCAGTTACAGCTTGGAACTCATAAGTACGAACACTTAAGGCTTGGCCTGGCAAGCTTTGAATCAACTCAGGAGAAATCAATTGCCAATCGTCGTCGCCGCGTGCGTAGATTTGGAACCCGGCGTGGCCCACTTCATTGCTGGTTTCCCAAACAAACGTCACCGTGTCACCAATGCGTGTGGCGACAAACGAGTTCATGGTTACTGGAGTAGTAGTAAAGTTACGCTGGTAACCAAAATCAATGCCCGTAATGTCAACACCAGTGGCATTAGCTCCTGATGCGTCCACATCAATTGGCGTGCTTGTTTGATCATCACACAGGCTTGCCGTTGGGCTATCACACACTCGATCAGAGTCATTACCAGACCCCAGAGCTATGGCTGCTAGGTCTGGATCACCCGTTTGACCGTAACCATCAATGCCGGTGCCATCTGTGCGAACCACCACACGGTAGTTGCCGTCTGGCAGCCCATTGAATGTGTAATCGCCGTCTGGACCTGTCGTAGTGGATTGAATCAACGTGAAATCGCCGTTTGGCTGCTGCACAAACAGATCCACTGGCACACTCGCCACAACGGGATCGTTAACGCCATTATTTGACGTATCAGGGCTCGGGCCACCGGCCACACCGTCCAACTCACCAGTAGCAATACTCGTGCCCGCAGGTTCCACCAGATCTTCATCTTCAACAAACACCGTGCCGCTCAACGTATTCGCGCCAGCCACACCAAAGTCAGCGGTGAAATCTGGCAGACCGGTTGCCGATTGATTGACGACGTAAGTCCAAGGTTTGGCAAAATTGTCGCCTGAGTTACCGGTAATCAGTGTGCTGTCATCCGCTTCAACAAACCCTTGGGCATCGGCCACTGTCACGATGTACTGACCTTCAGGCAAGCTGGTGCAATAGTATTCACCGCTTTCGTCCGTGGTAACCGTTCGGATTAAGTTGTCGATACCGGGCACTGGCTGTTGATCGGCTGACGCAACGGTTGGGTCGTTAGGCACTTCGCTGTTATCAGCGTCTAGCCAGCACTGAACCACAATGCCGGGAATGCCAGGTTCGTTATCGTCAGCAATACCATCGCCATTTATATCGAAGAAGAAGCGATTACCGATAGAGCCTAATCGCGTATCTGACACAAATCCCGCATCACGGTCGATCAAATTGCGTAATGCTGGATTATTCACATCAATAGTAAATGGATTAACGATGGTTTGAGCCGGATTCAAGTCTCGTGTCACGTTTTGATTATCCGTGATAACCACTTGGTAATCACCACTGGCAAGACCGGTAAACACATAGTTACGCTCATCGCCCGTCAACGGATCAATAAATGACGGGACAGTGGTGGTGGTTGCAATCACCTCACCGGCGCCATTAATTAGATTGAGGCTAATGCCTTCTAACTCATTATCAATGCCCGGCGCATAGGCACCGTCTTGATCAATGTCCGCATAAATGGTTCCAGCAATGCTGCCAGCTGAGTCACTTGGCGGTTGGAAACCAAAATCGATGAACGAGATATTGTTATCAGGGTCGCTGGCCAAATCCACCGGGAAATAATTGAAGTCGCCCAACGGCAGGTTCGTTGGTTGGGCCTCATTCAAGTTCAAACCAGACTGAGTGTCTATGTCAGCTTGCACGTAATTAATCAAGAAACCGTCTTGTAAGTCGGCACCACTGATATCCGTCACGCTCCAAGTGCCATCTGGCCTTGTGGTGGTGGTAAACAACACATTTCCAGTGCCTGAGGTAACGCCCTCAGTGCTTCGCACTTCGATGGTGACCCCACCGATTGGTGCCTCGCCTGGTTGGGCAATACCATCGCCATTGGCATCCACCCACACAAAGCCGGAAAGTGCCCCGGTACCCGTTTCAGGGATGTAACCAATGT
Source organism: uncultured Arenicella sp. (assembly GCA_937974565.1). Lineage (GTDB taxonomy): Bacteria > Pseudomonadota > Gammaproteobacteria > Arenicellales > Arenicellaceae > Arenicella. The sequence continues at coordinate 6,970 of CALJWL010000052.1, forward strand.
TGACGTCACGCGCATCTTCGCCTTCAGACACATTGACTGGAGCTGGGTCCACGCTGTTCTCTAAACCGTCAGGAATATCGTCAGGGTTTGAGTCTGTCACGTATTGACCAGGCGGCAAATCTAAGAAAACGTAATCGCCGTTCGCGTCGGTGGTCGTGGTCGCAATAAAGTTTGGACTTGATGGGTCACACGTGTCCGTCGCATTCGGCAACGGCGCACTGCACAGATACACATCAACGCCGCCTAAGCGCTGCTCGTTATCATCTGGCACGTTGTTGTATGGTACATCAGCTGTTTCTTCATCTACCCAAACTGTGCCAGAGATCGAACCGGTTGCCTCTTCACGAATGTACCCAAAATCAACGTCGGTCACATCCGCTGAGTTGATGTTAGCATCAATCACATCAAGGCCACTGGTAATGTCAAAGCCCGTTAACAGTGCGGATTCATCGGTCACTGAAACGGTGTAGTCGCCGTTTGGTAGTCCGCTGAATTGGTAGTCGCCGTTGGCGTCTGACGTTGTGGTCGCGATGATTTCAGAATCACTGGCCGGAATAAAGGCCGGAGAAACTTTCACCTCAGCGATGTTTAGAATTCGCGACAAACTGCCTGTCGCTGGTTTCTGAAGCCTGATGTAACGCCCAGTAACACCTTCAAAGTCCACCGTCACGTCACCGGTAATACCCGTTGGCAATATAATCTGGGCATCGGCATTGGCTACCGCTGCATTAAAATTAGCACTGTCGCTCCCCGTGCTGTCAAACGGAGTATCAGACACAAACACTGAAACCGCATCTAATCTATTCTGACAACAATCATCACGATTAAAAATGGTCACCGGGCCAATAGGTTGAGCATTGCCCAGATCTACTTGCCACCATTCGTTGGTGCCTGCGTTACTGGTGTGCGCATAAGTTGGGCCACCGGTGCCCCCAGCTTCAATACCGTCATTGGCAAATTCAGCCAATAAGATTCCGTTAAAATTGGACGATTGTGATGCGGTGCCAGCCTGAGTAAGGCTAATCATCCCAGCAAGTACGTCGTATGGGCCAACAACACCAGAGTCGGCTTCGGTGATAACGCCATCTGCGTTGCTATCAAACATGCCATCGATAACGGCTACGCCTTCAACAGCACCGTCATCATTCGCATCTATGGTGCCGTCACGATTCAAGTCGATCATGCCATCGTAAATATCGAAACCAAGAATGCCTGGAGCCGTTCCCGTTAACTGGAGAGTAACGCCTTCAATACCAGGGTCGTTAACATCTTCGATGCCATTTTTTGCTGGGTCTAGGAAAACGGTACCGCTGATGTTGAATAAGTCAGGGTTAGCTGTGTAACCGAAGTCATTATTAACCGAGCTTTCACCCACGGCTAAGCTAATGTCTGTTTGATTATCAACAGTGGCGTCCACATCTTCAGTCTGAGAACCACCTGGCGGTGTTACTACCACTCGGTAAGAACTCGGAACCAAACCGTCAAATTGATAAGACCCGTCCGATGTGGTTTGAACTGTATCGACCGTCGTTTCATAGATGCCATCACCATCAATATCACGCAGCAGGGTAACGGTTTGATTGCCTGTGCCCGCTTCACCTGTGTCTTGGGTGCCATTTCCGTTTTCGTCGTTGTAGATCACACCAGAGATCAAGCCAGGGTTGTTGTAACCAAAGCTGTCGCTGTCTACGGTGGCACCGCCTGCCAACGCCACCGTGGGCGATACTTCATTAGCGGCAGGTGCTGTGGTTGCATCTAGCCCCTCTAGAGCTTGGCCATTATCAGTCACAGCGACAATGTAGTTTCCGTCTTCTAATCCAGTAAACCTAACGTCTCCCGATTGGTCACTCACCGCCGTTGCCACCACATCTGGTTGGCCATCAAGGTCAGCGTCATCAGGAATGCCGTCATTGTTCGCATCGTTATACAAATTAACCGTTACACCAGCAATTGGTTCTTCGTCTGCGTCAAAGATGCCGTCAGCATTGGCATCAAACCAAAACGTATCAACCAATGTGTTTAACCCAGCTCGATCAAAACCAAAATCCAGATCGGTCACTGTTGGGCTGGTTGGTGTCAGCGTGACAGGGTTACTGATAAAACCGCCTTCAGACTGTGGACCAAATGTTGGCGAGAAGCCAGCTAATGGGCCGCCGGTGTTATCGATGGTGACAGTGAAATCATCGCCAAAAGTAACATTAGTAAATAGGTAATCACCATTTTCATTAGTGGTGGTGGTGTCAATCACAACACCTGACGCATCACGCAATGAAAGGGTCACGTCACTGATACCGGCCTCGCCTGGGTCTTGAATACCATTGCCATTTGCGTCAGCCCACACTCGATCACCTATCACACCTTCGGTTGGCGCGTCAGGAATATAGCCAAAGTTAACATCTCTACGGTTCTCGCCCGTAGCTAGGATGACCGCTTTCGGGTCGACGCCTGCAACGCCGGCGGTATTATCCAGACCGTTAGGGATTGACGCATCAAAAACGTCTACTTGGTAATCGTCAGCTAATAAATTTGAGAACAAATAGTTACCATTGGCATCCGTAACTTGGCGTTCTAAGACGGTTCCTGTTGAATCTTTGAGTTCAACAATGACACCGGTTAGACCTGTTTCTTCTGTATCCAGAATGCCATCCAAATCTTCATCTAGCCATACGCGACCTGCAAGACTGCCAAAACGCGAATCAACGAAGTTGTTATCAGCGTCGACTTCACCTTGCCCAACCGTCACTGGCACAAAGTTATCTGATGCGCCAATCGGCCCTGCTCGGTTCGCTACGTCGCCACCGGCGTCAGAAGAGTTATCACCGTCTGACACTGAACGCATTCCTGCTGGGTCGATTTCAACCACCACATAGTTATCTTGGGTAATGCCGATTCCTGCCGGCGTTCTGTCGAATTCATAAGCACCGGTTGAGGTACTAAGAACTTCTGCTAAAACAACACCATCACTCGGGTCACCATCGCCGTTCGGATCACTGTAAAGTTGCACAATGGCCCCTGCAATGGGTGTGTCGCCAACACCATTACCGGTGGTATCTTCTAGTACGTTGCCTTGAATAAGATTCGGTTGATAACCGAAGTCCTGCAATAAATTTGTTGCACCAGAAGCCAACGTGAAATTAGCGGTGTTATCAGCACCACCATCAGGGTCAGCGGTTGGTGATGTCGCATTGATTCGAGTGGCAGGAAGTGTATCGTTGTTGGGATCAACGGTAATAGTACCCGTGCCTGGAGGCACATCGCCAAAACCATACAAGCCGTTGGCGTTTGTCACTCTATCCACAATGTTCGGAACAAGGGTTGATACCTGTACATTATCTATCGCCACTTGCTCAACACCGTCCACACCCGTCACTCTGAAACCCAGCTCAACTGTTGTAGCTGTACCAGTGTTGGGCGTTGTAAACGTGCGAACTCCTGCATCAAAACCACCACCTGAGGTGGTTGTAATGGTTTCTAAAACGGTTTCAACACCGTTGACGATATACAGAACCTCAAGTGTGTCGCCAGGGCCAGCAACGGTTGCGCTGTCAAGCTCAAACTGGAACTCCAGTTCTGCTCCTAAACCCGTGACGTCAATAGGGCGAATCAATGTGTCATTGTCAGTACTGCCACCACCTTCGCCAAGTAACAGTTGTCCAGCAGCACTGATTTCAATATCGCCAGCCGTTGGAGAACCTTCGTCGTTTATTTCAACCCATGGGCCAGCCCAGTCAGCACTATTGTTTGAATAGGATCTTGGCGAAAAGCCATCAGCGGCCAACACCGGACCACTGACCGGGATTGTTAATCGCACTAAGACACCAGGAATACCCTCGTCATCGCCGTTAAAAATGCCATCACCATTAAAGTCATAGAATATTAAATCACCCACTGACGCCAACTCTGTGTAACCAAAGTCTTGATCAAGGTTGGGCAATGAGTTGGGCAATGTCAACTGAGACACATTAGCAACGCCACCGTCAGGGTCAGCCGTATTGGAGAAGCCAACAGGTGGGTTTAAGACTTCAATAGTATAGTCTTCGGTGCCCGTCGTTAATGGCAACGGGGCATCGGCTGGGTCTGCTGTTAAACGATCGGCGGTCAAATTGTCACCAAACAGATAGTTACCTTGTGCATCCGTAACTTCAATGCGACAGGTAGGCGCTGTCAGATCATCACCATCTAAGTCACCGCAAATTTGAACCTGAATACCCGGAATGCCCGGTTCACCGATGTTTTGAACACCGTCTGCATTTATGTCTTCATAAATTCGATCACCGATAACAGATTCAGTCGAGCAATCGTAGGTGAAATTTAAACTATCAATGCCACCACTTGCTTGCTTGAAGTACTCAATACGATTAAACGATTCCAACGTAACACCAGCAAACGCTGAAAGCTCAGCGGCGGTGATACCATTCGTCATGACACAAACGTTGGTGTCGCCTAAACCAGGGCAATTTGCTGTATTTTGTTCGAACGCGGCCACAGAAGATGGTAATCCAGAAACGATTTGATCGTGTCTCACAGAGACTGACACACCCGTTGCCGTATTCGTGAAGGTCAGCGTTGAAGCCTCACCTTCCATGTCAACCAAGGTGGCACGGAACTCTGTTAATGGTGTTTCAAAATCAAAGAATAGTCGACCGTTTGGACTTTGGTCGTCAGGGATAAACCCACCTTCACCAACACCACCTGTGTTGCCATCTTCTTGCACAATTAGGGCATTGCCCGTATTAGAGAACTCCAAGTCAGGGTCGTTACCACTGACGGGTCTTGGGGTCGTGTTATAGAATACGGCCACGTTTTCACCGCCCAATGCGGATACTGTAAGCCCTCTTCCAGGGGCAAGTGGAGAATTGGTATTACCAATAGCGCCCGTTACGTACTCGTCATCAACGATGGTGGTTGAATTGTTTGAAGCAAGCGTATATTCGTCAAAGGTTACCGCCCCTACTGGACACACCGCATTGCTGTAGCCAAAGTCCTGATCAAGATCAACACCCGTCGACAACAAGGTAACGCTAGAGGTGTTATCACAGACTGAACACAACCCCGGTTCATTGGGGTCGGCTGTTGGTTGCGCACCACTGGGTGCATCAACGCTTATTGTGTAACTTCCATCAAGCAAACCTTCAAATAAGTAATTACCGTTGAGGTCGGTGGTCATTACCACGGGTACACCAGGACCGTTTCCAGCGTCAATTCCTAGCGGCGGAGTCAATGTTACCTGAACGCCCGGTATGCCCGAATCGATACCCGCGTCAAACACACCTAAAGAACCGTTTGCCGAATTATCAAAGAATATTTGATCACCAATTGAGCCCAACGGTGCGTAACCGTCGTTACCAACAAAGGTGTTAGTGCCTCCGGCCCCAGCCGTAACCACCGAAGGGTCAGTGCCCTCGGTTTGCGTGACATTAGTCGGAAATTGAGGGTCGTTATTATCAACATCGACCGTGGTTGGCCCTGGAGGCACAAATGCCACGTAGTTACCATTGCTGTCGGTGAAAACAGTTTGTTGGTTGCCATTCGCATCGGTAATGATGACATCGATGTTTGCAAGATCAGGCTCATTTGCCTGCTGCACTCCATCACCATTAGTAGCCAACACAGCGCCACCGCCATCGGTGTCTAGATAAATATGTCCATTAATTTGTGCCGGCAAGAAATAACCAAAATCTTGAGCAAGGTTACCTGCGCCTGCGGCTAAGGTTAGCTGACTGAAATTAGGTAAATTGCCATCTGGGTCATCACTGTTAATCTGTCCTGCAGGCGGGGTTAACACCCTCACGGTATACACTTCACCTGCATCGGTGGCCGGTAAGCCGGTAAACAGATAATCACCATCACCTGATGTTGTGTCTGTAATGCAGGTATTCGGTGTGGCATTGTTGTTATCAATATCTCCGCAGATTTCCACTTCAATGCCATTAATACCGGGCTCACCAGCCTCTTGAATACCGTTACCATTGAGATCGGAATAAATACGGTCACCGACTTGGCCAGAAGGCGCGTTATTTTGATAGCCAAAATCTTGGCCAAGGTCTACATCACCATTATTAACACTGACGGTGGACTGATTGTCATTGCCGCCATCAGGGTCTTGCGTCTGAGTAAAACCCGATGGTGCGGCCACCTCTACGGTGTATGTGCCATTTGGTAAGCCAGCAAACTGATATTCACCATTTGCATCGGTGAGTTGACTGATCGCAACGCCTGGGCCACTGCCAAGGTCAACATCCGCGGGGGGCGTTAACGTTACTCGTCTATTTGGGATGCCTGGGTCGGTGCCATCTTGAACACCGATCACTCCATCTTGCTCTAAGTAAACTGTGTCGCCAATAACATTGGATTGAAAAAAGCCATCATCGCCAGCATCGACCGTCGCACCCGCAACGGCAACCACACTGCTTGGATCTACTCCGTCAGTTTGGATAAACCCAGTTGGGTAATCAGGGTCTGATTCATCTAATTTAACCAATGTGGCGCCTGGTGGAACTGACGCCAAATAATCTCCATTTGCATCAGTCACAACGGTTTGCAAATTGCCGTTGGAATCAGTAATCAATACGTTTAAGTTCGGAATATTCGGTTCATCTGGCACACCAGGAACACCAATATCTTGTATGCCATTGCCGTTTTCGTCGAAATAAACATGCCCAATCACATTGCCTGGCACAAAGTAGCCATAGTCTTGATCCAGATTGCCGCCAGTGCCACTGAGTACGATTTCATTCGTGTTGTTTGCATCACCTGAAGGGTCAACGGTATTAGTTGCGCCCGTTGGCGGGTTTAAGACAGTGGTACGATAGATGCCAGGATTAAGGCCCGTAAACAAGTAGTTTCCAGATCCATCCGTTGTTTGAGTTTGACACACTTCGGTACGGCCAGAAATGGTCAGGTTATCAACTTCCAACGCTTCAACCTCTGGACCAGTAATATTGTTACCGTTCACTTGCAAACGCACGCGAACGTCCGTTTGGCCGAGGGAGTCAAAATTAAAGCTGACGGGAAAAGTACTGCCACTATTAAGAGCCGAAGCCTCTATCGTGCCCACCGTTGAGAAAGAGGCACCACCATTCGTTGAAATTTGCACAAACAATTGGTCCGCCGGCTCATACAAAGCCGAGCCGCCATTAGCCCGAATATCCAGCGTAACGGTTAAATCATTCTCAAAGCCAGCCGGATTGAATTGACGAGTTAAACTCGGCCCGGCTGCCGTATTGCCGTTACCGCGAATGGTCAACGAATCAGCAAACACATTCATGCTGAAACCGTCAACGGTACCAAAACCATTGCCATCGTCGGTTGCTGAACCCGCAGCGTTATCATCGCCGACTTCCACCCAATTTCCAGACCATTGGGCTGCATTGTTATCAAAGCCAACGGTATTAAATGCATCAGAAGCAATGGTTATCGGCGCGCTCAGCGTGCAAAGCTGCACGTCAATGCCAGCAATGCCGGGTTCGCCTAAATCTTGCAGACCATTGCCATTCACATCAGTAAAGACAAAATCCCCTATCTGACCAGCGGGCACTGCATTGTTATAGCCAAAATCTTGATCTAATCGCCCAATCGCATCAATAATTTCGGGCCGCGACGTGTTGTCTAAAACCACCGAATCACCGTTGTTGGCGTCCGGGTCAAAGGTTTGAGTAAAACCGGTGGGCGGCACTACTTCAACGGTGTAATCACCGCTGACAAGACCAGAGAACAAGAAGCTGCCATTAAAGTCCGTACTGGTGGTTATAGGCTGGCCAGGGCCATTACCCAAATTGATTCCCGCTGGCGGCGTAAGTATGACCGTCACGCCTTGAATACCAGGTTCACCCGCGTCTCGAACACCGTCGCTGTCAATATCTTCAAATACAGTGTCACCAATAAATGCAGCATCAGCACTGACCGAACGAACGGTCGTACCTAAATCGATGGCAGGAGCGCCATCGGAAGCTTCGGCTGGGTCTTGACCCCACGCCGCGGCTAGGATTGCATCACTACCATCACACACAAACACCAACATGCCACTTTGATCTCCGTCAATGTGGGCGGCAACATCATTGGGTGTATCACGACCGCCGTCATAGAGTCTGGCACTTTCAATGCGATTGAGAGTTAATTGGTAATCAAATTGAAAGCCGGTATTCGGGTCGGTATTCGGGCCACCATCGCCGGACACATCCACACACACATCAATCTGAGTATCCGATGGGTCTAATATATTGTCTGCAATGAGCCAAACCGGAGAAGCATTTTCACCCGCTCCACCGCCGCCAATTAAATCATCACGTGAGGGGTCGTCACCTTCAGCAAAACCAACTTGAATGATATTACCCATTAAACGCTCAGACGTAGATGCGTGGCCCCAATCGTGCGCCGTACCTATGGCATCGCCGTTGATGTCTGTGACGGTAAGCGCACCAAAGGAATCAACAACACTATCGGTAAAAAAGCGGGCACCGGAATCTGGGGGCATAATATACGTTGCCACACCTCTAGCAGGAACAACGATGGGCGCCTGAAAGCCAGCCAAAGTTTCAACGTTAACGGTAATTGCACGATCAGCAGGGTTGTATAAATATATTTGGGTTTCATCGCCAACCTCTGTAGAGACGGGCTCGTAATAGTTATTACCCAACAAAGCATCAGGAAACAAAGTAAACCAACGTGACGAGTAATTACTGCACTCCTGGCCTGTAACAATATTCACTTGCACGATGTCTGAGGTAATGATTCGCGCACCTTGAAACAGGCCTTGGCCAGTTTGGCCACCATCATCGTTATTACCCGAAACCTCAAAGCTCTCACCACGATTGAGTGTAACGCTGACATCAACTGCGTCTGTGAAATCACCATCACCGTTCACATCAATTGAGACAAGAGTATTGTCATTGGCGGCCATAATGGTAGCGCCGGTCCATTCAAATTCAGGCGTGTTTGAGTTTTCACCCACAGGCAAAGTAAAGCTCTGCCCCCATTGTGACAACGGAAATAATTCGAACGCACCGGCAAACAGTGTTCCAGATTGGTTACCCCACTGCGCACGAGTAACGTTAATAGTTGCTGTAGCAAAAATACGATCACCACCATCAATACCATCAACCGTGCGAGTGCCGCCACTGCCATTAGGCTGACCCACCACTTCAATAAGATCTGCGCCAGCCGTGTTTACTGACTCTTCAAACACAACAACTTGGCCAGCAATCAGGACATCATCCGCATCATTGGTTACGCCTGGAGCTGCGCCGTTAGCCACATCACCATCACCGTATATCCGAGTGGTCGCAGAGGATGGTGAGACCACGCCAGAAGCAAGTGAACTCAAATCAGCCAACTCGTAACCATCCTCTCGATGGTCTACTACGATAACTGTGTTATCAACACGCACCACAAAATCGGTAATAGTACTGATTGGGCCGCTTGGATTTGGAGCGCCATTGATGGCAATCAAACTGTCTGCAGGACAAAGAGGGCGGGAACTGATATTAGTAAGGAAGTCAAGTGTTTGAGCTTCCGGAAATGGAACGTAAAACTCTTCGGTAGCCTGCCCTACCTGTGACCAAAAACTCATTAACGCGCTTAGCGCCAACCCTCTAAGTATTTGTTTCATCAACATGATTAATTGCCCGTGCAACTCCAGTTACTCGACAAACGCTACTCAATTTGCGCTTGCCCAGCTAATTAGAAACGTGAACCAGTAAAACATCTCGACTGATTCCATTAGTTATATGTGTGTGGAGTTATAGAAAAGGTTCTAGAGTGACCAAATATCAGGCAAAAAGCCCAACCCAAACGGACGCAAACCGCCAGTGGTTGCTTTGTCGGGCGTTGTAAATAAGTAACGCCTAACAATACAATGCAGCACTGCCCCGCCAACGCGTCACTAGATTTTAAGATCAGCAAACCAAGTTATGCGCCCAGGTTCGAACGCACGGCACTTGCCTAGGCAAACACCACCGTAATTTGCAATTCTCTATACTAGAATAGCGACTAAATTTGACGGAAAACTAAAAGACCAACCCTGAGGAAGACCCAACTCCAAACTTTTATAAAATGTAATTACGAACTAAAAAATCCAATCTTTATTATTAATAAAATCTGCAATTGGTATTTATTAGTACTACAACAAAGTTTAGAGAAATATAACAAAACCTCAGCCCTAATTAAATGAACCGAAGCGCAGCAAATGTTAAATATTAAGTTAAATCAACAAATTTAACACTTTATGTAAACTAAAATCACAAAACTACTGGCCATTTCGCCCAACACAGTTTAAATCCGCAAATGACTCTTCAAGCCGTGTTACGAAATAAGACTCAGCCTGACGCAGCATTTTTCGAGGGTCATAATACTTTTTGTTCGGCAATTCTTCGCCGTCAGGATTTCCAATTTGAGTAGCAACATAATCCTTATGTTCGTCAAAGTAGTCGCGCAGCCCCGCACTGAACGCCCACTGCATATCCGTATCGAGGTTCATTTTTATCACACCGTACTCAATGGATTTACGAATATCTTCTTGTGACGACCCCGAACCACCATGAAACACGAAACTCACGGGTTTACTGCCTGTTTTACCTATCTCATCCGCAACAAAATTTTGCGAATTCTTTAAAATTTCCACTGACAGTTTGACATTACCGGGTTTATAAACACCATGAACATTGCCAAATGCGGCGGCTATGGTGAAATTATTACTGATCTTACTTAAACGCTCATACGCAAAATACACCTCAGATGGGTGCGTATACAGCTTGCTGCTATCGACTTCAGTGTTATCCACACCGTCTTCTTCTCCGCCGGTAATACCCAGTTCAATTTCTAAACCAACCTCAATTTTAGTGAGTCGCTCTAGGTATTTTTCACAAACCTCAATATTCTCTTCCAATGGCTCTTCAGAGAGATCAAGCATGTGCGAACTGAATAAAGGTTTACCAAACCGTTGGTAAAAACCTTCTTGATATTCAATCAATTGATCAACCCAAGCAATATTAGCAAGCGAGCAGTGGTCGGTGTGCAAAATGGCTGAGACACCGTACATCTCGGCCAGTTCATGAACATGGCGAGCCGCTGATATACAACCGATTGCAGAAGCTTCCAGATTATCGTTCTTTAGGCTTTTACCGGCGTAAAAGTGGCCGCCGCCAAAAGACAACTGAACAATAACGGGAGAATTGACCTTCGCCGCCGTTTCCAAAATGCCATTGACCGACGAGGTGCCGACCGCATTGACACCCGGCAATGCATAACCGTTTTTTTTAGCGTCTTCGTATACATCGATAAGTTCTTGACCGTATAAAACGCCCACACGAAATTTGCTCATGGTCTCTCCTCCATGTTGTACATAATTTGCACTGAAAATACGTTAATTGCCACTTCTGATACGCCAAACGCACAAAATGGAATCAAGGCAAATTCATGAGCGTGCATTTTAAACCAAATAGATGCGATATGTCGCGTCCCCCTTACATTTAAATAAAGAAGGCGGCGAACCACCGTTTATGACTGTTAAGCAGAACAGCAGCGGCGCCATACACATCAGACACCGCTGCTTCTGTTTCCACCCCAAGGAGGAGAGAGGAGGAGAGAGGAGGAAATTGATCGTGAGTATCAACACCACTTTAATCAGCTAATACCTCACTTACCTACAATGAGCCCGCTTAATTCACCGACGCCACCACGTTGGAACAACTTGTCATCAGACTGGGCGCCACATTGGGCATCACCTTAATATCAGCAACCACCACGTCTAACGCTGCATCCGAGTGCATCACAAACGTCTCGGTAACCGCGTTTAACTTAGCCGCTTCATCAACAAAGCAACTTAAATTGAAATGATATTCAGTGTACTCACCCACATTGGACACCATCAACAAGTCTGTTAAGTCCACCGTTTTATTGCACTCGTCGGCGCACATCATGGACAATTGAACTCGACCTTGTGGCCGTTTGTCTACCTTCATGGAAAAAGACAACACTGAGTTTTGACCTATATATTGACTGAAGTCTTGCGGATACTTCGCGGTTAAAGACACTGTTGCTGGCCTCAGCCCTTTCCACGCTAGGCGGCGCGCGTCTTCTTGAGCAATTTTATCCACCGACATAATCAGTAGATTTTCATCGTCTGCACTGACTTTACGGTTCCCATCAACAACAACCGGAGAACGATCATGTTCAATTAAGCGAAACTGATACTCCGACATTTCACGCGACACAAACATCCAAGCCTCTTCGAGCGTTTCCGTAGCCACACGAATTGAACTTTCATCAAGGTCATTAGCCACCGACGCAGGTTGGGCATAGCTCAAACCGTATCCATATGGGAACAGAGGGTCATAACCCGGCTCTCCCACATTCAACACGGCTTGTGAAACCGTTTTCGGCCAACTAAAAGACAGCTTGCCACTAAAATCATATCTAATTGTGCCATCAGACTTAGTCAATAAAACTTCCGCAACACCGGCACCTTCAGAACCTGGCAGCCAAGCAACCACAAACGCATCTGATGCGTTAAGTTCTTTATTCACCCACAGTGGGCGCCCCGTAATGAATACCGAAATTACTGGAATGTTCTGCTGCTTAAGTTTTTTCAGCAACGCGATATCCGACTTACGGCCATATTGATATTCGATATTGGTGATATCCCCGTGCCACTCTGCGTAAGGCTCTTCACCGTACACAACAACAGCGACATCGGGTTTTTTACCCGCAAAATCACTGCTCGACCATTCTCCATTTTCACTTAAGACAGCCTTACCACCCGCCACAGAAACCTGCGATTGAATACCATCCCAAATACTGCTTGCGCCTGGAAAGTCTTCATTTTTATTACCCGTACCCTGCCAAGACAACGTCCAACCCCCAGCCTGCTTGCCGATATTATGAGCGGCATCACCGGCCACCAATATGTTTGCGGATGGTGATAACGGCAATACGGCGTTGTTATTTTTTAGCATGACCAACGACTTACGAACCGCTTCTCGTGCGATATCGCGGTGTTCTTTATGCCCTATTAACGACACATCCCCTACGTGCGGGCGCTCTGATACCGGCCCCACATCAAACAAGCCTGCGTGCAGTTTCACGCGTAAAATTCGAGTCACGGCGTCATCTAAACGCGCCATTGGAATGTCGCCGTCTTTTACAGCTTGCAATGTATTAATATACATCTCCTTCCAATCACTGGGCACCATAACAAGGTCTAGACCTGCATTAATGGCCGCTGCACACTGCTTGACCGAACACCCCGGAACCTGCATGTGGCCATTCCAGTCGCTCACGACAAGGCCATCAAACCCCATTCGATTTTTAAGTATGTCCGTCATAAGGTATTTATGACCGTGCAACTTTTTACCATTCCAACTGTTAAACGAAGCCATGGTGGTAAGCACATTGCCATCCAATGCTGAGATGTAGCCAGCCGCATGCACATCAACCAACTCTTTCTCACTGACCGCTGTATCCCCACGATCAACACCTTGAGTTGTGCCGCCATCGCCCACAAAATGCTTGGCGGTTGCCACCACATTTCTTGGCTTATAACCTGGTTTAGAATCAACACCTTGAATACCACGCACCATCTCATGTGCGTAATCCATGACAATTTGCGGATCTTCCGAATAGGATTCGTAAGTGCGCCCCCAGCGAACATCTCGAACCACGGCCACAGTAGGGCCAAACGTCCAATCGACCCCCGTTGCCACCACTTCCATCGCGGTCACCTGGCCAATCCTATACATTAATTCAGCATCGCCAGCGGCGCCCAAGCCAATATTGTGTGGGAACAACGTGGCGCCGTAGACATTATTATTACCGTGAACCGCGTCAGACCCCCAAATTAATGGAATCGCCACCTTACCATCAGCGGTATCCATTGATGCGTCGTAGAATTGTTGAGCTAAATCTGCCCAATCTTGGACTGTGGCAAATTTATTGTTATTCGGGGTGGTGCCTCCCCCATTTAATATCGAACCGATATGATACGTTTTAACGTCTTCGGGCGTTACGTATTTAAGCTCTGGCTGCATGATCTGGCCAACCTTCTCTTCGACGCTCATTTTACGTAATATCTCAGAAGCACGCCGTTCAACTTGAGAGTCTCTCGGCGGGCTGACTTCGCGCTTGGGCCAAAGGCTCGGGTCATAGTCATGCTTGCCTTCACCCAGTGTATCATTTGGCGACTGCTTGGATAACGTTTGAACGTGTCCCTCACTTATATCAGCAAGGCCATAATCGTTTTGGTTGACCGTACAGCCCGTTATTATCAGCATCGCGGCGGCGGCAAAGGCACGCCACAACACGGACTGGTAAAAAACGATTGTGGGCAGTCGCTTACTGGAGTGCGTTTGAGGTGCAAGGGTTCTAAGGTGGGCATTGCTGCCAAAACAGTTCATCATGGTAACGAGATCATTTCAATGCCACCCTCTACCTCGGCTTTATTCAATTAACTTCTCTGCTTCGCACTCTCTCAAAGTTGACAGTTACTCAATTAAAGCAATAACAGCGTTTCAAGATCAGAGTCGGTAGCCAAGCACAGGCAATTTAGACAAAAAGGTAATGGATTAGCGGATTATTATTGTACTTATAAGTAGGGTACGTTCAGCACTCTAACTTCAGGCTTCACTGATTAAGATAATCAGCACAACCTGAAGCCAGGGCGGCTCCCACTAAATCACCGACTGCAATGCGTTAAAATTATTATTTTACTCTTGTTAGTGGTGATCAAATTAGGCTACCAAGGAGTAGGGAAAGCCATGAATACGGTGAAGAGTTCGTTAGTACGAAACTCTCTCCTCCTCATTTTTTAATTGCTAAGCAACGTGCAAACGTTGTTTGAAATCTATTATTTCCAAACGTACGTTACGTTCACTTGATGGTTGCCCAGCTCCTCAGCAGTGCCATGACATTCAACCAACACCAATCTTCGTTGGCCTTAGCTTGGTTGACGCGTGCGACGTGACTTTCACTTTTGAATCTTCAAGAAAACGTTCGACAGTCTCATTAACAGCGGTCATGTAAGTGAGCATCAGCACTGAGCTAACGACTCAACACTAAGTATAGAACGCCTCACATCTGAAATCGTCAAACTTCATGCTGAAACGCGAAGTTGAACGTTCAACTTCGCGCACTACCTAAAGTTGAACATCTTATTTTAGAGAACCACTGACTCGAATTGATATACACATCAAACGCTTAAGTTATACTAAGCTTGACAGGCTATAAAAAGACAACGTTGTTAGAGAGCAATGTGCAAGATTTAATATTCAATACGCACGACATCATATTACTCGTAACCATTTATCAGAGCATTCTGTTTGCGTTACTAATTTTACTTGTCCCTCACAAACGCCATAAGAGCGATATTTTTCTAATTGGCTTTTTAATCACACAAGCCTTTATACCCTTACACCTGCTCATCAATTATGGTGACGGCTTCCGGTTAATTGCGCTTGAAGCCTCGCCTAATCTCTACCGTTTTTTCGAAACGGCTTACTGGCTAGAAGGCCCGCTCTTGCTTTGGTACACACGTTCAGTGGTGTATAAAAAACATGAACTGAATAAAAACGATCTAATATTCATTGCGCCTGTGGCGATTTACCTTGTGTGGATGTGGTTTGACTTTTATTCGATGAGCCACATCGAAAAATACAACCAACTGGTTGGTCACGAACCGATAGATGGCACTTTAGCACGACACTCTTATGGGTTAACCCGTGAGATACTCCGGGTGGCTTTCAGTGTGATGTGTTTGATTGACATACAACACTGCCGCCAGCAAATCAGAAAGCGATACTCTAATGCCGATGTAATCGATTTTGGGTGGCTGAATTTCTTGGTAATCGGTTTTTTGATTGTCCGAGTCTGGGCCGTGTTCGTTTCCATTGCGCTGATTTTAAGCGCTCACACCGAGTACGCATTAAACGTAGAATTTATGGGTTTAACTGGAAACTACATTGTATTCATTCTTGTAAGCGCATTAGTTTTTCGCAGCCTGTCACAGTCTTCCTTATTTGAGGGGGTCGATCATGTTGAACAAAACGATGAAACACACAACATTGAATTAGAGAAAGCCGAGGTGGACCCAATGTTGGTAACCAAAATCGAACAACACATGAACGAAGTCAAACCGTTTTTAGCTAACATTTTGACTCTTGAACAATTGGCCACTCAATTGGATATGTCTCCACGAAGCTTATCTAATGTGATCAATCGCCATTATCAACATAATTTTTTTGAGTTTGTTAATCATTATCGCATTGAAGAGGCAAAACGGATTTTGGCCGATCACTCTCAAAAGAAAAAGACCATGATCGAAGTAATGGCCGATTGCGGATTTAATAGTAAGGCCACCTTTAATACCTTTTTTAAGAAGCTAGTAGGTAATACCCCAAGCCAATATCGCGCTAAAATGCTAGAAAAACCTTGATTGATCAAAGGCTTCGAATTTAAATGCCGACAGCCTGAGTGGCACCGTGCTTAACCGAACTTCATTTCTTTATTAGTGACAGGCGATAATTTCAACGACATGGTATCCAAAATATAGTTTTGATTTAATTTCCAAGGCTTACGCACGGCTTGTTTCGGCAACTCACCAAGCGCACGCTGAATATAACCGGAGCTTAAATCCAGCAGGGGCGCATCCAGCATTTCATCATTGGTGATGGGGCAACAGCTTTGATAGCCTTGTTGGTCAATGTAATTAATCAGTCGTGTGGCGTGCCTGTGAGTTAAATCGACTTTTAATGTCCATGATGCGTTGGTGTATCCCACCGCCAAAAACACGTTCGGCACTCCACTAAGCATCATGCCTTTATAAACATAAGATTGGCTGACTTCAAACGGCTTGCCATCAATCACCAATTCGATCCCGCCGAAGAACTGAATTTTCAAACCGGTGGCAGTAACAATGACGTCGGCTTCTAGCTGCTCACCCGAAGTCAACTCTATCCCTGTTTCATTAAACCTCTTGATGGTATCAGTGGCAATACTCGCCTTTCCATCGTTGATGGCATGAAAAAAGTCGCCGTCGGGGCATAGACACACACGTTGATCCCACGGGTCGTAAGCGGGGCTGAAATGCTTTGGGTCAAATTTTTCACCAATCAACTTTTTTATATCATCCAACATTGCTTGCTTAGCTTTGGTTGGAAACAGTTTGCAATACAAATAAATAAACATGCTGGATAAGATAAACCACCAGCGAGCGGCCCAACGGCCAAACCAAGACTTTAGCGTATTCGCGATCGAATCAATCGCAGGCTTAGCCCCCATATAGGTGGGTGAGCGCTGCAACATGGTAACATGCTCGGCCTTATCCGCCATGGCTGGCACTAATGTTATCGCGGTGGCACCAGAGCCTATCACGACCACTTTTTTACCCGCATAATCAGCCCCCTCTGGCCAAAACTGTGGGTGCAAAACGTCACCTGAAAAGTTCTCAATTCCATTAAATTTAGGTGAATGCGCCTGGTCGTAATTGTAATAACCAGAACACATAAACAGATATTGACACTGATACTCTCGCCCATCTTCGGTGGTGAGGGACCAACGCTTTTGTTCAGAGTTCCAGCTCGCTCTGATAACGTGTGCGCTGTAGTCAATGCGCTTATCAATGCCGAACTTACCTGCTGTCTCTTGTAAGTAATCGATGATTTTATCTTTCTCAGCAATCGCTGAATTATCTTTCCAGTGATTAAATGAAAAACCAAAAGTGTACATATCAGAGTCTGAGCGTATGCCTGGGTAGTTAAACAAATCCCAAGTTCCACCCAGATTTTCTCGGCGCTCCAAGACTTTATATCGCTTTGTCGGGCAATAGCGCTGTAAGTGGTACGCCGCGCTAATGCCCGAAATTCCGGCGCCAATAATCACGGCATCTAACTGCTCAACTCGACTCATTCAGACACTCCGTTTAATACTGGTGTGAACCATCAAATAACTAGCTTACATAAGGACTTAGCCGCCCGCAACGACAATCAAGTTATCAGTGATTTTTAAAATAAGGGGCTAGCTTAGTCTTCCATTGCTCAACCAACGCTGAATCGTCATGATCCCATGGGTGAAAGCCAGGTTTACGAAACATCCAGTACAGCGACTTAACTGAACTCACCAACCCCCCTTTGCCAAAGAGATAATTCCATAACACTTTTCTCTCGGCCCAAGTTACTTTGTGACCTTGTCTCTTAATCAAGAAACGGCTAGCCATCGTCATTTGAAACGGAAATTCAAAGAACACGAAGTAATAATACTGCCGCATCAACAAGGCTCGATCACCAACGCAATGCTGATAAACATCAAACGTTACCGATTTATGTTCTATTTCTTCAATTGCATGCCACTGAAATAGTGCTTTTATTGAAGCGGGGAAACCCGACATACTTTGTTCTTGAGTCAAAGCAAAATGTGCCATAACGGCGGTCACATGCTCCACCACAACCGTGTGCGCCAGGCGTCTTTCAGGACTCCAACAATCAGCTCTCTTTTTCAACTTTTTCTTGAAGACACTCTCTAAATCGGCAATCGGATAACCAAGCTCCGCGAAAAGCCGATTAATTTGCTTATGCTGCAGCGAGTGATGCGCTTCTTGCTGGCTGAACATTCGCACGTCGTTTAGGAGCTTTTCATCGTTTATCTGGCTTTCATAAAAACACGTGGACTTGATAAATTCAGCTTCGCCCAGCGGAAAACTGGCTGACATTGCCACCCACAATGCCGAGACACATGAATTGCCCGCATAGTAAAACGGCGAGGTCAGGTCACTGTACTCAAACCCCACACGGCGTGGCTCTATATTCAGTTTTGAGCCGGATATGGCGGGAACAGCAGCTTGCACACTATTTTTATGCATATTGGTTACAGCAGACATAGTTAGCCTCTCGTGATGCCTATTAATACTCAAAGCAATTTGTTCATCAAAGTCAAACACCACTTACCGGTCATTGACCCTAAGTCAGCCAGCAAAACAAATACAAACCAATTGCTGTTTACAGTTTTGTAAACTAGAATAACCATAATCTAAAACCAAATTTACAAACTGTCAACAATTCAATGGCAAGAAAAACCCACCGATCACCAGAAGAGGCAAAGAAAACAATTTTGGATGCCGCTGAGAGCATATTGGTCGACGTTGGTCCAGCAGGGCTACGATTAAGTGCGGTTGCTAAGAAAGCGAAAATGGCCCATCCAAATATCATTCATCATTTTGGGTCTCGAGAAGGTTTGCTGCAAGCACTGTCTAATCGCATTGGCGAACGAGCCACGCTGCGCACCACCAATGCGATTGACCAAGCACTTAAGGCGCCACCGCAAGAGCGAGTGGCGGCGGTGATTAAGGTCTTAGAAACGCCTTATCAAGGCGACGAAGGGCGCGCGGCTGTTTGGCTGCATTTAAGCGGAGCAAAAAGTGCAATACGCTCAAACATGGAACACATCGTCGCCTTATCGCATCAATTTCGGCAATCTTTTGACCCAACGGCATCGAAAGACAACACCAACCGTTTAGTTCTATTGATCACATTGGCGTTGGTTGGTGAAGTGATCTCAGGTGACGAAATCAAAGAAGCGTTGGGGTTTGGTGATTCGGATGAAAGCCGTGCGCACTTTAAACAATGGCTTGCGGAGATACTGCTTACGCTAAATGACAACCAATTAAAAACCAGCTTAAGCATTAACAAAAGCAGCAAGACCACAACACCAACCAGCTCAATACCACAAGAATCATGAGAGAGCTTAATTCCGCAACCGTGGTTATCACCGGTGCTGGCAGCGGCATTGGTCGCCATTTAGCATTACAATTAGCCCAAAGAGGCAGCAACCTAGCCATCTCGGATGTAGACCAAACAGGCCTCGACGAAACTCTCTCTTTAATCGCTCATAGACAAGGCCTGCTGCACAGCCAAATTCTCGACGTTGCCAACAAACACGCGATGTTTGAGTACGCAGAAGCACTCAAGGAAAAATATACCGAGGTAAACGTACTGATCAATAATGCGGGCGTTGGGCTTAATACCGGCACTTTAGAACAGACCGACGTAGAAGAGTTCGAATGGTTGATGAGTATTAACTTCTTCGGTGTTTTATATGGCACTAAAGCGTTTCTTCCATTACTCTCACAAGCCAGTTGGGGTCACATCGTCAATGTCTCTAGCTTATTTGGCTTAATTGGTGCGCCCGGGCAGAGCGCCTATAACGCCAGCAAATTTGCAGTACGCGGAATGACCGAAGCCCTGCGCCAAGAACTGGAAATGACTCACTCTAGGGTAAGCTGCACCACAGTGCATCCGGGTGGCGTCAAAACCAATATAGCGCGCAATTCACGCGGCCCACGCCAAAGCGAAGAACCTCAAACGGACCTTCACAATGCATTGATAGATAACCCTGATGACTTCGAGAAAATAGCCAAAACCACGCCCGAATCAGCCGCTGAACAGATTATTAACGCAATAGAACGCAACAAACGCCGAGTATTAGTTGGTGCCGACGCTAAGTTATTAGATTGGATACAACGCCACTTTCCTAATCACTATCAGAGAGTTTTCAGATTTCTTAAGAACGCGCTTTCAACGTAATCACTTAATTCATCATCCGCTCTAAATAAATGATAAGTACCTTGGGTCTAACCAATGAATTTGCTAAAAGTAATCAGGTTCATGACCCGTTCGCCACTTAATATTGCAACCAACGCTCGGAACTTGATTTGTGTCCGTTGGCCGCTCAGCCAATACGTCATTTAGGGCTTTTTTCAGGTCTTTTGCATCGACGGGCGAACTGTTCCCAGGCCTTGACGCGTCCATTTGCCCACGATATTGCAGACGATGATGTTTATCATAAACAAAAAAATCTGGAGTACACGCCGCACCAAATGCCTTCGCGACCTCTTGGCTTTCATCAAAAAGATAAGGAAACTCAAAACCGTACTGCTTAACAAACTCAGCCATCGCAGCTGGGCCGTCTTGCGGATAGGCACGCGCATCATTAGCACTGATCGCCACCACACCAAAGCCTTGCAATTTAGCCATATTGGCCACTTCAGTCATTTTTTTTGTTATATGAATAACGTAAGGGCAATGATTGCAGATAAACATCACCAGTAAAGGCTTGCTGACAAAATCAACCTCTGAAACCATCTTGTTAGCTGCCACGTCTGGCAGATTAAAGCTTTTTACTGGGCTGCCCAGCGCTTGCATGGTGGATGATACGGCGACCATTATTTACCTCGTGATGTAATAGTCAAATTATCTTCGTTAAGCTCCTTATCGATGCTGTCCAGCGCGGCCATAGAAAGCGTTCGTTGTTCAAGGGCACGTAAGGTGATTTGATCTTGTTCGTTAAGCACATTCATGGTTACACCTAATACCCGGTGCAAATTACTCAGCATTCGCAAACTCAACCCCCAGAGCACCTGATCTTTATCAGCATTTATCATTACCGCAGGCATGTTAAGTGATGGTTCGCTGGGGTGCATAAAGTCATGAGCATTATTGGGATCAGCTAGATGAGCTAGAGGCAACCACACCATGTCCGCCACTTCTTCATTAGCAATCAAATTCAAGGCTCGCTGCGGTTTAAACAGGTAACAAGCAACGTGTACGCTAAACACCTTATTCACTTTTAACCCGTATAGGTCATCAAGCTGGCCAAGACAGTCTTCATCAGCCAATTCAGCGCCCACTTCTTCAAAGGCTTCACGAATTGCGGCGGCTTTTGAAGAAGCGTTGTCAACCGGATCAATTTTACCCCCAGGAAAGGCCATTTGCCCTGACCAGGGGTCTTTGGGATGGAAGGCGCGCTGCATTAAAAGCACTTCTGTGCCACGATCAGAGTCACGAAAAATCATAGCCACAGCGGCCTTCATCAAACTCGACTCATCTCTACGTCTGGGCTGATAATCGCGAAGACGCTGCAGGTGAGAGTTATCTAAGTAATGCATTTTCATCGCTTAAATTTGAACTTTCAAGCGCCTTAAAGCAACTGAATATTTTTTAATCAACAACATATTGGAATTATGCCTGATAGACTCGAACTGTTCTAGAATACAAGCCAGCAACCACCCTTTAAAACACATTTATGAACCATTCAGCATTCAGCATCGACTCACTTGAGTCACGCCGTCAACACTTCAAAAAGACGGTATCTTCAGTCAGCAACAGCATCAGTCAGGTATGCGATCACACCATTGATCAAGCCGTCATCTTGGGCAGCGGCTTGTCTGGTTTGAGCTTAACCGGCTTTGAGACAATCGCAAAGATCAGTTACCTGGACATTAAAGGGCTTCCCAAGTCGACGGCTCCCAGCCACAAAGGCAAACTGGAATTAGTGAGCAATGGCAGCACAACGATTGCCTTGTGTTCGGGTCGTCAACACCTTTATGAGGGTTACAGCGCGCAAGAGGTATGCATTCTTATTTACGCATTAAGCACACTCGGTACTCGCTCGTTGTTTGTTACCAATGCAGCTGGGGCACTGAACCCCGAATACTGCCCCGGCGATGTGATGTTAATTGACGATCACATTAACTTTACTGGGCATAATCCCCTAATAGGGCAAGACGAACAGTTTGGCATTACGTTCCCGGATATGTCTCAAGCTTACAATAAGTCACTATCACACCACGCCAAGGCGGCCGCCAACCGAAAGTCCATCACGTTGCATTGTGGTGTTTACATGGGGGTAACCGGGCCATCACTGGAGACTTCAGCCGAGCGCAGAATGTTTCGAACGCTTGGCGCCGATGCAGTAGGCATGTCAACGGTGCTGGAAGTAATCGCCGCCAACCACACGGCAATGAATGTACTCGGCTTATCCGCCATCACTAATTTGGCACTTGGCGACGAAAACCAAAAACCTGATACCATTGAGGAAGTACTCGCACATGCGGCCACCGCCGGCGCAAAGATTAAATGCATTTTAGAAGGCGTGCTGGGCGCTTAGCGAGTTAAACGACGGAGCAGCTGTTAATGCTCACAATTAATGGTAAGACCTGAGTTTACCTCGACACTTTTCATGATAAATAATGTAACTCAACCATGAGAAGCAACTCATGGGTAAAGGAACTCAGAAGCAGTAAATCAGGCTGTGACTCATGGCTATTTAATGGCGGATTTCACAACCTTTAAGCATTTTTATTTTTATTAAAAGCCTTCGGACTGAATCAAGATGTTTTATCGCTTAAGGCTCTTCGAAAAAGACATAAGAGGTTGAGTAATCACTAAACTCGAAATAAACCTTTTTCTCACCCGCATCAACTCGAGCATTAAGGTTTTCGTCTAACACGCCATAACCAAACCGGTAAGGCCGAGGTTGCGTGCCTTGGGTGGAAACGGCCGTTGAAAGCTTGTCTATTTTCAGAAAACGCTTTACCAACTTTTCACCCGCATAGATTTCCAATACGCCATTGGTGCCGGTCCAGTTTTGTACTGCTCGACCCAGTTTGTTCTGGGTTTCTTGTGTACAACCAGAAATAAGAAGTACTATTACGCTCAGAATGCTGAGTGCCTTGAGTTGTTTCATAGTGGTGTTAGACTGAGCAAAGAAGTAATCAACGGTTTGTCTATATTATGAGTATTAAATCACCAGAATCAAGAGTCCTCAACCTTGAACGTTACATGCCATATCGGCTTTCAATATTATCAAATCGGGTGAGTTCTATTATTGCTGAGGCCTACAAAGATAGGTTTAATCTTTCAATTACTGAATGGCGAATTATGGCGGTATTAGGTGAAAACCCTGGCATATCAGCCGACGAGGTCTCAAATAAAACACAAATTGAAAAATCAATGATCAGCCGAGCAATACAAAAATTGCTCGACCGCTCACTGATGCATCGCGAAATAGACACAGACGATCGTCGACGCCATAACTTGAAATTAACCGCAAGCGGCCTTAAAGTTTATGACGAAGTTGTTCCAATGTCTTATGACTACGAAACTCGATTGCTCGATTGTTTTACCAAGGATGAATTACGGCAACTGGACTCTCTAATAGCAAAGCTTTATGAACACGCCAGCGGTGTAAAAAGCGACATGAGTTAACGCAACGAAATACGGCCACGCAGAGAGTCAGAGTTACATCACCAACCTCGCGTTAAATCGCGTGTCTGTGAATCCATCAACCTCCCTTACGGCTTAATACTCAATCTCAGGCGGTGATTAAAAAGCCTTAGACTAATGAACAAGAAGGGCCTGAACCTCTAACTCTGACCATTGTTTGAGTGTCATGTATTGTTTGGAGTTCGCCGTTTCACCAAACCAAACAGGGGTCATACCTGCCGCCACCGAACCTTCAATGTCGGCGTGCAAATTATCTCCGATATAGACGGCATCTTCTGCGCTCACTTCTAATCTGTCTAAAGCCGCCTGAAAAATCTTGGGATGAGGTTTCTTTAACCGAAAATCCGCACTGGATAATACAAATTCAAAGTAGTCAAGCAAGCCGTGCAAAGCCAGCTCTTTGGTTACGCACGCTGCGCTGAAAACGGTGTTCGTGATGGCGGCTATTCTGACTCCGGTAGCCGAAATTTTTTCAAGCGCATTCACAACATCAGGCTGTGGTAACAAGTGAACGGTTGATTTCCACAATCGCCATTCAAGCTCGTGTACCGCATCACCACGTTGATCAACCGTGACATCCACATGCCTTGTTAGCCAATCTAATGCACTAAACTCAGATAAGGGTTCGCGTGACATGTTCATGTCTCTAACGAACTTGTTAACGTCAGCTCCGTAAAGCAACTGGGGAGCAATGGTTGCAAACCCTGAATCCAGATCGTATGAACGTTCTTCCAGTACGGTTCCACCAAGATCAAATAAAATGGATTTGGGTGACATTACTTTATTTGTAATGCGAGTATTTCTAATCATCAACTGTCTTTCAACCTTTGATTATTTGAGCAACAGCATGGTCAATTCGTTTAGTCTTTTGATTTTTTTTACGCCAAACGACTCGTTATTATTCACATGAGGATCGTATTGCACAACCTGCATGCCGGCTAAAAGTGCCGCCTCTACTCCCACTGGGCTGTCTTCAACGACCAAGCACTCCTGCGGCTCAAACCCCATGGATTGAGCCGCGTAAAGGAAAATTTTAGGATTTGGCTTCCAAGCACCAATGTCATAAGCGCTAAATAACTGCCCATTAAAGTACGGCAGTAACCCAGTAATGGATAAGGCCTTCACCATTTTTGCCTTAGTCGCATTTGATGCCACACAAATTGGCAAATTGATGCTTTTTAATAGCGTTTCTGCGCCCTCACACGGCTTCAGGCGTTCTTCGAATAAATCATTCACTCGTTGCCGATAGGTCTCAACAAAATCGCTTTTGAGGGTGACTTGATAACGCTCTTCTATCAACGTTAACGTTGAACTCAATTGTTGGCCTCGAAATTCATTCATAAGCGCTGACGCGTTTACATCAATCCCGTATTCATCGAGCTTCAACTTAAGGCCCAAACTGCAAAGGTACTCACTGTCAACTAAAGTGCCATCACAATCAAAAATAATGCAGTTACTCATTTCACCTTCACCCTATGGGCTTCGTTGGGCAGATTCATGGTATCAAAAATTAAAGTACGGCAAACGTAAGCCCTTGTGTCCCATTGACAAGAATAGCAACAATCAACACTTCCTTAAGAAAAAAGCGACTTAAACGATGCTTTGATTAGCTTAATGAAATTAGTTTTCCGTTTGTTTTCTGGCTTGTCGTAAACGCGAAATACCATCGCGAGATAGCGTTCAAGTAGTTCTGTCGGGCACCGGTCAAAGTGTGTATTCAGCACGTCTATCGCGTTTTCATACACATTTTGATAAGCCCGCTGTAGCAATTGGTTAACGCCTTCTTCGATCAGGGAGATTGAGTCCTCATCTATCGAAGTATGGCTAACCAAATAAAGCAACACATCGGCTCGCAATGGAAAAACCTTATGCAATTGCTTAGCTTCTTCGACATAGCCATGGTCGATATAGAGACAGGCTAATGTTTCGGCACGTTGTTGGGTTTTTGCTTGTTTGTCTCTTGGCTCGATGCGTGAGCCCAGTAGTTTAATCGCTCGATCCAGCCAAACTGGGTCGTCTTCGCCCACTGACTTTAACAGTTTATCCAAGTCTTGTCGGGCTTCGCTTTCCTCAAACCGAGCCCATAAAGCTTCGTGGGCTTTTTCAAATTCGCAGCTTGCCTGCCAAAACGAGATTTGTGCGGTTTCAATCTCGTACAGTTCATTAACTGAAAGGCGCTTGAGCTGTTCAGAGAACCGCAACCATTTTTCAGCACGATCAATTTGCTCGTAATCAATGCACAAATACACTAATTCTAAACACCGTTCAACGTGAAGGGCACCACGTTCAAGAACTTGCAATTCTCGCTCTTGATCTTTTTTCTCTTGCGCTTGCTCTACCAGCAAGTTTTCTAAACGGCGATAATAGTAATACTCATCACCGTAGCGTTCTTCAGGAAATTCAAGAAGTTGCCAGGCTTTATCCACGGTTTTACAGATTTCATCAAACCCATGTTCGCCGATGGCATCAAGCTGAGCGTACGGGAGGTTGATAACATCGTAAGTGAAATTAGGCTCGAGGATCAGGTCAGTTAACTCGCCGACTTTTTGCTTCAACGGCCAATGCTCATGGCGTATTACGGTGTCGAAGAGTTGGCTCAACAACGCCTCCGTGTCGAATCGGTAGCCATTTGAATCGTCAATGGTATGTAAGGTTTTCTCTAGTCTTTGCAAACCGTAGACCACCAATTTAAACGCCGCTGCTGGTGCTTGACTGGTTATTGCGTCGGACAATAAAGAAAGGTCTGAATGCGCTTGCGCAAAGTAATTAGCCACCTCTTTAAAGCGCCATAATCCACTGGCTTTAAAAGGCAACGCTTTGGTAATACGTTTGCGAACCTCCGCGGCCGATAAGCCCCCACCAGCGAGTTCGGCTTTTAATATCCAATGATCTTTTAACGTTGGCTCTTGGTGTATCAGTTTCCCTAACTCTTTAACTAAGTCTGGCTTAGTCAGTGTTTTAAGGTAAGCCGTCAATTTATCGGCACTGGACTCATCGGCGATTTCTTGGTTGACCTGCGTTTGATAATAATAAGCTAGCGAAGTGGCCACACAGTGTTTACAGAAATCAAAACGATCAGAAGCGGGACATTCGCAAGACCCCTCAAATTGACGCGCTGTATGATGAAGCGTCACTTTGTAATTAGCGCCACCTTCAACAATGGTGCTAATTTGAGACCCGTTGATGTTTAACTCACCCACTCGCCCTTGATTGTACAGTTTCAGGCCTCTTGCAAAGGCTTGGCCTCCGGCCAATTTTTTGAAGGTGGATTCGCTTAAGGTTTTCATCGTAACGCTGGCACCGTATTTGCTCTTAGGTGTGACGATATTGATTGATCAAATCTCGGGTTTGCATGGCAACATCGCGCGCCGCCTGGGCAAACCCATTGCCGTTATCCGCATACAATACCGCCCGAGAACTGTTAATCATTAACCCTTTGCCGTTTCGTGTTTGCCCAGCTTCCACCAACGCTTTAACATCGCCGCCTTGCGCGCCCACCCCAGGCACTAAAAATGGCATATCACCCGTGATGTTTCTAAGGCGTTTCATCTGCTCTGGCCATGTGGCGCCCACCACAATGCAACAGTTGCCATTCGCATTCCACTTGTTGGCAATCATCTCGGCCACCTTCTCATAAATGGGCATGCCATCAACCAATAAGTCCTGAATATCACCCGCCCCAGCGTTAGACGTACGGCACAGCAAGACAACGCCTTTGTCAGCGTAATCTAGAAATGGCTGCGCTGAATCTTGCCCCATATACGGATTAACGGTTACCGCGTGGGCATTGAAACGTTCGTAAGCTTCTTTAGCGTACATGGCCGCGGTGCTGCCTATGTCACCACGTTTTGAATCAAGTATGATGGGAATATGTGGACAAGCTTTTCGAATGTAATCACACACTTTTTGCAACTGGGCTTCGGCTTCCAGCCCTGAAAAATAAGCAATTTGAGGTTTGTAGGCGCAAACTAAATCATGCGTTGCATCGATGATTTGTTTGCAAAATTCAAAAATTGGGTCTGGCCCTTCTTTTAGATGCTCAGGGATTTTCTCCCAATTAGGGTCAAGACCAACGCACAGCAGAGAATCATTCTGATCCCACGCTTGTTGCAATTTGTTGATAAAGGTCATAAGGGCTCGGCAAAGCTAAAGAGATTCGATAACTCCCTATTTTAGCGTATGCGTGATGTCTTGTGGCCTGAATATAACCGAACCTCTGATTAATGATGAACGGCGTTGGCAACATTTCTAGGCTCGCGGATATTTTGTTAGTCAAAGAGGTTCAGACACAAAACGCAATGAGATCTGTTCTTACTAGTGAATTTACCGCGAAAATTTCGTTGACAGCAATATCGACGAAGTGGTTTTGTTGATGCCGTCCGTATTGCCTATTTGATCTAATACTTCGTCTAAATGCTGAGTGGATTCAGCGCTGACAATAGCCAACATGTCGTGTACGCCGTTTACTGCGTGCAACGCTCGCACGGCCGAGTTCTTTTTTAAGCACTCTATGATATGCGCCGAGGATTTTGGGTCAGAGTTGATCATCACCTGCGCTTGTATCTGTCCTCGCTCGTAGCCATCGCTGAATTGGACAGTGTAGCCAGTGATAATGCCTCGTTTTTCTAACCGCTCTATTCGGCTGGTGATGGTAGTGCGTGACATGCCCAACGCTCGCGCTAGATTTGCTGTACTGGTTCTCGAATTGTTGCGCAGTAAGGCGATCAGCTCTTTATCTTTGCCGTCGATAATCATATTGTTTTGGCGGAATCGTTCACGTCACTTTTGACCATAATGTCTTTATTTTGGTCGTATTGACTAAACACATCAAGCAATACGATCAATTTAAGCCTACATTATAATTATAGAACGTCGTACCCTTTATCTATGAATAATGAATGTTAAAGGGCACCCACGTGATCGACGTGACCATTAAACAAGTGCTACTGTTAGGCTCTGGCAAAATTGGCGCCGCCATCTGTGAACTCCTCACCTCATGCGATGATTATCATGTAACCGTGGCGGACATGAGTGCCGATAATTTAGCCAATTTAGGCTCACATAAGAATCTATCCACGTTACAGCTGGATGTGACCAATCAAGCCAGTTTATTGGCCGCTATGAATGGCAAGTTTGCAGCACTGAGCGCCTGTCCGTTTCATATTACCAAGCATGTGGCCATTACTGCGGCTCAGTCAGGTGTGCATTATTTTGATTTGACTGAAGATGTGGCTTGTACAAAGTTAGTCAAGAGTTTGGCCGTCAATGCCACGGCCGCGTTGATGCCGCAATGCGGGTTAGCGCCTGGGTTTATCACGATAGCCGCGTACGATCTTTGTAAAGAATTCGACGCGTTGCACAATGTGCATATGCGTGTGGGCGCATTACCTAAATACCCGTCTAATGGCCTAAAATACAACCTTACGTGGTCAACCGACGGGTTAATCAATGAGTATTGCAACCCTTGCGAAGCCATTGTTGATGGCCATGTAACGCAAGTGCCCCCGCTAGAAGAACTGGAAGAGTTTTCCTTAGACGGCATTGCCTATGAAGCGTTTAATACCTCCGGTGGCTTGGGCACTTTGTGCGAGACCTTAAAGGGCAATGTGCAAAACCTAAATTACCGAACCGTGCGCTACCCGGGCCACCGCGACATCATGAAAATGCTGCTGCACGATTTGAAATTTAAAGACAATCGGGGGCAACTCAAAGATATTTTTGAGCAGGCTTTGCCTCTGACTTTTCAAGATGTGGTGCTGGTGTTTATTAACGTGAGCGGCATCAAAAACGGTGAATTGTTTCAACAATCCTACGCCAACAAGATTTATAACGAAACCATCAACGGTAGACTGTGGAGCGCAATTCAAGTTACTACGGCCGCGGGGATTTGCGGCGTGTTAGACTTGATGGCTGAAGGCAAGCTGCCTAATAAAGGCTTTGTGCGCCAAGAAGATGTGTTGCTTAGTGATTTTATCAACAATCGTTTTGGCCAATACTATCAACGATCACAAAACTCTCAAGCTGCGGTATAAATAAAACACATGACCACACAATCACACTGGGCCAAATTCGATTGGCAAGACCCGTTTCACCTTGATCAACAATTAAGCGATGAGGAACGAATGGCGCGTGATTCGGCTCACGCCTACGCGCAAGAAAAGTTACAGCCGCGAGTGATTGACATGTTTGCCAATGAATCCGTTGACGAACGTATTTTCCGTGAAATGGGTGAACTCGGTTTGCTTGGTTCCATGTTAGACGGTTACGGCTGTGCTGGCATGACTTACACCGCCTACGGTTTGATTGCACGTGAGATAGAGCGCGTGGATTCGGGCTATCGCTCAATGATGAGCGTGCAATCAAGCCTTGTGATGTACCCCATTCATGCGTTTGGCTCACAAGACCAAAAGCAACGGTATTTGCCCAAACTTGCCAGCGGCGAATGGATTGGTTGTTTTGGGTTAACCGAGCCAGACCATGGTTCAGACCCTTCCAGCATGGCCACGCGAGCAAAGACCGTGGACGGCGGATTTTCACTGACTGGCAGCAAGATGTGGATCTCTAACTCACCCATTGCTGATGTGTTTGTGGTTTGGGGGAAAACCGATGATGGCCAAGTGCGTGGTTTTATTCTTGAGAAAAGCAACACAGGCTTGTCCACCCCTAAGATCAAAGGCAAGTTATCTTTACGCGCCTCCATCACGGGTGAAATTGTGATGGACAATGTGTTTGTGCCTGAAGAAAACATGCTACCGAACGTTGTCGGCTTGAAAGGCCCGATGTCTTGCTTAAACAGCGCACGGCTGGGCATTGCCTGGGGCACACTCGGGGCAGCCGAAGCTTGCTGGCATTCAGCCAGGCAATACACCTTAGACCGCCAACAGTTTGGCCGGCCCCTTGCTGCAAATCAACTCATCCAGAAAAAACTGGCCGATATGCTCAGCGATATCGCGCTAGGCTTACAAGGCTGCTTGCGTGCTACTCGGTTAAAGGAACAAGGAAAATTAGCACCGGAACTCATTTCATTATTAAAACGTAATTCCTGCGGCAAAGCCTTAGAAATAGCGCGCACCGCTAGGGATATGCACGGCGGTAATGGCATATCACAAGACTTCCCGGTGATGCGACACATGATTAATCTAGAAACGGTAAATACCTACGAAGGCACTCACGACATTCACGCCCTGATATTAGGGCGTGCGCAGACAGGCATACAGGCGTTTTATTAAACGTTTTACAGCACTAAGGTTTACAGCACTAAAGACGCCTTCCGCATGTCTTAGGGGGCACCACTAACCTTCGTTCAGCTTGTTGCCTTTATCCTTGCATCTAAAAAAATGAATCGTATAAGTGTTGGCATCGAAGGTGCCAGACTGGTTGGCTAAGCTTTCGGCGGTTTTCACAAAACAAATATCACCATTGGATGAGCCATTGTTAACGTATTGATCGCCGTACTGATTTTTGTAGCTGTTAGTTCGCTTACGCCGTTGGTATTGCCTGCGACTATTAAAACTGCGGCTAAAACGAGCCAGATTGTCTGGGTTGGCGTCGGCGTAGCGAACAGCTTCTTGTTGTGCGAATTTAATGATGGACGAATAGCTGAAAACCACATTCGGGCTCAGGCTATTCACCGTGTTTTGCCCAAGGGCATTGGATTCAGCCCTATCAGCGCTCGTGCCGGTTACCTCTTGACTCTCTGTAGAGTCAGAGTCATTTTCACCCGGGGCTGGGCTTGCTACGTTTAAACTGCTTGATTGTGACGTCTCTTCTTTCGCTTCATTGTTCGAATAATTTAAGCTCTGTTTGAAGACGTCTTCTTCCTCTTCTTTTTGCAAAATCACATTCAGCCTAAAACCTTGTTCTGAAAACGGCACCTCCCAACGCGGTATATTGGGAAAGGTTGCCAACAACAACAGATGAAGTAGCAAGGCGGCCATGCCTGCTTTTTGCATCGCGCTTAGCGCTGACTGATTGGGTGAGGTTATCAATGTGTCTGGTTCTATTGCATTGTGTGCCGTTTGCTATCTGCAAAGCATCCATAACCATATCGGAACTTCCATCAAGCTGGTTAAGCCCTGCCTGTCAGTTGATCGAACAACATGAGCCTTTATGATCTACAAAAGACCTTACTTATTCAGTAACCATTACGAAAATAAACCACTGAAAAACCACGATGTGAGTAACGATAAACAACCTTCACAGCAATTAACCCGCCTTATCATTGTCAATGCTGTCGTAAAATAAAAAGTAACTCAGCGCAATCATGCAAAGGTTCGTGGTCACTGGGTTAAATGCCTCGATAAGGATGTATGACAACATAATTGCCGAAAAACAAAGCAAACCTAACAGCACCGCCATGTTAAGCAACAATAAACCTCTGTGCTGGTAAAAAACGATCAGTATTATACCGAAGATCACTTCGCCCACACCTGCACCGCGCGTTATTAAATTAGACACGTGGTCGGAAAACCCCATGCTGCCTGTTAATGCCTTCTCTAGTGGCGCAACAGTTAAAAGCTTGGGCGCAATCCCCTGATATACCCAGCTAAACCCAAGTGTGTAACGGGCCACCTGGGTTGGCGTAATCATAAGTTTGTCAAAACCGTTGATGTGGTTATTTTGCTAACACTTTCTTTACCACGGCGGCCGCATTTTCTGTTGCCTCAGGCGTCACTTCAACACTGGCAAGGTTGGCTAAAATAAATTCTCTGTCCATGTCTTCAATGGGCGTTCTGGTTTTTTCTGCCAGCAATTTCAATTGCCGTTGAATAACCATGGTGAGTGAGATAGTGATCTTCAACTGTTTGTCTATACTGAACTGAGACAATAGAGCTTCATCGTGTAATTTTTCCAGTTGTTCTTTCATAGGTGCTGCTCTGCTTTGATTGGATCGCCAAGCGCTGATAGCACCGATGACCTGAATTCTTATTTTCTGAGACGTTAGGCCATTCTACCGTGCTTTACGGCAGCTTGATAGAACGCCAGTTTTGACTATCACGCTTTTGCAGTCTGACAGAACGAACCTCGCCATTAATCTCAACGTTGATGTGATTGGTCTGGCTTGGCCATAAATCGTGTAGTGCGGTGTGCTTAACGTTTAAGGTGTTGGTCAATGGGATGGCCGTTTCTTGGTATACCCATAAAAATTTATTATCCGTTTCAAAGCCCACTAACTCGAGTGCCAGCGGCTGATGAGCTTCGTCGGCCAATTGAAAGTGTGCCTCTACATAGGCTGCAAATGCCGCTTGTGAGCGTTCATCTTGCAGTAAATTACCGCTAAGATTCAGTTTTTGAGTATCGTAGAGTTGTGAAAAAATATGCTCAGCGTCGTGAACCAAAAAACGATGCGATACTTCCAGGTGGTTGGAGTTGCTGTTAAACAGCAGCGTTATATACGCTTCTTTTTGTTGATGCGCTTGCAATGAGAACGCCACAAACGAACTGAAGACGAACAACACGGCGTTGCGAACAACGAGCCGTATAGAAGAGCAATAAACAAACGTTAGAGTCATAAGCAAAATTTATTAGGCGGCGCCGTTTAGGCACTCGAAACCAAGGCTTCGAGTGCCTAATATTTCAATACGATGCCTTACTTTTTGTGTTGTTTCTCTTTAGGCTCTTTGATTTCTTTGGTGAAATCGTGCATTAGGTCCTTGTAGACCCGACCTTTACGTTTCTCTTTCTTAAACGCTTCGATTCGTGATGGAATGATTTGGCGCGGATAATGATTGTTGTTCACATTCACGTCAGCGGTTTCCCAACCGGCATCCACCACAACGGATTTTAATACCTTATCTTTGTCGGTAACCAATAACTTGCTTACCTTTTTAGGCGAACGGCGCCAAATTTCAGCAGGCAACACCAACTCTTGCGTTTTACCATCGGTGTAGGTCAGTTCTAATAAAATTGGCATCACCAAACCACCAATATTAGAGAAGTTCATCACGTAATAATTTTGATCTTCTTTAACCGCTCGCTCTAGAGCCTCGCGTTCACGTGGGTCTAAGTCTTCAAGCATTTGAGTGTATTTATTACGATCCGTATTGGTCGGCGTAAAGCGGTCGTGTTTGTCGTAGAAATCTTTAATGTCTTTATTAAGGTCAACCCACAACTTACGGCCTTCCTGTTGATTGCGCTCAACGAACAGAGAACTCGGCTCGTCAGCCTCTTCCTGTCTGCGGCGTTTTAAGTCGACATCAGGGTTCAGTGTATCCAAACGCAGTTGATACACTTCGTCTATGGAAATATCAACGTGGTCAGTGGTGTAAAACCAGCCTCGCCAGAACCAATCTAAGTCAACACCTGAAGCTTCTTCCATGGTGCGAAAAAAATCAGAGGGGGTAGGCCGTTTGCCTTGCCAGCGCACTGAATATTCTTTGAACGCAAAGTCAAATAAATCTCGCCCAAGAATCACCTCACGCAATATATTGAGTGCGGCCGCTGGTTTGGTGTAAGCGTTAGGACCAAGCTTCAACACACTGTCTGACTGCGTCATGATAGGCACTTGAACATTGGATTTCATATAAGACACGATGTCGCGAGGCTCCACACCCCATGGAATATCTGGGTCCCACTCGCGGCCGGCCACACCATCTAAAAAACTATTAAGGCCTTCGTCCATCCAAGTCCATTGTCGTTCATCAGAATTCACAATCATTGGGAAGTAAATGTGGCCTATTTCGTGAATCACCACGCCAAGTAAAAACCGTTTCTCCGCCAAGGTGTACGTACGACTGCCGTCTTTTTGTAATTTGGTGCGTGGTCCATTAAAGGTAATCATGGGGTATTCCATGCCACCAACCGGGCCGTTAACACTGATCGAAACAGGGTATGGGTAATCAAAGGTGTAACGAGAATAAACCTCCATTGCGTGAATTACCGACTCGGTGGAATACTTACGCCACAACTCCCCTCCCTCTTTTGGGAAGTAAGACATCGCCATTACCAATGGTTGCACATCCCCCCCTTGCTGATAGCCTTTGGCATCCCACATAAACTTGCGCGATGAAGCCCACGCAAAATCGCGTACGTTCTCTGCCATAAAGTGCCAAGTCTTACTTTTTTTAGTTCCTTGCGCTTCATTGGCCAACGCTTCGGCGGCGGTAACGACAAAAACAGGGAGCTTTGCCGTTTCAGCCTTTTTTAACCGATCGCGCTGTATTTTTGTTAATACCTCATCGGCGTTTTGCAATACCCCCGTCGACGCCACAATATGATCCGCAGGCACGGTCATTTTCACATCATAATCACCAAACTCTAATGTGAATTCGCCGCGCCCTAAAAATTCTTTGTTATGCCATGCTTCATAATCAGAATAAGCTGCAACGCGTGGAAACCACTGCGCTAACAGAAAAATATCATTGCCGCCCTTGCGTACATCATCTGGGAAATGTTCATACCCAGAACGAGCCACCACCGCATTTTCTTCCAAAATGTTGTAAGCGTAATCAAGGCTATACACGAAAGATTCTCCGCTTTCCAACGGCGTTGGCAGATCAATCCTCATCTGCGCACCATTAATAATAAACTCAAGCGGCTGATTCTGCTCATCCACGATATTGCTTAACTGATAACCAATCTCCACATCATCATAGAACTGATTACGGCGCAACTCAGCCATACTAATGCGTGCTGGCTTATTGCCGTCTGGCAAGGATGTTTTGGGGCCACGCCGGCCAATGCCGCCAAATGCAGCAGAACGTTCTGCCACCGAATCTGCTTTAAAACGGTTTTGCTCAAGCTGTATCCATAAATACTTCAACCGGTATGGCGAATTATTTGTGTAGGTGACTGTTTGTTTCCCAAAAAGGCGACGCTTATCTTCGTCTAGCTCAATGTCAATTTGATAATCGACTTGTTGTTGCCAATAATTTCTTCCGGGTTCACCGGCGGCATTACGATAGTCATTAGGCGTTGGTAAGACTTCTTCAAGTTGGCGAAATTTGTCTTTAAAATCGCCTTTGGTTTGTTCAATGGCGGCATAACTGCTGCTGGTCAGCACCAACAACAGAAGGGTTACACAAAGTCGATTGGTCATAATAGGGTCCTATGCATTTTACGCCGCGCTTGTTTATGAAAGCTAAGCTCTAATAATTGAATCGGAATGTCACTAACCGTGGACGACTTCTCGTGAAATGTAAATCGCCCGCACAATTTCAATTGTACGACACTCTAGAGTTGCTATATCAACTAAATTTGATCACCGCCTTCATAATGGATTTTTTCTCTATAACCCGCACTTCAAAATTGCAAATGCTTTACCGTAAGTGAATTATTGATAAGCTGTTTTAGGCTATCAATACCTACTTCAACGTGCCTCATGGCAAAATTTTCGGTGACTTTAGCGTCGCTGGAATCGGTCTTTACACCACAAGGGGTCATGGGTACATCGCTGACCAGTAACAGCGCCCCTGCTGGAAACTTATTTTTAAACGCCGCCGAGAACAGCGTGGCCGTTTCCATATCAATCGCCATTGACCGAGTTGCTCGCAAGTACTTTTTAAAAATTTTGTCATGCTCCCATACGCGCCTATTTGTGGTGTACACCGTTCCGGTCCAGTAATCGCATTCGTAATCACGAATGGTGGTACTAATGGCTTTTTGCAAGGCAAACGCCGGCAGTGCAGGCACTTCACTCAGCATATAGTCGTTACTGGTACCTTCACCACGAATGGCCGCGATAGGTAAAATAAAGTCGCCAATCGTGTTTTTCTTTTTAAGGCCACCACATTTTCCTAAAAATAAAACCGCTTCGGGTTTTACCGCCATTAGTAAGTCACAAATGGTGGCCGTATTAGGTGAGCCCATGCCAAAGTTGATCATGGTAATGCCATCAGCCGTAGCCGCAGGCATGGGTTTATCTCTGCCCACAATCTTGGCCCCGGTTTTTTTAGAAAACAGGTCCAAATAACCACTGAAATTAGTCAATAAAATATAGTCTCCGAATTGATCTAACTCCATACCGGTATAACGCGGCAACCAGTTACGGACAATTTCTTTTTTCGTCTTCATAATTATCTCCTTCAAATTCGAACAAGTATAACCGACTTTATTTTACAAAAGTTCGACGAAAGCTGGGGTTACTATAAATGTTCATCTCAAAAAAGTTTGACTTCATTTCCCAGGCTTAAACCATTGCTGCGCCCCTTACCATTAAGACACTACCCCTCACGGAAATTGCAATGACACCCAAAGGCTCTGATTCAAAAAAGAGTGTATATAAATGGCGCAACGGCTGACCCTTGAGCGAATACCAGCAAAGCTCCAAATAAAACCAATACTAAAATTATCGGCAATAGCCAGTATTTTTTACGCACTTTCATGAATGCGTATAAATCGGAAAATAACTCAAACATACTAAAACGGGTTCTCTAAAGAAGACTTATTAAGTGGTGTTTTACGCTCTATTCGATAACTGGTAGGCGGCTCTGTACTTTGAGCAAACGCGCCACGAGCTAACGGATCATATCGAACTAACTTAAGCGCCAAACCAATCGGAATGAATAACAACAGATACACAACAAACAAAATAATATGCGTATTCACAATCGCCAATACGTCCGCAAACTTCATCCATACACTCAATACTGGTGCCAATAGTTGAGGGCTCAACGTCGCCATAAGCATAAACACAGCGGCCAAACACCACGCATAGATCGAGTTTATCCATGCATAAAAATAAGGTAACAATAATCCAAAAACAAGGACTATAAAAATTGCCATCGTAATGCCAAATTGCCTTAGCTCACGTTTTTCAACACACGTTTTCATGCTCAATCTAGCTCAAATGGTTGAAATTCTCTAAGCTCGCCTGCGTTCAATTTATCAAGGTCTCTTTGATCGGCTTTATTGATAATAATATTATTCAACACTAAAAAGTCCATTTGGGTGTTCATAAAACAGCGGTAAGCGTCGTTCGGGGTATTAACAATAGGTTCACCGCGCACGTTGAAAGACGTGTTAATAACCACTGGGCACCCTGTAAGATGCTCAAAGGCGCTTATCAGGCGGTGAAAGCGAGGGTTCGTTTGCGCATGCACGGTCTGCAATCGCGCGGTATTGTCAACGTGTGTGATGGCGGGTAATTTGGAGCGGGGTTGACTGAGTTTCGCCAAACCTTTTACATCGGCGTCTTCAACAAAGCCATCAAGTTGTTGTGAGTTCTTAAGAGGCGCCACCACCGACATGTATGGGCTTGCTCCACTGTGTTCAAAAACCTCATCCACTCTCTCCGCTAACACCGAAGGGGCAAAAGGCCTGAATGACTCACGATACTTTATTTTTAAATTCATCACAGACTGCATCTCCACCTTTCGTGGGTCAGCAATGATTGACCGATTGCCTAATGCCCTTGGCCCATACTCCATGCGCCCCTGAAACCAACCAATAACGTAACCTTGATCCAACAGTTTTGCGACCTTTAAATCTAAATCACTCTCTGGCACTTCAACATAATGCGCACCAAGTTGATCTAAGCACTCTCTAACGTGTTGCGTCTGGTAACTTGGCCCTAAATAGCCCCCTTGCATGTGATCGCCTTTGCTAAGGATACGCTGACCATCATGGTATTGGTGCCAAGCTTGCAATGCGGCGCCTAAGGCGCCACCAGCATCCCCGGCGGCGGGCTGCACCCAAATGTTATCAAATTTAGATTCACGCACCAAACGACCTATTGCGACACAATTGAGCGCAACGCCACCGGCCAAGCACAAATTCGTATCACCCGTTTCGTCATGCACGTTGTTAGCGAGTTTCAAAACAATTTCTTCGGTTACTTGTTGAATCGATCTCGCTAAGTCCATTTCTTTTTGAGTGAGTTCAGATTCAGGGGCTCTTGGCTTTCCACCAAATAAATGGTGAAACTTATTGGATGTCATCGTTAAGCCAACAGCAAAATTGAAGTAACTCATATTAAGCTTAAACGTGCCATCGTCTCTAACATCAATCAGGTGATGATAAATATCATCCACATAACGTGGCTCACCATAAGGCGCCAGGCCCATTAATTTATATTCGCCAGAGTTAACCTTAAACCCGCAGTAGTAAGTGAATGCACTGTAAAGTAAACCTAATGAGTGCGGAAAGTGAAGCTCCCATAAAGGCGCAATCGCATTTCCATTGCCCTGCCAAACAGAAGTGGTTGCCCATTCACCCACGCCATCCAAGCATAATACGGCGGCACGCTCAAACGGAGAAG
The DNA here is from genome assembly GCA_937974565.1 of uncultured Arenicella sp. Lineage (GTDB taxonomy): Bacteria > Pseudomonadota > Gammaproteobacteria > Arenicellales > Arenicellaceae > Arenicella. The sequence continues at coordinate 46,207 of CALJWL010000052.1, forward strand.
GAAAGAATGCCGAAGCCGCGTGTGATTGGTGATGTTCGGTAAACAATAATGCGGGTATTTCAGGGCTTTTATCATTGCCACTATTCTCAGCGATGGCTCTTAGCTCTTTGCGTAAAACAGATTTTAATAACAGCTTTTCCTTCAACCAAATCGGCATTGCCATAACAAAGGAGCGAAAGCCTTTCGGAGCATAGGCAAGGTAGGTTTCCAGTAAACGTTCAAATTTCAATAGCGGCTTATCATAGAACACCACATGGGCTAATTGCCCCAAGTCAACACCGGCCTCACTGAGACAATACTGTATTGCGTGTTTTGGAAAGCTCGCATCGTGCTTTTTACGAGTGAATCGCTCTTCTTGAGCGGCAGCAATGATTTTTCCATCGACCGTCAGCACCGCTGCACTGTCATGGTAATACGCGGATATTCCTAAGATGGCTGTCATGTTTTTAGTCGTAATTTATGTGCGCAACGATCATTACGAATACCATTTAATATCGTTAATACGCTTCGAAAAGTCATGTCATCAGGCACAGGTTTGACGCTTTTTAGCACGTTACCATCCAGTCTGTTAGATCATCACCGAACGACCGCCGTCCACTGCAATTACCTGGCCGGTAATATACGGCGCTTGGTCAATTAAAAATTGCACCAAGCTTGCAATGTCTTCAGGGGCACCCATGCGCTGTAGCGGAATCTTTTTTAAAATCTCGCTTTTCTCTGGGGTGATTGAATTGTGTTCCGGCCAAAGAATGGCACCGGGCGAGACAGCATTCACCCGGATGGCTGGAGCCAAATCTCGTGCCAACGCCTTGGTCAACATTTCTAACCCAGCTTTAGCAGAGCAGTAAATTGGGTGATCGGCCATTGGGTTTTTAGCGTGTATGTCAACGATATTAATAATCGAACCACCCGTGTCACGCAGATGTTTGGCTGCGTGTTTAACCAAAAATGCCGGTGCTTTTAGGTTGCTGCCAACCAAATCATTCCAAAAGTCGATTTCCAATAACTCTATTGGCGTTGGGTAGAAGCTTGATGCGTTGTTAATCAACACATCTAAACGACCAAAACACTGAACGGCCGTGTCAATCACCGCCGGAATGCAATCGATGTCCATCAGGTCACATTGCGCCGTAACCGCCGATTCAGGTCGTTTAGCATTCATCTCACCCACCAAAGTCGATGCTGCATTGGCCGATGAACGATAGTGAACCACAATATTATGCCCTGCGCCGTGTAAGGTCAGTGCCATTTGACGGCCAATGCGCTTAGCGCCACCGGTAATCAGAACTGTTTTAGTAGAAGCGGTCATTTTGAGGTGCAAACAATCAACTAAAAACTTACTATAACGTATTCGCTTTCTCGTAACCGCATATTATGGATTTTTTCCAAGCTATTGTGCTTGCCATTGTGCAGGGCATTGTGGAATTTTTGCCTATCTCCAGTTCGGCGCACTTAATTTTAGTGCCTGAGATTTTGGGCTGGACGGATCAAGGCTTAGCCTTCGATGTGGCCGTTCATGTCGGAACTTTGTTGGCTGTGGTGGTGTTCTTACGCAAAGAAATTGGCCAAATAGTACCCGCGTGGCTGGTTGGCTGGAAGACTTATAACTGGACGGCAGACGGTCAACTGGGCTGGCTCATCATCATCGCCACGATACCCGTAGGCTTAATCGGTTTAGTATTTAAAGACTATATCGAACTGAATCTGCGCTCGAGTATGGTGATCGCCATCACCACGGTATTTTTTGGCTTGGTATTGGGGTGGGCAGATCAAAAAGCCGAAAAAAACACCAAAACCATTCAAAACTTGGATTGGCGTCAAACCTTAGTTGTCGGTTTTGCTCAAGCTATTGCGTTAATACCCGGAACGTCACGTTCAGGCATCACCATGACAGCCATGTTAGCCTTGGGCTACACTCGAATTGCAGCCGCACGTTTTTCATTTTTAATGGCCATACCGGCAATTGCTTTACCGGGTTTACTAAAAGCCAACGATTTGGCCAGTGCAGATACCATGGTATCTTGGAGTATTCTAACAACGGGCGTGTGCGTGTCAGCGTTAGTGGCCTTTTTATGCATGAATGTGTTTATCCGATTCGTTGATAGGGTCGGCATGATGCCCTTTGTTGTTTACCGCATTCTCTTAGGCCTTGCCATTATTGTGTTACTTAACTAAGGCCCAAGGCCGCTCTAACATTTTCAACATTACTGATTTTCATGACCACTGATTTTCGCCAACGCTTTGTGTTTGATGAGCTTGATATACGCGGTTGTATTGTGTGTTTAAGTGACACTTGCGAGGCCATACAAGCCACGCACCATTATCCGCCTAACATCGCCAAATTGCTGAATGAATTTGCATTGGCCGCGACTCTATTACGAGACTCAATCAAGCTGGATGGCAGTGTAACCATACAATTGCGCACGCAATCGGCCATCAGCTTGATGATGGCCGATTGCATAGCGGATCGACGCGTGCGTGCCATTGCTGAATACTCATCTGAGGAATTAGCCTCTGGCAGTGACATTGCACTCAATCGCTTAGGTGAAGGCGCTGTTCTAGCGATCACCATCACACCGGAGGAAGGTGAGCGTTACCAAAGCATTGTGCCCATCGAAAATGCCCGTTTGGCAACGTGTTTGGCTGACTATTTTAAGCGTTCAGAACAGTTGCCCAGTCTGTTCTCGTTTCACAGTAACCATGAAAACGCACTTGGCATCGCTCTGCACGCTCTACCAATGAATAAGGTGACAGACATAGCGCAGACCGAAGCTCACTTTGAACGTCTGGATGCACTCATAACCACCCTAACCACAGAAGAAGCCTTATCTCTGTCCGCACGTGACATCCTCACTCTGTTATTCCATCAAGAGTCGTGCCGCTTGTTTGATGCCCATCCAGTTGAGTTTGGCTGCGTTTGCTCGGCCGAAAAATCACTTGACGCTGTACGATCATTGGGTCTAAACAGTGTGAATGAATTAATTCACGAGCAACAATCCGAAGGCAATGATACTGTGGTTATCGACTGCCACTTTTGTTTTCAGCGCTATGAATTTAATTTTGAACAAATTCGTGGCCTTTTTATCTAGGAGCGCTCTAAAGCGTTCCTAGCCTTTTTACAATCAATACACGCCTAATCGATATTTCCAATGAGCAACTCATTAAAAGACCAGCTGCTAAAAGCGGGGTTAGTTAAAAAGAAAGACGTAAAAAAGCAACCCAAAAAGAAAGCGCCTCAGGTTGCCAAAAAGAACCGCAAGAAACCCAGCGAAAACACCTTGCGCACTCAACGCGCCATGCTGGACAAAGCCAAGAAAGACAAAAAACTCAACGAGCAACGCCGCCTTGAAGCTGAACGCAAAGCTTTAATGGCGCAGATCAAACAGTTGGTCAATGGCAGCAAGGTCGATCGCAAAGATGGCGAAACGGCATACAACTTCACCTACAATAAGAAAGTGAAAACCGTTTACGTCACCGAAGAACAGCACACTCTGCTTTCAAAAGACCAATTGGTGATCATAGCCATGGGGGGCGAGGTGTTCGATGTGGTGCCTAAAGTAGTGGCGAGCAAGATTGCCGAGCGTGATGCGAACATGGTGGTTAGCAATGAACAAGCAGACAGCACTCCCGCTGAAGACGACCCCTATGCGGATTATCAAATACCCGATGATTTAATGTGGTAGCTCTGTGCAGAATCTATTAGATCAAGCAACCCTCTGGCTTAACCAAACGCTACCGCTTTATTGGCTAGTCGCCATCGTTATTGTGCTGCTCGCCTTTATGTTGATCAGCCGCCACCGCTATCGCAAACGCATACACAACACTAACGAAGAACGAGAACAATTGGCCCTGCTGCGCGCCAGCAATCAACAACGCATAGAGCAGCTAGAAAGTGATTACAGTGCAGCGAACCAACAAGCCCAAACCACAAACCTACAGATACAGGCCCTGATTGCGCAAACAGCGGAACTGAAAGCCAGCCGTGATGAAAAGTTGACGCAAGTGCAAGCACTGGAACATGAACGTGCGGGCTTACGTGAAATGCAAGAAAACTCGCAACGTAAAATCAATCGCCTGGAGAGCGATGTGCGAGAGCAAACAACCAGGCTAAGCGCTGAGCAGGATAAACTGACTGAGCTTAAGCAGCAATTCGAACACCAAAAAGGCGAACTCAAGAATGAGTTTAAAGTTGTCTCTGAAGAAATCATTAAAGACCGTCAACGCTTGCTCGCTGAGCAAAACAAAGAAGGGGTAGGAGCGCTGTTAAAGCCATTGCAAGAACAGATTCATGGATTTCAACAACGTGTAAACCAAGTGCATGACGAATCAATCAAGGGCAACGCTACGCTGCGTGCCGAGATCGAAAATGTGCAGAAAATGGGCCTTTCTATTCAAGAAGAAGCCAATAATTTGGCCACCGCACTCAAAGGCGATTCACAACAACGTGGGGCATGGGGAGAAGCTCAATTAGAACGAACTCTGGAACTCAGCGGTCTAGTGCAACACCAACATTATGAGAAACAAAGCTCGTTTTTTGATGACGCCGGCAAACGTAAAGTAACCGATTACCTGATCTCGCTTCCCGAAGATAAGTGCATCATCATAGACAGTAAAGTTTCTTTATTGGATTACGAACGAGCAAGCTCGGGTGATGCCGAGCAACAAAAAGCGGGCATGAAATTACATGTGACCGCCGTTAGACGACACATTGAGGAACTCGCTAAAAAGGAATACACCAACTTGAACTCCTTACACAGCCCAGACTTTATTCTGATGTTTATGCCAATTGAACCGGCCTACATCGAGGCCATGAAACATGACCCCGAATTGTTTGCTTATGGCTTCAATAAGAATGTCATTTTAGTATCACACACAACGTTGATGCCAATCTTGCGTACCGTCGCTAATCTGTGGATGTTGGATAAAAGCAATAAAGAAGCTCGCATGCTCGGCGAGAGGGCCAGTGACATTTATAACTCTGTTGCCTTAGTCTCAGAGCGGGTGTTAAAGCTGGGTAAAACGCTGAATACCGCCAGCACGCATTACAACGAAACCGTTAAATCCATTTCCGGCGCACAAGGCTTGCAAGGCAAGGTGGCTCGCTTTAACAAGTTATCGAGCAAAGCCAACAAAGCCATGGAGGTACTGGAAGAAAAGCCCCTTGAGTTTGACTCCATCAAGCTCAAGGCTGAAGCCATACCCGAGCTGTCTCAACGCGAAAAGCAACAAGAAGACAACGCGGATTGAAAATTCAGCAATAATTGATCATGAATAGCTTACACGATTTAGAAATATTACTGCTAAAGGAGAAGCAACTGATCGTGGTCGAAACCGAGCGTGAAGGTTGCTTTGTTAATGCCTTCCATGAACTGGCCAGGCGCTTTCATAAACCGATTTACCTTTGGTCGCTCACCAAAGGTTTACAGCGTTTAGCGGCCGGTTACGATGCACAAAAAATCAATGGCGACTACAAACAACTGCTGGGGCAAATCACCAGCACCCACGTGCCATCGATATACGTTTTGGTTGACTTCCATCCGTTTTTAAATGAACCGTTAGCCGTTCGCTATATCAAAGACTGCATTAATGACACCGAGCATACCCTGATCTTGTTATCGCAGACATTGGAGTTACCTCAAGAGCTACAGACACACGCCACTCACTATTCTCTGCCCCTACCCACACGCGACCAACTTAAGCGCATGGTCAGTGGCCTCGCTAAAGAATGGGCCAATGAAACCAATGGCAAACTCAAAGTCGATGATCGTAAAATTGTCAGCCGCATCATCGACAGCTTATGCGGCCTTAAAATGAGCGAAGCACAACGGTTGGCCAAACACGCCATTTATGACGATGGCGTGCTTAATCAGCAAGACGTCATCGATATTGCCAAAGACAAGTTTGATCTTCTTAATACCGACAGCCTATTAAACCTACAACTGGATTACGAAAACTTGAGAGACATCGCAGGGTTTAAAAATTTAAAGCACTGGCTCAAATTGCGAAAACCTGTTTTTACTGGGCAAGCCCAATTGCCCGGTGGCGATATACCCAAAGGATTATTACTACTCGGTGTACAAGGCTGCGGCAAAAGCATGGCGGCAAAAGCGGTGGCCAACTCATGGGGGCTGCCGTTACTGCACTTGGATTTTTCCATTCTCTACAATCGTTTTTATGGTCAAACTGAGGAAAATCTACGCGCCGCGTTGGCCACCGCCGAGCTAATGCAACCTTGTGTTTTGTGGTTAGACGAAATAGAGAAAGGCTTATCGGCTGTATCCGCCTCGGATGATGTATCAAAACGGATGTTAGGCACCTTTTTAACTTGGCTGGCAGAAAACAAAAAACGCGTATTTATTGTCGCCACGGCTAATGACGTTAGCGCACTTCCCCCCGAACTTCTGCGTAAAGGGCGCTTTGATGAAATCTTTTTTGTTGACCTGCCAAGTCAAGAAGACCGAGAGGACATACTTCGAACCCATTTAACTCGCCGCGATCTCACCTTTAAGGCCATCGACTTAGCTCATATAGCAAAACAAACAGATGGCTTTTCTGGAGCTGAATTAGAGCAACTCATCGTGAGCGCGGTTTATGCAACTTATGCCGAGAATCACGTGATCACCACAGAACGGCTGGCTGACCAGGTGGCCGCTACTCGGCCATTATCGGTGTTGATGGCGGAAAAAATTCAACACCTAAGAAATTGGGCAAAGAACCGCACAATATCAGTTTAAATCAACGTTAAAGAGATCATTACACAAACCGACAACGGATTAAAAATAGCTGAAACTCTTCTACTTTATTATTGAATAAGCCCCCATGAACTTAGAACGGAAATTAGCAATCACATCATTAATTTTCGCCACCCTTCACTTTCTTGGTGAAACCGCTTGGCACATTATATTCGGCCAGTTTTTACCCATGCTAATTGTGGATTACATTGCCGTATCGTTGTTGGTGTACGGCGCACTTAAAACGCTTAAAACCCACACAGCCGTTGGCTTACTCTGCGGAGCATGGGGGTTTGAGTTCTGTCTTAATTATCGAACTCTGTTTCATCGCGTTGAGAAGTTACAAAGTGGCATCGGCCTGGGTGACCACGCCATTGATACCACTGCCTACGTATTAGCCGTGCTGATGGTATTTTCCGTCACCATGTTTTTATTAACCCTATACGCCGTTAATAAACAAACCAAAATGCCGCGCTAAAAACTCTGTTTCACAATGATTGCACGGCGATAATCGATCAAACACGACACAAGTAGGCAGTGGTTGAGCGCCCTCTCAAGGGCGAACCTTTACCTGCCCGTCATAAAGGGGCACACTGCCAACAACCCCTAACACAAGAGATCGACTATGATTAAAAAGAGCCTGACCGCAATTGCAATCATCTTATTGCTGGCCATCGCAGCACTGCTAATAGTTGCGCCAAGTAAAACCGACTCAGATCTAAACCCGGTATTGCGCCACCAGCCTTACCCTGTGTCCGAAGAGGCAAAAGCCCTGCACGACACCTTGACCATTGGGGACTGGCACGCCGACACGTTGTTGTGGAATCGCGACATTGGCAGAGAGAACGATTACAGCCATGTTGACCTACCACGCCTGCAACAAGGTAATGTGGGTCTACAAATGTTCACCGTGGTAACTAAGTCGCCCAGTGGCCTTAACTACGATGAAAACAGCGCGGATGCACCCGACGACATCACTAAGCTGGCCGTTGTTCAGCGCTGGCCATTGAGTACGTGGTCTAGCTTAACCGCCCGCGCTTTGCACCAAGCCAATAAACTGCACACGTTTGAACGAGCCAACCCAGACCAGTTGTTCATTATTAAATCAAAAGCCGATCTGGCTAGATGGCAAGCTCGTCGACACAATGAACCGCGTCTAGTCGGCGGCCTAATCGGAACCGAAGGCTCTCACGCATTAGATGGCAAACTCGAGAACGTACAAACCCTATACGATGCGGGCTTTAGGATGATGAGCCTACAACATTTCTTTGATAATAAATTAGGCGGCTCGCTGCATGGCACCAGCCAAACGGGCATCACCCAGTTTGGGCGAGACGTGATTAACAAGATTCAAGAACTTAGCATCATATTAGACGTGTCTCACTCGTCGGAGAAAACCGTGGCCGATGTGTTAGCCATGAGCGACACCCCGCTGGTAGTAAGCCACACTGGTTTTAAAGGCCATTGTGATACCGCGAGAAACATCTCCGACAGTTTGATGAAACAAATTGCCAACAAAGGCGGTTTGATCGCTGTTGGTTATTGGGAGGGCGCGGTTTGCGGTGCTGACCCCAAAGCCGTGGTTGATGCCATGAAATACGGCCTTAGCTTGGTCGGAGAAAACCACATTTCATTGGGTTCAGACTTCGATGGCACAGTCACTACGGGCTTTGATACCAGCGAGTTAGCCGCCTTAACGCAAGAGATGATGCGTCAAAATTTTAACGAAACGCAGATCAGAAAAATCATGGGCGGCAACATGTTGAGATTGCTGCAAGCTCAATTACCCGAGTAAAACCAAAAATATATTAACCTCATAAATCGTGACGACTCCTGATTAAGAAGATGAAAGAACGACCTTACATTGATATAGTCTGTCGCTTAACTAACCCACTTTACGTTTTTATGTGCATATCATGTCCAAAGGGTTGGGTAACTTGCTGCATTTTTCACAGTACTTCAATCGGCGTTACCTTACGAAAAATGTTTTATTTATTATGCGCAACGCTGTTTGGGCTAATGTCATCGGGCTCAATAAACGCGCAAGCAACTGACAATTCAATATTAGATCTATTACCGAGTATTATGTCGGGGGTAAAACGCTTGCCTCGACCGGTCGACTTCAAAGTAGCTCTGCCTACGCTCAATACCGGCGGCGAATACGTTGTTGAATTAAGCCGCTGGAATATTCCTAACAACGGCACCCAACCTGTTAAAACAACGGATCAATTGCAAGCGGCCATCGAATGGGCCAGCGCGCAAGGCTTTGGCAAGGTCACGATTCCTGATGGCCACTACCTGATCGGCAAAGACGCCACGTTCAACTACCACGCGGGCATTGAACTGCCCAGCAATATCGAATTGAACTTAAGTGCCAACACGTTGCTTGAGATGAGTACCAATGATAAATGGAATTACTGTGTGATCGCTGTAAACACTAAAAGCGATGTGGTGATTCGCGGTGGCACCATTAAAGGTGATCGAGCCACTCATGTTTTTACCCCCAGACCCAGTGATGGCAACACAGCTCATGATGAAGGCCACGCAATTTGCTTGCAAAATGGCACGAAAAGAGTAGTGGTTACCAACACTCGCATACACAGCACAACGGGCGATGGCCTATTATTGGTTGAGCAAATTGAGGATGTGAGTATTCGTAACAATGAAATTTTCAATAATCGACGACAAGGCATTTCAATCGTAGGTGGACAACGCATTGCCATCACTGACAATGAAATTCACCATATTCGCGGCACTTCGCCGCAGTTTGGCGTGGATATTGAAGGGGCGGGGCGCATTGACCGCGACATCCTAATACGGCGCAACAGCTTTCATCATAATCGAGGCGGCGATGTTGTAAACACCAGCGGTAAAAATGTATTTATTGTCGATAACGTTATGCACCAAGGCCGCGAAGGCAGTAACCATCGCTATATTGATGGGCCACTGGTCACATGGGAACGCACTGACAATGTGATTGCGCACAACACCATTACCATGCTCAATGGCTCTGTTAACGGGCGCTTGGGTTACATTCAATACTCAAACAACCGCGACAATAACCCGAATATCACTTACGTTCACCACAATACTTGCCATGGTTGCGGCATGCATATGTATAACGCGGCAGATGCCGATATACGCCACAACAAATTCTACGGCTACTTTCTATCTTTAATGAATTTTCAACGCGCCACACTCATCAACAATGAAGTAACCTATGGGCCACCAGGCTCACCACGATATTGCTGGGACTACCGCATTAAAAACACAACCGGTATTGCACGAAGAAATAAACTTGAGAGCCAGGCGTTTAATATTCCACTGTCATCAACTCCGTGGACATCGTCGTGTTTACAGCGCTAAAAGCACGCCCGCTGTTATAAGGTCGGCCATCACAATTTCTTACAACTTAGTTATTAGCGCGAACTTTCGCATCAGCACGGATACTATTACGTGCCAAATAATGCGCCACGTGACGGTTTAACTGACCATGAAATCCTCGTCTTTAGTGTTTCTTACTTTCTTCTCAACTTTCTTTTTTTCTCTCTCAGTATTTGCGAGTGGCTTGAGTGAAACTGAAATTACCGCATTACTCGAAGGGGATTTAAAAAAGGCCAATAATGCCATTGACCGAGCCATAAACGAGGACCCTTCAAATGCTCAGTTACATAAAATTGCGGGGGATGTGTTTGCTGTTCGCGCACAAGGAGCCAGTGTTTTTTCTGCGCCAGGCTTAGCTAAAAAAACACTTAAGTCCTACAAAAAAGCCGTTGAACTAGAACCCAACAACACACGCTTTCGAATGAGCCTAATGCAATTTTACTTGTTTGCACCGAGTATTGTTGGGGGTAGCAAAAAACGCGCAGCCGAGCAGGCCATTAAAATTAAAAAGTTGGACGCAGTCAGCGGCGTGGTGGCAGATTCATTCTTACTATTAAAAGAAAAAGACCACGAAGGCTTAGACGCCCTATTTACTCAACTGCCTTCACATCTATTGAGTAACCCGCGAATTAAAATGGCTCAAGCCAATTATATGGGCAGCTTAGAAGCGTTTGACGAGGCCGCCATTCTATTGACCGAATTAGTCAATTTGACAGCAGAGTCTTTAACAGAAGAGCAAGCACTATTGCCGTATCAAGCTATGTTACAAATGGGCTTTCTGGCAATGGACAGCGAGGCTCACCAACAAGCTGGGCTGGAAAACTTTAAACGCTACTTAGAATCAGCGCCCGACACTTACAAACTCACGTCAAAAAAATGGGTTCGCTTGTTTTTAGGTAAGCTATACGCCACAGCCGGTAAATCAGAAATGGCAAAAGCCACATTAATGGCCGCCAAAGAAACAGCAAGCGACAAAAGCCTACTCAACGAAATAGAAGACGCTATTAGCGAACTAAACTGAACCCTAAGCGCATGGATGAGCCTAACCATTAAAAAATACTGATTATTTTTACAGTATTTTATTTACATCATCAAACATCACCGCTACTATTTAGAAACGTTCAAAACACCGAATTTTCGCCCATGGAATCCCCACAGCGCCAGATGAGTTTTAAGGCTAATGAGCAAGCCAATGCGCTCAGGCCAAACCCTGAGCGATCTTTTAGCGCCCCATTGTTTGGCAACTATGTGCCAGCAGGCTTTCCGTCACCAACCATGAATTACAAAGAAGAATCGCTGGATTTAAACGATTTGTGTGTGCAACACCCTACGGCCACCTATTATGTGCGTGCGTCAGGTGAGTCAATGTTGGATGCCGGCATTCATGATAAGGACATACTGGTGGTTGACCGCTCAATTCGCGCTAACGACGGTGATATTGTGGTGGCCGCATTAAATGGCGATTTTACGGTCAAAGTTCTTCGCACCCTACCAAACCTAACATTGGATCCACGAAACGATGCCTACGACCCAATTATTATTTCCGATAACGACGATTTTGATATTTTTGGTGTTGTGACATTCGTTGTCCACTCCACTTATTAGCCTCTTTTTGTTTCTTAAAACAGCGCAAGCGTGGTTGCGTTGAGAACGCCCTCAACGGCTAAAAAGAAACGCATCAGGCGGCAGCTTCCCTCTGCATTATTGGCTAGAATAGCCATATTACTAAAAATCACTCAAACGCCGTTGGACATTACAAAGGAATCCATTAAAGTACGGTGCTTGATTTTTTATGCATGCGGCAACGCTAAAATCCTCCAGTTCAAGCAGGTAGTACTATGGCAACAACACCTTCAGGCCCATTAGTTGGCATCATAATGGGCTCTAAATCCGATTGGAGTACGCTCGAGCATTGCGAAGAAACGTTAAACAAGCTCGGGGTGCCCTGCGAGGTAGAAGTGGTATCGGCTCACCGTACACCCGACAAGCTGTACCACTATGCTGAGCAAGCCGAAGAGCGCGGCATTCAAGTCATCATCGCTGGCGCGGGCGGCGCAGCTCACCTTCCGGGCATGGTGGCTGCCAAGACCAGTTTGCCGGTATTGGGCGTACCAGTTAAATCATCCACCCTCAATGGCATAGACTCGCTGCTTTCCATCGTACAGATGCCCGCCGGCATTCCTGTTGGAACTCTGGCTATTGGTAAAGCTGGCGCAACCAATGCCGCGTTGATGGCTGCCAGCATCTTGGCCAATCAATACCACGATATTAAAACAGCATTAAAAGACTGGCGCCAAGCGCAAACCGAGCGCGTACTGTCTGAACCAGACCCACGAGGATAAGTGCGATGAAGGTGGGGATATTAGGCGCTGGTCAGTTGGCCCAAATGTTGGCTCAAGCAGGTCAACCTTTAGGCATGGAGTTCAAATTCGTCTCCCCAGACCCAACATCATGCGCGGCCCAATACGGTGAGTTAATCTGCAAAAGTTACGACGACGAATCGGCCCACCAAGAATTGATGGAATGGTCAGACGTCATTACCTATGAGTTCGAAAACATTCCTACTGACATGGTGCTGAAGTTAGAACAAGCCAACTCCCTTTACCCACCGTCTAATGCGTTGGCCACCGCAGGCGACCGCATTGCGGAAAAAACCATGTTTAATTCGCTGGGAATTGAGACCGCACAATACGAAGCCATTAACAGCGCAGAAGATTTGCATCAAGCTTTGACTGTCATAGGGCGGCCGTCTATCTTGAAAACGCGCTCCGATGGTTATGACGGTAAAGGTCAAGTGGTGATCAAAGACAACACTGATTTAGCCGCAGCGTGGGACAAGTTACAGGGCGCGCCCTGCATCTTGGAATCCATGGTTAACTTTGACCGAGAAGTTTCGATTATCGCAGCGCGTAAAAAAAACGGCGAGATCGCCTACTACCCTCTTACAGAGAATCATCACCGCGAAGGCATTTTACGCTTATCCATGTGTTTTCATGCCGAACCTTTGCAAAACAAAGCACAAGATATGGTACGCAAGATTGCCGAACATTTAGACTATGTTGGCATTATTGCCTTAGAACTGTTTCAAGCGGGCAATGAGCTGTTGGCGAATGAAATAGCACCTCGTGTACATAATAGTGGCCACTGGACTCAAAACGGAACTCAAGCCAGCCAGTTTGAAAATCACCTTCGAGCCATTTGCAACATAGACTTAATGCAACCCTGCTTACTTGCGCCAGCGGCAATGGTGAATCTCATTGGCACTTTGCCCAATGCCGACGACGTTGCCAAGCATAGAAACAGCGTTCCTCATATCTATGGCAAAGCCGAGCGCGAGGGCCGAAAAATTGGACATATCAACCTTACTTCCAAAGACACCGACCTCAAGGTATTTAAAGCGGAACTCAAGTCACTGCTAAACTTAGTGAACGAATTCGATTTGGCCGCTAAGTTTTAATGCGGCGTCAGTCTGCTGATCAAACCGTTTACACGTTAAGACCTGATTTTTAACTCACCTTCATAGCCAACTAATTGCGTTATACTGATGTTTTATAACGCTCGTTTGGAGACACTGATGGAAGCTGAAGCGATACTAAAACCGGTATTTGCAATGGCCCTGCTCACCGTTGCGGTGGCTTTGTGGATGCTGTTCACTCGAATTCCAGCTATGCAGCGCCTAAAAGTACACCCTCAACAAGGGCAGGACACACGCAAGTTGCGCGATTACCTGCCGCATGAAGTAAATCGAGTCTCTAATAACTACAATCATCTGTTTGAGCAACCCACCCTGTTTTATGCGGTGTGCATATCACTGGCAATGTTAGGGCATGTTGACTCGTTCTTTGTAACCAGCGCCTGGGTATACGTCATGCTGAGAGTCAGTCATTCGCTGGTGCAAGGGTTGGTTGATATTGTGATTGTACGTTTCTATTTATTTATTGCATCTTGGCTGGTGTTGCTTATTATGGTTGTACGCGAGTCACTCGTCCTATTCCAACTAAGCTGAATCACTGGCCTGTTAAAACACTTCTAAAGTCTGCATGTACACCTTACTGATTACCTTTTTCGTATTAGCAATTTTCTTCTCTTTCTTGTGTTCGTTGTGGGAGGCCGTGTTATTAAGCATCACCCCAACATACGCCCGAATTCAACATCAAAACGGCACATCTACCGGCAAATACTTACAAGAGTTCAAAAAGAATATTGACCGCCCGCTGTCCGCCATTCTCACCCTAAACACCATTGCGCATACGGTTGGTGCTATTGGGGTAGGCGAGCAAGCGGCCGCCATATGGTCGGACAGCAACCCATTGATCACGCGGATATTAGTACCCGCGGTGATGACACTGGCAGTGCTGTTATTGTCTGAAATCGTGCCCAAAACCATCGGCGCTTTGTATTGGCGGCGCCTGGCCGGTTTTACCGTTTATTCATTACGCTTTCTGTTGATCGCACTTGCGCCCTTGGTTTGGTTAGGCCAATTCGTTACCAGTTCACTCAAGCACGATTCTGAGCAGCCTATTCTCACTCGCAACGACTTCCTCGCCATGGCCGAAATGGGCGCCGAAGACGGGGTTTTTGAAGCCGGTGAATCTAAAATGATCGGCAGCATGATTCGCTTTCAAGGCATTGCGGTGAGTGATGTAATGACGCCACGAACCGTGGTCTCAGCCACGGCGCAAGAACAAAGTATTGGCGACTATTTTAAGCGGCGTAAAGAAAATCAATTCTCGCGCATTCCAACCTACAGCGAAGGCAACAAAGATTTGATTACCGGCTACATACTTAAAGTCGATGTGATGGAAGCCTTGGTTGAAGGGCGAGAGAACGAACCTTTAAATGACCTGCGACGTGACATTGTCGCTATCGCGCAAAATTTTGCGATTACCGAATTATTTAAAATTTTGATGCAACGCAAAGAACATATTGCTGTGGTTTTAGACGACTTCGGCGGCATGGCTGGCATCATTACCATGGAAGACATTATTGAAACACTGTTAGGCATGGAAATCGTGGATGAGACTGACACGGCTATTGATATGCGAGTGTTAGCTCAGAAACTGCGAGAAAAAAGAGCAAAAACCTTGGGCGCATTAGAGGCTCAAGTAGAAACAGAACCTGAGCAAAAAACACAAACCAAAGAACGCAATCACGACAATGGATCTGACACCCATGATCGATAGCGAACCCACTTACCACATTGGCACACCAGGCCAACCGTGGGGGGCAACGCAAAGAACGCAATGGCTAAATGAACAAACACTAAAACGTTCCTACCATGAACATGTCCTCACCAAACTAAATGCTCTTATAAAAAACCTTACGCCTCGCTTTGATATCCAACAATACGGGGCACTAAGTTACGATGCCGAACGCTACCCACTGTTGGCGTTAACAAATCAAACAGACAGCACGAAACCCACGGCCCTCATTACCGGTGGCGTGCATGGCTATGAGACCAGCGGCGTGCAAGGCGCAATACGTTTTCTAGAAACACAAGCTGAGCGTTACGCACAGCATTTTAATTTGGTGGTAGCGCCCTGTATCAGCCCTTGGGCTTACGAGACCATCAACCGATGGAACCCCAATGCCGATGACCCTAATCGCTCATTCGTACCGAATTCAAACGTCGAAGAATCAGCCGCATTGATGTCATTGGTGGAGTCGCTGAATACCGAACTGTTAGTACACATCGATTTGCATGAAACTACCGATACTGACAACTCTGAGTTCAGGCCCGCTCTATCGGCACGGGATAATGTTTATCACGAATATTGGGAAGTGCCCGATGGCTTTTATTTAGTCGGCGACACCGACAACCCATGCGATAATTTTCAGTCCGCTATCATTGATGCAGTATCGCAAGTAACGCCCATCGCCCTCAGTGATACCAACGGAAAAATTATAGGTGAGCTTACAACGCAAACCGGTGTCATTAACTACGCAACAAATCAATTAGGCCTGTGCACAGGCTTTAGCAATGCCACATTCTCTACCACCACAGAAGTGTATCCAGACAGCCCAAAAGTTGACGACGAAACCTGTATTTTAGCGCAAGTCACCGCTGTAAAGGCCGCCTTAGATTTCGCTATAGACGCATCAAGTTAGCTGGGAGCCATAAATCATGACCAATAACGCCGTAATTACCGGTGCCAATCGAGGCATCGGCCTTTCACTGACCCAACATTACCAAGCGCAAGGCAAACACGTCTATGCTATTTGCAGGCAGAGTTCAGCCGCACTAAAAGCAAGTGGCGCCACTGTTATTGATGATATAGACGTATCTAAGCCTGAAGATATAAAAGCACTGTCACAAGAGTTAAATGGAAAAGAGTTTTCGTTGCTGATAAACAACGCCGGCATACTTCGCGATGAAGTGCTTGGGCACATTAACTATGACACCATTCAACAACAATTCGACGTAAACACTCTGGGGCCACTACGAATAACCGAGGCCCTTCATAATCAACTGGTCAGTGGCGCCAAAGTGGCTATGATCACCAGCCGAATGGGGTCTGTTACCGATAACACCAGTGGCGGCCGTTACGGTTACCGCATGTCAAAAGCAGCCTTAAATATCGCTTCTGTGTCGTTAAGTCATGATTTAAAAAATAGCGGCATTTCCTTCGCCATCATTCACCCAGGCTTGGTCGGCACCGACATGATTGGCGGCTACGGCGATCTGACATCAGATCAAGCTGCCACACAGATTGCCCAACGCATAGACGAACTAACGCTGGAAAACACAGGCTCGTTTTGGCACGCCAATGGCAGCGCATTACCTTGGTAGTCATCCATGCCTCAATAGCAACACCACAACACTGACCAGATGAGCGCCAATAAAAACACAATGATTACGGTGTGGGACATGCCCACTCGTCTATTTCATTGGAGCCTAGTCATTGCCACCTTCTATTCTTGGTTTAGCGTCAAAATACTGGAGGATATACAGCAACACTTTTACGCTGGGTATGCCGTCCTAACCTTGTTGCTGTTCAGAATTATTTGGGGCTTTATAGGTTCGTATCACTCACGGTTTCACACGTTCCTGCTCCCACCAAGCAACGTTATTGCTTATCTAAAAACACTGTTTATTAACAACAAAACGAAACAAAAAAACCGCCTTACTGATGATATTAGTTATGCTGGGCATAACCCAGCCGGAGGCCTGTCCTCGGTGATTATGATTTTAGTGTTAAGCACACAAGCAACACTTGGATTGTTTAGCAGCGATGGTTATTTTCACGGCCCCTTAACCGGATTGGTTAACTCAGAGCTAAGAGTCTGGTTAAACAGCTTACACATCGACAATGTAAATATTATTTACGGCCTAATAACGCTGCACCTAGTCGCGATTGCCTTCTATAAATGGGTAAAAAAAGAGCCGCTCACCAACGCCATGATTACCGGCACAAAAGAAGTAGCTGAATCTAACCGCACCGCAGACAACTCAAAAAATAACCAACCAAAGAGCAACCTCACCGCCTTGGTTATTTTGGGCTTATGCATCGCACTGGTTTATTACCTGGCCAATGCTTATCTTGATTTGCTGCCAGCCAATGAGTTTGATTACTTCTGAATATTTTTTAATATTGCGCGGGCGAACCAGTCTCTAAATCGCACTAACACCTTTAAATACCAAGCAAAAGGACTTCTAAACCATTCATGTTCTTTGTCATCATATCCGTAGGGTATTGAAGATGTAACTTAAGGCTTCGGGCACGTTGAAAACGCGTTCGAACCGTAGGCTGCATTTTGGTCTCTTGTTAGAATGTTGCTATCCAAGTCGAAATTGCACCTTCATACTTTGACAACGACTAATTGACGGCTGACCGTTTACGACTTCTACTTCGTACCTATACTGTCTCACACTATGTAATGCCGCTTTTACAAAAACATCGGACGGATAGGTTTCTATTAGACCTATATTAATAGGTTTGCCTTCAGTTGATAGATCAAATTCAAAAGTGGCATAACCTTCGATGCCTGTGACAAGAAGGAAGGTCACCTCCTGTACCTACCCATTTCCCTAATCCTTCATCATACCCTTCCATTAACTTTTGTCCCGTTAGATTTACAACTTCTAAATCGGTTAAGTTAATTGTCATTAAGGCCTGACAGCCTCCATTTGGCCACTTCGCATATTTCGTTTTACTGAGCATGATTAATACACATAAACGTCCACCAAACGGGCGCGGTTTATCTCGTCCGAGCGAACGCAGTGAGTGGCAGTTTTGGTTCTTGTTATGCATTTTTACCAATACGTCCAAGATGTGTATAAGAAAACCCTTTATTGTATTTGAGTCCGTAGCCCAATGCTCGGTCAAACCCAATATGGGCAAACCAAATAACTCCTGCAATTAGCATGATTTCTTTTTCACCGGCGACGCCAAGCCCAAGACACAATGCTGCGCCAATTAAAGAGTGAGTGATATTGTAAAAAATAGCACCAACTTTTGAACTTATTAGATAGCCAATAAATGAAATGTCGGGAACCAGGAAAAACACGAAAAACGAAACCCAACTAAACTCTAAATATGAATAGGCATAGATAGAAAGAATCAGTATTGCTAACCCTTCTATTCGGAGTAACCACCGAATTCCACCATTTACAGAATTTGCTTCAATCAATTTGTTGCTCCAATCTAATGTACCAACGCCTTTAAAACGGGCGCCGCGTCTTATGCGGCGTCCGTGCGCACGTAGTGCGTGCATTCGCTTTTGAACTTGTTATATGTTTAAACATCATAACTTTGTAAGAACCTAACCGCCTCTACTAAATATTTTTGCCCAGACTTTTATGCCACGTTCTCCGACGAGTAAAAGTGCAAAGAAAAGAGGAACTGCAAATAGCATTTTAATAGGTGTTTCTCGCACCGCAAAAACAAGCAAGACGACTGGCAGCAGTATGAAAAACAACCAATATGTAAAAAAGACTATTTTGCCGTTTAGAGTATTCATTTCTTAGTAACACATATAACGCCTTTAAAACGGGCGCGCGTTTTCTGCGCGTCCGGGTGAGCGTAGCGAA
>CALJWL010000053.1 GCA_937974565.1 uncultured Arenicella sp.
TACGCCAAATCATTCAGTGGCTTTGCCACTCGAATGATTTCTAAAATAACCGCGTTAACCGTCATTCAATGGATTAACAAACGCAGTGGAAACAATATCAATAACTTGAAAATCGTTATTTCCTAAATGCACCACGGGTAAGCTTATTAAAGGGCAAGATAACTGTTTACACCACGGCGATTAATTCTTCTGCCAGAATCTTAAAGCCCCTGGCTAATTTATCTTCTGGCTGTGCATAATTAATTCGTATGCACTCTTTTGTGTGTTGCCAGTTGGGGTCAATATCAATAAAGAACTCTTCCCCAGGAATAACATAAACATGCCGTGCCTTTAGTCTTTCATACAGTTCTTGCGATGAAATCTTCATGCCATCAATCCATAGCCATAGAAAAAATGCACCTTCAGGCTTGTGCAGGCGTACAGGCAGGTCTTTGAATACATCATGAAATATCGATAAGGCCGTTGACAGGCATTGGTTGTAGTGCGGCCCAATAATGTCTTGAGTTAGGTGTTTTATATCACCTGACTCAATTAAGCGAGTCATGAGCGCCGCGCCAACACTGTTAGGGGCCAGTGTGATAATACCGCTTAATGCCCCCAAAGCCTGTGTGATCTCTTCATTAGCGATGACGATTCCGGTTCGTGCGCCGGGTAGGCCTAATTTTGAGAGAGACATGCATAAAATGGTGTGTTCATCCCAAAGTAAATTAGTATGGGTGTGAATGACATTGGGAAAGGGTTGGCCATACGCATTGTCGATGATTAAGGGTATGTTTTGCCTTTGCGCTAATTGCTTTAGTTTTTTTAACTCGTTGTCGCTGACCACGTTTCCTGTTGGATTGGTTGGACGTGATAGGCAGATGGCGGCAATGTCGTCGCCGACCTTTAGGTGGTCGAAATCCACTCGATACTTGAATTGTTTATCGTCTTGCAGCTCAATACGTGGGCGATACGACTTAAACATGCCTTCAGTTAATCCGGCGTCGGCGTAGCCTACGTATTCAGGGGCCAAAGGAAACAGTATTTTTTTTCGGCTGCCATCCGCCATGTCTCCCGCAAGAATATTGAATAAATAAAAGAAACTGTTTTGACTGCCGTTGGTCAAAGAAATATTAGCGGGAGTGATAGACCAACCAAATTCCTCGTTTAGAAAGTGGGATAGTGCTACTCTGAATGCTTGCTCGCCACTGGGACCATCGTATAGCCCCAGCATTGATTGAAATAGCCCCGACTCAATTAAGTGTTCCATTTCCGTTTGAAAGAGTGATTGTGCCGCAGGAATTCCCGCTGGGTTACCGCCGCCGAGCATGCAAAGGTCTGGGTGGTTTGAGGTATTGGCTTGGCCCAAATCTTGCATTAATTGGCCAATGCCAGATTGACGGGTAAATTTTTTACCGAAGTTTGAGTACTTCATAAGCGAGTGTTGAGCGTTTAACTAAGAGTGATGTGAATTAATTCCCCTATTATTGTCTATGTGTGGCTTGAAGTAACTAAGTTTAGAAGTTGGTTGATGGGTTATGACCGGATTAACCTGAAATCAAACGTGACTGAATTAAGAGGTCGTGACTAGGTTCGTTGGGGCGCCGGCTGCAAACTCTTCTATATTGCGAGTGAGGGTATTGGCCAAGTACTGCATCGCTTGCTCGCTTGCCCACGAAATATGTGGCGTAATTAGCACATGAGGTTGATGACTGATCGACAGCAGTGGCGAGTTTTCAATTGGAGGCTCCTGCTCTAAAACGTCAAAGGCGATACCGGCGATCGATTCATTGTGAATAGCATCCACCACCGCTTGCTCATCAACAATGCCACCGCGGGCCGTATTAATTAAAATAGCATGTCTCGGCAACAGAGCAAGTTGACGCTCACCAATCAGACCTTTGCTTGTCTCGTTTAGGCTACAATGGATGCTAACGACGTCCGATTGACTTAATAGCTGATCTAAATCCACTTGCTTGGCAAAATCATGCGATCGTTGTGAACGCGATGAAAATAGAACGGTCATGCCCAAAGCCTTTGCGTGTTTCGCCGTGGCTTCGCCAATCTCTCCCAAGCCAATTAAGCCCATGGTGGCTCCCCTTAAATTCAAAAACGGCTTATCAAACAAACAGAAAGCGGGCGAGTTTTGCCATTTTCCATTTATAACCGCTTGGCGATATCTGTTTATTTCACGTCTTAAAACCAACGCCGAGGCAATAACGTGTTCAGAAACGGTGGTTGCTGCATAACTGGGTATGTTGCTCACGGATATTCCTCGTGATTCACACGCTGCGATATCAATAATGTTATAACCCGTTGCGCACACGGCAACGTGTTTTACCGTAGGGCAGGCCTCTAAAATAGCGGCGTTTACAGACACTTTGTTAACCACAAGAATATCCGCTCCCTTAGCGCGACTTATAACTTCATCAGCATTGCTACTTGGGTAGTTAGTCCAATCATGTTCAAATTTTGGCGCAGGTATTTCAATGTGCGATGGCAAACCATCGCGATCTAAATTGACGATCCGATAACGTTGCTGTTTTTTGTTCATCCAGCTATTGTAAAGCAAAACGTTGCCATGGGTTTACGCACTAAAATTCCGTAGGTTATAATTGTCTGATAAATAAAAATGCAATCAATTTAATACCCAAGTTTGTTACTGGTAAGGCTAATGTTGAGAATGAATTTATGATGCTGATTCGTTAATGTTTGCTTTTGTATCCCGGCTATTGAACAAATGAACGAAACCAGTGATCCAACCAAACGTATGGAGGAGTCGTGAGTGACCAATTTATCATTGCCTTAGATCAAGGCACTACCAGTTCTAGAGCCGTTTTATTCAACCATGAAGCTGAATTGCTGGATGTGTCACAAGAAGAGTTTACCCAGCACTTCCCAAAACCAGGCTGGGTTGAACATGATGCGAATGAAATTTGGCAATCGCAGTTTGGCGTGTTGCAAAAGCTGGTGGCTAAAAATCAATTAACCCCCATCCATATTGCCGCCATTGGTATTACTAATCAACGCGAGACCACCGTTGTTTGGGATAAAAATACAGGCGAACCGGTATACAACGCCATAGTCTGGCAAGATCGACGAACGGCGGCACGTTGCGATGAAATAGCCGCCGCAGGCTGGAAAAATAAGATTCAAGAAAAAACGGGCTTGGTTATTGATGCCTATTTTTCTGCCAGTAAGGTCGAGTGGATTCTCAATAACGTAGACGGAGCTAAGGAAAAAGCCCAAGCCGGTGATTTGCTATTCGGCACCATTGATGCGTGGGTTATCTGGAAGCTAACAGAGGGTAAGGTACACGCCACTGATCCGAGTAATGCAGCCAGAACCATGTTGCTTAACATAAACACAGGGAAATGGGATAACGAGCTATTAGACCTTTTTGGTATACCGATGAACATGTTGCCCGAGGTGCGCGACAGCTCGGGTGATTTCGGCGACGTAGAATTTCAAGGTAAAACCGTGCCCATTACAGGCGTTGCCGGTGATCAGCAAGCGGCGCTGTTTGGCCAAACTTGCTTTGATAAGGGGATGGCGAAGAACACCTATGGCACTGGGTGTTTTATGTTGATGAATACGGGGGCTGAGCGCGTTGACAGCCAATCAGGTTTACTAAGCACCATTGCATGGTCAATAAACGGTAAAATCACCTATGCTTTGGAAGGCAGTGTCTTCATTGCCGGTGCCGCAGTTCAATGGCTGCGTGACGAATTGGAATTTATTGAATCGGCCAGCGATTCAGAAACGCTGGCACTGAAAGCCAATCCAGAGAGTGATGTGGTGGTGGTGCCAGCCTTTGCTGGCCTTGGTGCGCCGCATTGGGACATGTATGCCAGAGGTGCGATTTTTGGTCTGACGCGAGATTCAGGTCGACCTGAAATAGCCAAGGCAACTCTACAGTCATTGGCCTATCAAGTCTTTGACGTATTATGCGCAATGGAAAACGACAGCGGCATTGAACTTAGTCAGTTAAACGTTGATGGGGGGGCGATAGCGAATGACTTTCTTGCGCAATTTCAAGCGGATGTGCTGCAAAAGCCAGTTACTCGCCCCAAGGTATTAGAATCCACGGCATTGGGTGCGGCCTATCTTGCCGGTTTGAAAGTAGGGTACTGGGATTGGGAGGATTTAAGTAAAGTGCGTGATGTTGAGCGCGAGTTTGCCCCAATGTTATCAGTTGAAAAAATTGAGGTCCTACTCAAGCGCTGGCATAAAGCCGTCGACCGCTCAAAGCAATGGATAGATAGTGATGAATAGCACGCAGAGTTCACCGAGCTGTAGCGATGAGGTGTCGTTAATGGATATTCAAGATCTACAAGTTAAGGTGGCATTTTTAGAAGATGCATTGGCAAAACTGAGCGATGAATACTTCGCTCAACAAAAAGAATTACAGCAATTATCACTCACAGTCGAAGCGTTAATTGATAAACTTGCGTCCACTGAGTCGGCTGAGTCTCAAAGTGAGGTCGTGATAGATGACAGGCCACCGCATTATTAGCGCTAACCCTCTCGCTTGTGATTGAAAAGACATGTTGAATGACGATTTATGAGGAATCAGTTGACATAATCATGAGTGCTGTATAAATTAACAGCATCAAAGTAAGAGTGCCAGATGGAATTTGCACTCTCAACAAAATATCAAAGGTAATAGACAATGGATGACAATAAGCAAAAAGCGTTACAGGCCGCACTAACTCAAATTGAACGTCAGTTCGGCAAAGGTTCTGTGATGAGATTGGGTGACGAGAGTGCGCGTGCTGCAATTGATGTGGTTTCAACAGGAAGCATCGGGCTTGATGCCGCGCTCGGGGTTGGGGGCTTACCTCAGGGGCGTATTGTTGAAATTTATGGTCCAGAATCTTCTGGTAAAACAACGCTTACTTTAGAAACCATTGCTCAAGCTCAAAAGAAAGGCATGACGTGTGCGTTTATTGACGCAGAACACGCACTTGACCCAAGCTATGCTCAAAAACTGGGCGTTGATATTGATGACTTGCTGGTATCGCAACCAGACACCGGAGAACAAGCATTAGAAATTGTTGATATGCTGGTAAGGTCGGCGGCGGTTGGAATGATCGTTGTGGATTCAGTGGCTGCGTTAACACCAAAGGCCGAGATTGAAGGTGACATGGGAGACTCTCACATGGGGCTGCAAGCACGACTCCTTTCTCAAGCCCTCAGGAAGTTAACAGGTAATATTCAAAAGTCGAATACGCTGGTTGTGTTTATTAACCAGCTTCGAATGAAAATTGGTGTGATGTTTGGTAACCCAGAGACCACAACTGGCGGTAACGCCCTAAAATTTTACTCATCGGTGCGTTTGGATATTCGTCGCATTGGCGCCATTAAAAAAGGCGACGAAATTTACGGAAACCAAACACGCGTTAAGGTTGTCAAGAACAAGGTTGCACCTCCGTTTAAACAAACTGAGTTCGATATTCTCTATAACCAAGGTATATCAAAAGAGAGCGAGCTTATCAGTATTGGCGTTGAACACGATATTGTTGAAAAATCGGGCGCATGGTACAGCTATGATGGAACACGCATCGGCCAAGGTAAAGATAACGTTCGTGAATTTTTGAAAGAACACACTGAAATGGCCGATGAGATTGAAGCCAAAGTTCGCACTGCGCTTGGTGTTGGTGAAGAGAGGCCCGAAAAAGAGATATCAGCTAAAGAGAGTAGAACTAATGAGACTAAAGCTAAGGAAACTCAAGATTAATTTAGCTTAAAATTTCGATAATTAGTTAAAGAGATTGGAATAGAAATGCCGAGAATGGAGTTAACGAGCGTTAACTCCGTTTTTATTTAAGACTCGAGAACGCAAAGATTATGAAAATTATCCAACCTTCGCGGCGATTTAAAAAAAACTCATCATCAAAAAGCGATCCAAACTATGAAGTCAAACATGGGGAACTGGTCTATGAAGGTGTGAGTGCAGACCTCCTAGCTCGAAAGGACAAGGAACGGCCAAAGGCTAGGCGTAAAACAAAGCGCAAACCAAAATCTAAACAATGGAAAGCGAGTTCTAAAAGAGAAAGCGATGAACTTGAGTATAAGCAAAACTCAGAGGGTAAACTGGAATTTGATTTTGATACCAGTACATTAGAGGCTATGCCCAGAGACGAGCTGATTGAAGAAATTCCAGTGGGAAAGAAAAGAAGAAGGTCTGAATTGTCTTCTGAAAAAGCCTGCCAACCTTTGGAGCTTACTGTTGACCTTGCGAAGAAGGAATTTAATGAACTATTTGCGAGAGGAGTGCGTTTATTAGCTATGCGCGAGCATAGCGTTAAGGAGCTTACTAATAAGCTTTTTGACAAATCAGAAAACTCTGACACCATTCATGCAGTAATTGATGAGTTGTTGAAAAAGAAGTATCTATCCGATCAGCGTTTTGCTGAAAGTTATATACGAGCTAGAGGTAATCGTGGCTTTGGACCGGTAAGGATTAAGGCTGAATTAAAGAGTAAAGGCGTTTCGAATGCTCTCATTCAAGACCATTTAGATGAAGGTACTGCGGTATGGTTTGATAATGCTGAGTCGCAATATCAAAAAAAATATGGAGATGGACCAATTAGCGACTATCGTGAATGGACAAAGCGGGCCAGGTTTCTGCAGAGCCGAGGCTTTACTATGGATCATATTCAAGTCGCCGTGCCGCAGTTCTATAGAGACTGAATATTGAAAGTTTACGATATGTGTAAATGCCAAAAATTTCGTTTTAAAGCCTTAACAAAGGCACACTTCACAGTAACAATTATTACTAATTTGTAGAAGCCCAAACTTGATCTGACCGTTTCCCGTTTTTCAGCAACCGATTGACAGGTTTAATATGGGAACTCTGAAAAATGGTAATTTAGTAACCATCGCATGACCACGTAAAGTTTGTGTTTAGGGATAAAAAGCTTATGTATGTTGATAGAGTGGTAAACTACTTAATGAATGTTAACTAGTGAGATGAAAGGCTATTGAAGCGAATTCTCTAAACCTCTTGAATCAGAATTTTGTTGAATTTACAGCGAATCAGATACCAAGAGTAACCGATATTAATGCTTAAGATGCCACCTGAAATACAGATATTACTAAACTCTGTGCGCTGGCGAATTGATCAGCACTCAGCTTCTTATGTTGCTGTTTCATTTGATGAATCAGTACTATTTGATTTGGCAGCGAGGCACGATTTGTTACCGTGGCTTTTACCTTACGCAAAAACTTTCTCTATAGGGTCTGAAGCGTTCATTGAGCGAGTAGTGTTGTATCTTCTTAAAGCCGGTATAAAACACCAACTACAAACCATAGAGTTACTTAAGCTGTCATCGCTGTTGAATAAAAATGGAGTTACCCACGCGATTATAAAAGGAGTGACAATTGAGAAACTATTCTACAAAGGTTTTGTAGAAAGTCGCTATTCAGATGATATCGATATTTTGATTGAACCATGCTCGCTTAAACTTGCCTGTGAAGCCTTTATAGGCGCGGGTTATCAACAGCGAGAACCGTATGACATGGATAAACTTGCTGGCTTTATCGAAAAATACGAACATTGGTTTCGATGGCGTGATGTAGGCTTTAGAAAAAAAACGATGGGTATGGAATACATCGATTTACATTGGCGTATCGCTGACAGCTTTACTATTCCCGTAAAAACTCGTGCATTACTTGATAACCTTCAACCTGTTTCGGTTAACGGCGAGCAAGTTGCAAGCCTACCGTTCACAGTTTTATTTGTTTACGTTTGTGTGCATGGGTATTTAGATTATTTTTTCCGCTTACGTTATCTGGTTGATGTTTATACGGCCATGCAACAACAAGAGTTTGATTTAATAGATGTGCTAAAAATTGCCGAGGAATGGGGTGTCAAAGATAAAGTGTTGGTTAGCATCGAAACGGCAGAACGGTTTTTCTCAGTGTCTCATAGTGAAAGAATAAACGGTCAGTTTGATGCCGGACAAAATTATTCAGAATTTGTATATCAGCGATTCGTAAAGGCTAACGGGCTGCCGAAACGAAGCCATCCAAATCATTCAAAGTGGACGGCCAAAGACAAAAGAATTCATCTGCAAAATCAAATTAAGTTTCGCAGTGATAGATCATGGATTCTTGCGCCGTTGATTGCTCGATGTAAATATAATCATGAAATGGTCGCGGATTGGCGATCAAAAAGGTCAGCGCTGATCTGGTTTCCAGTGGCTTGGTTTAAGCGCTTATTTGCCTTGCTCAAGGGGTAAAGTGAGTCAGTCGTCCTTTAATGACTAAGTGAATGGTTACCGTTCATTAGGCTTGATGATGGCTTGATGGTATTTAGATGGTGTTTAGATTCAGGGAAGACAGGCATGTTTAGTATGATGTATGACTCTTTACGACATGTGTCTCTCACTATATGTGTGAGGAAATAAATCGTGAGTTTTTTATTGCTTATAACGTACCTGAAACATGATAAACCGATACGGCCTCTGGATCTTATGGGTACCAGGCCTTCGGTTTAAGCTAGCGATCTCCGTTCTATCTGTTTAGATCTAAATGCCAGCCGTTGAGTGTATGGCGCGCGTCAATATTATCTGTTGAGTTTAGTGAAACTTCACATACTCGATGAAAGGCGTAACTTGGGAAAATTACCAAGCGGTTGTTTATTGGGTTAATGCAGGTCAGTCTATGGTTGTACTCTAAGTTGCTTTTGCTTGTGTCAAGTAAATGCAGTTCGCCACCATCAAATTTTTTTGGTTGAGTGTGAAAATAATACACATAGCTCA
Source organism: uncultured Arenicella sp. (assembly GCA_937974565.1). Taxonomy (GTDB): domain Bacteria; phylum Pseudomonadota; class Gammaproteobacteria; order Arenicellales; family Arenicellaceae; genus Arenicella. The sequence continues at coordinate 8,748 of CALJWL010000053.1, forward strand.
GTAATCGGACAGGGTTATTTGGGTCAATATCGTTATGGATATTAAAAAAACCACCATCGGCATGAGACGTAAGCTCTAAGGATAATTTATTGTCCTCAGGGAAGGGGATTTGAAAGACGGAATAGGCTTTCATTAATTGGTCTAAAACTTTGTTTTTAAAAAAAGACAAATTTGAATTTGACTTTAGGTTAATCGCTTTAGATTTTCGATGATTTGGGTTAATTAAATTGCCTTCGACTTCAGACTCACGCATTGATGAACAATGTTGTTTATACACGCTCCAAACGCATTGAATCTCACTTTTCGATAAAAAATCATCTTGAAGTAAAAACGGCGTTATAGAAGGGTTGTTATTTTCATTGGCTAGTTTTAGAACAGGCTCACCACGAAGTATGGCTAAGACCCGCTCGGCTTCCATTGCATTGCCTCCGATGTGTAATGACTGCTCGAATGCGGCGATGGCTTGATCTATGTACCCAAGCGCTCGGCAACAATGCCCCAGCTTAACCCAAAGCACCTCAGTATCATTAAACTCTTCTAATTGGAGCTTGAGCTTTTTATAGCGCTGTAATTCAAGTGCTTTAATGAATGGGGTAGCGGGCATGGTTTACGTTTATTGGTACTGCCATCTAAGAATCTTAATTAAGACTCTTAGAGCGTTCAACGGTATAAATACTCGAAGCTTGAAACGTGTGCTTAAGAGTGGTTTTGATGCCGTCTGGCCAGATAACTTCTAGACGATCAATTTGTGTGAACTGTTGAATACCAAAATGTGCAATAGGAGCGTTATACGATAAGTAGCCACCGCTGGCTGTGATTTCACGCATTTGCTGTTGGTCGCCATAAAAGATGCGAACTTGTGCGCCAACGGCCGAACGATTCGTTACGTGATCTATCAATTTAAAGCGAATGCTGTTGTTACGAGTGTTTGTGTTTTGATAAACCAGCGGAAGCCCGGTTGAGGGCAGTGACACAATGTCTTGATCACCGTCGTTATCGTAGTCGATGTAGGTGTAAGACAGCACATCTCGCATGGAAGCTAAGCCAGAGTTCTCGGTGATATTTTTGAATTCTGCTCCTGCTTTATTTTGAAACAATAAGCTTGGATGCCGGCGCGATATAACGGGCATGCCCGTGACTATAAACAGGTCTTGCCATCCATCGTTATCTAAATCCTCAAACATTGCATTCCAAGACCATGATCCATATTCAAGGCCTTTCAGATGTGCAATATCGCGAAAGTCACCATCAAAATTTTGTTTGAATAACATGTTCTGACCGTTTACTTCGGTTAACTGGCTATTAGAAAAAGAGGGGCTTAATTCTGCGATTGGGGTATTTGCCCGTTCGCAAGCTTGATGCATTAATGGCCATTTTTTTTCTAAAGGTTCGCAGTGTTTAATGCCTTGGCTACGTGGGGGCGATGCCTCTGACAGAACAACTAAGGCTATACAGTTTTGAACTTGTTGAGGGTAGCGGGCGTTTTGGCTGCATTCTTTAATGTTTCGTTGAGCGGATGCTTTAAACCGAGCGCTTGCGGTTTGCATTGATGTAAAGCACGTTTGTTTGTCTAATGGGTTTCGCAATTCATTGCAAAGTTCATCCGCGGACACGGCTTCTGCTTCGGACTGTTCGCTGCGTTGGGCTAAATAAATTTCAGCGCTCAAATCGTTATCAATGTCAGCCGCGACAATACTCATCGTTGTTTGTCCGCTGATAGCGATGGGGCTGTTTTCTTTGGTTTGATGAATTAGTTCGCCTTTGCCATTGTTTAACATAATGATATCGCTACCACCATGGTCATTGCCAATAAACAAGTCTGGCCATTGGTCGTTATTAATGTCGGTTGATAAAGCGGTTAATGTTTCGCTGGGTGGGTTTGCAATTGGCTTAGTGGTAAATGTGCCATTAACTTGCATCGCTAATAGGTTTTGGGTATAGGCGAAAGAAGTTTTACTATACGCATTTATTGGCGCCGAATTGCCGATGAATATATCGAGTTCTCCATTGCGATCAAAGTCAGAAAAGCTAAGTGACGTGCTTACAAAAACATCTTGGTTTAGAGCCAGTTTTTGTAGGTTTTCTTCAAGAAATTCACCTTCGACATTACGTATTATATAAACACCGCTATTGAATGCCGAAAAAACTAAGTCGTTCCACCCGTCGTTATTTAAGTCAATTAATGCAACGGTGCTGATGTGCAGTGATTGTATTGCCGGAATATTTACCCGTTGTTGAATGAAGCGTTGTCCAGCAATGTTTGCGTAAAGGCCAATACCCGATGCTGAAGCGATGGCTACATCGACCCAACCGTCATTATGAATGTCCGCTGAGGCAATCCCTCGTGATAAGGCATAACGTTCAATAAGCTTTAACGCCGTGAACGGTTCGTTTTCATTTAAACCGATGGTGAGCGCGTCAATGTTCTCAAACCATTGTGACGATGAATTGGGTGATTTATTAACTGGCAGAACGCTTTGGCTGACTTCAATATTTTCTTGAGTCAATATCGGCTCAAACAGCAAATGGTTGGCCTCAAGTTGTGGAAGAAGCGACGCTAATGTCGAACTTGCACTTAATCTATCTATTTCGACTTTTTGTTCAGATACCGAACTGTTTTTAAATTGTTCTAAAAAGTATTGAGACTGTTTTCGTTCATTATTGTTTTCGTAGCGGTTGGCTAAAACACCGGCCAACACAGAAAAAATAATTAGCCCCACGGCTAGTGAACTTGCTAAGCGATAAGAGCTGGTCGCTAGCATCATAAACGGGTAAACGCTAAAAATACCCAGTGAAAACAGCAAAACCATCGAATAACTGACAGGCAGTCCGGCATTAAGTAAGATAGCAACAACAATAATATCAAAGCCGATAGGGACGGGTAAAAATAACCCAAAAATGGACAAAGCGAGTAACGGCAACAGCATAAAAAGCAAACGGTTTTGTGGCAGGCTTTCGAGTATTGTTTCAAATGGAACCAGAGTGATCAGTGTCGCGCCCAGAAAGCCAGCTAAAACCATTAATGGCAATGTGGTCTTAACGATCAGCCAAAGATTACTAATAAAATGACTTAATGCTTCTAATAAGGCTTGACCCCAATTGGCTTGTTGCTCAACCGTCCTGGGGTTTAGCGATACAAACGGTTCATTACTGTTGCTGTCTATATCGAAGGTAAATCGCTTAGAAATTAAAGGCAGTATTAATAAAATGAAACCAATTGTCATGCCCAGTTTTATTACAGCCATGTAGCTGGGCAGTAATGAAAAAGACATTGTTAAGACAATGATGTTTAGCGTTGGAGAACTCAGTAATGTGGCTAAGGCTGTCTCTGCCCGCCGACCACTAATAAGCATGCTGTGTGCAATCGGGGTCGCGCAATTAGCACAGACTCCCATAGGGGCCCCGAATAACATTCCAAAAAAGCTGTTTAGGTAAGGGTTGTTACTTCGTCTGTTTTTAAAGTACGGTAAAATACTTAACAATAAAGCCCCTAGAAGCAGTCCAAAGGACATGCCGCGCCAATTGGTATACATCCAATTGATGGTATTTATTAGTATCAATGAGGTCTTGGTGTTGTCAGAACCAGTAGAGAGTAATACGTCGAAACCGATGGCTTCTATTGCAGTATCACTGCCCATTAAGGCTTTATCGTCTAGGGCTGGATATCGAGAACCAGACCAAAACAACACACACACAGTGATGAGTGCGGTCAGTAAAATAACGAAAGTTTTGTTTAACGTTTTAGACAATGCTTTATGTTTTGTGTGCCGAGGCTTTGGTGCATTTGATCTTAAAAATAGCGGTATAATTATAGATGAATAATAGACAAACCTTGAAGTAAATCACATAATCTCGACACATTTCTAGATCAATTATTTATGCGTACTTATGAAAGTCACGGTTTCGCCCAATGTCATTTTTCAAGAGCTTGACGAAAAGTTGGTACTACTCAATCTAGAGACGGAAGAATATTATGGTTTAGATGCCGTAGGAGGGCGAATGTGGAAATTACTTGAAACCCATTCGGACTCTGAGTTGGCTACTCATCAGTTATGTGAAATGTATAATGTATCTTTTGATCGAGCCAATGCTGATATTCGCTCCTTAATTTCAAAGTTAAGTGAAGCAAAGTTACTTAATGTGGTGGTTGAGTAAACTAAATGTTTAAACACAGGTTGGCTAATGCAAGGTTGCTCATAGCCTTGGCTTTACTGGCTGTTTTTTTTCAGAGTACGCTAAAAATGATTGGTTTTAATAAGTCTTATCACTTTGCAAAGTGGTTGGCCAATACATTTGGAGCTTCTTCTGAGCAAGCGAAAAAAGACAATCAACAAACAACACGTACAATTGTTCGATACTCTCGGTTAAGTCGAAGAGTTTCTGATTGTCAATTTGCATACGGAAAGTGCCTAGCAAACTGCTTAAGTTTGTACTTTTTGTTGACCCGAAAAAACATTTCCCCTCAATTAGTGTTTGGCCAAAAAGTTTCTGATACAAACCAATTGATGGCGCACGCGTGGTTAGAGTTTGATGGCGTTGTCATCAATGACAATTGTGATGTAATTAAAACGTACCAACGTTTCAAAGAATTCTGATGAACACAACAATGTAAAAAATGGTGAATTTTTCTGTATACTCTTTGTTGTGTTTTTTGAAATTAAGAATTTAGGGTAGAAAGGGTGACTAGATGACTGATAAAAAAATGTTGGATGATTTAAACAATAATCCAATCAACAATGAAAAGCTTGAATATAATAAGCCTGAATTTTATCAATATGGCAACATCGCCGATACCGTACAAGCACAAGAGGGTAATGGTTTTGACGGTGGTGGTGGCTTTCCAAACGACACACGCTCTTAATGTTAGCTCCTTAATTTGGCTTTATTAATGTTAGTGGTTTCAGTCGCTTTCTCTAATGTTAAGTTTAAAAAAAGAGGGCGTGTGCGTCTCAAATACTCTTTAAGTTAGGGAGTCTCTGCAAAAAACGAATTTAGTATAATGCACAAGACCGATTAATCCGAACCAATAGCAATCATGAAACAGCCAAGCTTTGCTGATTTAGCCTACGAGAATAAAAAGAAAATAACCCGAAAGGAGCGATTTCTT
>CALJWL010000054.1 GCA_937974565.1 uncultured Arenicella sp.
ACTTCTGGGCAAGAGGATATTTTTGCGTTACGGCGGGTGAGTTAACAAAAGAAATGATTAGAGAATATTTAGAACATCATTTTGAGAGAAACCCAGATGATAATTTTGACGTTGAGAGTTAGGCAATCGGCTTTAGCCGATGATATGGACTTTCAGTCCTATTGGTTAACCCACCGTCTTTAGACGGTGGTTGTTAAGTTTTAAGTCAGACTGCTTAGACGGGGAAGTTCCTTTAAGTATGCGTGAAATTGTGTAAATACCAATTTATTTTTCATTGGCCATGCGGTACTGTCAATGGCGTTGTTTTTAGTAAAGCAGCAATAAGTAGTTGGCGAATCAGGGCATCAAAAAGCACGTTAGTTCTCTGCAGTAACCTCAAGTAGAACAGTGTTAGACCCATGTTTCGCCTTTAAGCTAATCATGGGAGACATTTAATGAGTAAACGCGAAGAACTAATCGAAAAGTACGCAAGTGATCTAGAAACCAAATGCGATGAAAAGGTGGATAAGAAATTATTGACAGCCGTGACCGTTGGTTGTGGTCCGTCAATTTATAATAAGGACGCATGCACTGTTTCCGCTGGAGACCCAAAAGAGCTAGAGCGTGTTAAGAAAAACTTTTTGATCAAAAAGTTGGGTTTAAGTGATTCTCCAAAATTGGATGAAGGAATTCAAGCGGTGATCGAAAAGTACGGACGCTCGAATCGCAATAAGTACCGTGCGGTAGTCTACTACCTATTGGTAAAGCACTTTCGCAAAGCATCGATGTACAAGTAAGCGACTTTATCCGCGGCCATGGAATTTTAAAATCATGAGCATGCCGCAGAGTAATAGCGCAGTCTAAATTTAGATATTAGCGCTTTACTCTTAAGCTCAGTATTCAGGAAAGGCCGCAATTTGCGGCCTTTCTTTCTATTAACAACGTGGGGCTGTGTTCATGTAAGAGTCTCTTTAGGTTTAGAGCGGCATTGATGAGTGCCAAGGTCTAAGGTGAGATAAGCCGTTTTAATCGCGCCAAAATGTCGTGGTGAAAAGTACCAGTAGAGTAAACAATTCCAATCGACCTAGTAGCATGGCGAAGGACAGTATCCATTTTGCGGCATCATTGATTTGCGCGTAGTTATCGGCCACTAAGCCAAGCCCTGGGCCGAGGTTGTTAAGGCAAGCGGCGGCAGCGGAGAAGGCGGTAACCCAGTCTAGACCAACCAAACATAAAGCAAAGCCGGTCATCGCGAAACTCAGCATGTACATTGAAAAAAAGGCCATCACGGTATTGATGATCTTTTCGCTGATAACTTGACCGCCGGTTTTTATTGATAGCACTGCATTAGGGTGAACGAGCCGTACAATTTCTTTTCGACCTTGTTTGTACATCAATTGCACGCGCATTACCTTCATGCCACCTGCTGTGGAGCCAGCGCAGCCACCCATAAAACTGAAGAGTATCAACATCACTGGGAGTGCGCCGGGCCACCATGCAAAACCTCCGGCGGTAAACCCCGTGGTGGTTACCACTGATACGATATGAAACAGACCGAATCTGATGGCTTCGAATGCGGTGTCAAACACATGTTGACCGATTAATAAGGCCACTAGGAAGAAGGCGGCGCAGCTAAGCACAAGTAAGAAAAAACGATACTCACTGTCGTTAAAATACGGCGTTAGAGTTTTACTGCGCCAAGCTAGAAAGTGGAGCGAAAAATTGGCCGAAGCAATGAGCATAAAAATCATGGCAATGGTTTCGATGAGCGCGCTATCAAAGTGCCCGATGCTGGCGTCGTGCGTTGAAAAACCACCGATGGCGACGGTGGAAAACGCATGCCCAATGGCATCAAATAAGCTCATACCAGCCAGCCAATACGCAAATATGCAACTAACGGTGAGTCCGAGATAGATATACCAGAGAGCTTTGGCGCTTTCAGTAATTCGAGGCGTGAGCTTGCTGTCCTTCATCGGACCGGGTGTCTCAGCTCGGTAGAGCTGCATGCCGCCAATGCCTAGCATCGGCATAATAGCAACAGCCAACACCACAATCCCCATGCCACCCAGCCACTGCAATTGCTGTCGATAATAGAGTGTGGATTCGGGCAATTGGTCCAAATTGACCAATATCGTGCCCCCAGTGGTTGTCAGTCCTGACATGGATTCAAAAAAAGCATCGGTAATGCTGAGTGAATAAGCTGGCGATAGGATGAAAGGCAGGGCGCCAAAGGTGGCGAGTACAGTCCAAAATAAAACCACTACCAGAAAGCCGTCTCGGTATCGTAGGTCTTTTTTCAACTTGCGATTGGGTGCCCACAGTAATAAGCCTGTCAGTAACGTGACTGAGAAAGAAATGATAAATGGTGTTGCGTTCTCATCACCATAAATCAATGAAACAAGTAGTGGCGTTAAATGCGTGACGCTGAAGATCCCCAGCAGTACTCCAAGTATTTTTGCAACGGTTTGATAATGCATAATTAAAGGCTCATGCGCGCCTGAGCGGGCAGTTTCGTTGGCAACAGTTTGGATTGAGCGTGGGTGTTGAAGCCATTATATAAAAGTGACTCCGACCTGAAACAGAGCTTCCACATCCGTGATGCAAGATTTGTTATCCATAAAGATAATGACGTGATCTTCGGGCTCAATGATAGTGTTTACATTAGGGATAATAACGTTGCCATCGCGTACAATGGCGCCAATGCCGGTGCCGGGCGGGAAGGGTATTTCACGTACGCCGCGACCAATGACCTTTGACGAATTAGCGTCCCCATGAGCAATGGCTTCAATGGCCTCGGCCTTGCCTCGACGTAAAGAGTGTACTGATACTACGTCGCCACGACGAATGTGCGCCAATACGCTACCAATGGTGGCTATTCTGGGCGACACGATGACATTGATGTCGTGGTGTTCCAAGTGATCGACGTAGGCGGGTTTATTCACCAAAGCCATAACGCGACTGGCCCCCAACTGCTTGGCTAGGTTTGCCGAAAGTATATTGATTTCATCCTTTTCAGTGACGGAGCAAAATACGTCAGCATTCTCAATATTTTCCTGCAATAGCAATGTGGCATCAGCGGCATCGCCATTGAGAACAACGGTTTTATTCACCATATCGGCAATGGCGTCAGCGCGGTGTGGGTTTTGTTCAATTAGTTTCACACTGTAGCCTTTGCGCTCTAACTCACGAGCCAAATTAAGACCAATATTGCCGCCGCCGGCGATGAAGACTCGTTTTGTTTTGTTGGTTTTTCCGCGCATTTCGCGCATCACGGCTGCGATGTGTTCGCGAGCCGCAACAAAGAACACTTCATCGTTGATTTTGATTTCCGTCTCGGATTTAGGTGTGATCACTTCCCCGTCTCGATAAATCGCTGCCACGCGTGTTTCAATGCCCGACATGTGGTTTTTCAAATCCGATAATGGGCAGTTTATTAAGCCGCCGTTCTTGACGGCTTTTACGCCAACCAGTTGTACCAGTCCGTCCGCAAAGTCCAGCACCTGTAATGCGCCTTGAAACTCAATAAGGCGAGCGATGTGATCACGAACGATGACTTCCGGGGAGATAACCACGTCCACGTTAAAACCAGAGTCGCTACTAAACAGTTCCTGATTGCTTAGGTATTCTTTAGAGCGTAAACGGGCAATTTTAGTGGGCGTGGAAAAAAACGCTTCCGCTATTTGGCAGGCAACCAGATTGACTTCGTCATTATTGGTTACGGCTAGAATGAGTGATGCGTCTTCAGCCCCGGCAGCACGCAATATTGACGGGTGAGCGGCGTTGCCTGCAACGGTGCGAATGTCCAATCTGTTTTGCAGTTGTTGGAGTGTTCGCTTGTCAATATCAACAATGGTGACGTCGTTTTCTTCGCCGACCAAGACTTCAGCGATAGAAATGCCAACTTGGCTTGCGCCTAGAATGAGAATCTTCATAAATTACCGGAGCGTGCGATTGCCCATCTACGTTTTCGAGTCTTTGGTGTTTACATCAAGGCTTTTGAGTTTTCGGTATAGGTGGGTACGTTCTAGGCCAATTTTCTTTGCTAACGCGCTGACATTGCCATCAACTAATGATAAATGATGCGTTAAATAAGAGCGTTCAAAGGCTTCTTTAGCGGCCCGCATATCATGATTAAAATAGTCCGGTATTGCCGTTATGTTGGACTCAGTTTCAATGCGCGCATCTCCCCCAAGTGCGCTTTTCACCTGTTCAACATCAATAATTTTACCCATATTTAATACGATCAAACGTTGGACTATATTTTGCAGCTGTCGCACATTGCCTGGCCAAGAATAGTCGTTAAGCCACTGCAGTGCTGCTGGCGTAATTTCAGGCGCCGCGGCTTGGGTTTTACTCGCCGTGCTGTCGATAAACATGGCAATGAGTTCTGGTAAATCTTGCTTACGTTGCCGCAGCGGTGGCACTTCTATCGGGATTACGTTCAGGTGATAATATAGGTCTTCACGGAACAAGCCATCGCTGACCGCTTTTTGAGGGTCGCCACTGGTAGTAACAATGACTCGAACATCAAGCTCAACATATTGGGTGCCGCCAAGGCGCAAAAATTGCCGTTCTTGTAGTGCGCTGTACAACTTATTTTGTGTGTCGGTGGTTAAATCCAGCACTTCATTAATGAAGAGTGTGCCGCCTTTAGCCGCTTCAAATCGCCCCAACATGACAGTACCATTTTGTTCACTTCCGAACAGAGCTTGAGCCACATTTTCAGCGGGCATGGCCGCTAAGTTAAGTTCCACAAATGCGTTGTCTACTCGTGGGCTATTTTCGTGTACCTTTTTCGCAACTAAGTGTTTTCCTGTGCCGGACTCACCGGTAATAAATACCCATGAGTCCGTTGGACCCAATAATTGAACATGGCGCATTAACTCGCGACTGGCATCGCTGTTCGCAATCATAGGCTCATCACGGCTCAGGCGTGATTTAAGCTTTTGATTCTCAGCGCGTAACGACGCATTTTCCAGACCGCGTTCAACGCTTAATAGCAATTTCCCTGTGGAGAGGGGCTTTTCTAAAAAGTCATAGGCTCCTAAACGTACGGCTTCTACCGCGTTCTCTACGGTGCCATGACCTGAAATCATCACCACGGGTGTGTTGGCGAGTTGCTCGGTTTCCACCCATTGTTTAAGCACACTGATGCCGTCTTCACCGGGCATCCAAATGTCGAGTAAGACTAAGTTAGGTTGGTCGTTTTTAAATCGTATTCGCGCTTGCTCGGCATTCTCAGCCACACTGACTGTGTAACCTTCATCTTGCAAAATATCTTGCAAGATATTTCTGATATCTGGTTCGTCATCAACAACCAGTATGTGCGCGTTATTGTTGGCCATAATAAAGGTCTTAGCTTGACTGTGTCAGTCGGACTGTAAGGGATTTTGATTACGATTGCCACGATATGTTTGCATGGCATTGATCGGCAACCGGATGTGCATTGCAGCGCCACCGATTTCACTATCACGAGCCCATACTGAGCCGCTGTGTTCCTCAACGATACGCTTTACAATTGCCAACCCCAAACCCGACCCTTTGGCTTTAGAGCTTACGTAAGGGTCGAAAATTGAATCTCTAATGTCGGTGGGTATGCCCTCTCCAGAATCTTCAATAACAAAATCAATGTACTGGCCAGCGACTTGCGCAGCGGAATTGGTGCTGACGCGAATTTTTTTATCATGCTCAGCGTTGCTGATTGTGGCGCTTTCAATGGCGTGGCAGGCGTTGATTAGCAGGTTGTTCAATACTTGCCTTAGTGCGGTGTGATTTGCTTTTATTTCAGGCAGTTCGTCATTGAGTTCCAATATCAGTTCAACATTCGTTAAACTGGAAACGTGCAACTCGATCACATCTTGGACTAACTGATTGAGATTCAGTGGCGCCAGTTTTGCTCGCACAGGTTGGGCGTAGCTCGAAAAGGCGTTTACCATTTCTTTCATCGACTCGACTTGTTGCACAATGGTGCGTGTGCTGCGATCCAGCGTGTCCCTCAAATCGCCTTCAACGTGGCTGGATAACTTATGTTTAATGCGCTCAGCCGATAGCTGTATTGGTGTGAGTGGGTTTTTAATCTCGTGCGCCAAACGGCGGGCCACTTCACCCCAAGCGGCATCGCGTTGTGCCTGAATGAGGTTGGTTACGTCATCAAAAACGATCACATAGGTTTCAGTTGCGCTGGCCTGTGAGCCGTTTGATTTGGTATTCGCGACATTGTGCCTGAGCCGGCTACCGCGTAAGATCAGCATTTGCCGGCCGTGCGCGCCCAGCAAGTTGACCTCATCTTGCCATTGATCTTTGCCCGACTCGATGCCTTGGTTTAACCGCTCAAAAAACACACGGCTGTGACCTTGTTGCTCCGCCAACTCTAAGGCTGTTTTACCCAGAGCATTACTTAGATCTAATCCGAGTATTTCTGAGGATGCACTGTTGCTTATTTCTAATTTTTTATCGCTGTCAAATGAAAATACACCGGATGACAGGTTAGTTAGAACCGTTTCCAAATAACCTTTTTGTTGTTCTGTTTCCGTTTGGCTGGCCAGAGCGGCTTGTTGTGCGTCGCTAATTTTGCGACTCATGTTATTGAATGAATCGGTAAGAATGCCCAGTTCATCGTGGGTAGTGACAGGGAGTTTTGCGTTGTAATTTCCTTCGGCGACACTTTGTGTTCCTGCGGCTAGATTAGAGATTGGTGCAACCAATCGGCGTGATACGTAGATCGCCGTTAAAATGGAATACAACAAACTCGCCAGCGATATCATGGACAAGGTAACAAACAAGCTGTATTTGAGTGGGCCTTTGGCAAAGACCATTTGTTTGTATTGTTTGTTCGCGGCTTCTACGCTGCTGGCTAATGTGGCGTATCGTAGCGGCAGCACTCTAATGGCTTGTAAACCGTATACTTGGCGCCCCAGTTCGTTGACGGCTACGGGGGCGACTACTCTGAACTGTTGAACGTCTTCTGACAAGACTTCCAGTTGAGTAAAGGTTTGATTAAGCCGCAACTCAGCTAACGCTTCTTCCGGCGGTGTGTTGGGCAGCAGATTTGATGAGTTTTCGGCCGAGAACGAGATCACTCTGCCAGCGTCACTGAAAAGTGATAATTCCGAATACCCTTCAACTTCTCGAATATTTTCTAAGGTGCGCCATACACCGCCAGCGGGTAATGAGTCGCGTAAATTTTTCGCATACCCTTCTACGTCTGACGTAATTTCTTCTTTCAAGCCTTCCAGCGCGGATTGACTCAGCAGCAATGAGTCTTGAATGGTTTGCTCTATGCGTACGTCAAACCAACCGTCAACTCCTTTATTAAGAAATTGAATCGAGAAAAAATAGAGTAAAGAAAATGGAATAAGGGTGAGAAAAACAACGATCGCAACCAGTTTGACCGTTAATTTAGAGCCCATGTCACCACGTATAAATTGACGCAGTAGCTTGAAAAGGTTATAGGCAAGAGACAATGAGAGCAATACAATGCCTGTGCCGCCCAGCACATTGACCCACAGATGCAGCTCGCCTAAGTTGTCATCGCTGAGTGACTTTACAATGACAAAGCACAGAGCAAACAGCAGCCCCGTACTGATAATCGTAACGGGGACTGGATGCGCGAGTTGTTTGACTAGTGTTCGAATTGCCATGTTCCCCAGCCCGAATCAAATTTCCACTCGTTGGATGTGAATGCCGTCAGTCGTATTGGTGCGGGCAACATGAATTTGCTCAAAGAGATGCGCAATTGTAATTCAGGTTTCTGTTGTGCGTAGCTTTGGAATAAATTTTGAGCCGATTTGGTGATATAGCTCATTCCTTGCGAGCTGGAGCGAAATATGGAAGGTATTGCTCGATCATTGCGATGCACTAAATAACGATCGGATAACGCGTGCTTACTTATAACAAACGTGTGTCGCTTGTATGTTTGAGGCCATTCGATAAAAAGCCACTTGTTCAGTATCGCGTACTCGCTTTCGAAGGTTAGGCTTACTCCACTATTAATGGCATCCAGTGTTGCGGCTGAAAGTTCGATCACCGGCCCATCAGCTGTGTGTCTAATGCCATGTTCAGCCATGACTTTTGGCATTGCAAGCCACAGCAAGCTTACAATAATAACCTTAAAAGCAGCGTGCCTCGAAGTGAGAAACGCGGGCATTAACCGTACTGAACCAAGGTAGTGTTGCGCGGTTTTCGACTTTATCTGTTTCACTGTTATCATGGCTAGGGGGCTGTGTGATGTGACAAACTATACCTTTTTTATCAGGCTGTAGTAAAAACCATCCATGGCGTGTAACCCGGGCAGGGTTTGTAAGCCGCATTCAAGCTTGAGCCCCATTGAATGTTTGATCATTTGAATTTGCGCGTTGTCTGTTTTCGTAACAAATTTTCGAATTTGATGCTCATTTTCACTCGGTAATATCGAACAAGTCATGTAAAGCATTAAGCCGCCTTGCGCTAAATGCGGCCATAAATTGTTTAACAAGCGAGCTTGAACTTCATTTAGCTTTTCAATATCACTGAGTCTTCGATGGTGTTTGATGTCCGGATGCCGACGTATTACGCCCAAGCCTGAGCAGGGCGCGTCAATGAGTATTCGGTCATAACCACCTGTTGGCACGAGCCAATTGGGTTTTAGGCTCGCATCAGTGACGTGTATGTCTGCATTTAAATTAAGCCGTTTAAGAGTGGTGTTAAGTTGTTCACAGCGCTTTTCGGATATGTCCAATGCATGCATTGTGCCTTTATTGTTCATACACTCAAGCATGTGGGCTGTTTTACCACCCGGGGCAGCACAGGCGTCTAACACCGCTTGGTGAGGCTGAACATCCAATATCGTTGCGGCTAATTGTGCTGCTGTGTCTTGCACTGAACAACTGCCCTCAAAGAACCTCGGTAAATCGCCAACCGCACGCGGTGTCTGTAAAATAATTCCGTGCATTGAATGTGGGTCTGCAACCGCATCAATAGTTTCGTTGTTAAGTAGTTCAAGGTACGCGTCCCGAGTTTGAATCATTTGGTTTGTGCGTAAGCACATCGGCGGCCGTTGATTGTTTGCGTGCATCACAGCTAAGGCATGATTTGGCCAGGCATGAGCGAGTTCTTTTTGCAACCACTCGGGGTGGCTGGCGCTTACGGCATCGGCTACTTCTGCTGGGTTGCGCAAGTGATTTCTCAAACAACCATTGACCAGTTGCTTGGCCCAAACTTTATTGAGTTGTTTGCAGCCCTGTACTGTTTCAGCCAGCACTGCGTGGTCCGCCGTGTTGAGGTGGCGTAATTGATAAAACCCCACAAGTAATAAAAAATGAACCAGACGATCTTTTTTTCGAATCGGAGACCGCAGGTACTTTTTTGCTACCAAATTTAACTCACCATACCAGCGGCACACCCCATACACCAGTTCTTGAGTAAAGCCTTTATCTGATGGTGAAGGTTGCTGTTGTTCTACGTGATCAGCTAAAGCCGTATCAAGAGATCGACCTTGGTCGACAATCTCCCAGCAAATCTTAGCAGCCGCTGCACGTGAATTAAGCTTTCTAACTTGATTTTTTGGTTGCTGTTGTTGTTTTGGAGGCATAAGTGGCAATCTTAACGAAGTTGAAATCCGACAGTCAAAGCAAAGCCGTTGGAGAATTGCTGCCAAGGCATCGCCCGGCTTCCATCACGCTGCAAAATTTCTAATCTCAGCACACCTTGACCGCACTTTACATACACGCCGTACTCGTCTTGAGCGATGATTGTTCCGGGTAAGACAGAATGTGACGGCCGCTCATTGCTGTTATCGTCTGCCGGCGAAATCACCTTAGCCTGCCAAACACGAAGGCGTGTACCATCGTATTGGCACTGCGCCACCGGAAACGGGATAAACGCGCGAATTTTACGATCGATATCGATTGCACTTAACGACCAGTCGATGTGGCTTTCTTCTTTTTTGAGTTTTCTTGCGTAGCACGCTTTTGTGTGATCCTGTGCTTTGGCGTCAAAAGACGGATTCTCATCCAATGCACGTAACGTTTCGCAAACGCCTTGGGCACCCAACTCGGCCAACTTATCGTGCAGGCTTAACGTGGTGTCAGTATCGAGTATGGGTGTTTCCAATATTTGGAAGACCGGCCCAGTGTCTAAGTCCAATTCCATGCGCATTATCGCAACGCCGCTTTTGTTGTCCCCAGCTTCTATCGCACGATGTATCGGTGCCGCCCCACGCCATCTTGGTAGCAAAGAGGCGTGAATGTTAATACAACCAAACCGAGGAATATCCAGTATTAGCTGAGGTAACAACATGCCGTAGGCAACCACCACCATCACGTCTGGAGCAAGATTAGCGATGTGTTCAGCTTGGCCTTTCAATGTCTCCGGTTGGAAGACGCTGAGCCCCAAATCTTGAGCGGCTTTTTTTACGGCCGGCGGTGTTATTTTTTTGCCTCGACCGGATTGACGATCAGGCTGTGTGAAAACCCCAATAATTTGGTGTTCTTTAGCCAAGGCCTGAAGCGCTGGCACGGCAAACTCTGGTGTGCCGGCAAATATTACGTTCATCATTACCTCAGTATTGTCGTTAGCTCATTTTTGCGCGTTTTACTAACTTCTTTCGCACTCGATCTTGTTTGAGCCGTGATAGGTAATCCACAAATACCTTGCCAGCCAGGTGATCCATTTCATGCTGGATACAAACCGCCAACAATCCTTCTGCGTCAAGCTCAAAAATTTCGCCTTGCTCATCCAAAGCGGTAACCTTAACTCGTTCAGCGCGTTTGACCGGTGCGTGGTATTCTGGAACAGAGAGGCAGCCTTCGTCGTAAACTTGTTCGCCATCGCGCTCAATGATGGTTGGGTTGATTAAGACTAGGCGCTCATTTCGCTCTTCTGATAAATCCATGACAATGACTTGCTGATGCACATTGACTTGGGTGGCAGCAAGCCCGATGCCGTTGGCGTCGTACATTGTTTCTGTCATGTTTTTAACCAGTTCGCGGACATCGTCGTTGACTTGTTCAACGGGGGTGGCAACGGTTCGTAAACGCGGGTCAGGGTAAACAAGAATTTCTAAAATAGCCATAATTGGCAACTAAATCTCTAATATGGGTTACAGTTTGAGCTAAAAATAACGTAAACTATATTCTACATTGTTTACGTAACATGCTAAATTAGCTGTGGTTATTGGTTTTTTTCAGGCTTTTCATGCTATCAGTTTAACTTGCCATAGGCCTGTGAGTGACGGCTAATACAACTACGTAACACAACGGTTAAGTGGGTTTTAGCGAATGCTAAGTTAGCGTCAGCAAGACTCTTTAGTTATCGGCTAAATCCGAAGTCTGAAACAATATATCGTAGTATCTAGGTTTCTAGCTCGGTTTTAAATACCAAATTAACGTTGTTGGTGATTAAGATTCTAACGAGTATCTATATGCCCTTTAATGTGTATTATAGTGAACTCTGGGCGGATTGAGCAGATTGATGGGTGATTGGGTGACTGCAAACATAGGCTGAAACCCGGTTTGTAGTTCGTTGTGATGGTTTGATTGGCATCGCAACTCTTACATTAGCCTGAAAAGGCTTTTGTGTGTCGATGGTTACGGCTATGCGATACGCTACCCGTAATTTAATACCGAATACATACTAAATTTTTAGGCACACCTTTAAATATGACAAAAATGAATACACAGATACAGGTTTGTTCTGGTAGAACCCATCAATCTACCTTGGGAAAAATGGTGAAAAAAATCACTAAAAATGTTGCCGGCTTATTAGCTGGGTTGACATTGACATTGGGTGTGTCTTCGACCGCTTTAGCGGACACCCCTGAGTTGGCGTCTAACTTTCCAGATCGTTATACTGTGGTCGATGGTGACACATTATGGGGCATTTCGTCGCGATTTTTGAGTGATCCATGGCGTTGGCCTGAAGTATGGCAGGGCAACCCTCAGGTTGAGAACCCAGATTTGATTTACCCAGGTGATGTGCTTGTCCTGACGTTCGTCGACGGCCGTCCAGTACTTCGAGCCTTGCGTCGGGAGACCGTTAAACTATCGCCCTCCCCGAGACCAACACGGTTTGTTGATGCGATACCACCCATTGACCCTGCTGCAATTGAAGCGTATTTGAGTTCCCCGCTGGTAACAGACAAAGGCGAACTCGAAAAAGCCGGTTACATTGTTCAAGGCATGGATAATCGTTTGGTCGCCGGAAAGTATGATCAGGTCTATGCGCGCAAGGTGGGTGAAGACGCTGAATCTTTTCGAGTTTTCCGACCAGGACGAACTTTTGTTGATCCGGTTAGCAAGGAATTACTTGGTTATGAGGCCATCCATGTTGGCGATGCAAACATGTTGCGCAGAGGCGATGATGTATCTCGATTAGTGTTAACTAAGACCCATACTGATGCCAATATTCGAGACCGCTTGCGACCTATTTATAAGAAAGAGGCGCTGCCATTCTTTCACCCTAAGCTGCCTAAAAATGATGATATTCGAGGCGTTATTTTAACAACAGAGAACGAATCCACTGAATTGGGTGCGCTGTCTGTTGTTGCAGTAAGTCTCGGTGAACGCGAAGGCGTAGAGGCGGGTGATGTGTTTCGCGTGCTGAGTCAAAAGGTCGCCAGAGAAGACCCGTTTACAGGAGAGGCGTTTCAGATACCCGAAGAAAAAATTGGCGTCGCGTTAGTGTTTAGAACCTTTGAGAAGGTGAGCTATGCACTGATTACCGATTCCAGTCGCCATATTGAGCCAGGGGACGTGTTTATGAGTCCTAATGCTGATTATTAGGGCTAATGTTTGCTCCGTTGTTTTCGCTTAAAGCGCAAAAGTACTGAAAAATTTAAAGGCTTGCTGACTCGTATATTAGCAAGCCTTTTATGTTGTAATAGTCAGTGAAGGTTTGTTACATTGATTTTAGGATTCATTTTTATATAAGCTTGATCGTTGTATATCAAATACGGTCGTAAGCATTCTACTTTGGCTAAGGAGAGCCGCTGTTATGTATAAGCGCAATTTTCGTGGGGTCTCGCAAGTATTAAATCAGCAAGGCATGGAGGCGGAGTCTGCAAAGTGCTGGTTTTCGTTTATTCGTGATAGGCGTTGGTCTCGCACTCAAAAAAGAAAACTACTTGAGTATTTTGGCGATTTGAACTCGGTTCTTTCAGCAAGTGAGAGCGAGCTTGATCAAGTTTTGGGTACCAAGCGGCGTTCACGTAAACCGGGCGTTGACGCTAGCCAAATAAATAAAGATATTCTTTGGGTGGCTTCTGGACATCATCAGTTAATAACGTTTTTTGATCCTCGTTATCCTGATGTCTTGCGCGAAATAAATGATCCGCCAATAGCGCTGTTTGCGGCCGGTGATCTTTCGCTTCTTGATAAACCCAAAGTGGCCATTGTTGGGTCGCGCAAGCCTAGTCCAATTGGGGTAAGAGTGACGACGCAAATTTCATCATCACTCAGCGCTTTGGGCATAGCGATAGTCAGCGGCCTTGCATATGGCATAGATGCGATTGCTCACGAAGCGTCGTTATCGATCAACGGCCCAAGTATTGCGGTGATCGGTTGTGGAATTGATGTGGTTTACCCTGCAAGGCATCGGGCGATATATCAAAAAATGCATAACAACGGTTTGATTTTAAGTGAGTACCCTCTGGGCTTTGCCCCGAGCAAATACACGTTTCCAGATCGAAACAGATTGGTGAGTGGCTTATCCAGTGGCGTAGTGATTGTGGAGGCGGCTGAGAGAAGTGGTACGTTAATCACAGCCAGATTGGCAATTGAGCAAAATCGTGAGTTGATGGTGGTGCCAGGGCCCGCGGTCAGCAATCAATACTCGGGATCACACCGGTTGATAAAAGACGGCGCGGCGCTGGTTTGCAATGGCGATGACGTGCTTGAACTCCTTTTCACAGAGATGAGCGAATTCTGTGCTAATCTAGAATCGTCTGAGCAAAAAGCCAGTGCTTATGTGGGTCTTAATCAACAGCAACTGAAAGTATTCGAAGTGCTTAGCCATGAGCCGTTGAGTATTGATGCAATTATTAATCAGACGGCGTTAGCGTCAGAAGAAATCACCGCGTTATTATTAGAGCTGGAATTAAGTGGAATGGTTGCTGCGACACCCGAAGGCGGTTACATTAGAGCCCAATAGCTTATGGTTATCTATGTGCATCTGGTGTTTTATATTGATGCTTTATTCAGCCAACAACCGTATTCCTATTCGGGAGGCCGTAATGAAAGAAGACATGCTAGAAGTACTTGTTTATCTCTTTGAGAATTACATTGCTGATGGCCTAGATTGGGATACGGATCATACCGAAATTGAAGAGGAGCTTCTGGGGGCTGGCTTTGATGGCGCAGAAATCGATAAAGCTTTTTTTTGGTTAGAAGAGCTATTAACCGTTTGCGACCAAGAATCGATTACACTCTTTAATACGCAAAGCACGAATTTGATCCGACATTACGCGGAAGGCGAAAACGCTCGTTTAGGTGGCGAAGGTCAGGCCCTGTTGGCCCGTCTAATGGGGGTCGGTGTGCTTGATTTGAACTCTCGAGAAATGGTCATTGATAGAGTAATGGCTTTGGATTCGCGTGATGTCAATATCGATCACATAAAATGGGTTGTGTTGATGGTATTGAGTAACCAGCCCAATTTTGACGAAGTGGCTGAGTGGGCCGAAACCATCGTAAGTGATGGCTTAGTGCCACTGATACATTAGTACTTACAGCCCTTCATTGCGTCGGTTATTTGTTTGGGCAAGGACATATCGAATGCAAAGTCGTGTTTTGTTAAATCTAACCTACCTTTGCCTGAGGAAAAACTGTCATCAGAGTTTATGAGGGTCGAAAACAACGATCCATCCCCCTATTCTTGTCGACAATTGCTATCGAAGGCTTGCTCGACGAGTGAAATCAATGGATACTCGCGCCCCGCATGGCCTATTATTTAGGTTGATAACGATGGTTTCATTATTTTGAAGACAATGCTGTTTTGTTTGAATGTGGATTATCGTGGTTCAGTAAGCGGCAACAATATACGTCTATTTAATAGTATGTAACAGTTGGGGCCAATAAAGGTGTTGTTATCTGGTCGAAAACTCGGTTATGGTAAATAAGGTATTCGGAAGACTCTGGTTACCATAACCTTTAACCTCATTATTTAATCGCACTGCGACATAGTTAAGTTTGATATGGGTAAATCTTTAGTGATTGTGGAGTCGCCAGCTAAGGCGAAAACGATCAACAAATACTTAGGTAGCGACTACATCGTTAAGTCCAGTGTGGGGCATATACGTGATTTGCCCACCAGTGGTAGCGATAAAAAACCCGTTGATGCTAAAGAAAGAGCTCGCCAAGCCGCGATTACCCGCAAACTGTCGCCAGAACGAAAGGTGGTGCATAAAAAGAAAAAGGCCAAAGAGCAACTGATTCGACGAATGGGTATTAACCCTGAACAGGGCTGGTCGGCGCGTTATGAGATACTGCCCGGTAAAGAAAAAGTGGTGGACGAACTTGTTTCTTTGGCCAAAAAAGCCGACACAATCTATCTCGCAACGGATATGGACCGAGAGGGAGAAGCCATCGCTTGGCACTTGCAAGAAGCCATTGGTGGTGACCCGTCACGATACAGGCGTGTGGTGTTTAACGAGATAACCAAACCTGCAATTCAAGCGGCGTTTGAGAACCCTGGGCCAGTTGATATGGCGCGAGTGAACGCTCAACAAGCGCGGCGTTTTTTAGATCGTGTTGTTGGGTATATGGTGTCACCGTTGTTGTGGGCAAAGATTGCTCGGGGTTTATCCGCTGGTCGAGTGCAGTCTGTGGCCTTACGTTTAGTGGTAGAGCGCGAACGTGAAATCAGAGCGTTTATCCCGGAAGAATATTGGGATCTGTTTGCAGATCTGAAAACGGGGGCTGGCAACCAAGTAAAGTTTGAAGTAAAAAATCACAAAGAGCGTGCTTTCAAGCCTGTTAATGAAGAGCAGGCCCAGGCCGCGGTTGCTGACCTTAAGGGCGAAAGCTTCACTGTTGCTGATATCAATGAAAGGCCTACGTCAACTAAACCAACAGCGCCTTACATCACCTCTACATTGCAGCAAGCGGCTAGCACTCGGTTGGGTTTTGGCGTGAAGAAAACAATGATGCTAGCGCAACGTTTGTATGAGGCGGGCTACATCACTTACATGCGTACTGACTCAACTAATTTAAGTAAAGACGCCGTGTTTCAGTGCCGTAACTATATTGATAAAGAGTACGGCCAAAAGTATTTGCCACAAAGCCCTGTTTCGTACTCTAGCAAAGAAGGCGCGCAAGACGCTCACGAAGCAATACGGCCGTCAGACGTTCAAATTAAGCCCACCCAACTCTCCAATGTGGATAGAGACGCAGAGCGCCTATACACGTTGATATGGCGTCAGTTTATTGCTTGTCAGATGGTGCCGGCCAAATTTCTGAGTACTAGGATATCGGTTAACGCGGGTGACTATGAGCTTCGTACCCGTGGCCGTGTTGAGGTTTTTGATGGCTATCAACGTGTTCAGCCACCGATGAGTAAGGGCGATGATGATGGTGTGCTGCCAGCGATGAAAGTAGGTGAGACATTGGGGCTGGATGCGTTGTTGCCGAATCAGCACTTCACTAAACCTGCGGCTCGATACACGGAAGCCAGTTTGGTTAAAGAGTTAGAAAAACGAGGTATTGGCCGACCTTCTACTTACGCGGCTATTATCTCTACAATTCAAGATCGAGGTTATGTTCAGGTTGAGAAGCGTCGCTTCTATGCCCAAAAGATGGGTGACATCGTAACTGAGCGATTGGTCGAAAGTTTTACCGATTTGATGGATTACGATTTCACCGCCAACATGGAAGAATCACTGGATGACGTGGCTAAAGGACGTAGACAGTGGAAAAACTTATTAGACAGCTTTTACGATAAATTTTCCGAAACGCTGTTAAAAGCTGAAAACGACGATGACGGCGGGATGAGGCCTAATGCGCCTACTGAAACAGACATTGCCTGTGGCTCATGTGGCCGTAATATGCAAATTCGCACTGGCAGTACGGGTGTTTTTCTAGGATGTTCGGGCTACTCATTACCACCGAAAGAGCGTTGTAAATCAACCATGAATTTGGTGGCTGGCGATGAGGCTGTCAATGTTGATGAAGACGACGAGGCCGAAGCTAAATTATTGATTAAAAAGCGGCATTGCACTATTTGCAATGCCGCCATGGATGGTTACTTTCTGGACGAGAAGCGAAAATTGCATATTTGCGGTAATAACCCAGACTGTTCGGGATTTGAGATTGAAGAAGGTACATTCAAAATCAAGGGCTATGAAGGGCCGGTGCTTGAGTGCGATAAGTGCGGCAGTGAAATGCAGCTTAAAAACGGTCGATTCGGCAAGTACTTTGGTTGCACTAATGACTCTTGTAAGAATACACGTAAGCTTTTACGCAACGGTGAGGCGGCGCCTCCAAAAATGGACCCAGTGCCAATGCCGGAACTAAAATGCTTAAAAGTAGATGATCATTATGTGTTGCGCGATGGCGCCGCAGGCCTGTTTTTGGCCGCCAGTGGGTTCCCTAAAAATCGAGAAACACGTGCGCCCTTAGTTGCTGAAATTTTGCCGCATCGAGACGAAATCGACGTCAAATACGATTATCTATTTTCAGCCCCGGTCGCGGATGCGGATGGCTTGCCAACGGTTATTCGCTATAGTCGAAAGACAAAAGAGATCTATGTACAGTCTGAAGAAGACGGCAAAGCGAGTGGTTGGAAGGCTTTTTATGAGGGTGGAAAGTGGGTTGTTAGTGCCGCTAAGACGGTAAAGAAAAAGGCGAAAAAGAAGGCATCTAAAAAGAAAGCCTCGAAGAAAACTAAAAAAAAGGTCAGTAAGAAAACCCCTCACTGACACGCCACGGCATTGGTGAGCCTTTTTTAGCTCTATGATCGGATGTTCATCTTTTCATTCACTTTTGCTCAGCAGTGGTGGTTGCGCCGTGGCCGAACAAGCCACTTAACAATGGTGGCTCTTAAGAACTTGAAGGCGTGAATCGAAATAGAGCCGTCAATGCCGCGCCTTCCTCTTTTCTGTACGTTAAGCTCGCTCAAGTAATCGACAAAGGTTGCTTGACTGTGCCCATCGCAGCTCTTGGTCTTCATCTAAATTAGTCTGATTTGTTTGCGCTAACTTGGGGTTAAACGAAGAGGAGGGCCGAGAGATTACAATTAGAATAAGCCGTCTGTGTCTTCTTCAGTTTCTAATATGCGTTCTGCGGGCTCTTGTGCGCCGAGTTCTGGTTTTGAGTTCTCAGCATCAAACTCGTCGTTGATCTGAGGGTTTCCCTCATCAAACCGTGGTGGTTCAAGGTCCAATTCAGGGCCGAGTTCCGGATTGTTAAAGCCCTCGTTATCGTCGAACGGATTGGGCATTGCGGCTGCCATGCGTTCCTGTAAAAGCATTGTTTCAGGTGTGAGGTCAGAAATTACAAACAGTTCTGGCGTAGCCAATGAATCACTTTCATCCGTTCGGGTTCCCGTGTTTCTATTAACATACCCTTGCTCCAAATAACTCGGAAGCGCATTTTCATCTTGCTCGACATCTCTTAACCCAGTTTTCATGTAATCAACCCAAATAGGCAATGCCGCCAAACTGCCTGCTTCGCCGCGACCCATGGTGCTGGGTTGGTCAAATCCAACCCACACAGTGGTGACAACTTGAGAGTTAAAGCCAGAAAACCACGCGTCAACGTAATCATTGGTGGTGCCGGTTTTACCTGCTAAATCTGATCGTTTCAGCGCTTGTGCTTTTCTTGCCGTGCCGCGATTCACTACGTCTTTGAGCATGCTTACTGTGAGGCGGTTGTTTGCATGAGTCATTACCCTGGGAGCTGAGTATGTTTCTTTGGTTTCTTGTTCAATGACACTGTTCTCTTCTTTGATGTTTAATGCCTCATCAGAGTCATCAGTAAGTACTTCATCCTCAATTTGGCTCGGGTCTTGAGTGTGTTGAGATGCAACGATTTCGGGCGTTGGTAAGTAGTCTAAAATGCACTCATCGCAAAACTCGGGCTTTTGAGCTTGATAGATAAGTGTGCCGTTGCGATCGGTTATGCGTTCAATGAAATATGGGTTGATGCGGTATCCGCCATTAGCAAGAATGGCATATGCCGAGACCATTTCAATTGGTTTAACGCCGCCGGAGCCAAGCGCCATTGTCAATGAATTAGAAAATCGAGACGTATCTAGTCCAAAGCGTTGAATGTATTCTTTAGCGTAAGCGATACTGATTGACCTTAACAATCTGATCGACACTAGATTCATGGACTTGCTAAGAGCGACTCGCATTCTTGTTGGGCCGAAAAACTTACCACTGTAGTTTTCAGGTCGCCATCGAGTGCCATGAACAGGATCAGTCAATACGATTGGCGCGCCGCTGATTAAGCTGGCAGGCGTGAACCCTTTTTCCAATGACGCTGAGTAGATAAATGGTTTGATGTTCGAGCCTGCTTGACGAATCGATTGTGTGGCTCGGTTGTACTTATTCAGGAAAAAATCGTAGCCACCCACCAATGATATAATGGCGCCGGTATCCGGCTTGATTGATATTAACGAGCCGCTGACCGCAGGAATTTGTGTTAGCTGCCAGTTGCTTAGGCTGTCTTGGGTGTTAGTCGTTTCAGGGTCATTGCTCTCTGTTATGGCCGGCTTAATGTAAACAACGTCGCCGCGGCTAAGAACGTCACCAACTTGTTTAGGAGGCGCGCCTACTCGGTTTGCTGTGATGTGTCTTTTGGCCCACTTGACGTGTCTAAAATTCAGCGATAGAAAGCCCGCTTCACGTGACCACAGTTCAGCCGTGCCTTTGCCCTGGGTATCGTCGACACTGATAACGAGTGCTGGGGTTTGCTCGCGGCTGTCTGGATATGGCCGTAAAATGTCTTCGTATATTTCGGATTCATTTTCTGGCGTCAACTCATATTTGGTGAGGTCTATCTGGGTGACTGGGCCTCGATAGCCGTGCCGCTTATCGTAAGCTTGCAAGCCGGACCGTAATGAAGCTGTTGCTGCATTTTGTTGTGGGGTTGCAATTGTTGTGTAAACGTTTAAGCCTTGCCAGTAGGCGTCTTCACCGTATTGCTCAGTCAGTTGGGCGCGAACCATTTCAGCTATATGTGGCGCGTCTAAGCCGGTTTCTCTAGCATGGCGTTTGGCCGTTACCGGTTGCGTTATGGCTTCTTGATGGGCTTCAGAAGTAATCCAATCTAGGTTCTTCATGCGCCCTAAGACGTAGTTTCGACGTATTGTTGCGCGTTCTGGATTACGTATCGGGTTGTAGTTTGATGGTGCTTTTGGCAGCCCTGCTAGCATTGCAATTTGAGCTAAATTTAGTTCAGATAAGGGTTTTCCATAATAGGTCTCTGCGGCAGCCCCGAATCCGTACGATCGATGCCCAAGAAATATCTTGTTCAAATACAGTGACAGAATTTCTTCTTTCTCAAGTGCTTGTTCAATTCTAATCGCTAACAGTATCTCTTTTATTTTGCGAGTGTAGGTTTTCTCTGGCGACAAATAGAAGTTGCGAGCCACCTGCATGGTGATTGTGCTTGCACCTTGGCCTGAGCGGCCACTGCTAAAATTAGCCAGTGCTGCTCTGACTAAGCCAACAAAGTCTATACCAAGGTGGTTGAAAAAGTTATCGTCTTCACTGGCTAGAACGGCATTGACCAGACTTTTTGGTGTGTCTTGATAGTCGATGGGTATTCGCCGTTCACTGCCAAATTCGGAAATCAAGAGCCCATCCGAAGAGTACACTCTCAATGGAACCTTTAGCTCAATCTCTCGAATTCCTTCGGCGTCTGGCAGGCCTTGACTGAACAGTAAAACGGAAAATGTGCCAGCAATAAGCCCCGCGCAAAATAATGCGCTTAGGCTGGTTGTGATGTTCAACCAAAGTGTGGGCTTGTTCAAAATTACGGTCATTTTAATCGGTTTGCTTCAAGCGGATAATATATTAATTGTTGGATTTCCTAAATAGAAGTGTGGCATTATTGCGGCGGGTTGGTTAGACTTTAAGGTAAGTGTTTATAAAAACAATATAAATAGCGGTTTTTTATGGAGGTTTCTTGAAATTTTTCAGCCCCAAATCTAAAGCAGTGGTCGGCATTGACATCGGGACTCACTCGGTGAAAGTGGTCGAGTTGGCTGGCACAAAGGCCAACCCTAAGGTCTTATCGTGGGGAGTTGCGCCCCTTCCTTCTGGCGCTTTTTCCGAGAATGCCATCGCCAATGCTGAGCTGGTAGCCGATACGCTGTCCGGCTTATTAGTCAGTGCCGGTGTTAAGGGAACGAACGTTGCCGTAGCGGTTTCGTCTTCTCATGCGATCACCAAAGTGCTTGGAATGCCGTCAGGTATGCGAGACGTTGAAATGGAAGAGCAGATCAGCATTGAGGCACTGCATTTTATTCCATACCCGATTGACGAAGTTAATCTGGATTTTGAAATTCTTGGCCCGTCCTCAACTAATGAAGGCGAAGACGATGTGCTTTTAGTTGCTTGTCGGCGCAGTATTGTTGAAGATTACATCGATCTTGTTGAGGGTTTGGAATTATCGCTCGACTACGTGGACATCGATACCTACGCTCTTGAGCGAGTGTACCGAGCGCAAAATAACTTGATGGCGAACTCCGATGAACCAGTGGCTATTTTTGATATTGGTTCGTCAAGCAGTCATTTGATGGTTGTTGATAATGAGCGAGTGCTGTATTCGCGTCATCAAAACTTCGGAGCCGCTCAACTGGTTAAGTTGGTGCGTAAAGAATATGGCGTATCCGCTGATGAGGCCGAAGAGATATTGAACTCATCGCAACCGCCTGCTGATTTCTTGCAAACGGTTCAAGAACCATTTGTCGAAATGCTTCGTCAAGAGATCAGTCGAGCATTACAGTTTTTCTATTCTTCGAGTTCGCATTCGAACATTGATAGCGTGGTACTTGCGGGTGCTTGTTGTGCGTTGGCGGGGCTTGGTGGTGACCTTGAGTTAAAGCTTCGTTCCAAGGTGGTGGTCATGAATCCAGTTGTTAATGCTAGCGTTCAATCACGTCGAGATGCAATTACAGCCAAGGCATCAGCACTGTCAGTGGCATACGGTCTTTCTTTGCGAGGTTTAAGCTAATGGCGAATATCAATTTACTACCCTGGCGTGAAGCCCAACGGCGCGAGCGCAATCAGGTAACGCTTTTTATGTGCATCGGTATTTGGCTTGTGGCTGGTTTGATCGTCTTTGCCGGAATAACCGTGATGGATATGCGGATTTCATACCAGCAAGATCGTAACCAGTATTTGCAAACAGAAATTGATAAATTAGCACGAATTATTAGTGAAATTGAGACACTAAAAGACAAACGTGACGCTTTGTTAGCCAGAATGGAAGTCATTCAAAACTTGCAGCAAAATCGTTCTCAGATTGTGCATGTGTTTGACGACTTAGTGAGTAAACTGCCTAATGGCGTTCATTACGACAGCATCAGCAAAAACAGTCAAGGTCTAAGCATAAATGGTAAGGCCCAGTCAAACGGCCGTGTTTCCGCATTAATGCGTAGTCTTGATGCCTCTGATTGGTTTGATGGGGCAGCTCTAAAGGTGGTTGATGTGGTGGATGAAAACGGAGCCTTGGTAAGTAAATTTGATCTTAGTGTAAGAGAAGAGCGCAAAGATCAAGAAGGCAATGCCACTGGCGACTTATAGAAACTCGTGCAAGTAGCCAAATTACAGCAAAGAGAATCAGAGAATAAATTGTTATGGGACTAATTGAAGAATTAAACGGCCTAGATATAAACGACATAGGTTCGTGGACTCGCCGTGTAAAGTTGATTATGGCCACCGTTGTCGGGATTTGTTTAGTGTTTGCGGGGTATCATTTTTTTATCAAGGACCAAATAGTCCAACTTGAAGGCATTGAGCGTAAAGAACCCCAGCTAAAGGGTGATTATTTGGCAAAAAAAGCGTTGGCTATCAATTTAGATGCATACAAGGCTCAAATGATTGAAGCGGAAGAAACTTTTGGTGTGCTCTTAAAACAGTTACCGAATGAAAGTGAAATTCCTGATTTGCTGATTGATATGACTCAAGTGGGGTTGTCTCGTGGTTTGCAGTTTCAGCAAATTAAACCAGGAAATATCATCGAAAGAGACTTTTACGCTGAAAAGTTAGTCAACGTTAAAGCCACGGGAACGTATCACCAAATTGCCGGGTTTGTCAGCGATATTGCAGCCTTACAGCGAATTATCAATGTCGACAATTTCAAGCTTGAGCGTAATAATGATACCAACGAGTTGAGTTTGGATGCTGTAACCAAAACTTACCATTACTTGGAAGAGTCCGATGTCCAATAAAATTTCAAAGTTGATGACGGTGGTGGGTATTGCTTTGTTGACCCAGTCTTGTATTGGTTCGGATATGTCCGACCTTGAAAGTTTTGTGGCGACAGCCCACAAAGATAGGCGTCCAGAAATTGAACCGTTACCTGAAATACCCCCCTTTAAAGCATTCGAGTACGCAAGCCAAGACGGCAATGACCCGTTCAGTTCTGACAACATTGTTACTAACAATGGTGAAGGAAGAGGAGCAGGAGTAGGCACTCGACCAGATTCAGATCGCCGGCGTCAACCCTTAGAGCAGTATCCCTTGGATGCGTTAACCTTGGTCGGTACGATAACCAAAGATGGTATACCTAACGTGGTTGTCAAAACCAATGAAGGCTCGGCTTTATTGGCTACTATTGGCAACTATATGGGTCAAAACGATGGAAAGATTAAAGAAATTATCCCAGAAGAGCAGCGTGTAGTCTTGGTTGAAACTGTGCTTGACCCTGCTGGGCGTTGGATTACACGTGATGTTGAGATGACGATAAATGAACAATAATAAATCAGGAAGCAGAGTTATGAGAGCAAGCCTATTACTTAATTGCATGCAAAAGAGCTTCAAGCGAATCGTTACAGTGATTGTATTGGCTCTGATGTCTGGAGCTGCTGTAACTACCGCCCAGGCGGCCAATTTAACTGATCTCGTTTTTAGTAAGCTAAGCGGCGATAACATACAGATCAATATTGTTGCAGACGCACCTCTCGCAGAGCCGGGAAGCTTCAGCACAGACACGCCAGCGCGAATAGCGTTAGACTTTTTTGGTATGAAAAGTGAGCTTGCTGCTGCGCAGACCTTGGTTGAGGCTGGCAAAGTCAAAAGCATTGTGGCCGCTGAAACTTCTGATAGAACAAGAATTATTATTAACCTTTATGAGTCTGCTCGCTACACTATTAATGAAAGTGAGAATGGGTATTCGATAACGGTATTTAATAAAACAACCGATCTCAGCGGCACAGTTGCCCCTAAGCCATTCGCTAAGCGGGCTGATGTGACGCCTGATACGTCCGTTTCGAATATTGACTTTCGGCGCTCTGAGGCTGGTGGTGGCACATTGATTGTGGATCTTGACGATGACAACTTTGCTGTCGATACCCGTGAACGAGGTGGTGAAATTGTGGTCGATCTTTTAGGCGTCACATTACCAGCTCAGTTTGAGCAAAGCCTTGACGTGACTGACTTTGCTACCCCAGTTAGAAAAATTGACTCGTTTCAAAACTCAGATAACGTTCGATTGATTGTTGTACCTCAAGGAAAGTATCAGCACTTGTCTTTTCAGGCTGGGGGGCGTTTTACCTTGATAGTGGACCCTATTATTGAAACCATTGAGGACACGCGAAACCAAGAAGATTTGGCTCTTGGGTATGAGGGTGAGCGCTTATCTATCAACTTTCAGAATATCGACGTTAGGGCTGCGCTGGCTGTGATTGCGGACTTTACTGGCATCAATTTCGTGACCAGTGATGCCGTGGAAGGTGAGATAACCATTAATCTTAAAGACGTACCGTGGGATCAGGCGCTGGATGTTATTCTTAAAACGCAAGGTTTAGGGCAGCGTAAAACCGGCAATGTGATCTGGATTGCTCCGAACGACGAAATTATTGAGTTTGAAGAGTCTGAGCTTAAAGCCAACGCGGTTATTGAAGAGTTGGCGCCATTGGTGACTGAAATTATTCAGATCAATTACGCTAAAGCTGAGGATATAGCGAAAGTAATTCAAGAGGTTAAGCAGCAGTCGGAACAGTCTCAGACTAATTCAGTGAGTGGTCTATTGGGCGCAAGCGAAAGCACAACGACGGAAACCGAAACGTCGGATGGTGGTAACTCGTTACTTGGAAAAAGAGGAAGTGTTACGGTGGATGTGCGGACCAACAGTTTGTTGGTGCAAGATTTGCCCCACAAAATTGTAAGCTTAAGAAAAGTGATTGCTCAGCTTGATAAGCCGGTTCGTCAGGTGTTAATTGAAACTCGAATTGTTGAAGCCAGTGATAACTTCAGTAAGGAACTTGGCGCTAGGTTAGGCTTTCAACAGGTGGTGCCAAATGTGAGACTGCCTGGTGCTAATAGCTCAAACGTAGGAGACTTGTTTACTGGCGGCACACTGGCTGGAAATACGGGCAATATTGAGTCTTTTAACGAGCGACTAGAAGACAGCTTTGAAGACCCTAATGCATTCACAACGCAGACGTTCACTGGTGGTTCGCCTGGCTTGGCCGTTGATTTGGCGGCCGATGTTATTGGTGGTGAACGGCCGGCCTCCTATGCATTTGACTTGTTTCGAACTCGTGCAGGAATCAGTAGCATTTTGTCCCTAGAGTTGTCCGCGCTTGAAGCGGATGGGCGTGGTAAAATTGTCGCCAGCCCTCGCCTTACAACGGCAAATCAACGAGAAGCGCGTATCAGCCAAGGGCAAGAGGTGTTTGTCAACGTTCCTGGTAGCGGCCTTAGTGGTGGCTCATTGGAACGTATCGACGCTGAGTTAGAACTCATTGTTACGCCTCAGATAACGCCCGATGATCGAGTGATTTTAGATGTTGAAATTCAACAAGACGTATTGATTGCTGCATCGCAGGGTGTGTCTACTGTTGGTACAAAAGAAATTATTACTCAAGTTCTAGCTGACAATGGTGAGACTATTGTTATCGGTGGCATTTACCAAGAAAATGAAGCTCAAAATGTAACGAAAGTGCCGGTTTTAGGTGATGTTCCTATATTACGCAATTTATTCAGACAGAAGAGCCGAGAATCCACAAGAACGGAGCTATTAATCTTCTTAACACCAAGAATTATTAGCCCTAAATTGAATTTAGGCTAACGATCACTATATTATGTGAGGCTTCTCGCAGCAGGGTTGCGAGAAGGCCTTAATATTTAAGCAG
Source organism: uncultured Arenicella sp. (assembly GCA_937974565.1). Taxonomy (GTDB): domain Bacteria; phylum Pseudomonadota; class Gammaproteobacteria; order Arenicellales; family Arenicellaceae; genus Arenicella. The sequence continues at coordinate 26,254 of CALJWL010000054.1, forward strand.
GGGCTAGTCTCCTGCTTTTGTTTTTCTTAGAACTCATGCACTTTCTTGTGCTAGATGACTCTTAAAACGTTGAATTACACGTTGTATCCCGTTGTGTGGTCAATAAATTGCGGGCCTCATTTTCACTGATTTTAGTAAGTTAAAACTTGGTCGTTTTACAAATTGGAAGCATTATGCAAAATATAATTTTAATTGGCCCCATGGGGTCAGGTAAAACAACGGTTGGCAAACAGCTAGCCAAGCGCTTGCGCATGGATTTTGTTGACTCTGATCATATGATCGAAGAGCGTTGCGGTGTGTCAATTTCAACTATCTTCGATATTGAAGGCGAAGATGGGTTTCGTAAGCGCGAAACAAAGATGTTGGCTGAGCTGTGCGATCGAACCGGGGTGGTTCTGGCCACGGGTGGCGGGGCGATCACCACTGAAGAAAACCGAATATTATTACGCAAAGGCTTCGTTATTTATTTGAAGACCAGTATTGAGACGCAATTAGCAAGAACTCAGAAAAATCAAAATCGTCCGTTGTTGGACAATGTTGATGCAGAGGAAAAACTTACTCAATTAATGGAAGAGCGTGGTGCTTTGTATGAGCAAGAAGCGGACCTTGTTGTTGTGTCAGGCGATCGCGTGGTCTCAAAGGTGGTGGATGAAATTGTTGAAACTCGAGATCGCCTTTAGTTAATCGCCAAGCTTAATCTTTTGATATCAACCCTAATTACAGTGAAATGGCGATTTATAAGCGGGTTGGAAACGGTTTGATTTTTAAGCTAATCATTTTTTGATGCCTAATGGTGGTGCGGTGCCGTAAATGGCAAATAATAGACGTTAAGTAGGATGACTTATCAAGCCGCATGGCGTATACTTTGGCTCCTTTTTGATTTGAGCCGAATTAAATTCGGTTGAAACGGCTTTTTTGAAAATAAGATTCATTTTCGGCGTGGCAATAATTAGTCTCGTTTAAACATGACTATTATTGACGGATGAGCTTTCTAAATAGTTAACGGTTTTTAAAAGTCAAAGGTGTTAGTAGCTAAAGGCTTCCTACACAGCTATAGTTTCTATGCCTTATCAAAGCTGATTTAATCTTTAGGTTTTATTGGGTTTGAAAAAGGCCCGACACTTCAAGTTGGGCACCACTAACCACACACTGTAATGCGTGTTTTCATAAGACATGCGACTATCGTGTCTTCTTATTATAAAAACAAGCTCTCAGACTTGTGTCGTGCAAATAGTTCGCTGCGCGAGGCGGCCGTTCGGCATGCTCGGTAACTCGTATTGCGCTCTGGGAATAGGGTTCATTCTTGATGCGCCCTGATTCACAAAAATATTGACGTTGATTTGGCTTTAGTCAGAGACGTAAGAGCCGATGGCTCGTAGAAACTACGTAGGTATTGATTCATGAGTAATATGTATCATGGTGCGGGCGGCCTGTATCGTCCAGAGTTTGAAAAAGATAATTGCGGCTTTGGCTTGATTGCCCAAATGGATGGTAAGCCCAGTCATTGGTTAATTAGTACCGCAATTGGGGCATTGGCGCGTCTAACGCATCGAGGCGCGGTGGCCGCCGACGGTAAGACTGGCGATGGTTGTGGGATACTCATGGCGATGCCTGATTCTTTTATGCGTTCGGCGGCTGAGCAATGTGGCTATCCGCTTATTGGCGATTTTGCCACCGGTTTGGTGTTTTTATCAAACGATGATGCGGATGCTAATAAAGCTAAGTCTGAATTAGTCAGCGAACTACAGGCCGAAGATTTGAACGTTTTAGGTTGGCGTGTGGTTCCGACCGACGAATCGGCTTTAGGTGATCAAGCCAAGCGTTCAGTGCCGAGAATAGAACAAATTTTCGTTACCGCAAAAGACGGCGACACGCAAAGTGGTTTCGAGCGTAAATTATTTCTTGCCCGCCGGCGCGCAGAGAAAACTATATGGGCGTCGCAACCCGACTTTTACATTCCCAGCCTATCTAGCAAAGTAATTCTGTACAAAGGCTTGGTGATGCCTGAGTATTTACCTGTGTTCTATAAAGATCTTAATGATGAAAGCATGGCGTCGTCCTTATGTCTTTTTCATCAACGATTCTCCACTAATACGTTACCGCAGTGGCGCCTTGCGCAGCCATTCCGTTACTTGGCGCATAATGGGGAAATTAATACGATTCAAGGCAACCGAAATTGGGCTATCGCCCGTGGCGCAAAATTAAGCTCACCAATATTGCCAAATTTGAGTGACGCGGCGCCGTTTGTGAACAAAACTGGTTCAGATTCAATGAGTTTGGACAATATGTTGGAAGTCTTTTTGATGGGCGGCATGGATATCTTTCGAGCCACGCAAACATTGGTGCCACCAGCGTGGCAGAATGCCGAATACATTGACCCTGACTTGAAAGCTTTTTATCGTTTCCAGGCAATCCATGCGGAGCCTTGGGACGGTCCAGCCGGCATAGTGTTAACCGACGGTCGCTACGCTTCCTGTGCGCTTGATCGCAACGGTTTGCGCCCAGCTCGATATGTGGTCACCAAAGACCGGTTTATTACTCTGGCGTCTGAAGTGGGGGTTTATGACTATGATGAAAAAGACGTGGTCGAGAAAGGCCGCTTAAAACCCGGTCAAATGATGGCCGTTGACACGCAAACGGGCGACATTATTACGCCGAGCCAAGTTCATGATCGTATTAAGTCACAACACCCCTATAAAGCGTGGTTGAAGAATAATATCGTGCGGCTCAAGTCTGAGCTAACTGAGCAAGAAGAAACCGTTTCATTGAACTCGGCATCACTTAAAATTTACCAGAAGCTGTTTCAGGTTACCAATGAGGAATGCACCGATGTAATTCGGGTTTTGGCTGAATCGGCGCAAGAAGCCACAGGTTCTATGGGCGATGATACGCCCATGGCCGTGTTGTCGATGCGGCATCGCATGTTAAGCGATTATTTTAGACAACAGTTTGCCCAGGTAACCAATCCGCCAATCGATCCATTGCGTGAACAAATAGTGATGTCGCTTGAAACCTATTTTGGTGCCGAGTCTGGCTTGTTTGAACCCAATGAGCGCATGGCAAAGTCCATCGTGGTTGACTCTCCAGTGTTGTCCACCAGCAAATATCAAAAGCTTACTAGCAATGAGTATCAAGGCTTTCAAAGCCGAGTGATCGACATTACTTACGCAGCCGATGAAAAACTGGAAACTCGAGTGCGATCGATTTGCGATGAAGCTGAACAGGCCGTGCGTGATGGCATTAGAATTATTGTTCTTTCTGATCGTGATATCGCCAAAGACCGTTTGCCGGTTCAAGCGCTGCTAGCCACCGGTGCCGTGCATCATCGCCTTACGGCATCTGGGCTTCGCTGCAATGCGAACTTGGTGATTGATACCGCCACTGCACGCGATTCACATCAATTTGCTGTGCTAATTGGGTACGGAGCAACGGCAATACACCCCTATCTTGCCTACGAAAGCATTAATGACATGTGTCGTGCAGGCAAGCTTAAGGGCGAGCTTACTGTTTTATTACGTCATTATCGAAAAGGCGTTAACAAAGGGCTTTATAAGATCATTTCCAAAATGGGAATCTCTACCATACACAGCTACCGCGGGGCTCAGTTATTTGAAGCCGTTGGTCTCGCTGATGAAGTTGTTGAGCTTTGTTTTAACGGCACTACCAGCCGTATTCAAGGCAGCCGTTTTAAACACCTAGAAAACGATCAGCGGGTTCTCAATGCTTTTGCGTGGAACGCACAAACAGGTTTAGAGCAAGGTGGGCTCTTGAAGTTTATCCACGGAGGAGAATATCACGCTTATAACCCAGACGTGGTTCGCACCATGCACGCGGCGGTTGAAAGCGGTGACTATGCTCTTTATCAAGACTATGCCGATACGGTGAATTTACGCAAACCGATGGTGCTGCGTGACTTACTAAAGGTGCGCGATGATCTAGAACCCGTAGATATAGATCAGGTTGAACCTTGGGAAGATATTGTGCTTCGTTTTGACAGTGCGGGCATGTCATTAGGAGCTTTGTCGCCAGAAGCGCATGAATCACTTGCCGAAGCAATGAATACGCTTGGCGGGCGTTCAAATTCAGGCGAGGGCGGCGAAGACGCCGCGCGTTTTGGCACTCCCAAGATGTCTAAAATTAAGCAGGTTGCTTCTGGCCGTTTTGGTGTGACTCCCCATTACTTGGTGAACGCTGAAGTGCTGCAAATAAAGGTAGCGCAAGGTGCCAAACCTGGTGAAGGTGGTCAACTGCCCGGCCATAAAGTAAACAGCCTAATTGCTAGATTGCGTTATTCGCGGCCCGGTGTGGCGTTAATTTCGCCGCCACCGCATCACGACATCTATTCGATTGAAGATTTGGCGCAATTAATATTCGACCTAAAGCAAGTGAACCCCGATGCGTTAGTCTCGGTGAAACTGGTGGCTGAAGCCGGCGTTGGCACCATCGCGGCAGGCGTGGCTAAAGCGTATGCTGATTTGATTACCATTTCAGGTTACGACGGTGGAACCGGTGCTAGCCCATTAACGTCGGTGCGTTATGCCGGCTCACCATGGGAGTTAGGCCTCACTGAGGCCCATCAAACGTTAAGAGCCAACGATTTGCGTGATAAAGTGCGCTTGCAAACAGATGGCGGATTAAAAACCGGGTTGGATGTGATCAAAGCCGCTATTTTAGGAGCAGAGAGCTTTGGATTTGGTACTGGGCCAATGGTGGCATTAGGGTGCAAATACTTAAGGATTTGTCATCTGAATAATTGCGCAACAGGCGTTGCCACTCAGCACAGCGTGTTGCGCCAAAAGCATTACGTAGGCACCGTTGAACGTGCGGTTAATTATTTTAAATTTATCGCAATGGAAACTCGGGAATGGATGGCTAAGCTAGGCGTCACCCAGTTAACAGACTTGATTGGGCGTACTGATTTACTTGAAGTGCTTGATGGTGAGACCGACAAGCAACAAGGCTTGGATTTATCGCAAATTTTGTCCAGCGATTACGTTTCCGATGATAAGCCACAATTTTGTGTTGAACCTAAGAACGAACCTTTTGATAAAGGCGAATTGGCCGAGCAAATGGTGCGAGATATGTTGCCAGCAATTAAAGGCAAGCTTGGTGGCGAGTTTAATTACGATGTGGGTAATGTTCATCGCTCAATAGGTGCGCGATTATCAGGCGAAATAGCTAAAGCACATGGGCTGGACGGCTTAAGTGATGCTCCAGTCACATTAAATCTAACCGGCCATGCCGGTCAAAGTTTTGCAGTGTGGAATGCGGCAGGTCTGAACATTAACCTTGAGGGTGACGCTAACGATTATGTAGGTAAAGGCATGTCTGGCGGCACTGTGGCGATCTATCCAGCGCAAGGCACTCGCTTTGTGGCCGCTGATTCAAGCATTATTGGTAACACCTGTCTTTACGGAGCAACGGCGGGTGAATTGTTTGCGGCGGGTAAAGCTGGTGAAAGATTTGCCGTGCGTAATTCCGGAGCCTTTGCTGTGGTTGAAGGCTTGGGTGATCACGGTTGTGAATACATGACTGGTGGTGCTGTTTGCGTGTTAGGTGAAACAGGGGTTAACTTTGGTGCCGGTATGACAGGTGGTGTTGCATTTGTACTGGACGAAGATCGACGTTTTATTGATCGCTATAATCATGAGTTAATCGACACCTACCGTTTGATGCCAGAGGCCATGGAATCGTACGCTTTGTTTTTGCAAAATATGATAGAGAAGCATGTGGCTGCAACGGGCAGTGTGCGTGGTATTGAAATATTAGAAGACTTTACCGATTTCTTGCCGAGTTTTTGGATGATCAAACCAAAAGCCAGTGATCTTGAAACCTTAATCGATTCGTTGCGAGCGGCGGCATAAGCTCAGCTCTTTAAAGGTATTGTTATGAATAATGATTTTCAATTTCTAGATCTGCCGCGTCAAGACCCTGAAAAGGTTCCTGCTCAACAGCGCAGTAAAGAATTTAAAGAGATCTACGGCGAATATGACGCCGATCAAGCGGGCGCTCAAGCTGAACGTTGTCTGGGGTGTGGTAACCCTTACTGTGAGTGGAAGTGTCCTGTTCACAACTACATCCCTAACTGGTTAAAACTGGTTTCCGAAGGAAATTTGTTTGAAGCGGCCGAGTTATCGCATCAAACAAATTCACTGCCTGAAATGTGCGGCCGAATTTGCCCTCAAGATCGGTTGTGTGAGGGCGCATGCACCCTTAATGATGGGTTCGGTGCTGTCACCATTGGTTCCGTTGAAAAATACATCACTGACGAAGCCTTGAAACAAGGTTGGCGGCCCGACATGTCCAAACGTGTTTGGACAGACAAAAAGGTGGCTGTGATTGGTGCTGGCCCAGCCGGTTTAGGCTGCGCGGATATCTTGGTCCGTAACGGCGTTAAGCCAGTCGTATTTGATAAATATCCGCAAATTGGCGGTTTATTGACCTTTGGCATTCCACCATTCAAGCTTGAGAAAGAGGTCGTGCAGACTCGTCGTGCGATCATGGAAGAAATGGGCGTTGAATTTAACCTTGGTGTTGAGGTTGGAAAAGACATCGACTTTCAAAGCCTACTTGATAGCTACGACGCTGTTTTCTTAGGGATGGGCACTTACACTTACATGAAAGGCGGTTTTGCTGGCGAAGAATTTGACGGTGTGCATGAAGCCTTGCCGTTCTTAGTGTCGAATATCAACCGCCTGATGGGGTTTGAGAAAAGCGCCACCGATTTTGTTGATATGAACAGCCGAAAAGTAGTGGTTCTTGGTGGTGGGGATACCGCCATGGACTGTGTACGAACCTCTATTCGTCAAGGCGCTACGTCAGTGACGTGTGCCTACCGTCGAGATGAAGCCAACATGCCAGGCTCTATGCGTGAAGTTGCTAATGCCAAAGAAGAAGGGGTTGAGTTTCTTTGGAATCGTCAGCCTATCGAAATAATGGGGGAAAACGGTAACGTTACGGGTGTGAAATTAGTCGCTACACAACTGGGTGAACCAGATGAGCGGGGTCGACGTCGCCCAGAGGTTGTTCCTGGTTCTGAAGAAATTGTGGAAGCCGACGACGTTATCATTGCGTTTGGGTTTAGACCCAGCCCCGCCGCTTGGTTTAACGATTTTAATATTCAAATTAACGATTGGGGTGGTGTGCAAACCAGTTCTGATTTGTCGATGAAATTTCAAACCACTAACCCAAAAGTGTTTGCCGGTGGCGATATGGTACGCGGTTCTGATTTGGTGGTCACCGCTGTTTTTGAGGGGCGTGAAGCAGCGCAAGGCATTTTGAATTACCTTAATACTCAGTAACGCTTAATATTCAGTGACTAAGATTGGATGGCATTAATCAAAACCTTAAGCTTATTGTTGTCTGTGTTCTTGTCATAAGAACATCTTACAAAAAAAGCCGCTTTCGTAGCGGCTTTTTTACGTTAAGTCCGTGTGACCAAGTTATACTTTGACCTATGACTGATATGCAAAATGATTTATACCTTCGAGTGCTACGTGGTGAGAAGGTCGAACGAACACCGATTTGGGTAATGCGACAAGCTGGGCGGTATCTCCCTGAGTATCGGGCCACGCGCAAGCAAGCCGGAGATTTTCTAACGCTCTGCAAAACCCCTGAGTTGGCTTGTGAGGTAACCATGCAGCCCATTGACCGTTTTGGTCTTGATGCGGCGATTTTGTTTTCCGATATTCTGACCATTCCAGACGCCATGGGCTTAGAGTTGGTGCTGGAAGAGGGGGTTGGCCCTGTCTTCAATAAGCCCATTCGCAGCCAAGCTGACATCAACGCATTGGGCGTGCCCGATCCAGAGCGAGAGTTGGCTTACGTGATGAACGCTGTGCGGGTAATCAAAGCTGAGTTAAACGGTCGAGTGCCGCTGATTGGTTTTACCGGAAGCCCTTGGACTTTAGCCAGCTATATGGTTGAGGGAAGTGGAAGTAAGGAGTTTCGACGCATAAAAGGGCTGATGTTTGAGTCACCGGCGGCGGCGCATCAATTGCTGTCCGTAGTGACTGAATCGGTTATCCAATACTTGAAAGCGCAGGTTTCTGCCGGCGCTCAATCTTTGATGGTTTTCGACACTTGGGGAGGCATGCTTTCAACCGAAAAATATCAAGCCTTCTCTTTGGCTTATATGGCGCAGGTTGTGTCAGCAATTAAGTCCGACCCCGCTTGTGAGAATGTTCCTATTGTTCTGTTCACTAAGGGAGGCGGCCAATGGTTGGAAATGATGGCGGATACAGGGTGCGATGGCCTTGGTCTTGATTGGACCGTGGATATGGCTAAAGCCAAACAACGGGTCGGTGACCGAGTGGTGTTGCAAGGCAATATGGACCCAGTTGTAATGAACACTGGCCGTGCCCAAGTCGCAGAACAGGCTGAGCAGGTGCTCAGCTGTTATGGTAGACACTCGAAGAATGACAAAGGGCATATTTTTAATCTAGGGCACGGTATTCAGCCGTTTGCCAAGCCAGACAATATGCAAGCCTTAGTAGAGACAGTGCAAGGGCAGAGCGCTCAGTATCACGACTGATCTCTCATAAAGAAAGAACGTATCGCCATGATTAATTTTAGTCGTATAGAACAGAATATTTTTGTTGGTAGCGCACCTCAAAGTAGCGTGGACGTTACTCGACTATCGCAAATGAAGATCACAGCGGTACTCTCTTTGCAAAGTGACGCTGACCTTCACACTCATCGTATTGATTGGCCAGCGTTGCAAAATGCGTATGAATACCAACAAATACACGCCCAACGCTTTCCTATTATAGACTTCGATGAAATAGACCTTGGCAACAAACTACCTCAGCCGGTGACTTGCCTGAACCAAATGTTGACTCTGGGCCATCGTGTTTATGTGCATTGTAATGCAGGCATTTGCCGAGCCCCTGCTACGGTATTAACCTATTTGTGCCATTATCGTGATATGAGTTTAGAAGAGGGGTTGGCCTACCTTCGCAAGGCGCGACCACAGGTTCACCCCTATATGAGTGCGGTTGATATCGCCTTGAAATCAATGCCTGAAAAAGACTGATTCTCTGCACGGCGTGTTCCGTACAGGTAAAGACTTTCTGGAAAATCAGGCAAACTTTCCAAGCGCGGCTATGGCGGCATTTCGCGCGAATAATGTGTCTCTGTAAGTCAGGTATGTCTCAGGCACATCAAATTTAAAGCGATCAGCCCAGTTGAATGTTTGTGCTAATAAAATGTCAGCAAAACTGAATTCGCCGCCCAAAGCATACCCGCCTTCGTGACACGGTTGAGCGTGTAGATCGCAAAGTTCCCCCAAGGCTTTCAACGCCTTTTCAAATTCCCATTGCGCTGTTTGTAGAACTTCCGGCACTCGATGCTCTTCAGGGATAGCAAAACGATGTTTGCCAGTCGTCCAAAGCGGTTGTTCTAACTCACAGAGAACAAAGTAAGCCAGTTCGTCGTACTTTGCTCGTGCTTGGGGTGCCAAGGGAATCAGATGTTTATCGGTAAGCGCATTTATGTAATTCACTATTGCCGCGCTTTCGGTTAATACGAAATCATCGTGTACTAATGTGGGTACTTTGCCTTGAGGGTTCAGTGTTAAGTATTCCGGTGACTTAGCACCATCTGGACCAGTCCCCGCCAGGTCTAAAGAGATAAAGTTGTAATCCAATTGAGCTTCTTCAAGTGCCCAAAGGCATCGAAAAGAGCGTGATGGGCCTAAGCCGTAAAGTGTTAAGGACATTTCATTTCTCCTGATTTTCTTAAATAACCACAAATAAAACAGCCGTGATTTAGTGGCTGGGCGTTGAGCCTAATTCGATCAATGCGTTGTCAATTAAAAACTCAACCACTAAGTCCCTGATAATTGGTTGAGTGACCTCGGTTGGGTGTAAGCCATCCTCTTGAATGTACCCCGGGGTTTCAACAAAGCTGGGTTGGTATAAGTCAAGCAATGGGATTTCATGTTCTTCCGCCAAATCGAAATAAACGGCTCTAAACTGGTCTATATAGCGAGGGCCGTAGGTGGGCGGCAGAGAAACGCTGGCTAAAACTGCCACCGCACCAGAGCCTTGGATGGCTTCAATCATCGCCGCCAAGTTGCTTTTCAGAAGATCGGTTGATTGGCCCCGTAAGCCATCATTAGCGCCTAATTCCAGCAATACCAAGTCAGGGAAAAGTTCCTTGAGCGTCAGAGGTAAACGTGCCAAACCACCGCTGCTTGTTTCGCCGGAAATGCTGGCGTTATAAACTTCGTGACTGGGTCCTAATTTTCTCGCAAGCAGTGCTACCCAACCGTTTTCTTCGTCCATACCGTAGGCCGCGCTTAGGCTGTCACCGTATATCATTATGCGCTTAGTCGCGTCAACGGACCTGGTTTCAGCTTCGGCGGTCTTAAAAAATACGTCACTAATAACGGCACTGCCAAGCAATGAGTTAGCCCAAAACAGAGGATTGGATAATATCGTCGTCAGCAGTAAAAGTGCACTAAGCGTGAAATTTTTGATCTTTGTGTTAAGTATCATTAGTACCTAATTATTCGAATTTCGTGTTTGCTATTTTTGCCTCTTTTAAGACTCTAGCATACGATTAACAAATAGAAGTTAAATTCATGTCAGATACTATTTTGAGTGTGCGTTCCGTTAGTAAAACGGTTCGTACTGCCAATCACGATCTTACTATTTTGCACGATGTCTCTTTTGATATCAGACAAAGTCAAAGTCTGGCCATCGTTGGCCCATCCGGGGCCGGCAAGTCGACTCTGTTAGGGTTGTTGGCCGGCTTGGATGAGCCCAGCGCGGGTGATATTTGGCTGGGCGAACATCAAATCACCGCCATGGGGGAGGAGGGGCGCGCGAAGGTTCGTGCCCAACTCGTGGGGTTTGTTTTTCAGACATTTCAGTTATTGGGTAGTTTGACGGCACTGGAAAACGTGGCTCTGCCAATGGAGTTGGCTGGTCAGAAGGGCGCACAAGATCGTGCGCGAGAATATCTTGATAAAGTGGGTTTGGGACAGAGGGTTACTCATTATCCCAAACAACTCTCTGGTGGCGAACAACAGCGTGTGGCGGTGGCTCGAGCTTTTGCGTGTTCACCAAAACTGTTGTTTGCTGATGAACCAACGGGTAATTTAGACCAAGCCACTGGGGCTAAAGTTTCTGACTTACTGTTTGAGCTAAATGAACAATCCAATACCACTTTAATTTTGGTAACGCATGAAGCGCGTTTAGCCGATCGTTGCCAAACCACCATTACCATTGACGGTGGAAGGCTGATCAGCCAAGTGGAAAACCGTGAACAAGTCGCCGTGACTAACGCACGAGCCATTGCGTGAGTTGTTCATGAACTGGATTGATTTTAAGTTGTTGTACCGTGATTGGCGTGGTGGCCAATTAAGTTTGGTGATTTCAGCTCTGGTGTTAGCGGTGACTGTTGTCACGGCAGTCAGTTTATTTGCAGACCGAGTCGAGCGCGGCATACGGCAACAAATAAGCCAATTTTTGGCGGCGGATTTAGCCGTGCGTGGCGGCATAGAAATTGATCAGGAATACCGCCTCAAGGCCGAGTCTGAAGGGATTACTACCGCCGATACGGCCAGTTTTCGTTCCATGGTGTTTGCTGGCGATAAAAATCACCTTGCTGCGGTAAAGGCGGTCAGTTTCTCTTATCCGTTACGTGGAAAGATTGAACTCAGTGATAATGTTCGTGGGCGAAATGTCGAAAGCTTAAGCAACGGTCCAGCGCAAGGCGAAGCTTGGGTAGAGCCTAGGCTGTTGAATTTATTGAATTTGGAGATCGGCGACACAATAGAAGTCGGTTATTTATCACTCGCAATTACTCGGTTGATTGTAAACGAGCCCGATCGTGGCACCGGTTTTGGTGCGGCAGGGGCCAGAGTCATGATCAGTTTAAGCGATTTGCCAGAATCCAAACTTATTCGGCCTGGCAGTCGTGTCACCTATCGTTTATTGATGCAGGGTGATGAGCGAAGCATCGAAAATTATAAAGCGTGGTTTGATAACAAAGAAGCGAAGCGCAAAGCTGGCAATGCAGAACCACATTACCGATTGCTGACACCGCAAGATTCAGAAGAACAACTGGGTGAAACCTTTGCTCGCGGTCGCTCTTTTCTGCTGCTCAGTGGAACCATCGGAGTGCTGTTGGCTGGGTTGGCCATGGCGCTGGCCAGCCACCGATACGCCGGCCGGCTAACCGACCAAGTGGCTCTCATGAAAGCGTGGGGGCAGTCGAGCGCCGTTGTAAGACGCAGCCAGTTTGTGCGTCTGCTAATGATTGCTCTGGTTTCCAGTTTGTTGGGTATGTTCATAGGTTGGCTTGCTCATTATTTCTTACTGGAAATTGCACGTGGCTTTCTCAACGTTGAATTACCATCACCAAGTTGGAGGCCGTGGTTTGTGGCCAGTGTGACCGGCATGGTTTGTGTGCTGGGGTTTGCGTTGCCTGCATTGTGGCATCTACCTACTATTGCTCCGTTAAAGGTATTAAGAAGGGATCTGCCAACGTCGCTGGTTAGCCAAAGCAAGCGCTTGTGGGTGGGAGTTCTAGCATTGTTCGCACTGACTGCTTGGTACAGTGGCAGCGTTGTGACAGCGGCGTTGTTTTTAGGCGCCTTGTTTGCGCTATTTGGGGTATGCGCTTTGGTTGCGCTACAGTTTTTGAGGTTGGTGAAAGGGTTGGGTGCTTGGCAGGGCAGCTTCGTGCGACTTGGTTTGGCCAACTTATGGCGTCGACGGTCTCAGACCTTAGTGCAGCTCGTTGCGTTCGCTACCACGTTAATGTTGTTGTTGATTGTGACAGGCATGCGCACCAATTTGATATCAGAGTGGGAAGCGCAACTACCCGATGACACACCCAGCCACTTTTTGTTCAATGTGGCGGACAAAGAAGTGGATGCGGTTCGTAGCTTACTGGATGAAAATCAATTGAAGACCACCGAGTGGTACCCGATGGTGCGAGGCCGCTTGGTTGAAATTAACGGCGAAACGATTACACGAGAGCGTCTTGCTCGATCAGGCGGGTTGAGTCGCGAAGTGAATTTCACTCAAACGTTTTATTTGCCAGACGGCAATAAAATTACCGACGGTCAATGGTGGAATAAAGACACAGAAAATTTGGCTGATATCGAAACGCAATTGAATCCAAAAGGCGTGCAAGAGACACTCAATTCGCTGATGCAACAGTTTTCTATGGAGTCCGACGTGGCAACCGAATTGGGAGTGAATCTGGGCGATGTAATCACTTTCAGTGTTGGGGGTTTAACGTTCAATGCCCGCCTGACCAGCATTCGTACGGTCAATTGGCAGAACATGAATCCTAACTTTTACATTATCTTTCACCCAGGTCTACTCGACAAATATGCACCTAATTGGGTGACAGCCGTAAAAGCGGGCACCCCCATTCGTGCCGAAGGTGATGCGCTAAGTCAACAGGCGCCCTTCGTGGCGGAAATGGTTCAACGTTTCCCTACCGCAATTGTGCTTGAACTGACCGATGTGGTGTCGCGTATTCGTGAAGTGATCAGTCGTGTAACACAAGGTTTAGAGCTAATATTGTTGTTGGTGTTGGCTTGCGGCGCCATGGTACTCTTTGCTTCGATTAGCGTGTCATTCGACGAACGGCTTCGAGAGAACGCAATTTTGCGTACTTTGGGCAGTTCTAAAAACGTCATTCTGGGGGCATTGGCCGTCGAATACGTCACGCTTGGTTTAGTCTCAGGTGTGATTGCCAGCGCAGGCGCCGAAATTGTGCTGTACTTTGTGCAAACTAAGGTGTTTGACTTAAGTGCTCAGTGGCATCCTTCTTTGTGGCTGTTGGGTATTTTCTCTGGCGTGGTGCTGATTACCGTTCTTGGCTTAATGCGAAGTCGTGAAATTATCACCGTGCCGCCATTGGAATCTTTGCGACGTTTGGCGTAACCGCTTTTGGGTCGTGACTTGATTCGTGTTCTTTCTCATTATTCGTGATCGTGCATTAGAAAACAATGCGCTCAAACGAGCGCGATGTTTCATGGTAAACGACTATGAGTAAGTGGGAGTGGGCAAACGGAAAACCAGAAGCTAACGTCGGTAAATGAAGCATCAATATTTAAATATATTCAGTGCCATAGAAAATGGCAATGACGAGCTCGTAAGTGAAACTACTGTGTCCAACTCCATTGAAATTAGTACGACTGAGCGCTGGGTAGAAAACGTTGTAATTGGGCTAAATCTATGCCCTTTTGCTAAACGAGAATGGAGTCAGAGCAAAGTGCGTATTCAGCTAAGTCAGGCCAACAGCCAAGAGCAATTGCTTCAAGATTTGGTTGTGGAGTTGGCGCTGTTAAATAGACGGCCGGATATTGAGACCAGCTTATTGGTACACCCTTACGTATTGCAAGAATTTGATGAATACAATCAGTTTTTAGCCTTTGCTGATGCCTTGATTACTGAAATGGGCTTAGACGGTGTGTACCAGATCGCCAGTTTTCACCCTGATTATCAATTCGATGGAACAGCCCGTAATGATGTTGAGAATTACACAAACCGCTCGCCTTACCCTATGTTGCATTTATTACGTGAAGCGAGCTTGGAGCGAGCAATTGAGGCCCACCCAGACACCGTATCGATTCCACAGACAAACATACAGCGGCTCAAACAACTTGGCGCAAGTTACATGCATGATTTGCTGAACGATTGTAATGAGGAGTACTAGGCCTCATGCGAGATTCAAACGGCGTAACGCCGAGTCATCAATTTGGTTTATGGACCCTTGTAACGTTGGTTGTTGGTAACGCCATTGGTGCAGGAATTTACACCACATCAGGCTTCTCACTGTCCGATTTAGGCTCGCGTGAGTGGGTCATGTTAGCTTGGTTTGTGGCCGGTGTGATCGCGGTAATGGGCGCTCTTTCTTACGGTATGCTGGCCAACGGTATCACCGAGTCCGGAGGAGAGTACCTTTATCTCACGCGCTCCATTCACCCGCTCGCGGGTTTCATCGCCGGTTGGGTATCGTTGCTTGCCGGCTTTCCCGGCGCCATCGCTTTTGCAGCGACCGCCTTTGAGGCTTATTTTCGAAGTGCGTTTGATATTAATGGCATTGTCGAAGACTCACTGGCTATAGGCATTATCCTGTTTGCAGGGGGGGTACACATTGTTAAGGTGAAGGCGGGCGCCAAAGCGCATGAATGGGTTGTGGGTCTTATGCTGTTGGTTCTTGTGATGGTTGTGCTATGGGGAATGGTTCATTTTAGTACTAACCCTGAATTGCCGATCGTGAGCGGCCACTTGACTCAATTTTCTTGGTTGGCATTTGCCAACAGTTTGGTTTGGATATCATTAACGTATTCTGGTTTTAATGCAGCCGCCTATGTCGCGGGAGAAGTTGAAAATCCCAAACACACGGTGGCCCGTGGCATGGTGATCGGCACTTTGATTACGATGATTTTGTGTCTGTTTGTTAATGGCATAATACTTTATGGAACACCGGCAGAGTTAATTGCAGGGCAAGCTGATATCGCGGCGATTGCAGCGCAAAACTTAGCTGGTGAGGCCGGTCGGCGCATTGTGGAAGGCGTGATTGCCATATCCCTACTCACATCGATTACCGCCATGGTGTTGGCCGGTCCAAGGGTCTATGCAAAAATGGCGGATGACGGCGCCTTACCAAGGCTTTTTCGAGCTAGCGAGAGTGAGCCACCGCGTGCTTCTATTGTCTTGCAAGTTGGCACCGCGATGGCTCTGGTGTTGGTGGCTGACTTGCAGGATTTGTTATCTTACCTTGGCCTCACTCTGTCATTGTGTTTGGCCCTAGCGGTAAGCAGCTTGTTTGTACGACATTGGCGATTGTCGGAGATTCCCGAGTCGAAGTGGTACCCCGTTGCACCGATAGTGTTTTGTGCCGCCACGGTGTTATTTGCGATACTATCGGCCATCTCTCAACCTACTAAATTACTCACTGTTATCCCAACCATTGCCCTGGGGGCTTTGGCCTACTTTATTTCAACCAAACGTAACGCCACTTATGTCTGACTCCAAATCAACTAATGCCGGTTTTCCTTGTCATTTCTATCGGCTAAAACAGGCAACCTTAAGGGTGAAGGCGTTTAAAAGACCTTTTGTTGTCGTGTTTGTTTTGGCGTTGATTTTAGGTTTATCCTCATGCGCAAGTATCCTCACACCATTGGTAACACCGCAGGTTAGAACCGAACTTAGCTCGTTAAAACCTGGCCAATATCGACTGGATAAATCGCACGCCACTGTTTTATTTAAAGTGCAGCACTTAGGGCTTTCTACTTATGTGGGTCGTTTTAACGACATGGATGCCACGTTAGAGTTCGATCCAAAAAATACTCAGGCTGCATCATTAACCGCCATCATTGAAATGGGCTCAGTGGATATTAATGACCAAGACTTAGAGCAAACCTTATTGGGCGGAGCGTGGTTCAATCATAAAAATTACCCACAAGCGGTGTTCACGAGTAAGCGTGTCTCTTCCGTTAATGAAAATACCTTCGAATTTACAGGCGACCTTCAGTGGCGAGGGGTGCAAAAGCCAATTGTGATGACGGCGGTATTTCATGGTGGCGCAAATAATATTTTGACGGGTAAATACACACTGGGCTTTTCGGCGACAGGCCGTTTTAACCGATCTGATTTTGGTATGAGTGACTATATTCCCTTAGTGGGTGACGAGATTTTGCTTGAGGTCTATGCTGAGTTTCAGAGAAATTGAGCCGACGTTATCTCACAACTCTTAAAGCAACGGCAATGCCTTGTTAAAAATGGCCTCAATGGGGTGATGCTGTTTCGATAAGCCTCACTTTTGCGGCTATTTTGGCCACGTTCATGCATTACTTTATTGGCATAAACCGGGCGTGAATTTCCGCTTCTGGGTATAGTAGGATTTACATGTTGATGGTCACACACATCAGCGCAATTACGTTATCTGCTTTAAATTATGAGATCAAGCCCGTTAAAAATTCTGTTGTTATCGTTGGTGTTAATCGGTATTAATAATCAAGCTCACGCGTGGGGAGAGCGTGGTCACGACTTGATTACGCGTGTCGCTGTGCAGCACATGAGAAACATCAATAATGACAATTTAGCATTGATGCGTCCGTTCCTGCTGCGCGACCATATGTTAGCGCATTTATCCAATACGCCTGATACTGTATGGCGGGCTGACTACATGGGTGAGGAGGTAATAAAAACCAATTCCCCAACGCACTATATTAATTTAGAAAAGGTCGCCACCGGCGTTGAGAAGTGGAATGATCTGCCAAGAAGCTTTCGTGAGTATCGTGCCTTGTGTCAATCCAAGGGTCATGACACCACGGACGTTGGCACTGCGCCATGGCGGGTATTGCAACTTTATACGTTGATTGTCGACCAATTAACCAATCTCGATGCAAAACCCGATGAACTTAAAGAGCAACACATCAATCAAGCTTTGTTGTACAGCGGTTTAATGTCACACTTTGTGGGTGACTTGGCGAACCCGCACCACACCACCGCCAATTACGATGGCCAACTGACCGGTAACAAAGGGTTGCATGCCTACTTTGAGTCGGTTGTGGTTGCTGAACTGTCTTTTGAGTTGCCAGAAAAAATGCTTAAGAAGGCGGGCAGTCGGGGCTTATGGTTACGTACTTACGGGGCCAAAGAGCGTGCCGAAATTTTAGCCGACCCACAAAAATTGATTTGGGCTTTGATGGCCGACAGCCACACTCATGTCGAGAAGCTAATCAAGTTAGATGACCGACACTCCATTGTTGCTAAAAGCATTGTGGATGCAGACTCTGGTGAACAAGCTTCAGCCAAACGGAAACCAGCCAAAGAAGTGAGTCGCCGTTATGAAAAATTTGCGGTTGAGCGTTTAGCGGTGGGGGCAGACGCCCTAGCCAGATTGTGGCAACTGGCGTGGGTGGAGGCCGGGTCACCCGATATGTCGCAATTTCGCAGCTACCACTACCCCGTGCAACCGCCGTTTATTACACCGGTTTACGAGTCTGAATGAGGGTTGTTACGTCTAAAATCAAGGTATTGCGAGGCATAGTAACCGAGCAAGTTAATGAAAAGTAACGGACGTTAACGGGGCTAACAAGGCGGCGTGTTTCAAACCGAGATAGACGGTTTTAGGCCGCCTGAAAGGCGATGTCTAATTTGCACGCCGTAACAATAAACAGCCCGCACGAATTAAAGTGCGGGCTGTTTATTGTTGATGCAATGGTGCTTAGCCTAGTATGCCTTCGCGTTGATAGAACTTCATTGCGATAAAGGACAATGTTGCGGCGACCGCCAAGCTGGATATCATCGACAGCGCCACTAGGTGGTTGGCGATGGGTTCCCCCTTCAAGGTTTCAATAATGATAAGCGCTTGACTCAAGCTTGGGACCCACATGTTAGATGCGCTTGCTTCTGGGGAAAGAAATGCCAGAAAAATCAACGGCATGCTTGGCAACATCATGATAAACCCCAGATACGATTGCGCTTCTTTGTAACTTTTGGTAAATGAAGCCACAAGGATTAACAAACCGCTGGCGACAAACACGAAGGGTAAGCAAGTTAAGAAAAGATAGATGATGCGAGCAGGATCAATGACAAGTTCAATGGAATCCACTGGCGCGTACTTCATTGACACCGTCAACCCGATCAATACAAATAAAAAGGTAAGAGCGGAAAAGAAGGCTGCCGCTAATAACTTGGCCAGCAATAAGTATTTTCGATCAATAGGCAATGTGAGCAGTGATTCTAATGACCCTTTTTCCCGTTCACCGGCGGTGGTGTCGATGGCTAAATACATGCCACCGGCCATGATAAACATAATGATTAAGTATGGCAGTATGCCCAGAATTTGCCCATTACGAGATTCCGGAGTTGAAATGTCCGAAGTGTTGACGGTGATCGGCCTTACCAGTTCAGGGTTAATGCCTCTGACCTGCAAACGCATCGCGGCGACTTGATTGCTGTAGCCGGCGAGTGAACGGCGTACTTTCTGCATACCTAACTGTTCTAGGCCTTGAATTGAACTGTCGTGCATCAGTAGCACGGGCGCCGATTTGCCTTTTTCAAAGCGTTCAACGTAATTTTTCTTGATGATCATCACCACCCGGCGTTCACCACGTTTAATGCTTGATTCTGGACTATCAGGGGCGTCGACAATGCGGATGTTGCTTTGCCGTAACCAGTTCATTAAATTGGGCGCATGTTCTGCGCCAATCACAGGAAGCTCGAAGGGAGGCGAAGTAACTGGGTCGGTTTCTTCTTTGACTTTAGACTCAGAAAACCACTGAATGCCGATGATAAACAATGGCGCGATAATGACCGACACGGTCATTGTTATCAAGGTGCGACGATCTCTTAAGTTATCGACCACTTCTTTTGTAAATACAGTCCAAAGGCCGCTTAATCGACCGATTGAGTTGTTTGTGATTGTCCCCATTAGATTAATCCCTCCTCTGAGCCAATGGATTTCACGAAGGCGTCTTCCAGTGTGTTTGCCTCCGTTATTTCAAGTAGCGTGTCGGGGGTGCCTTGGGCCGCAATTTGGCCAGCCGCAATAATGACAATGTCATCGCATAAAGCGGCCACTTCTTGCATGATATGGCTGGAAAAAACCACGCAGTGGCCGGCCTCTTTCAGGCGTAAAATTACCTTGCGTAGTCCACGAGTTGCCATGATGTCTAGCCCATTAGTAGGCTCGTCAAGCAGTACGTTTTTGGGCGAATGCACCAGTGCGCGTGCCAATGCTACTTTGGTTCTCTGGCCTTGAGAGAAGCCTTTAGCACGGCGCTCGATGAAGTCTTCCATTTCGAGCAAATCAGCCAGTTCATCGATACGACTATCCAGTGCCTTGCCTTTTAGGCCATGCAACTTGCCGAAATATTGAACATTCTCCCTCGCGCTCAAGCGTTCGTAAATGCCCGCGCCGTGGGTTAGTACGCCAATGTTAGGTTTCACTTGCATGGCTTGTTTTTGAATGTCATAACCGTCAACAGTGGCGGTGCCCGCATCCGGTTTGAATACGGTGTAAAGCATTCTAAGTGTTGTTGATTTGCCTGCGCCATTTGGGCCTAGTAAACCGGTGATTTTACCGTCTTCGGCTGTAAAGCTGACGTCACTCACGGCTTTTATATTGCTGAATGACTTACTTAAATGTTTGGCGAGAATCATGGTCGTGGCCCCGTAAGTGTTGAGAAAAATGGCATGGCGCGTTCACGCTCAACGCAACGGGCATCGATGTCAGTAAGAGACGTGTTGTGAACGAAATTGCTCACCAAGGTGCTTGCGCAGCCTCTGGCCGCCACGCCATGTCCGTGTGCGGGTACGACGACGTGCTTCGTGTTACCTAGCATGTTGGCAGCCATATCGCCGTTTTCTGGGGGAGTGACTGGGTCAGTTGCGCCAGACAATACGAGTACCGGAACCTCGCTTTCAAACGGTGTGAAAAAGTCTTCATCAACCGGCCCCTTAGGCCAATGGTCGCAAGTGACTTTCATTGCTTGCGACATTTTGCGGCCAATTAATGTGCCATCAGCCTGTGCAACATCTTCTTCTGTTACAAAAGGCGCGTCTTCGGCACAAACAACCGAATTGTGCATTCCCGTTGCAAATTGACCCGTAAAAATTTCTTTAGCTTGAATGATTTGAGCTGCCACGAACGCGTAGTTTCCGTGTTGTGCTTCGCTAAGCAGTATTGGAATTAAAGCACGCTGTTCCGTGCTATAGAGCATTAACCGCAGGGCCACCAACAGGCTGTCTTCTGTAAAGGTGTAGTTGGTTGGCTGCGCGGTGAGCGGGTGTGGCACGGTGACGCTCAGACTCTGAGTTTCGAACCGCTGTTGTAATTCAATAAAAATGCGCCGCAAATTGCCATGCGTTGCCTTACATGCGTCACTTTCAAGGCAGCGCTGAGTGAGTTGCTCAAAGCCGTCTTCCCATCGGCGGGCGATTTCACCGCCAGCCAGGTTTAGACCAATTGGAGTGACGCCATCAAGCACGACTGAACGCGTGTTAGCCGGGTATTTACGTAGGTAGTGTTGGGCAACTCGGGTGCCGTAAGACACCCCATAAATATTAAGTTGCGTATAGCCTGCGGCAGCGCGCATTGCTTCAAGGTCATCCACTGCGATGCTGGTGGTGTAAAAGCGTAGGTCGTTATTTTCAGACAGCTTGTTGACGCACTTTTTAGTCTGCTGTCTAACCAGTGCAAGATCGAAACCACTCTCCTCTTCTGGCGGCGCATCGCAGGTAAGTAAATTCGACCGCCCAGTGCCGCGTTGATCTAATATGATTAAGTCTCGTTTTTTGCGTATTTCATTAAACGCCGAGCTGTACGACATTGCCATATCGATGGATGAGCCACCAGGGCCACCTTGTATGATCGTAAAGGCATCGGGTTCTGGTTCTGGCGAATGCGAGAGCAGTTTGATAACGGATAAGTCGATGAGCCTGCTGTTCTTATCGTTGGGGTTTTCATGGCGTTGAAGGGTTGCGCACTGAGCGTCCATTTCATAAGCCTCGACAGTGACTGTACAGCGTTTAAATTCAAGTGTATCAACAGTGGCATTGAGTTCATTGGTTGCGTGCGCAGGGCCGCTGGTTAATGCAACCATTAAGACTGAACTGAATAATGCTGGGCCAATTAAAGACAGCTTTAATTGGCGACCCAGTGATGGCAAAAGGGTGAAAGTTGACGTTATTCCTTGCCTAACTCTCTGCTTAAGGGTGTTTTTTTTCATTACTGACTGGCTCCATAATACCGTTGTCGGGTGTTAGTGGTTACTTGTTAGCAGCAAATAGGTGGCTGTTGGCCATCTACAGAGTGTTTAATGTCGAACTCGACGAGGTGAAATTAACACATCCTTGGCTTAATAAAACCTCTTGTCTGTCATTCGTCGTACTTTGGTCACACCGCTGTCGTGCGTTGTCTTGCGCTGTCATGTCAGTGTCACACGCTATTCGTAAGAAAGTGAATGTTTTTATTACCAACTGACTTTACTTCTCATAACGAATGATTATTGATCGCAGATTTAAATTGCAGTTGAATCATAGTCGAGCAGACTTGATAATCACGCCCTAATTTTAAAAGTAAAAGTACCACGCCATTCATGTTGTCTATTGAAAAACGAATTGCCGAAGAACTATCACAAACTTCGACCCCAGTTAAACAGGCCCAAGTTTCTGCCGCAATCACTTTGCTTGATGAAGGTGCCACGGTGCCGTTTATTTCACGATACCGAAAAGAGGTAACTGGAGGGTTGGATGACACTCAGTTACGCAGCCTTGAAGAGCGTTTAAAGTACTTGCGTGAATTAGAAGAGCGTCGAGTCAGTGTCCTGAAAAGTATTGAAGAGCAAGGTAAGTTAACCGACGATCTTAGTGCGGCGGTTATGTCGGCTGAAACAAAAACTGTGCTGGAGGATTTATATCTTCCATACAAAAAAAAGCGACGCACCAAAGGGCAAATAGCCATTAAAGCCGGCTTAGAACCATTGGCAGACGCTCTATTGGCAGATGCCATGCTGGTGCCTGAAGACGAAGCCGTGTCTTATATTAACGAGTCTGAAGAAACCCCCGTAGCGGATGTGAAGGCGGCATTAGATGGCGCTAAAGCCATACTGATGGAGCGCTTTGCTGAGGATGCCGCTCTATTAAATGAGATACGAACCTATTTAGAAGACAAGGCCGTTGTGAGCGTCAGCGTAGCCAAAGATAAAGAGCAAGAAGGCGCTAAATTTCGTGATTACTTTGATTACCAAGAGCCATATAAAAGCATCCCTTCACATAGAGCGCTAGCGATATTTCGTGGACGCAACGAAAGCATTTTGATGTCGAATCTGGATATTGAAGCGCCTGAAGGTGGTTGGGTTGGCGACTTAGCGCACCCATGTGAAAAAATGATTGCCAAACGCTTTCATATCTCAGTGCAGGGACGGCCCGCTGATAAATGGCTGGCTCAGGTGGTGAGTTGGACATGGCGTATCAAAGTGCTGCTGCACATCAGTGGCGATTTGATGATGAAGTTAAAAGAGAAAGCAGAAACAGAAGCGATACGTGTTTTCTCAATGAACTTAAAAGACTTATTGCTTGCGGCACCAGCGGGCGCCAAAGCAACCATTGGTTTGGACCCCGGCCTGCGTACTGGCGTAAAAATAGCGGTCGTGGATAATACTGGTCAATACAAAGACCAAGGCACGATTTATCCGCATGCACCTAAAAACCAGTGGGATCAATCCATTGCCGAACTGGCCGTTTTGGCAAAAAAACACGGCGCCGCGTTGATCGCCATTGGTAATGGCACGGCTTCGCGAGAAACCGATAAATTGGCGGGCGATTTAATCAAGCGTCACCCAGAATTAAAGCTGCAAAAAGTAATGGTCAATGAGGCTGGTGCTTCGGTGTATTCGGCTTCTGAATTTGCCGCCAAAGAGTTTCCCGATTTAGACGTGACTATCCGCGGTGCGGTATCCATTGCTCGTCGTTTGCAGGATCCGTTGGCTGAGCTTGTAAAGATTGAGCCAAAGTCGATTGGTGTTGGGCAATACCAGCACGATGTGAATCAGTATCAGCTTGGTCGCCAATTAGACGTGGTCATCGAAGATTGCGTAAACGACGTGGGCGTTGACTTGAATATGGCGTCCATGCCTTTGCTTAAACGCGTCTCTGGATTGAATGAAACCATAGCCACCAATATCGTTAACTATCGAAACCTGAATGGTGAGTTTAAGAGCCGAGATGCGCTTAAAGAAGTACCAAGACTGGGCGACAAGACTTTCGAGCAAGCGGCTGGTTTCTTACGCATAGTGTCGGATAATGCTAACCCTCTTGACGCGTCAGGCGTACACCCAGAAGCGTATTCTGTGGTTGAGTCAATAGCGCACAATAACGACCGTGAAATCAATTCAATCATTGGCGATACGGCGTTCTTAAAATCTTTGCGCCCAGAAGACTACACGTCTGAACAGTTTGGTGTACCCACAATCACCGACATCATTAAAGAGTTAGACAAACCTGGTCGTGACCCTAGGCCTGAGTTTAAAACCGCCAACCTCAAAGACGGCGTAGAAACAATTAAAGACTTAGTTGAAGATATGGTCCTTGAAGGCACGGTCACCAATGTGACTAATTTTGGGGCGTTTGTGGACATCGGCGTGCATCAAGATGGGTTGGTACACATCTCATGTTTGGCCGATAAGTTCATTGAAGACCCGCATACCGTTGTCAAGGCAGGGCAAATTGTTAAGGTTAAGGTAATGGAAGTTGATGTGGTGAGAAAGCGCATTGCATTGACTATGCGGTTGCAAGACACCAAGCAAGACCAACGCGATCGTGGCGCTGGCAAACGTGGTGGTGATAAAGGCAGCGCAAAGCCCAGAGTAAATCAGCAACAGTTTAAACAAAAACCAACGGCGAATAATGCGATGGCGGCTAAGCTGGCGGCGGCGTTTAAAAAGTAACGTATACTGGATCGCATATACTGGATTGAGAAACGCAGCGTTATACTTACAGAGTGAAAATAACGCTGTTTTAGCCGTTGTAAATACTCGGCCTTTACCACCGCGGTTGTTGATGGGCATTGGGGCGCACCTAAGAAGCCCCAGTTATTTGCGATACTCTAGAATATGATGGATTTTTAAGTTGATTCTATGTAAACGTTGAGCCAATGTTAAAACGATTGATACAACCTTGGGTTGCTAGGTGCTTTGCAAGTACTGCCTGGTTACGCTTGCGTCGAGCTACTGCTTCGTTGCGCAACACGGTCGATGGTGGCAAACATGGCGTTTTAGTGTTTATCCGCACAGACGACCCCTATAGTTATTTATTGCTTCAAGTCTTAGGTGAATTTCGATCTCGTTTTCAGGTTCAGCTGTCGTTTTACGTTGTGTCGGATCTACAACGTGATATGTATCCTGAGCCAGAAAAGTGGCGACAAAATGCCATTACGGATGCGCGCTTACTTGCGGGCTTGTATAGATTAAATTTTCCTGAACGTAAGACCATCACCGCAAGCGAAGAAGGTAAAGAGGGTGAGCTAATCGGTCGAACGCGTGACGTTAGCGAGCATTTGGTTATGCTTCAAGATGCTGAAGATTTTATCGAACAGGCCCTAGTGGTGTTAACGGCTTACTGGGCCGGTGAAAAGTTGGAAGTCCATGATTCAACGCGGGCTAACACTGGCCGTGAAACCGCCAAAATAGCGTTAATAAAAAACGACCAGCTTCTAAGGCAGTTGGGCCACTATTTTAGTGCCACGTTATTGTATCAAGGTGAATGGTATTGGGGGCTTGATCGTCTGGATCACCTTGAACACAGGCTTAATGATAAAAGCCTTAGTAGAACCGATAATACCGTGGTGTATGATTTAACCAGCAGACACCTTTGCTCGCCGCACCGCCATCGTGCGGAACGTGCAACGACAGTGCCTCTGGAGATGTATTTTTCCGCTCGCAGCCCGTACTCTTATCTTGGTTTGGAAAAAGCCTACGCGATTGCCAAGCATCATGGCGTGGAACTGAAGATAAAATTGGTGCTGCCTATGATGATGCGAGGGATGAATGTCCCATCCGCTAAAAAATGGTATATTTTTTCTGACACAGCAAGAGAGGCCAGAAAGGTTGGGTTGCCTTATGGTTTTGTGGCCGACCCTTTAGGGCTTGCCGTTGAACGTTGTTATGCGTTGTTTGATTACGCTCGTTCCCAAGGCAAGGAAGCTGAATACTTATTGAGTTTTGCTCGTGCGGTTAATACACAGGGGATTAACGCCGAATCGAATGGTGGCATGCGTTTGATTGTTGAACGTGCTGGTCTGCAATGGAAGGTGGCTAGAGGTTTACTTTCCAATCAAGATTGGCGTGAGGAAGTTAATGGCAATTATAATGAGTTAAGTGAATTAGGGCTTTGGGGAGTACCTTGCTTTAAGTTCGGCAGTTTTGTGGTTTGGGGGCAAGATCGCCTCGAATTTATTGAGCAAAAAATTTGCAGCGCCACGCCTTAGTGCCTCCGACGCTATTATTGCCCCCCCCGATGGT
Source organism: uncultured Arenicella sp. (assembly GCA_937974565.1). Lineage (GTDB taxonomy): Bacteria > Pseudomonadota > Gammaproteobacteria > Arenicellales > Arenicellaceae > Arenicella. The sequence continues at coordinate 52,259 of CALJWL010000054.1, forward strand.
ATTACTCAGACAATAGACCTTACTTGTAAACCGGTTGTCACACATATGCCTTAGAATTTTCTTATTCAATGCGACCAACCCACACTCTTTATCTGACCATGAAGCAAATTTTACTGTCGGTTGTTGCGTGCATTTGCATTTCAGCAAGCTCAAGCGCAACAGCAAAAAACATTATCCATGTAGAAAATGGCCATAACAGCGGTGCGGGTTCTTTACGTGCGGCTCTAGAGAGCGGCGCATCGGTCATTCATATACCCAGCTCAATCTCGTCTATTACTGTCAAGCAGCCATTAGAGTACTCGGGCAATAGCATACGCATCAACGGCAACCATCAAACCATTGACGCATCAGCTTTGCAAGGCAATGATACTATTTTCTCTATTTCTTCAGCCACCAACATTTCTATTAGTAATCTGCGCCTGGTCGGAAATGCTTTCGAAGTAAATCAAAACCCGGCTTCTGCCGTTGGAGGAAAAGGAATTTTTGTTAACGTACCAGTCAGTAGTCAAGGCATTGTTAAATTAGTACTTAATCACGTCACTGTCTCTGGTGTGGGCAATCATGGCGTACACGTATCAGACTGCACCTTACTTGATGATTGTGGTGCTGGCAGTGGTGGTGCGGGTCAAGGGTCAGCGGCATCAGTGCAGGTGAAACTAAATCAAGTTGTAATAACCGACGTTGGGTTTGGTAAGCAGGACGCTGACGGCGTTCGTGTGGACGAGCGCGGTGAAGGCAATATCTATTTTACGGTTAAAGATTCCGTGTTCAGCAACGTGGGGGCCGACGGCATTGAACTGGATGAAGGAGGGCAAGGCGACATTGTGGCTGACGTTCGTGGCAGTGTGTTTCAAAATAATGGAGAGTATTGCGCGCTTATCCCTTTTCTCGAGGCAGGACCTTGTGATGATGACGGCGACGCCGATGTGGATGATGGTTTTGACATTGATGAAGCCGGCGCCGGCTCGATCTACGTGAGTGTCAGAGAGTCTCAGATTAACAATAACTTCGATGAAGGCTTAGACTTCGATGAAGAAGGGCCTGGTAACATCGTTATGCGTCTTGAAAATGTGATAACGCTGTCCAACGTTGACGAAGGCATCAAGGCCTCTGAAGAAGACGAAGGCAATTTGGTTGCCACTTTACGAAAGGTCAGTGTTGCTAATAATAACGGCCGAAAAGAGGCGGTTGAATTGGAAGAGGAGAGTGGCGGTAATGTCCATGTTGTCATTCGCGATTCAACCTTCGTGGGTGGCGACAAAGAAGCGCTTAAAGTCGAGCAGCAGGGTGCGGGCAGCGGTCGGCTAAAAGTTCGAAGGTCAAAACTTGATGAAATTGATACCGATGGTATTTCTGAGATTGATGTAAATTAAAAGCCTTTATGGTATTTCATAATGTTCTAGGCACTTGCTGCGCTTTTTAATAAAAGGAAAGACGGTTCGGCTTTGCCCTTTTGCCTGCCGCTGTTGTGAAAAACAAGAGATAGGCTCGATAGTGAGACGCTTAAGTTCTATACTTTGTGTCCGTCCACTTTTATGATTCACGCCTGTACAACAGATATGGCACTAGGCCCTGAAACTAAAATTTGTTTGGCACCTATGGAAGGCGTAGTAGACGCTGAAATGCGTGCCGTGCTTACGGCCATTGGCGGTTATGACCGTTGTGTTACTGAGTTTGTGCGTGTAACCGAACAAACGATTCCCGACCATGTCTTTTTTCGTTATTCACCAGAATTAAATAATGGAGGAATGACCGCCACGGGTGTGCCAGTCTTCTTACAATTATTAGGCGGAAATGCCAAATGGATGGCCGTGAATGCGGCCCGAGTTGCACAATTGCAGCCGCCCGGAATTGACCTTAACTTCGGTTGCCCATCCAAAACCGTTAATAAGCGCGAGGGTGGTTCTGTGTTGCTAAAAGAGCCAGAACGTGTGGGCGAAATTGTGAGTGCGGTGCGTGATGCCGTTGACCCAGCCATACCAGTAACCGCAAAGATCAGGCTTGGTTTTTCCAACTCAGATGATCTTGAAGAGATCACTGAGCGAGTATTGCAAGCCGGCGCAAATGAGTTATGCATACATGCCCGAACTAAAGAAGATGGCTATAAGCCCCCAGCGCATTGGCATCAAGTTTCTCGAGTATCAGCACAAACGCAGTTAGCGCAGGTGCCACTCATTATTAATGGGGATATCGCCTGTGTCGATTCGGCAGAGCAAGCAATCAAGCGCAGCAATGCTCAGCACATCATGCTAGGGCGAGGTGCATTGCGGATGCCTGATCTGGCGATGTTGATTAAATCAAAGTCTAAAGCCGGTCGTGAACGAACGCCTTACCAACCTTTGGGCTGGGTGGCAATTTTGCAAACGTTGATTGCCTATTTAAATCGATCAACGAACGAACACCCACATTTTGTGGGCAATCGTGCTAAGCAATGGCTTGGGTTTCTAAAAGTCACCTACCCAGAGGCCGAAACCGCTTTTCAATGCATAAAGCGTTTAAAAGGTGAGAGTGAGGTTATGACCGCATTGAACGGCTGTTTGGGTCAGGCTGACTTCTAGCAATCAGTTCTACAGCATCTCCGACTCGTATTTTCCCCAGCCCATGATGCAATGCATTTTGACCAAAATAGGTGATTTGTTCGTGGCGTCTGGTTTTAAGTAAGGCTTGGTTGACGGCCATTTCCTTTTGGCCCGTGTCAGGGTTGACTGATGGAATAATGCACCGCGAACACGGTTTTACCAGATTGAACTCAATCTCGCCAACTCGAATGGTCTGCCAACTGTCTTCGGCGTAAGGCGTGGCGCCAGCAATAACGATGTTAGGCCTAAATCGACGCACATCAACAGGAACCTCTAAGTGTGAATTGAATTCATCTAATGATTCTTGCGTCACCACCAAGGTAGGAAACCCGTCGGCAAAGGCCACAAGTTCACCAGCCTTAGCAAAGTCAGTGTTGACGCTGCGAACGGTTCGATTATTAAGACAAACCAGACGACAAGACGTGCCTAAGAATTCACTTAACCAGATCGCCACTGATTCTCCACAATCTGAGGCGATGACACTGTCCTTCCAAATTGTAACGTTAATGTCTTTCCGGTCGGTTCCGTTTGATGAGTTTATAAGAATCGACTTATGGCCAACGGCACTGAGTTTGAGGTTTTGTGTTTGCACGCTTACTTCGGCTTTAAGTAAGCACAACTTAGGGTGTTTACGCTGACTCATAAACACCCCAACGTCATTCACTATCATCCATTGTCGGTCGCAATTTGGCCCAAGAGCTGTGTAGTCAAGCTCTTGCACAGAAATTGCCGCCGTTGATTTAACCGGATGTAGGTAAAGTTCAGAAATATGCATGGCTTTAGTTTGAAGTTTCTGATGAAGCAAGTTGTGTGTTTGCTACAGTCTCTTCCATTCTTTCGAACCAGAATAGATCATCATCAGGTTGAAATGAAAAACGAGTTAACATTCCCGTCAATAACATTAACCAAGCAAAGAGCCCTAACAAGCTTACGCTTTTAAAACTTGGGCTGAATATTTGTTCTTCAGAAATTAATGTACCACTTTCATTTTCTGTTAGTGTGAGAATGGTTTTATTTTTTATTCCGGCTTGATGCCTCAATGTTGAAAAGCTCTGATATTGTTTTAAGCCGATTATCACTGACTTAACAATATCTCCTTCGCAATCCTTTCCAGTGTGAACCTCTGTCCAAAAATGTTTTTTTTCAAGTACAAAATCGTTTGATATTTCACAATAATAACAAGGGTCTTTAGTAAATTTTACGACATGTTTTGGATGTACTAAAAATTCCCAAATTTCTTGAGGTTTAAATTTACTTTGAAAATGAACAATTGTTTTTCTGTATTTTCTTTTACCCTGAAATGACATGAACTAACTCTCTTTAAATTATAATAACTATTGCTGAATGCTCAAAAAATACAATTTACGAACGCTAAGTTTAGCGGCATGCGTTTGTAGTCTTAAGATCAAGCGCTTTATTAGATTTATTTTGATGATAATATATTGAGCCAGTATGCAGCGACTTCTTGTGCTTCAGTTACAGATTGTTGTGCATCGAGACTACAAGCATTATAAGGCTCATCTTCGGCTATTTCTCTTGAAGTTTGGCGGACCATAGATAGAAACGTAGAATTTAATCTGGCTGAGACAGCTTGATGTAATTGCTCGAATGATTGCTCAAGTTCGTTTCCTTCACGCTCAGAAAGGATTAAGCATTTTTTATTGATTTCGACTCCAGCGGCAACACCTGCATAAACTTCTATCAGTTCATCAGATGAGATGTGTTTTTTGGAACGGCTAAATAATTTTTTGAGAAAAATCATAAAAAATATTGTTTGGAATTTGAAATTTATTAACTACTTGACCACAAGCCTTCATGATTTATCACGCCTGACGAACGAACAATGTAGCCCTCAAAAGCGTTAGGTGGTAGCAAGATTGATAGCCCACGAATAACAGCCTGATCACCGTCGGTTATTTCCAAGCTGCTTCTTGAGTCATTGGTATCAATAACATCATCTTCTATGTATAGACCACAGTCTATAGAGACGCGGCTAATACTAACTATTTTTTCAAACGCCCTAGCCCTTGTTTATAGACGGTTTTTTGAGTAATTCAAATAACGAGCAAAAACCGTTTTCGGGCCCATTCTGAGATCTGTTTGGCAAACAAGGTATTAGAAACCAATGAGGTAATATATGGCTCACAGTCATCGCGCTTACTGATGTTGGCAAAAAGCGCTAACGTGGCGATTTTCTAAACTGAACTGAGATATGCAATGAATAAAGTGTTCATCATTGTAGGTAAACGCGGTATTTCTGGCTCATTGGCAAGTGATTTTGCGATTTGGGCCATTTGAGATTTGATTGTGTCAATTTTTGGGGTGCTATTGAGCTTTTTCTGGCTGCGAGTTATCAATATGTGTTGTATGGTATGGAGCTTCGGGCTGACTTCTCTCAAATAAGCGTATGTGCATACAGAAAAGTCGCAGGCAGAGTGCATCATTCAGCAGAACAAGAACACATTACGCGCGCTGTCAACACACCGAAAACACATTGAAAAATGGTTGCCAACAGCATCATTATTAAACAGTAACTTGGCTTGCGATACTGAGTTACTGTTTGAGGCCGTATTGGGTTTTACGCTGTGTGGGTTATCATTTCGCAATAGCATGTACCGAATTCGGTTGAGTTTTTAAGGCCCTTTGAATCATTAACAGTGAGTCAGGTTTGTGCATGATACTGAGCGTGATTGGCAGAAAAACTCGGCTTTTAATACTAACGGCAAGCACATTTACAGAATGTTTCGTGAGTGTGGCGGCCCACAATAAAAATATTAGAAATTAGAACAATGGCAGAATTAGTAGAATTAACCCCGCAAGCGCACGGTGACTTAAAAGTGGATACCCAGGCGGCTATCGAAGTAGCAAAACGAACTCATATTATGAGTCTTCGGGTGACCGAAATCAGTCGCGCGGCTTGCGAAGTTCCGGTGTTCTTAACCCAATCAAGCGAAGGCGGTGACTGGTTAATATCGTCAATTACTTCCTTAGAAGTTGAGAAAAGCTTATTGGTCAGGGATGACAAGTGGCAAGGCCTTTATCAGCCTACAACGATGCTAACTTATCCATTCTTTTTGATGCGTCACCCAACTGAGGAGAAGCAGTACACCATTGGCATTGATCCCGAACACAAAGCGTTCTCTAAAGAAACCGGTGAGCCGTTGTTTGAAGACAGTGAAAAAGCCGGCCCACTGTTGTCGCGTGTCACGGCCACTTTGCAAGAAGATATGCGTAACGATATTCATACGTATCAGTTTTGTAAGCACATAAACGAACTGGGTTTGATTCGTTCTATTGATGTGATGGTCACTTACGAAGGCGGTAAGGTAAATACGCTTAAAGGTTTAAACACCATTGATGAAGCCAAATTGACTGAACTTAGTGAAGACCAGTTCAAAGAGTTGCGAGAAAAGAACTATTTGGCACCACTATACTCGTTGTTGGTTTCCTTGTATCAACTTAACCATTTGATCCGTTTGCATAACGATCACAGTGGCACAGAGCGTATTGTTCAAGTGACGATGGGCCTTGAGAAAGATGAGAACGAAGCGACATAGACAGAGTTAAAATTTCGTCCTAAACCAAAAAACGGTGAGCTTAACTCACCGTTTTTTGATTGGTTTCGTTACAGACGAAACCGCTAAACTGTTTCTTAAATCAGTGGTTATAGATATGTACATCTCGTTGCGGATAAGGAATGCCGATATTAGCGTCATCCAAAGCCACTTTTATTATTTCTAATAACTCGAGTGTTGCGGCTGGGTGGTCCGATGCTTTGACCCATGGTCGTACTGTCAAGTTAACGCTGTTGTCAGCAAGTTCGGTTACTCCAACGCTGGGGGCTGGTGACTCGAGAACATGGTCCGATTTAGCGATGGCTTTGAGTATCACGTCACGAGCTTCTTGAATGTTGGCGTTATAAGAAATGCCCACGCTTAGGTCCATGCGGCGATCGCCTGCCTCTGTGTAGTTAATAATGGGGCCATCGAGAGCTTGTCCATTGGGGATAATGATTTTTGTTAGATCTGGAAGGCGAAGCGTTGTGGTGAAAATATCCACTTCTTCAACTTTGCCGGTCAAACCGGCGACCTCGGCGACATCACCAACATTGTAAGGTCTAAATATAATGGCCATGACACCGGCGGCGAAATTGGCCAGTGAGCCTTGCAGTGCTAAGCCCACCGCTAGGCCTGCCGCGCCTAAGATAGCGACCAATGATGCCGTTTGCACACCCAGTTGTGAGATCGAGGCAATTACCACAAAAGTTAGCATTAATGCATACGCAATGTTGGTAACAAACTTGGCTAACATGGGGTCTGTGCCAGAGCGCTCCATGCCTTTGCCGACCCCTTTGGCGATAAGGTTGACAATAAACTTACCGATTAAAAATATAATCAGTGCTTTAAGGAAGTTAACCCCGTACACCATTGCGTTGTCTATGATGATGGGAATATAAGTTTGAATTTGTTCCATACTGTCTCCTGTGGTCAGTGTTTTGTTAAAATTGATGCCGACAAATCTTAAACAGATTGCCGCGATATAAATAAAAAGTTTTGTAAATTTAAGCTCTTTTTGCCGCCAGTACTGGGTTTGTTTACGAACGTTTGCCTTTGTAAAACTTGATTCCGGTTCCAAATCTATTTTTAAAGCCTGGCCATGGTTCAGTAAAAGTTCCGTCTTTTTGTTTTTTTTGCGTGATGTCTTCGCGCATAGGCAGCATCTGGCAAGCGCCTTTGATGGTTTTAACGTAGCAGTTTAAAAAAGCCAAGATCATATGTTGATTAATGCGATTTAATACTTCGCTGTTCCAGGCTGGCTCGAAAAAGTGCCCAAGCGATAGATCATCACCGTAGGCGACCTTGGGAGCTGGGTGAGGGACAATATTATGTCTGGCGGCTTGGCAAACCATTATGTAGTTGTGCGGCGTGTTGATCTGAGTAAAAAGCTTTTTAACGCCATTGTCGTAACCAGAAGGTTGATTCGTATAAAGTTGTTCGGGCTTAAGGTGGGTGTGATCCATTGCTAATGAGTTCTTTCATCCTTGGTTAACGTTGGTAAAATAGTAGCAAAGAATGTTGTAATAAAGAAGAGTACGCAATGATGTCTGTTCATAACGACCTACTCACAAATACAAAAATTGCTTGAGCATGTTTGGCGGCAGAGTGGCTTTTGGATGGCATATAGTCACCTTGATTGAACGGCTTTTGAAGCTCGGAGAAAACCCAAATTCGACTAAATTAGCGGCGTATGGGTTCTTGCCTTTCTCAGGGTAACACTGATTTGTTCAGCAAAGCGCGATTGAAGTCATGGTGATGAACATCAATTAATGAGGGCCTTGGGTGAATGCGTCGATTGAGGCTCACATCAAAGGTGATATTCTTGCGATCGATAAATTTCACGTTGAATCATGCATTATGAACGCTGTTAAATCATTGTTGCCTGTGTTGTTGATAGTCACCTTGGTCGTTAATTGCCAAGTTGCACAGGCCGAAATCGAAACCGTTGTTGTGTCGGCCACCCGGACGGAACAGCCGTTGAATGAAGCACCCAGCAATATTACGGTAATAAGCGCATCGCAGATTGCGGTTACGCAGGCCGAGCATATTCAGCAACAGCTAAGCCAGGCTCCTGGTGTCAGTTTACAGCGTGGCGATGGGCAAGAATCCTTACCCGGTATTCGCAGTGCTGTTCTTACTGGCGCGGGCGCGTGTGGCAATGTATTGATTATGGAAGAGGGATTACCGGTGCGCGGGCCTGCCTTTTGTAATGTCAATGAGTTATTTGATACTCACTTCGAACAAGCCGCTCAGATTGAAGTGACCCGTGGACCCAGCACTTCATTTTATGGTTCCAATAGCCTTACCGGCAGCGTTAACATCAGCCTTCCTTTGGTTGGTAAAGACTTTGTTGCTTTGGAGGTGGGCGAAGAATCCTATCGACGAGCGAAAGGCGCTTTCTCTTACGGTGATAGCGGCCACAATGAGTTTGCTCAAGGTCGATTTTATGTCACCATTACTGACACCAATTCGTTTCGCGAAAATGCTGATTATCAGCAGCACAAGATAAGTTGGCGTCATCAACAAGAACTGGGGTCTTGGCGAGTGAACGCCGGTTTTACCGCGACCCAACTTGATCAAGAGACAGCCGGGTTTATTGTTGGCTTAGACAGTTATTTGGATGAAACATTGGCGCGTGAAAATCCAAATCCTGAAGCGTTTAGAGACACCGATTCGTTTCGAGCTTGGGCGCGTTTTAACACCGAAACCCGCAGCGGTAAGACACTGCAAATTACGCCCTACGTTCGTGCCACTGAGATGGACTTTCTGTTGCATTTTTTACCGGGTGACCCTTTAGAACAAAACAGCCAACAAGGGTTTGGTTGGCAGTCTTCGTTGCGAGGTGAGTTAAATCAAAATGTGAACTGGGCCATCGGTTTGGATGCTGATTTTTCAGAAGGTGAGCTACGGCAAAGCCAGGCGGAACCCACTCGGGGTTCGGCATTCTTACAAGCAACCATTCCCACAGGTGTACACTACGATTATCAAGTTGATTCAGAGCAGCTAGGCCTGTTTGGAAATTTGGATTGGCAAATAAACGATGCTCTGAGTTTGGTTGCGGGCGCGCGCGCGGAACGTTTAGATTACGATTATAACAATCTCTCGCTCGATGGGCGTACTCGTGATGATGGCACTGAATGCGGTTTTGGCGGTTGTCGTTATAGTCGGCCTGCGGATCGAAGTGATTCGTTTTCAAATATCTCACCGAAATTGGAACTAAGATACACCGTGAATGACAAGCTTCGGCTATACGCCGCAGCGGCATCGTCTTTCCGTGCCCCCCAAGCTACCGAACTTTATCGGCTTCAACGCCAGCAACAAGTGGCGGACTTAGACAGTGTGCAGGCCGATAATGTGGAGTTTGGCTTGAATTATCGCAGCGATAAAACGCACATTTCTTTGAGTTTTTATCAGTTAGAGCAAAGTAACGTAATTATTCGTGATAGTAATTTTTTCAATGTGGACGGTAATGAGCTTGAGAGCCAAGGGCTTGAGTTCTCTATAAAGCACGCTGTTTCTAACTCACTTGAGTGGCGTGCTGCGGGTGCTATTGCGGAGCATGATTACGCCTCTGACCAATTCTCTGGCGGTGTGAATATCAACGGCAACGAAGTGGATACCGCGCCCACCAGTTTGATCAACACGGCCATTTCATGGCAAGTATTTGAAGGTCTCGAAGCCGAGCTGGAAATGCAGCATGTGGGTGCCTATTTTCTGGAGCCAGAAAATCTCAGAGAATACCCAGGTCACGAGGTCTTTAATTTGCGTGCCTCGTATCAAATCAGCCCACGCTTTTCAGCCACTGCACGGTTAATTAATTTAACCGATAAACGCTTTGCAGAGCGAGCTGACTTTACTGGGTTTACCGCAGAGAGGTATTTCCCAGGGGCACCGAGAACCGCTTATTTGGGTGTGCGTTATGAATTCGGTGCGCAGTAACGTTTATGACTATTCGCTGTTGCTGGGAAATGGCGGCTGGCGATGACGTGAAAATAACCCCTTAGAGTGCGTTCATTTTACGAGTTCGTCGTTGATCACGCCGCTGCTTAATTTTATCCATTGGCGTAAGCACAATGGCATTACCAATAATTACCAAAGCAAACCCAATGAAAACATTGGCGCTCCACGTGAATTCTTCAAAAAGACTGCTGAGTATGACGGCGACAACTGGAAACAGCACGATTGCATAACTGGCTTTTTCCGGTCCCATGTCATTGAGAAGTACGTAATAGGTGGCGAACGCAATGACGGTGCCGAACACCGCTAAGTAGATCAGGGATAATGTGTAAGCCGGTTCCCAAGAAGCACTGAAGCTTGACCCTGTTGTCACTACCACCAAGGCCAACATCAAAGCGCCATAAAGCATGCCCCAAGCGTTCACCGCAAAAATATTCATGCCTTTGCGTGAATTGCGCACACTTGCCATATTGCCCAGCGATGCTAATAAAGCTCCACTCATTACCAGCGTCAAACCTAACAGAGAGTTGCCGTCACTGGCATTTAAGTCGTTCCAAAATAAGGCTAAGAGGCCAAACAAACCTAATATGGCCCCAATATAAACTCGCACACTGATGTGCGTAGAGAAGAACAGTCGGGCATTAATAATATTCATGATCAACATGGTGGAAAAGGCGATGCTGGTCATGGCCGAGGTTAGGTACTCTTGCGATAAATAAATCAGCACGTAGTTCATGCTGAAATTAAACAGGGCTAAAATAAATATAAAAATATGATCACGGCTAGAAAAAGCCATCGGAACTTTGGCGATTAGGCAATAAGCCCACATGATCACGGCGGCGATAACAAACCGATAGAATACCGAGGTCAATACCGCCGCCTCGCCAAGCTGAAACTCAATGGCCAACCAAGTTGAGCCCCAAATCACAACAGTGGCAATATACAACACAAGGTTTTTCACGATAGGCTTCTCAAAAACGGTGATCTTTATAATACGTGTATCCAGTTTAAGGTTTAACTGTTTACATAACAGATACAGATATTGTTAAATGTAACATGCACAGATAGGTGGTTTTCCAAAGAGTCACGTGCCTTAACCGATCCGAGATTATTATGTCAATTTCCATACAACGTGAGAGCGGTGAATATCTTTATCACCAAGTGGTTTCGATGGTATTAGAAATGCAACGCTCAGGTTCACTTCGCGCGGGTGATAAACTTCCTTCGTTGCGCGGGTTGAGTACCAAACTGGACGTCAGTGTACCCACCGTAAGGCAGGCTTATATTGAACTGGAGCGCCAAGGCGTGATCTCTGCGAGACCTAAGTCGGGTTATTTTCTTAAAGCTAAAATTTTAGAAGTTGCGGCCCCCAAAAAAGCCCGTCCGCCTTGTAAACCAAAGCTGGTCGAGAGGCAAAGTTTGATTGAAGACGTATTTGATGCTATCCACGCGCCAGGCTTTATTCCTTTCGGCGTTGCTAACCCTTCAGCGGCGTATTCATCGGATAAAGCATTGGCCAGAGCCATGCGCAGAGTGTTATCTCGTGCCGGTGCGAAAGCGGTTGAGTGTGGGCCTATCGATGGTTTCTTCCCGTTGAAAAGGCAGTTGGCACTTCGTTACATTGATTGTGGAATGCAGGTTGACCCTGAAGAGGTGATGATTACTAATGGTGGGCAAGAAGCCATTGCCATCGCGTTGCAGTGCGTTGCCAAAGCGGGTGATGTCATTGCCGTGGAGTCGCCAACCTATTTTGGTGTGCTTGAATTGATTGAAAGCTTGGGAATGATGGCGCTGGAAATTCCGCTTTGCTCTGAACGCGGCCTAAGCATGAAAGATTTGCAATCCGCGCTTGATAAACACTGCGTCAGTGCTTGTGTTTTTTCTTCTTCGATTAGTAACCCGTTAGGCTCGAGCATGAGCGATCAGAGGCGTGAAGCGTTGGTTGGCCTGCTGGAAGCCAGAAACATTCCTCTTATTGAAGATGATGTCTATGGCGATCTGTACTTTGGTAAGCAACGCGGCCGCCCAGCAAAAGCTTTTTCTCGCAAAGGGCTGGTATTGACGTGTTCCTCATTTTCAAAAACCGCTGCGCCGGGCTATCGAATTGGTTGGCTGTTGCCAGGTAAGTACCAAGCTAGAGCTAATCTCATGAAGCGGGCGTTGTCGTGTTCATCGCCGTTATTAAATCAGTGGGCACTGTCAGAATTTATGGCCAGCGGTGAATATGAAAGAAACCTGCGCATGCTTAGAAGCGTATTGCAAAAGAATAAGCAAAAAGCCATTGCTTCTATTAGTCAATGGTTTCCTGATGGCACGCGCATCAGTGACCCGAAAGGCGGTGGTGTTTTGTGGGTTGAGCTGCCTAGAAGCAACGATGGAACAGAGCTTTTTCATAAAGCGTTAGGTCATAATATCAGCATTACACCGGGTGCGTTGTTCTCTCCCAGCGATAAATTTAAGCACTGTATTCGTTTGAGTTACGGAATTGATTGGAGTGGTAAGATAGAAGATGGGATTAAAACATTGGGCTCTTTAGTTGTTCCTTAAGCGTTGTTTATTTAATAACAAGGTTTCTAGTCAACGTTATTTCGAATAAACTACCGTTTTTCACTCTCCGCCTCTTATCGTGCAGCAAGCGTTGTGCGGTTGATTTAAGCCATAATTTTAGTAACAAACTGCTCAATTAAAAGACGTGATCGGCAAACTTTTTATCATTTCGGCACCATCAGGGGCGGGCAAAACCAGTTTGGCCCGTGCGTTAATTGCGAACCAAAGCAACTGCAAAATGTCTATTTCGCATACAACTCGTCAGCGTCGTGCAAATGAAGCAGAAGGCGTGGATTATTTTTTCGTGAGTAACGATGAGTTTTTGACCATGACCGAGCAAGGTATCTTTTTAGAATACGCCGAGGTTTATGGCAATTATTACGGCACTTCGCGTATCGCGGTGGAAGAAATGCTGGCTGCCGGAACCCATGTTTTGTTGGATATTGACTGGCAAGGAGCGCGGCTTGTCCGTGAGCAAATGCACGAAGCCGTTAGCATTTCGATACTGCCCCCCTCGGTGGAAGAGCTAGAACGTCGATTGCGCAGCCGAGGCAGTGATTCCGAAGACGTTATTGCTGCCCGTATGCAGCAAGCATTTGATGAGATGGCGCACTGTCGTGAATCAGATTTTATTGTGTTAAATGATGATTTTAATCAAGCTTTAGACGATTTAACGCTGATTCTAGCGAATGAAAGTGATAGTATTCGACCCCTTACTCTGGATGTTGACGTGTTGTTGCAAAACAAACGACTTTCAGCCAGTTAGTGCCACGCTCAGTGGGTCGGCACTGGCTTTAGACAGCCAGTCGCATGGCGCTAGTTAGTCGTATTAGTGAATTGCCTTACTCGATTTTAAACGGCACCGATTTAGATGGGTGTCGATTGGGCTAGGTTAATGGGTTTAATTGCAAGCCAAATTGTTGAATTTTTAAGTTTCTGAATGTAGAGGTGAGCCATGGCTCGAGTTACCGTTGAAGATTGTTTAACGAATGTTGATAACCGCTTCCAGCTAGTATTGGTGGCAACTAAACGTGCGCGTCAAATTTCACTAGGCGCTGATGCCTTTGTTGAAGAAGAGAACGACAAACCGACGGTAATCGCATTGCGAGAGATAGCAGAAGGTTTGGTAACTCGTGATATCTTAAAAGAAGCAGCAGTAGAAGAAGAATTTTTGGACGTTGTCGAGGTTGAAGAAGAGGTCGCTGAGCCCACAGAGTTGGATGCTCTGACTGCGGCTTTACAGGCTGAGTTGGCCGGCGCTACTGAATAAGGCTATCGGTTTAGCCTCATAATTGAACATTAAGCGTTCAAGGCTGTAGGCCGTCTTGAACGTGTTCAACCCAGTTTAGGGCACTATTTAAAACCGTTAAATTGCGATCATAAGGACAGAAGCGAATAAAGGGTTGCTTTATTACATGGTAATTTGAAGGCGGCAGCAGAACGCAACATTGATTGTAAAACCTAATCCATACAGCTTTTCAAAACGGCGGTTTTTTACGCCATCGCCAGAAAAAGCCATTCACACGGTATGCAAAAACCGGCTGGCCTCGTATTTGTCTGAGCAGGCAATAGACGATGTTTATCGTGCGTTTGTTTTCGCAGAAAAGAATCATCGTGGCCAAACTCGTAAATCTGGCGAGCAATACATACATCACCCCATTGAAGTAATGGAGACGCTAGCCGAACTACGGATGGACTCGCGCACTTTAATGGCCGCGTTATTACACGATGTGATTGAGGATACGAGCGCCACTAAAGGCGAACTGGTTGAACAGTTCGGTGAGGATGTGGCCTTGTTGGTTGACGGGGTGAGTAAGATCGGCCAGATCAAGTTTGAAAGTAAAGAGCAAGCAGAAGCAGAAAACTTTCGCAAAATGTTGATGGCCATGTCCGAAGACGTGCGAGTGATCATCATTAAGCTGGCGGACCGGCTGCACAATATGCGCACCTTGTCGATCATGCGAACAGACAAGCGAAAGCGCATTTCACAGCAAACCATTGATATCTATGCCCCCATTGCTGAGCGCCTTGGTTTGTATCATTGGGCTCGTGAGCTGCAAGATATTTGTTTTCGATACCTATACCCCAAACGTCACTCGGCTATTTTAAAAGCCATTGAATCGCGCGAAGGCAATCGCAAGTTGATTGTCGAAAAGCTGCAAGCTGGATTAAATGATACGATTGAAAATGCAGGCTTAATTGACTTTAAGGTCAAAGGTCGTCGAAAAACCGTCTATAGCATCTATAAAAAAATGACAAATAAGAAAAAGTCATTTGAAGAGCTGCACGATATTTATGGTTTTAGAATCATTGTTAATTCGGTGGACGAATGCTACCGAGCGCTTGGCGTTGTGCATAACGCCTATAAACCAATTCCGGGTCGATTTGTTGACTATATTGCTATACCCAAAACCAATGGTTATCAGTCTTTGCATACAGTGGTGTTTGGCCCCTTGGGTGACAACATCGAAGTTCAAATTCGCACACAAGAAATGGACCAAATCGCCGAAGCTGGGGTGGCCGCTCACTGGGTTTATAAGCAAGGCGAAGAAGAGGCGGAAAATTCAAGTCATCTCGCACGGCAATGGCTGCTTGATCTGCTAGACCCTAAGCATCAAACCGGTAATGCCGTCGAATTTTTAGAACACCTTAAAACAGACCTATACCCAGACGAAGTTTACGTGTTTACTCCGCAAGGAGATATTAAAAAAATGCCTAGGGGGTCAACCGCGCTTGATTTTGCTTACGCGGTTCATACGGACGTTGGTAATCATTGCACCGGCGCGCGTATTAATAAAACATTGGCCTCGTTGCCCACGGTGTTAGAGAATGGTGACAGTGTTGAGATCATCACGTCAAAAAACTCTTGGCCCACCACGGCCTGGCTTAATTACGCCGTGACGGCGAGAGCGCGAACGCAAATCCGCAACTATTTAAAACACCAAACTGATGAAGATGCACTCAAGTTGGGTAAGCGCTTGTTAGCGGGTGCCACCAAGCAGAGGCTGTTCGGGCGCCGCAAAGTGCCCGCTAAGGTTAAAAACAAGTTGTTAACGCAATTAGGGTTAGACACATGGTCAGATTTGCTTATTGAAGTCGGGCTAGGTAAGAGGCTGCCGGACTTAGTGGCTAGGCAAATTGCACAGTTATCAGACGACAAAGCGCAGGGCGATGAAAGTGAGCCAGAATCACTAATTATCAAAGGCTCAGAAGGTTTACTGGTCACATATTCTAAGTGCTGTTGCCCAATACCGGGCGACTCTATTATAGGAACATTCACCGCAGGCCATGGTTTGGCGGTACACACCACCGAGTGCCCCAATACCGGTGATTTGCAGCGCCAACCAGAAAAGTGCTTAATGGTGGACTGGGATGAAGACATTGATGAATGGTTTCATGTGCGCATACAGGTGAAGCTAAACCACGTGTCCGGTGCGTTTGCCGACGCGGTCATGGCCATTGCCGAGCAAGGCTCTAATATTAATCACGTTGATTTGCACGAAGGCACAGACAGTTTAAGGAAAATGGATTTCGTCATTGATGTCAAAGACCGAGTACACTTAGCTCGAATCGTAAAGGCCATCTACAGAACTGAAAATGTGACTAAGGTAATCAGACAAAAAGGCTAGCCGTGTTTAAAACTAAGAGAAGTATCACACACCTTATTGCTTGTGGCTCTTTGACGTAAGCAATTGAACCTTCAATACTCAGAACGGGCATATTAAGAAAGCATTAGATTCAGCCGTAGCTATATTTACTCCAATTGAAATCGTTCATTTTTATTGAGTAAAAGAAAACCACGTCCTGAGGACGTGGTCATCTACTGGTTGGCTTTGCCTGCCAGATTTAAGTCTACGCATATACACTTTTGTTGAGTTATCCGCATAACTTTACAAGAGGAAAATATGAGCAGATTTACCCGAGCGTCGCATGTGCTCTGGCACTGTCAGTATCACATAGTTTGGACGCCAAAATATAGACACAGGATATTGAAAGGCA
>CALJWL010000055.1 GCA_937974565.1 uncultured Arenicella sp.
CTTGTGGACCCGATGAGTTTTCAGTATCTAATAGGCGCAAAAATCGATTACAAAGATGATATTGATGGGGCACGTTTTATTATAAACAACCCTAATGCAACCACCACCTGCGGTTGCGGGTCATCGTTTTCGGCTTAAAAAATTAAGCCTTTTTCTATAAAGGGCTTTGGGCTAAGAATTTGCCGTTGTAATCAGTAAGTTTTGCACGCGAGCATACCTCTCGATTTTGCTGGCTGATCCGGCTTTCTATATAGAGTATTGGTATAAATGAATATGATATTTAACGATATTTTTACTGGATGTTATGATGAAGCTTTAACAGAATATCTAAGATTAAGGAAGAACGATCTTCGCAAGGCTAGTGCTTAGAAAGTAGTTCAGGGAAAGTTGTCGACAAATACTAATATCCCCCTAAAAAATCAACACAAAGAAATATATAAACTATGCGCAGCTTAATAATTTTGCTTTTTATAATCGCCCTAATGCTCTCTCCTGAGGTTAAATCAACACAATCAGTTAGGCTACTTTATATCTATAAGACTGCTAATATAGTTGATCATTCTGACCCCAGTGTGAAAGGTTCTATAGCGTGGTATTTTGATAAGTACAAAAGTGGTACAAATGTGTTCTACCTCATGACACCAGAAAATTTTGGTTCATATGACATTACGAGACCTCTCATCTTGCCGAAAGATTCTACTTTGCAATCATTCTATGGAAACTCGCTGATTAGGGCTGTTGGTAAAATTAAATCTATGCTCAGGGTGTCAAGTTCATCAAATGTCTCTAGTATAACTTTTGATGGAAATTATAAGGCTGGCAATATAATTCAGGGGAGTCGATTGAAGGATTTCCAGTTGAGTAATTCTGTCATACGCGGAACTGTCAATGTTTATGATGATGGTGTGGTTGTTGGCCATGATGATAGGGAGGCACGCTATGTAGATGGTAGAGGTCGTGTGAGTGCGCATGGCGTAGTCTTAAGCAGCGCTGAAAATATATTTATTATGGACAACCTGATCACCAATATCGGTGATATCGGTTGGGATGTTTCAAACAATAGCGGCCCAACGCCTGGTACTGGAATAGTTGCTAACGGGTTGAGCTTGCGTGATGGCAAAAACCTGACAGTGACAAGAAATGAAATACGTTTCACTTTAACCGGTGGTGTTGATATATCGGGTGCGCGAAATGCGACTATTACCCATAATACTATCGACAATACGGCTCGAAACAGACTGTACGGGGAATACGGGGATGGTTTATCTGCGGATGGTATTGTAGGGTATCATCACGCTAAGCTTCCTCCCAATGAAAACCTTCATTATGTGATTACCGACAATATTATTACAAACTGGTATAACCACGGCATTCACGTGGGTGGTCGGCATATTAATATTAGTCGTAACCATATATCCTTGCCGGGCATACGTACTCCAGGGAGTGCCATTTTTATTGGTGATTTTCGTGAAAGAACGGCCTGTTCATCTATCATCTGGATACAAAATAACTACGTTGAAAAAAGCGCGAATAGCCAGTCAAAAGGTATACGTGCGCGAAACTATAAGCACATAGCCTATTGGCCATCTGGCAATACTGGAGATGTAGGTAATGGCATTAACATCATAGATCACAGGTATGCAAACTTACCTACCGTTAAATTTGATAAATACCCAGGATCTGTATTTAAACAAAAATCATGCCCAATTGGATACGCTGACGATTTATATCGTATTCAAGAAGCCTTATAGTAAAAGTGAGTATGTTGACGGACTTGCTTTCAGCGTGAGTTGATAAAAGCGTCTTTGTTGTTGGGTTGCTTATCACCCCGGCGACTTTTCAATACTTTAACTGAGCTGTTGAATCACATCACGATTCGAGCATACGAGTGCAATGTCATCGCGTATATGCAGTACGGCGTTATAGTGATTGCTCACCACCTCACACATAAACATAAAGTTTGATGGCGTAAAACACACTTTTCAGAGTCTGCGCAGATAGGGCTTGAAAAAGGGCGGAATGATCAGCGTAGTACTTTATTCAGTTATTAAGTTTTCTGAGGCTAGCAACAAATATTGGTAAACCAAGGCCGTTGTTTGAAAGAGAAGACCTTATTCAAAAATTAGAATTGAGTAAGCGTTGATTTAATCATGTTGGCGCGTAGGCGCCGAGTAATAATGGGTGAGGGGAAGTTCACCCCATTGTTTACGATTAAAAAATGCTTGTTAAGAACTCGTATAATAAATTGTTAATAAAAATAAGAGTTCCGCAATGATACCATTGAACTTCGGCATGAAAGGAAACTGAAACCTCTAGATTGGTCAAACTGGATCGCCGACTGCTTTCATGGTGTCTCTAATGTTGTGTTGTTTAGTAGCAAGGAAATTAAAAACGTTTTTTATTGTTTAAACGTGCGCTACACAGGCGACATCAATTTTCATTAACCACAGCCATAATGGATAATTATGCGATATTTAATAGCCTTATTTTTTTTGACAGTAACAGTGCTTGATGCACAATCTGCAGTATTTCATATTGAGAGGAATCGAGATCAAATCTACGACCATGCTAACCCAAACCAAACAGGAACCATAGCTTGGTATTTTAAAACGAAAGGAGCAAATAATCGATTTGTGCTTTCTACGCCATCAAGTGGGGGGTCATACGCAATTACTAAACCGCTATTCCTGCCGGAAGGTTCTACTTTAGAGTCGGGGTCTGACAAAGCCTGGATAAGAGCTTATGGTGACATTGATTTCATGTTGAGGCCCTCGAATGAATCAACAATATCAAACGTGATTTTTGATGGAAATTATTTAGCTACTAGTATCCTTCATGGCCCTAGTGTAAAGGGCTTCCAGCTTGATAATTCTGTGATCCGCCGAACGGTCAATACATACAATTCAAATCATGGTTCTAGAACTCGCGCTCATGGTGTGGTAATGATTGGGGCTGAGGATTTAACTATTAGCAATAATGTGATTACGAATATTGGTGATTCAGGCCAAAACGTTGCTAATAATGTGAAAGTTGAAGCATCCGGTTTACTTTTAACTGAAGGTGATCGCATAACGGTAACTGGGAATACGATAAGCTACACACTTTCAGCAGGCATTAATACGACAAACAGTAGAGAAGTTACGATTACTCATAATACGATTGATAATGTGGGCAGATCAGGCTTATATGGTGGGCTTTATGCAGCGGATGGAATTACGGCTTATCACAATGAGCGCTTTGGCCCAAATGAGAACCTATATTATGATGTGACATATAACACGATTACTAACTGGTACAATCACGGGGTTCATTTAAGTGGGCGTTGGTTGAATATAAGCCATAATAATGTCTCTTCACCAGGTCATAATCCTGGTGGAACAATAAACGCTAATAATCAAATTAATACAACAGGGCATGCTATCTTTGTTGGAGATTATAGACATCGAGTCCGTTGTTCCTCGATTATTTGGATACAAAATAATTTTGTTGAGAGAAGCCGTCATCACCCTACTGACGCCGCTGACGGCATAAGGGCTCAGCACTATAAGCATAGTGCGTACTGGCCCTCATCAAACACGGGAGACGTAGGGAGCAGTGTGAATGTTACCGATCATCGATATGCAAACTTGATACCGGCCACACAAGAATCATGTCCGCTCGGTTATGCTGATGAGCATTACTGATTAGGTCATTTGTGTTTTAAAAAGCCTCTGCCTTTGTTGGTGGAGGCTTTTTTAGTTGCCTATGTAAAGCAATAGTAAGGGCGCCGTTAACTCTGCGCTTACATAAAAACGCCTTTAAAATTCAAATTTCATTTGGAAAAAATACTTCTCCGAGCATCAAGAGGTCATTTGCCCCCGTGACACTGGGTAAATTACTGGGGATGTTGCGCAGCCGGCAATAGCCTAGCCATGCAAAACCCACAGCTTCAACCCAATCGGCAGGTATTCCGAGGTCATCGGTTTTACTGATTGTGTGATTGGGTAAGGCGTTCGTTAGCTGGCGCATCATCTCTTGGTTGTGGGCGCCGCCGCCGCAAACGAAAATGTCGCCAGGGACATTGCCCAATTGCCTCATTTCTCCAGCAATGCTCTGTACGGTCAGTGCGAGTAGAGTCGCCTGTACGTCCTCTGGCTTGTACTTGCTGACATCACCTAACCAGTCCAGGTTGAAATAATCTGGCCCCGTACTCTTGGGAAAAGGCATGTTGAAATAAGGGTCCGCTAATAATTGATTAAGTAGAGATGGTTGGCATTCTCCCGAAGCAGCCCAAGCACCGTCTTTATCGTAGGCTTTGCCAAGGTTTTTGTAAATCCACTGATCCAGCAAGGTATTCCCTGGGCCGGTATCAAAGCCGATAACGGTGTCACCCAGCTGGGTGATGTTTGCCACACCGCCTATATTGAAGAGGTAACGGTTATCTCCGCCTTGCCCTGCTTGGCCGAGAGCCGCCGCATGAAAGGCTGGCATTAGCGGGGCGCCTTGGCCACCTGCGGCTAAATCAGCTTGGCGAAAATTACCAATGGTGAGTATGCCAGTATCGTCGGCGATGGTTTGAGCATTGCCCAGTTGTAGGCTAAATGGTGGCTCGGCGTTGGGTTCATGACGCACGGTCTGGCCATGGTTGGCGATTGCGTTTATCTCTCGCGGCGCCACGTTTGCGGCCTCAAGCAACTCTAAACTTGCTTTGGCGTAATGTTGGGCTAACTCTTCATGTAAGTCAGAATCTTCGCAACGCTCGATTTGATTCAAGTGCGCGAGGCTGTTTATCCGATTGCGCAGTTCGGCACTAAAGGGCGTGAAGTCAGTTTTGATTACCCTGAGATTTGATGTGGAAGTAAATTCGACAAGTGCCGCGTCGATGCCGTCAGCGCTAGTGCCCGACATCAGGCCTAAAATCAGTTTAGTACTCATTGAATGATCCTCTGGTTGCGGTCACGTGTAGGAGCGATTCGCTGGAAATTTAGCCAGAGTGTCCTGTTTCCGTAATGCCGGTTTAATCGTTGAGGCTTGTTCCTCTGAGATGGCCTAAATAAACGATCGCTTTTGGCCGCTATATGGCCGTATTTTTGTTGCCGTTTCTTTTTTTAGCCAACTCGTAGTTACGTTTCACTGAGTCTAACTTCTTTACCATCACCGCAATAAGCTGATTGAACGCGTGTTTGTCTTCTTCGTTTACCGATGACGCCTTGGGTGTTTTGTAGGTTAATGGGTTTCTGTGTACGCCGTCCACTCTGAATTCATAGTGCAGATGTGGGCCGGTAGACATGCCCGTGCTGCCTACGTAACCAATGGTTTGGCCCTGTTTTACTCTGGCGCCTGATTTAATGCTTTTGGCGTAGCCATTCATGTGGGCATAAAGTGTGCTGAAGCGCCCAGCGTGCCGCAACACCACGGTCTTACCGTAGCCGCCTTTACGGCCAACATGGACCACTTTGCCATCCGCGGTGGCACGAATAGGTGTGCCGCGAGATGCCGCATAATCAACGCCTTTATGCGCCTTCCACTTTTTTGAAATGGGGTGTTTGCGGGGGCCAAACCTTGATGAGATGCGGCTAAACTCAACAGGCGACCTTAAAAAGGTGCCGAGCATGCTTTCGCCTTTTGAGTTGAAATAATTACCATGGCCGCTTTTATCCTCAAAACGAATGGCTTGGTAGGTGTTTCCTTGAGTAGTGAATTCAGCGGCAAGAATATGACCGTCTCCCAGTTTTTTGCCGTCTTTGTGATATTCATCGAAGACAATATGAAAATTATCGCCGACGCGAATGTCTTGCACAAAATCGATGTCCCAACCAAAAATGCGCACCATTTCCATGATTAAATTATTGCTCAACCCAGCACCTTGTGCCGCTAAATACAGCGACGAGGTAATTTCGGCCGATACTGAACGTTGCTCAGTATCGAACTCTAAATCTAATATCTTGGCGTCACGTACCGAGTTGCCTTCTAAGTTAACAATGAGTTCCTGCAAATTATTCACCGGATAACGAATCTGTTGCAGTGTGTCGCTGTCATCAAACCTGAAATCCAGCGTTTTTCCTGCGCGGATGGAGACTAGTTGTTTGGCTATCGGGTGTTTAGATATGTGGTGTGGTACTGCTGGGTCTAAGCCTTTTTTACGTAAAATGATGCCAAGTGATTCGCCACGTCGAATGCTGTATGGCTGGCTATTTAATGGCGTTGCTGGAGTGAGGGCATCATTTTTGGTGAGTGGTTCTTCATTTGGTTTAAGGATTGCGAGTGAAATAGGCTCGTCGCGGAGCGCTGTATTTTTGTTCGCATGACTGTCAGCGGGTGAGTGGTTGCTTGCCGCTACCTTGTCATTTGTGGAGGCCGATGAAGCAAATGGCATTATTGCTTGGTGTTCTTCGAAACTGATTTGAGAGCGATCAATGGTGGCGGTTGTTGTGTGCGTGATCCAGCTTCCGGCCAACACAAGGAGACTGCAAAGTACCCAATGGCGCTTGCGCATGTAGCCGCCATCGTGCATTTTTTTTGGCGCTTTCTGTTCAGAAACCCTAAGAGAAGAAAGATGTTCTGAAATGGTTCGACAATGTGAATTTGTCACGGATGAAAAGTTATTCTTCATAGTGGCTGTTGGGGGGAGCGTCTGCGCACTCTAATTTATGCGTATAAGTGACCGATTTTGCAGTTCGTAACAATCTTTGGCAATGCTTTATTGATAAAAGTAATAATAAATATTCGTTATAAACGCTAAATTAGTCTGCATCTGGCTTCAGGTATCAACGATATGACAAGGTTGAGCGCACCCAATGTCGTGCAATTGCAACAAGAGCAGGTAAAAATGAAGTGTTGAATTTAGCTGAGAGTTCCGTTAGCTCGCGCTTACTTTTTTTAGGGAAAAACTTTATTATCCGACGTTCATCAATTTTTGACGTGCCGATAACGTGGGCCTTGCCTTAAATTAGGCTAACATCAAGCTAGGCTCAAAAAGCCAAGAACAACCAAAGACAATTTCCAAGTGAAAGAACAAGCCACAACAAAGACCGCCTTAGAGCCATCGCCCGTTATGCAGCAATTGTTGCGTGGGGCCGATGAAATTATTCCTCAGCATGAACTGGAGGTTAAATTAGCGAAAAATGCGCCGCTGAATATCAAAGCGGGGTTTGACCCAACAGCGCCCGACTTGCATCTTGGCCATACTGTGCTGATTAATAAATTGCGTCAATTTCAAGCATTGGGTCACAACGTCACGTTTCTAATTGGTGACTTTACCGGATTGATCGGTGACCCCACGGGTAAGAGCGCAACGCGTCCACCGCTTACCGAAAGCGAAATAAAAGAAAATGCAGTCACCTACAAAGAACAGGTATTTAAAATTCTGGACCCAGAGTTAACCACGGTTAGATTTAACTCTGAATGGATGGGCAAGATGTCATCGGCCGATATGATTCGGCTTGCCGCCCAACACACCGTAGCACGTATGCTTGAGCGAGATGATTTTAGTAAACGTTATGCCTCGCAACAGCCAATTGCCATCCATGAATTTTTATACCCCTTAGTCCAAGGTTATGATTCTGTGGCATTAGAGTCGGATGTGGAACTCGGGGGTACCGATCAAAAGTTCAACCTTTTAGTCGGACGAGAAATGCAAAAAGCTTATGGAAAATCACCTCAAGCCATATTGACGGTGCCTATCCTCGAAGGGTTAGACGGTGTGCAAAAAATGTCTAAGTCGTTAGGGAACTACATTGGTATTACCGACCCAGCTAATGAGATGTTTGGTAAATTAATGTCGGTGTCTGATGATTTGATGTGGCGTTACTTTGAACTGCTCAGCTTTCGCCCAGTCGCTGAGGTTACAGCGTTTCAAGAGCAGATCAACGATGGAGCTAACCCACGTGATATTAAATTCTTGTTGTGTGAAGAGATTATCACTCGTTTTCATAATGCAACGGCGGCGCAGAACGCTAAACAAGACTTTATTCAACGTTTTCAAAAAAACGCCATTCCCGATGAAATGTCAGAGATAAATGTGGTGCAAGGCGGTGGCATACAAATAGGGGTATTAACCAAAGAGGCTCAACTTTGTGCCAGTTCCTCAGAAGGCATGCGTATGGTTAAACAAGGCGCTGTAAAGATAAATGGCGAGAAGGTCACAGACCCAAAAGCGCTGATCAATGAGTCGGAGCCATTTGTGTTGCAAGTGGGTAAGCGCAAATTTGTGCGAGTAATTCCCGCCTAAAGCCCCGAGTAATTGATGTTCACTTCATGCTTTTTATTGAACCCCATCGTTGCTTTTAGAACGCCGTGGGTCCAGCGCTTTGCGGTGTTAATTGCGCTTGCGCTCTCTCATGGTTCAGTTCAGGCACGATTAGAAGTGTGTAATCAGACCGATCTGGTTTTAATGGTGGCGGTAGGGTATGACACCACGGCTGAACGCACAGCGAGCGAAGGTTGGTGGCGCATTTACCCAGGTGCTTGCGAGGTGCCTGTCGATCTGGCGTTGCTGAGCGGGGCGTATTACGTTCACGCGGAATCAAACCCTAAATCGACCATGCCGGGTGACGCCTTTTCTTGGGGCGAGCAGCGAGCCTTATGCGTGCAGAAAATAGATTTTCGTAATGCCGATGGTAATCAATGCGCCAACGATGAAATTGCCATTAAGTTTAATACGATTGAGAAAAATTGGCGCAACACCAATCGGGCGGATGTTTTTCATTCAACACGCAAATACGAAAACCAATTTCGAACCAAGATGGCGGGCATACAACGCTTGTTATCAATGTTGGGTTACGATGTTGGTGTCATAGACGGAGTGGCTGGCGAAAAAACGATAACCGCGCTAAATGAAATTGGTCGTGAAAACCAAATTTTCGGTTTTGATTTTGAACGGTTGTTTCCTTTACTAGAGCAATTAATTGCCAAGCAACAGCGTTTGAATAATTAGGCTTTTCATTGCGGATTTGGCACCAGTGTGGCTTTTTGATAACCCGCTTTTTTGTGCGGGTTGGGCACTAATGACTTGATGCGCTGTCTCCAGCGCCGTGTTTATGGCTCCAAACGCATTGTGCTGGCTAAAACACGTCACCAGATTTACAATCCGACTAATGAGTCGTAATACAAAGTGGAAGGCCTGTTAAATTGATCAAACCATATGAATTTTGGCACCCAAGGGTGTTTGAAGCTCCTTTCTATGTATATTTAGGCCTGCAATGCCTTATTAACCGAGTCAGCGTTCGAAATTTAGTAAAAGCTAACTATGCCTTAGATCATGGTGAAATTGGCATTGGTTCTAAATACGTCAGCCAGATGGCGTTTGATCAAGCCTTTTTTATGCCAACAATCTTGATTGAAGACGACATCTCAGTGGATGAGAAAAAACAACAAATCTATGACTTTATCAAAGAACACGGTTACCCAGCTATTTTAAAATCGGACGTGGGTTGTGTGGGTAAAGGCATTTGTAAGTTGTCGTCCGAAGACGATGTAGAAGCCAAAGCATCGCTGCTGCTTGGGAAATACATCCTACAAAAATTCACCGACAACCCTTATGAGTGTGGCGTCTTTTTTGTGCGTCAGCATGGCGTGCCTAGAGTGACTGGCATTAATATGAAGCACTTTCCATCGGTTATTGGCAACGGTAAAGACGACCTGATGACATTGGCTAAACGGCATCGGCGCTTTACCGATCATTGGTATGCGTTTTTACAAACCATGGACACCACGCAAGTGCTGGCCAAAGGGCAGGAGAAACGTTTATCTTTTATAGGCTCGCATACTTTGGGTTGTAAGTTCACCGATGATGAACACTTGCGCACGCCTGAGTTAGAAGCGGCGATTTTCAAGTTCTTTGAATCTCAACCGGGCTATAACTTTGGCCGGCTTGACGTAAAGTGCGAGAATGAAGAAGCCTTTAAGCGCGGAGAGTTTGTGGTGATAGAAGTGAATGGCGTGGCCTCTTTGCCCACGCACATGTTCGACCCCAAATTTAATGTGTTTCAGGCCTATCGAATTTTCTTTGAGCATGCGAAGTACTTGGCACAAGTAGCCAAAGAACATGCGAAAAAGCCCATGGATTTATTGTCGTATCGGGGGGTAATTAACAAGGCGAGTCAAAATCAAGCCTTATTAAACCGCGTGCATCAGCGTTTGATGGGGCGTGGAGAGTGACGGCTTTCACTGCTCGGTATGCACCCGAGTGGTAAATATTAAGAGCGTTAAACACAGGCAGAACACCGTTGGTGTTGGCTTATGGTTTGGCCTAATTGCTAACCGGTAAACTCATCTATTTCACATCAAGCGTTTCAGGGTGGTGCTGGTAAATATAATCGCTGTCTATGTTGACGGTTTTATTTGAAAATCCGTAGTAGGTTGGTTTTTTATCAAAAAAGACTTGCCTGTTGAGTTTTAATCCGGCGCTGTTATCAAATAAGCCCGGTGGCACTCCGTAATTGCTGTGCTTATCTTTAATAAAAAGATGGCTGCCGCAAATTTTACAGAACCCCCTTGTCGCGTAATTAGATGACGCGTAGGTTTGAATGTGTTGCTCCCCCTTAAATTGCACTCTGCTGCCGCATTCGAGTTCCATTAACGGGCCACCAGACCACTTGATGCACGTTGGGCAATGACAGGCACCCACGTCCGTTTTATCAAATTCGGCGGTCAGTGTAATGGCACCGCACAGACAAGCGCCCTGTCGATTTTGTTTATCACTCATGTTGTTTCTCACTAATGCATTGCCGCGTTTAGAACTTCTGTTTGGCTTCGCTCACTTATAAAGCGTGAAACTTATCACACTCGCGGCGCTAATAACTCAAGACTAGCCATGCAAATTGATTGACAGCTGTGACGGTTATAAGCAAAATTTTGTTGTGAGTGAAAGCACATCAATCCTATTTGATTTTAGGTGACTTGTGCAGGCAATGCTTACCATTTCAAAAGTTGTAACCAAACAGGAACTCTTGATTAACGTATGAAAGATACTTACCGCATCATTTTCGACTGCCCAGACCGCGTTGGTATTGTGACCCAAGTGGGTGATTTTATCGCACAGAATGGGGGTTGGATCTGTGATGCCAGTCACCACTCAGACATCGATACGAATCGATTCTTTTCGCGTATTGTTGTGAAAGCAGATTCTTTACGTTTTGGGATTAATGAATTACGAGACAGATTCAGGCCCATCGCTGAGGAATTACAGATGAATTGGCGTGCGGTTGACAGCAATGTGCCCAAGCGTGTTGTGGTCATGGTGAGTAAAGGCTCACATTGCTTAACCGATTTGTTTGATCGTATGCGCTACAAGGAGTTGAGTTGCGAAATCGCTTGCGTGATCTCCAACCATGATGACATGCGAGGAATATCAGAGTTCTATGGCTATGACTATCACCATGTGCCTATTGATAAAGACAATAAAGAAGCTGGGTTTGCTGAAGTTGAACGACTGGTCGACGAGTATCAAGCTGACACGGTTGTGTTAGCGCGCTATATGCAAATTATGCCGCCAGCACTTTGTGATAAATATCAGTATCAAATTATTAATATTCATCACAGTTTCTTGCCGTCGTTTATCGGGGCTAAGCCATATCATCAAGCTCACCAGCGTGGGGTTAAGTTGATTGGCGCAACGTGCCACTACGTTACGCAACAACTCGACGAAGGGCCTATTATTGAGCAAGGCGTACAGCGTGTGAGCCATTCGAACAGAGTTGAAGATTTGGTCCGACTAGGTCGTGATGTCGAGAAAACGGTGCTTGCTAAGGGCTTACGTGCGCACCTTGAAGATCGTGTGATGGTCCATGGTAATAGTACGGTTGTATTGGATTAGCCGAGGGTTCTTTAAAAATAAAAAACAGACCCAAAAAAGCGATGATGCCAAAGCAATGTCCATCGTTCACTCAGATCGGCAATTATGCCGTCTGCCTAATAATGATCAACCATCGCAGCTTTAATCAGCCGCTTCGTATATGGCCCCAGAGAGATTACCAATACAGTTTACCAGTGACATGTTGGGTGAAACCGCTTCCGTTGAATCCGTTTTCTCACGTCTTGATTTTGTTTGGACAAACTTAGACATCATAGCGGTGCCCGCGGGTGAGTCAATATCCTTATCTTGCAGCGGCTCTCTATTTGACTTCCAGCGCGCCAAGGTGGCGGTTGTTTTGTCTGGCCAACTGAGTTGCTCAGAAACCTCACTAAATTATAAGACTGGCGATTGTTTTGCGGCTTTTCAATGGTTTGTTGTTACGGTAAAAGCCGAGTCGGACACTCAATTAGCCATCGCGCAAACCTGCGCTAATAAGCGCGCATTACGTCAAGCCAATTTGGGTACTGTGGGCGGGCTTCGGCGCGAAAGAATACCGGACATTAGACGCTTAAGCGCGGGCGAGTTGGCTGAATTATTAGCCGCGTTTCAAACGGGCCTAAGTGGGCCGTCGCAGATGGTGTTTTCTGGCTTGTGTGATCGTTTTGTGCTTGATTGGCGTTCCGTGTTTTATGAGCAGATGACTCAAATCGATCGGCGTCATAGACAAAAAACCATACTTGAGCGCTTTATTACGCAAAGTCGACAAGCCTTGTTTGGGCATAAAATGTTGGACAAGCAGCTTGCTCATCATTGCCTGGAGAGTTGGTTGGCTAAAGGTTTGAAACTGGAGCAGCCGAATAAAACAGGGTCGTCGGAAGCTTTACCCAGCTCCCCAAATGACACGCCATTGCTGAATTCAACATTATTGTCGGCGGGCCTGATGGCAAACGTGGCATTGTTTGATGCTCCTATTTTTATTGTTGCTGCACCGCGTTCGGGCAGCACCATGTTATTTGAGGCATTAAAAGAGAATAAAGATTTCTGGACCATTGGCGATGAGAGTCATCAAGTGTTTGAGTCTGTTAAAGAGTTGCACCCAGCAGCGAACGGTTTTGATTCAAACAGTCTTGGCGCCGAACACCTTAATGACGGAGTTGGTCGTGCCATAGTGGGCGGTTTTATTCGCCGTTTACGCACCAATAATGGTCAGTCATTTTCCGATTTGGGTGTTGATTTACAGCCTTCTGCTCTGCGGTTTTTGGAAAAGACACCGAAAAACGCATTGCGTATTCGGTTTCTTAAAGCGCTTTTTCCAAGTGCTAAATTCATTTTTCTGCATCGTCAGGCCGAGCCAAATATTGCCAGTATTATGGATGCTTGGGCATCGGGAAAATTTGTAACTTACCCCAACCTGCCGAATTGGCAGGGTCCATCTTGGTCGCTACTTTTGTGCCCTCAATGGCAACGTTTTAATGGCAAACCGTTGGCCGAAATAGCCGCGTGGCAGTGGGCTTCGACCAATCGACAAATATTAAATGATTTAAGCTCTTTTGCTCAGCAGGATTGGTGTGCCGTTTCTTATGAACAGGTATTGCTTGATAAAGCCGCGGTGTTTAGTCGGTTGTGTGAGTTTGCTGGGGTGCCATTTGGGCCGCGGATGCAGGCACTTGCGACTCAGCCTTTGCCGCCCTCGAAATACACAGTAAGCATGCCAAACAATGAAAAATGGCGTAAACACGAAACGGATATACATCAGGCTATGGCTCAAATAACCGAGGTGGTCGAGGTTACTGATCGGCTGAATGCGCTGGCAAACGACCGCTAATGTCGTTTAATGCATGGAAGCACGGCGATTTTATTGAATCTAACGCGTACGTTTCAATGCGCCCGAAATGCCCCATTTCAGTTCCGCTGGAAATACTGGCATTGTGCTTCGCCTAAGTCGTCAAGCCGTTGTTTCACAAGCACGTGACGTTTCGACTATCAGTAAAGATAAGGATTGACTAGCAAGCTACAAGGTAGCCACGACCGTCGAATCGAGTTGGGCTTTATGGTGAATAGTTTAAATGGCACAGTCCTTGCTAATCACGGTCTATGAACAAGCAGAACCGAACTCCCACACCATCGATTAATGTCGTGCCGATGATTAATAATATTGAATCGTTGGCACTTGTTGATTTTTGCCCAACCGTCAGTGGTATGCGAAGAAAGCTGGAATCGCAAGGCTTTCTGATATCTTTTGAAGTGAATCAGTCTGATTCGTGGTTAAAGAGTATTCAGCCTCAACAGCCCGATGTGTTAGTGCTGGTGGTTGAGCGGTTAGAGAGAGGCATTTTAACTGAATTGGCACAGCTTTATCGCCGTAATCCATTGGCTGTATTGGTTTTTGCTCAGTCTCATGCCCCAGAAGCATTGAAAACGGCGGTAGCATCAGGTGTTTGTTCTTATGTTGTGGACGATGTGCGAGCTGATCGTTTACCGGTGATCATAGATTTAGCGGTGGAACGCTTTGAGCAGTCTCGCCATATTAACTCTGAACTTGAAATAACCAAGCAAAAGCTGAATAACCGAAAACTAATTGAGAAAGCAAAAGGCATATTAATGCAAAAAAAGCAGGTCAGTGAAGAGATTGCTTACGCCCAGATGCGCCGTTCTGCAATGAATCAAGGCATTACCATTGCCGAACTGTCAAAGCGTATTACCCAATTGTTCTAGCGCGATTGTGATGTCGTTTTCTGGTTTCCATTAGTGCAGATGATTTGCGTTATGCACTGAATTGGGGCAATCAAGATGGCGCACGCCTCAAGCAAGCAAACTTTTAAAGGCGTGGCAGACTGGACAGCAAATATTATTGAACTGTGTGTGGATTCAAGGCTTTCAATATGCGCTTTTACTGCTATAGATTAGCTTTAGTGCGGTTAAAGTAAGGCTCACAGCCACCAAACGGCCAGCACAGGTTATATTTTGACTAATTCAAGGAAGTTGGCACGATCAATGCTTACCTCTAAATGATATTTGTTTTTACAGCTTTCGTGTTCATCGACGGTGATAAACACGATTGACGATGGGTTGACAATGAGGTGTAACCCACTAGGCAAGATCGAACCAGCGTTTTGCTAGCGTTAATGTTTATCAAGTATCCGAAAATTGGCCTCACCTCTAAAAAGCGCTACCAGAACAAATTCAATTTAAGCAACGGTGCTTAATCAGGTGGT
Organism: uncultured Arenicella sp.; assembly: GCA_937974565.1. Classification (GTDB taxonomy): domain Bacteria; phylum Pseudomonadota; class Gammaproteobacteria; order Arenicellales; family Arenicellaceae; genus Arenicella. The sequence goes on from CALJWL010000055.1 coordinate 14,989, forward strand.
CCTGAGAGTCTCTTGCACCTGATAAGTCACCACTAATCAAAAGATGAGATTGACGATGTTGACTAGACTATCCACAAAATTATTGTTTGGAATCACTTTACTTTTTTTCATGCTTAGCATGACCGCGTACGCGGAGTTAGGCGAGCCTGAAAAAGACGAGCTAACGTTTGGGTTTATCAAACTCACCGATATGGCGCCTATTGCCATAGCGTATGAGAATGGTTACTTTGAAGACGAAGGCCTGTATGTCACGATTGAGGCCCAGGCAAACTGGAAAGTATTGCTTGACGGCGTCATTGACGGAAAACTGGACGGCGCTCACATGCTGGCGGGTCAACCTTTGGCCGCCACTATTGGCTACGGTACTAAAGCTCATATCGTTACGCCGTTTTCCATGGACTTGAACGGTAACGGAATCACTGTCTCGAACGACGTTTGGGAAAAAATGAAAAAGTACGTGCCTGAAGAGAATGGCAAACCCGTACACCCTATTAAGGCTGACTATTTAAAGCCCGTGGTTGATGAGTTTAAAGACGAAGGTAAGCCATTCAAGATGGGCATGGTGTTCCCCGTGTCCACGCACAACTACGAGTTGCGTTATTGGCTAGCCGCCGGCGGTATCCACCCTGGTTATTATGCACCACATAAAGGCGATACAGCGGGTACCATTGATGCCGACGCTCTACTATCGGTAACACCGCCACCGCAAATGCCAGCCACCTTAGAAGCGGGCACCATTTATGGTTACTGCGTGGGTGAGCCGTGGAACCAACAAGCCGTATTTAAAGGTATTGGTGTGCCAGTAATTACCGATTATGAGATCTGGAAAAACAATCCGGAAAAAGTATTCGGTATGACGAAAGAGTTCACTGAAAAATACCCTAACACCACAGCACGAGTGGTTAAGGCGTTGATTCGTGCAGCCAAATGGTTGGATGAAAATGACAACGCTAATCGTCCTGCTGCGGTCAAAATCCTATCTCAGTCTAATTACGTGGGGGCGGATTACGACGTAATTGCTAACTCAATGACTGGTACATTCGAGTATGAAAAAGGCGATAAACGCTCAGTGCCAGACTTTAATGTATTCTTTCGCTACAACGCCACTTACCCGTATTATTCAGATGCCATTTGGTATTTGACTCAAATGCGTCGATGGGGCCAAATTTCTGAACCCAAATCCGATGACTGGTATAAGAAAGTCGCCAGTGATGTTTATAAACCTGAAATCTACGCAATAGCGGCTAAGGAGCTTATTAAAGAAGGCTTGTTAAGCGCTGACGAGTTTCCAGACTTTGCAACGGAAACTGGTTATAAACCGGAGCAAACGGAGTTCATTGATGGTGTTTCTTACGATGGTAGCAAGCCAAACGAATATCTTGAGAAATTTTCAATCGGTTTGAAAGACGACGTTCTGTAACAGACGACGTAACCTACGAGAGACCGGCCAACGGAGGCCATAACAATGACGGTACCAGCTAATACATCAGAAGTTGCTTCTAGCAACGTTGATATAATCATGCGCAAATTTAGCGACACGCTTCGCTCTTTTGATTTGAAAACCGCAGTCTATCCCTTCTTGGGAATTGTGATTTTCTTGTTTTTTTGGAATGTGGCGGCCAGCCGAATTGACACATCGTTGGGCCAGTTTCCTGGGCCTGCGCAGGTTTACCAACAAAGCGTGACGTTAATAGAAGAACATCTGGCTGAGCAATTAAAGGCTGAGGCGTTTTATGAGCGGCAAGAAAAGCGTAACGCTAAGAAGTTAGCGAAAAACCCAGACGCAAAAATCAAGGTCAGAAAGTACACGGGCAAAGAAACGTTTCTTGACCAGATTTTCACCAGTCTTAAAACGGTGTTGTTTGGGTTTTTCATTGCCTCGGCAATAGCGATACCGTTGGGCATTATTTGTGGTTTAAGTGATGCTGTTTACAAAGGGATGAACCCCTTGATTCAGATATTCAAACCGGTCTCTCCATTGGCATGGTTGCCATTGATAACCATGGTTGTGAGTGCCTTGTATGTGAGTGAGGACCCTTATTTTGAAAAGTCGTTTCTCAACTCGGCGTTCACAGTAGCTCTTTGTTGCTTGTGGCCAACTCTGATCAATACCGCAGTGGGCGTGGCAAACGTTGATAAAGACTTACTCAACGTCAGCCGTGTGATCCAATTATCAGCACTAACTCACGTTAGAAAAATCATCTTGCCTGCATCAGTTCCGATGATATTCACTGGGTTGCGGCTTTCGCTCGCCACAGGTTGGATGGTATTGATTGCCGCTGAGATGTTGTCGCAAAACCCCGGCCTGGGAAAATTTGTATGGGATGAGTTTCAGAATGGGTCATCTAACTCTCTGTCACGAATTATGGTGGCGGTAGTGGTGATCGGTTTGATTGGCTTTGCCCTGGATAGAATTATTTTGATGGCTCAACGTTTTGTAAGTTGGGATAAACAAGCGGTATTACGTTAGGAGAAAAATCATGGCTAATAAATTTCTAGAAATTTCAAAAGTTGGCATAGAGTTCCCTACGGCTAATGGGCCCTTTACCGCCCTCAAAGACGTCGATTTCTCTATCAATGAAGGCGAGTTTGTGTCCATTATCGGTCACTCTGGTTGTGGTAAATCCACCGTACTAAACATCATTGCAGGCCTGTATCAAGCCACTTACGGTGGCGTGATTCTTGAAGGTAAAGAGGTTAACGCGCCGGGCCCCGATCGCGCCGTGGTATTTCAAAGTCACGCGCTGATGCCTTGGCTAACGGTGTATGACAATGTTGCTTTGGGTGTTGAGAAAGTATTCAAAGGGCAGAAGACAAAGGCTGAAATGAAGAGTTGGGTTGAACACAATCTGGCTTTGGTGAAAATGGATCACGCCATGCGCAAAATGCCGCACGAAATATCAGGTGGTATGAAACAGCGTGTCGGCATCGCTCGCTGCTTGGCCATGCAACCCAAAGTGATGTTGATGGATGAACCATTTGGCGCTCTTGATGCCTTGACAAGGGCTAATTTACAAGATTCCGTGATGGAGATTCAGAAAGAACTCAATACCACAGTGGTGTTGATTACTCACGATGTAGACGAGGCTGTGTTGATGTCAGATAAAATCGTCATGATGTCGAATGGGCCTGCTGCCAAGGTGGGTGAGTTACTTGAAGTTGACCTACCAAGACCACGAGAGCGAGTCGCTCTATCAAAGAACGAACAGTTTAATTATTACCGCCAACAAGTGCTGTCTTTTCTTTATGAAAAGAAAGGTGTGGTTGATTTTAATTCGGCCAAGCAACAGAGCGATAAACAACTCAAGGCTAAGCAGCAAGATAGTAATAATGATGGCGATGAAACCATTGCTGACAAGGCCAGTTAACCCAGAAGTGGAAACTCCAACAAACGGTCATTTAAAGAAGCCGATTTGGAAACCGCTGTAAGATTTAAATTACACAGAGAGAACTTTTCAAATGAATATCCTAAATAAAACGCAAGTGTTGACGTATTCACTGGCCGCTATCACGGCGCAAGCGGCATTTGGTGCTGCTGTGGCTAACGCCAAAGACAGTAAAAGTGGCCTGTACGGCGACTTTCGACTACGTTACGAAACCGTTTCGCAGAACAATCCTCTAGAAGATGCGGATGCCTTAACTCTTAGGTCTCGCGTGGGCTACCAAACCGAAAAAGTGGAAGGTTTTTCAGCCTTGATTGAAGTTGAAAATAATATCGAAATCATTGATGACTTCAGTGTGCCGCCAACGGGTGATCGTGTGGGGCAATTTTCTGTAATAGCCGACCCAGAATTTACCGAGATAGATCAAGCTTATGTTTCTTATTCAAATGACACATTTAAGGCAAAACTAGGCCGACAAGTGATCACATTAGACGGTCATCGTTTTGTTGGTCATGTTGGCTGGCGTCAAGATCGCCAAACTTTCGATGCCGCTGTGATTAATTACACGCCAAGCAAAGGATTTAATATCAATGTTGCTTATATTGATAAGCGCAATCGTATTTTTTCCGATGAGGCCGACATCGATAGCCAAGATTTAATCTTCAATACCTCATACAAACTTGGTAATGGCAAATTGGTTGGTTACGCTTACTTGTTAGAGGTGGATAATGGCACGGACAACTCGTTGGACACCTACGGTATTAGCTATACAGGCAGCACTAAAATCGGCGACACAAAGTATCTATACGCCGCCGAATACGCAACTCAAGAAGCCAACGACACTTCGGATGCGGACTACTTGTTATTGGAAGGTGGAGCAAGTTTTTCTGGTATCACCGCGAAATTGGGCTATGAAGTTTTAGGCAGCGACAGTGGCCAACGCGGCTTTGCTACCCCATTGGCGACATTGCATAAGTTCAATGGTTGGGCCGACATTTTTCTTGGCACGCCGGCCCAAGGCCTCGAAGACACCTACTTGACTTTAAGTGGCAAAGCCGCCGGTGGTAAGTGGGTTGCGACGTACCATGATTTTTCAAGTGACACCTCACTTAATGGCGCTAGTGATTTAGGCAGTGAATTGAATTTGCTTTACACCCGTAAGCTGGGTGATGGCTTTTCAGGCGGCTTAAAGTTTGCTGACTACGATGCTGGAGACAGCGTGTTCGGTAAAGTTGATACTCGCAAAGCATGGGCTTGGGTGAGCTATAAATTCTAACGTTTGAGCGGGTAAAATTGGATTGAACCATTGAGTAAGTAACGTCAAATTCGTTGCATTAGTGCCAGCCACGGATGGCTTGGCTATTGACCATTAAAGCCCCTTTACGTGTTTCTCTTGATTTAAAGTTTGCATCTCAGTGATCATTGAGTGGCATAAAGACGCCTTCGCCGGTTTGCACAAAAAACGAACAGAGCATTGCGGTTGCCACGGCAAGCCAAAGTGGCCAAGCGCTGTCTGCCCATGACATCAGTAAATAGCTTATCGCTAAACTTGCGGTGAGAATCAGTAATGTGGATTTACGCCCAAAACGATCGGATAACCAACCACCGCCGGGCCGAGACATCAGGTTCATAAACGCATAGGCCACCATGCCTGCCTTAACGGGGTCAAGGGCAAATGTGTCGGCAAAAAACAGTGACAACATTGATACAACGGCAAGCTCTGAGCCAAAGGTTGCAAAGTATAAGACGTTTAAGGCTGTCACCTGTTTAAATGAATAGCGATGCCTATCCGGCACTTCTTGTTCAAATAAACTTTTATTGAAACTGATGGTTTTCTTGAAGTCCAAGACCAATAAAATTCCGAGCATGGCCCCGATTCTCTTTGGCTTGAAGTAGGTTGATCCTTTTGGGGTGTCTCTGACGCTGTAAAAATAAATAAAGGAATAGAGAAAGCAGACAATTCCGGTTATTCCTATGGCGTAGCGCCAACCGTCGTCGTCGCCAAACTAAAGCGCGATGGTGGGTAAGGTGAAAGATACCGCCGAACCCAAATTACCCCAGCCGCCATAGATGCCTTCAGCGGTACCAAGCCGTTGTTTGGGAACCACTCACTCACCATACGAATGCGAATCACAAAACCGGCACCAACAAAGTCAAGCAAAAAACGTGCTATGGCCGCTTGCTCAAATGTGCCGGCGGTTGCAAACATCAAACAGGGAATAGAAGAAACAAATATGAGACCGGAATAAACCCGGCAAGGGCCGAACACGTCCGTTAACATGCCAACAACTATACGAGCAGGGATCGCAAGCGATACATTCAGTAACAGCAGCGTTTTTATCTCACTTTTTGTCAACCCCAGAGATTGAGCAATGGCTTGCAGCATCGGAGCCAAATTAAACCAAACAACAAAGGTAATAAAAAATGCCATCCATGTTAAGTGCAGCACTTTCATTTTGCCGCTAAACGAAAGAAGGCTAAATTTATTGTCAGCCATGTCACTTGCTCCTTTGCGTTACCGTTGACGCGGTCAACTTTTAAAAGACTTCAAAAACAATTTTAGAAACACTGATTGGTGTGTTGTGATGACTTACACTGGTTCGAAATGCGGCTTTGTGGTGCAAGTTTTCTTTTGATGTCTTTATTTGGTGCGCTTTGACAGTAAATGAAAAGTGCATCCTATACAGTTCCTTGAAGACGGCGTCTTAAAAGTTGGCACGTTATGTGCTTACTCTTATTTAGGTAGGCCTCATAGTTTCTCTATTGGTAACGGTCTATTTTCATCTAACTCCTCAGATGTTTATTTTTTAACGGCGGCTGCTGCGTCAGCCGCCGTCCTTTTTTTCATGGTATATGATATGAAAGTGGTTGTTGTAGGGAACGGTATGGTTGGCCACCATTATGTGGAAACCTTGGTTAAAAGTGATATCAATGCTGATATCACCATCATTGGCGGTGAAACCCGTCCCGCCTACGACAGGGTGCATCTATCTGAAGTATTCGATGGTAAAGAGCCAGAGGATTTGGCGATGTGTACACGCCAGCAATACAAAGACTGGGGAGTAAAGGCTCACTTTGGTGACTTTGTGAGTAAAATTAATCGTGATGCTAAGCACGTTGTTACGGAGGGTGGCCGCACGTTTGATTACGATAAGTTGGTGTTAGCCACTGGCTCGTACCCGTTTATTCCACCGATCCCTGGAAAAGAATTACCGCATTGCCTTGCTTACAGAACCATTGATGATTTGGGCGAAATCAAAGCGTCAGCAAAAGGCAAAAAGGTCGGCGTGGTTGTAGGCGGCGGTTTGTTGGGGCTTGAGTGCGCTAATGCGCTTAAAAACTTGGGCTTAGAGGCTCATGTTGTGGAGTTTGCGCCGGGTTTGATGGGGGTTCAGCTTGACGAAGGTGGCAGCAATATGTTGCGCCGCAAGATTGAAGCGTTGGGTGTGAAAGTACACACCAGTAAGGCAACTCAAAAAATCGTTGAAGGTGATCAGCATCGTTTGAAGATGGCGTTCGCCGATGAGTCCGAATTAGAAACCGACATGATCGTCTTCTCAGCTGGTATTCGTCCATACGATCAGTTAGCTCGTGACGCCGATCTAAAAGTGGGCGATCGCGGTGGCATTGAAATTGATTATCAATGTAAAACCTCCGATGAAAATATTTTCGCTATAGGTGAATGTGCCGTATTAGGCAACTTTATCTATGGTTTGGTTGCGCCTGGCTACCGTATGGCCGAGGCAGCGGTCTCTCAGTTAAATAAATCCAGTGACGATAAAGAATCGTTTACTGGTGCTGATATGAGTACCAAGTTGAAGTTGTTAGGCGTCGAAGTAGGGTCGATTGGTGACTCTAAAGGAATGGCGGATGAATCGCGTGCCTTTGTGTTCAGTGATGAGCGCAGTGATGTGTACAAGCGTTTGAATGTGTCAGCCGATGGAAAAAAAGTATTGGGGGCCACGTTGGTTGGCGATACCGCCGATTACGACACATTATTGCAGTATTACTTGAACGACATCGACTTACCAAATGACCCTGAGAGTTTGATTCTCCCCGCGTCTGACGGGGAGAAGCCTGCACTGGGGGCTGATGCCTTGCCGTTAGCCGCCACGATCTGTTCATGTCACAATGTGAGTAAGGGCGACATTATTGATTCTATTGACGGTGGTTGCGTGAGTGTTGCCGATGTCAAAGGATGCACCAAAGCCGCAACGGGGTGTGGCGGTTGCGCCGCGTTACTAAAAAATGTGGTCGACGCCGAGCTAAACGCCCGCGGTGTGGAAGTTAATACCGACATCTGCGAACACTTTGAGCATACTCGCCAAGAATTGTTCACCATTGCACAGGCAACTCAAACCAAGACCTTTGATGAGATGATTGAACGTCATGGCAAGGGCATGGGGTGCGACATTTGTAAGCCTGCCGTGGCCTCGATCATGGCGTCTTTATGGAATGAACATGTATTAGATTCCGACTTGGTTCCCTTGCAAGACACCAATGATACCTTTATGGCTAACATGCAGAAAGACGGAACGTATTCGGTGGTGCCCCGAGTGCCGGGTGGTGAAATATTGCCAGAGCAACTTATTGCGTTGGGAGAGGTGGCGAAGAAATACGGCTTGTATTCGAAAATCACTGGCGGTCAACGCGTTGACCTGTTTGGCGCCAAAATGAACGACTTGCCGGACATCTGGAAAGAACTCATTGATGCTGGCATGGAGACCGGGCATGCCTACGCCAAATCTCTGCGCACGGTTAAGTCTTGCGTTGGCAGCACGTGGTGTCGTTATGGCGTGCAAGATTCGGTTGGTCAAGCCATTGATTTGGAGAATCGGTATAAAGGTCTGCGCACCCCCCATAAGCTGAAAATGGCGGTGTCAGGTTGTACCCGTGAGTGCGCTGAGGCCCAGAGTAAAGACGTAGGCGTCATCGCAACTGAAAATGGCTGGAACTTGTACGTGTCTGGCAATGGCGGAATGAAGCCACGGCACGCTGATTTATTTGCAACCGATTTAGACACCGAAACGTTGCTTAAATACATCGACCGGTTCTTGATGTTCTATGTGCGCACAGCGGACCGCTTGCAACGTACCTCAGTATGGTTAGAAAACCTCGAAGGTGGCCTAGATTATCTAAGAGAAGTAATTATTGATGACTCTCTGGGTATCTGTGATGAACTGGAAACGCAAATGCAACACGTGGTTGATACCTATCAATGTGAATGGAAAACCGCAATTAACGATCAAGAGAAACTCAAGCGTTTTCGTCAATTTGTGAACGCGGATAAAGACGATGAAAACGTGGTTTTTGTGGAGGAACGTGGTCAGATTCGCCCCGCCACCGAAGCCGAAAAGAAACGCAGTCAATTTAAAGCCGTTGGCTAACAGGCCGTAATTTAAATCCGTTTGATAAGCGTGGATAACGCACTGTCAAAGAGCCAAAGAAGGTTAAAAAAGATGTCACAAAACGTTATCTGCAGTATTAACGATTTAGTTGCCAATTCAGGCGTATGCGCCTTGATTAACGACGAGCAGGTTGCGTTGTTTTATCTGCCTAATACAGAACAAAAGGTATATGCCTTGGCTAACTGGGACCCGCTCGGTAAGGCCAACGTCATTTCACGAGGGATGATCGGCAACATAGGTGAGGAGCTGGTGGTTGCATCGCCACTTTACAAGCAACATTTTTCGTTAACCAGCGGCCATTGCCTAGAGGAAGAGGTTTCGTTACGAACCTACGATGTTGCCATTGAAGGTGACTTTGTGGTTTTCAATGAAACCGTCAGTTAGACCACCGTCAGCCAATAGCAGGTTGCAATAATAAGTATGCAAATTTCAACCACTTGTCCGTATTGTGGCGTGGGGTGCGGCGTAACGGTAAATAAACAGACCAATATGGCCACACCTTTGGTTTTGGCGAGTGAAACGCACCCAGCCAATTTTGGACGAGTATGCAGTAAAGGAAGCGCCCTAGGGGAAACGCTGGATGCGCGTTACACACCGAAACGCCTTACGCACCCAAGCATTGGTGGTCAACCGGTTAGCTGGGATGCGGCCACCGCCAGAATCGCTCAACAACTGCAAACAAGCGTAGATCAATACGGGGCCGACAGTGTTGCGTTTTACTTATCTGGTCAGTTGTTGACTGAAGATTATTATGTGGCAAATAAGCTTGCGAAAGGCTTCTTAGGCACGGCCAATGTCGACACTAATTCGCGGCTTTGTATGTCTTCGGCGGTGGCTGGCTATAAACGAGCCTTCGGTTCTGATACCGTGCCATGCAATTACGAAGACTTGGAACTGGCCAACTTGATTGTGCTTATTGGTTCCAATGCCGCTTGGACACATCCGGTATTGTATCAGCGTATGGTGGCCGCAAAAGAAGCCAACCCAGCCCTTAAAATTGTGCTGATCGACCCGCGTAAAACCGCGACCGCAGATCTGGCCGATGTGCATTTGGCCATTGCCCCAAGTTCGGATAACTTCTTGTTTCAGGGTTTGTTGAATTTTTTGGTGGCAGAAAAGGCTTGCGATCAAAGCTATATTGCGAACCACACTGAAGGGTTTGAGCAGGCCGCCGAGCAAGCTAAGGATTTTAATCTTCAAACCGTTGCTCACATTTGTGATGTCGATATCGCTGACCTTACTAGGTTCTATCAATGGTTTACTGAGACCAAGAAAACGGTTAGCTTTTACTCACAAGGCGTGAATCAATCAGCCACTGGCACCGATAAATGCAACGCCATCATTAATTGCCATATAGCGACCGGTAAAATAGGCTATGAAGGCGCGGGACCGTTTTCTATCACAGGTCAACCTAATGCGATGGGGGGGCGCGAAGTCGGTGGTTTGGCTAATATGCTTGCCGCCCACATGGACTTTACACACGAAAGCATTGACCGAGTGCAGCGTTTCTGGCGGGCCCCTAATATGGCTACTCAGCCTGGTTTAAAAGCGGTGGACTTATTTGATGCGGTGGCACTGGGTAAGATTAAAGTGCTTTGGATTATGGCGACTAACCCAGCGGTCAGTTTACCTGACTCTGAGCGTATTCGAAAAGCCCTCTCGCAATGCGAGACTGTCATCGTATCGGACATCACACATACCGACACTACGCAATACGCTGACATTATTCTGCCGGCATTAGGCTGGGGTGAAAAAGACGGTACGGTGACTAACTCTGAGCGCCGCATCAGTCGTCAGCGCGGTTTCAGTAAAGCCAATGGCTTAGCTAAACCCGACTGGTGGGCATTGGCTCAAGTGGGTAAACAACTGGGTTTTCAGAGTGAATTTAATTTTAGCCACTCAGTCGATGTGTTTAATGAGCATGCCTTATTATCGGGTTTTGAAAATGGTGACGCTGGCGATGGTTCATGGACTAAACGTGATTTTGATATCAGTGCTTTAGCTGGCTTAACGCAAAACGCATACGATGACCTGCAACCAATTCAATGGCCAGTAAACCAAGCCAGCCCGAATGGCACGGCGCGCATGTTCGAAGATGGCCGCTTTTTTACCCCATCCGGTAAGGCACAATTTGTGACATCTCGACCAGCGTTAGCCAACGCCGTTGCTAGGGCCAAGGTTGACAAAAAACTGTTATTAAACACTGGGCGATTACGAGATCAGTGGCACACCATGACCCGCACGGGAAGCGCCCCGAGACTCAATGCGCACGATGATGTTGCCTTTGTGTTGGTGAATCCCGCTGATGCGTTGCAGCGGGGCTTAAAGCACAACGCGATAGCGCGAGTTGAGAATGAATGCGGTGAGGCACACTTGCAAGTGAAGATTAGCGACGATATGAAGGCCGGTCGCCTGTTCAGCCCCATTCATTGGAACCAGCAGTTTGCCAGCCTTGCGACCACGAATGCCTTAGTGCCATCAATTGTCGATGCGGTCTCTGGGCAGCCCGAATTAAAAGCCGCGGCCGTGAATGCGTCACCCATGTTGGCTAAATCATGGGCAAGGGTTGTCAGTAAATTGCCTTTGTCTGACGTGCAGAGGTTTGACTATTGGTGTGTGAGTAAGTTTGACGCTGGTTACGTGACGTTGGTGGGCTTTAATGAAGAGATTGACTGGCGCGCCGACGTTTTGAACGACTCACACGGCATGGACGCCATTGAGTATGCTAATCCCTTACAAGGGGCTGACAGTCTGGTGCTGTGCAAAGATGAACACATTGAAGCCATTGTGTTCATCAGAGCTTGTGCTTCAGAACTGCCAGGTCGAGCATGGTTGGTTAATTTGTTTGAACGTGATGATTCACAGTTCGCAGCAAACGAGTTAAGAGGTGAGTGTGGCCGCGTGGATGAATTGGTTTGCGCGTGCTTTGGCACCACACGCAAACATTTAGAACAAGCCATAAACGATGGAGTGACGTCACCTCATGATCTTGCTGCCCGCTTGGGGTGTGGTTCTAAATGTGGCAGCTGTAAGCCAGAGTTAAATTTGTTATTAGAGTCTCATCAATAGCCCCTAACGAACGGCGTAAACCAAGGTGCGAGATAACTTGCAAACATGCATGGGTGAACTGGCCAAGCGGTCCGTGACCAAAGCTTCAGTCTCGCTGCCGGTCATGTGGTTTATTAAAAGCAGGAATGCTATTTGGAATCACATTAATAAGCTCCAAAAAATCACATGCGCGTTTTACTAAAATTATTTATACGCCTTCAGAAAACTCACCCAAAAGAGGAATGTTTAAGTCAAGGAGTGATTGGGACAGTCGATACTCAGTCTGCGTGAAACAGTTGCTAAAATGTTGCAAACGTCTGATTAACAACCGGAGCAAGCAAGGTGGGTTTTATAAACTTAAGTAGGGGTGCGACTAATGGCATGGCATGCCCGTCACCGCTATGAATGCTTAAGCTGTGTAAGCTTGTGTAATGTAAAAAAATCTTCACAAGTGTTAAATATTTTACATGTGTGGAAAAAGCTGGTGAAATAGAGCTTCAAAGGCACCAGCCTTAATTGATAATTTATGGTGGACGTTATGTTAAAGGAAAAACGTGCAGGGCATTTAAAAGCTCTGGTTATTACGGTGGCGATTGTGGGGACGGCGTGTGCATCCTCCTCTCGCAATAAACCCGCAGCGGAGTCAATCAGTGTGGTTCCGGCCGTTGGGCCGGTACCTGAGCGTATCGAATTGCCTCAAGGTTGGGGAGACGATATTCGTAAGAAATTTTGGTTTACCAGCCAAGGTTCTCGAATCATTCCCTACCTTTGGTTTACTTGGTTAGAACAGCCTAATAGCGAAGCTCTGTTCCGCGATGCAGGGCATATGGAAATGTTGCGTTATTTGCCGGTGGAGTCGTCACCAGAGAATCCGGCAGGGTTACCGATAGGCTTTGTTGCAGCGCATGATAGTGAAACGAATGAACCGTGGGTGGGTATGACCTGCGCGGCCTGCCATACTAATCAGCTTGATTTTAACGGAAAGAAACTTTTAATTGAGGGCGCTCCCACCCTTGCGAACTTTGTGCTGTTTTACAGTCGCTTAGTCGATGCTCTTAATGAAACAAACCAAGATGACGCTAAATTTAAGCGCTTTGCTAGAAAGGTATTAGCCGAGGATTATTCAGATAGAGCGGCAGCGAAGTTGCGTAAAAAATTGGCCTCGGTGGCTTTAGAGGCAACTGATCGTAGAGAGGTTAATGATTTACCTGCGACTTTCCCACAGGACTTTACCAGTTATGCACGGCTAGACGCGTTTGGCAATATTCAAAATGCAGGCACCGCCTTTGCGTTGCATGACTTAGAAAATAAGAATGTGCCTAGTGGCCCTGTATCGTACCCTTTTCTTTGGGGAACACACCAATCTGATGTGGTTCAGTGGAACGCATCAGCACCGAACACTCCTATTGTTGGTCCACTGGCTCGAAACGTAGGTGAAGTTGTTGGTGTGTTTGGTAACTTGAGTATGGACAAAGCGTCTTGGTGGAAACGTTTATTGGGTATCAAGGTTTCGTATTCATCTAACGTAGACATCGACGGTTTGGGGCGTTTGGAGTCGTGGGTGAAAACGTTGCGTTCACCTGAATGGCCAACTGAGTTCTTCCCACCCATTGATGACGCAAAAGCCTCGATTGGGGAGGCCTTGTTTGATGGTGAGTGTGCTCAATGTCACCAAGTTATTCCTCGTCATAAAGAGGGTGAGAAATACACGGCGTGTAAAACACCGATTGATGAACTTGGCACTGACCCAGTGGCGGCGCAGAACGCTTCTCTGCGCACGGCTAAAACCCTCATTTTAGAGGGTACAAAGGAAGACATTCTTTTTGGCGATAAACTTAGCGCCGAATCAGCGGCCATTAAGATACCAGTGAATGGTGCGCTGGGCATTATTCTTAAGCACCCCAAAAAATCATTAGAAGCAGGTTTGCGCCCATTGCGAACACACAGCAGCGCGCCGCGAGGCTCTTCTACGCTGCAAACAGCCGAGGCCAACGAAGAACAACTTGACAGTGACGTTGCCGCCCATGAAAAATCTGTCGAAGATTATGTGACGGATTATTTTAAAGCGCGTGGTTCTTTGGAAAAGAGTGAGGCTAACGAAGGGGCGGCCCGTGGTGTCAGTCAGAGCAACCTTTGTGATAACCCACAGAAAAAGTTGGTTTACAAAGGGCGACCTTTGAACGCTATCTGGGCAACGGCCCCATACTTACATAATGGCTCAGTCCCAAATCTTTGGGAGCTTTTGAAAAAAGGCGAAGACCGAGTGGATTCGTTCTGGGTAGGCAGTCGTGAGTTTGACCCTGTGAATGTGGGCTATGTTACTTCAAAAGGTTTGAATGAGTTTAATGTTAAAGACAGCGCCGGAAAAATCATGCCAGGAAATTCAAACCGCGGGCATGAATTTGGCACTGACTGGAGCGACGAGCAAAAGCGCGCGGTTATTGAGTATATGAAAAAACTTTGATTTATGTTTGTATAACCGCCTGAACATGGTGATTTTAAATGGTTCACTCTTAACTCAAGAGTGAACCATTTTGCCGTTAGAGTTGAGTGAAAGCGCCTGTTACTAGGCGGCCATTATCGACCCTAGTTTACAATGTGCCCTCAGAAACCTTTTTAACAGAGCAAAAGTGGCTGCTTGAGTTTGTTTCTGGCTCTCCTATAGATGATTCGGTTTCCAGTGTTAGGCTATATTAGTAAGTAGTTTGTGTTGTATCGCTTAAATTAAGGCTGAGTGAACGGCGGCACGTACAATTTTGGTCAATTGAATCTGCGGTTGCAGAATAGGGGTGAAATCATTGCTGTCCCACTTAGTGATTTTCATACGAGTAAACTCATTTGAGGGCTTCTTATCTTTGGGGAGGGTGACGGCCTAAATAAGTCTACTAAGCTACGTTTAGCAAATAAATTTGTTTGAATCAGCCTCACCATCTGTT
>CALJWL010000056.1 GCA_937974565.1 uncultured Arenicella sp.
AAACAAAATGATATTCAATCTTATATTTCGTATGTGAACCATGCCTATATTTCATAGACACTATCATAAAAGCAACTGCTAGCTTAAAGCTACCCGTCTGAAAGACGGGGGTTTAAACCTTAAATAAACGGACGAATTAAATCTAACCACTGTGCTTTATTTCGTCTGATCATCATTTGCTCCTGATTAAAGTCAGAAACATAATCGTGATCTTGTGGCTACGCTAGAGTGTCGGTTACTGGGCGCTTACGTTCTACAGCTCTTATCACGTATTGCCAAACCTTGTAATTTGAATCATCCGATCAAGCTCCAACATTGACAACTTATTTGATTTTTGAGCTAACTCAACCCTTACTTCATGAAAGAGCGCTGCCTTACAATTTCATACAAACAAACGCCGGTTGCTACTGACACGTTCAAACTTGAAACGATCGAACCAGCCATGGGCAGACTTACCAAAGAGTCGCATTTTTTTTCCGTTAACTGACGCATGCCCTTGCCTTCTGCGCCCATCACTAACCCCAGTGCGCCTGTAAGACGTTCATCATAGAGTGAGCTTGATGCCTTATCAGAGGTACCAATCAACCACACCCCTAGCTGTTTAAGTGATTGCAACGATCTCGCTAAATTAGTAACCCTAAAAATAGGCATTGTTTCAGCCGCACCACTGGCCACTTTCTGAACCACAGGGGTCATGGGGCTGGCATTATCTTTGGCAACAATAACGGCATCAGCTCCAGCGGCATCGGCAGTGCGCAAGCAAGCCCCGAAGTTATGAGGGTCTTGAACCTGATCAAGAATCAGGAATAAGGGTGATTTTTCGGCCATTAATTTTTCAACAAAAACTTCAAGTTCTTTTTCACTACCATCTTGCTTAGGTTTGGCTTCAATCGCTATACCTTGATGTTGTTCGCTGCCACACTTTTTTCCCAACTCACGTTTATCCACGGGGTAAATTGGTAGGCCAATCGCTTTCGCTTGTGCCAATAATTGAGACTGCGAATTATTACGAGAATTAATCACAACCCAGATCGATAAAGCTCGATGCGGGCTCATACCCAATAACGCTGTGACCGCATGATAGCCGGTAACCCAAATTGACTGCTTTGCCATTGATCTTTCTATTTCACTGTTTGATGGTTTAGCCTTGCTAACAACAAAGGCGGGAAATTATTATTGATGACGTTTGCGTGAGCTGTTCCCACGACGAGTGCCCTTTTCCTTCTTCGATGAATGAGCATACTGAGAACGATTAGACTGTCGTTTCGTTTTTGCCGCCATACCTGATGAATGCCCACCGCGCTTTTGACGGCTAAACTTTTCATCTTTCACTTCAGTTAATGAAAAGTCGATACGGCCTTGTTCCATGTCCACACGTGAAACTTGAACTTCTAAGACATCGCCGGTTTTGTAGACACGGCCACTGTGTTCACCCACTAATTGTCGACGATCCCCATCAAAATGATAATAGTCTTGGCCTAATGACGTGATATGCACCAAGCCGTCAACGTAAAACTCTTGCAGTTCAACAAATAAGCCGAATTCAGTCACACTGGTCACGGTGCCGTTCAAACGTTCTCCTATCTTGTGACTCATGAATTCACACTTTAACCACTGAATGGCTTCGCGTGTTGCCGATTCAGCTCGTCGCTCAGCCATCGACGTTTGCTCAGCCGATTGCTCCATTTGTTGGCGTTTTTCATCGCCATCAAGTAAGTCGGGCTGTGCCAAAAGGCGGCAAATTTGCCGATGAACTAATAAATCTGGGTAACGACGGATTGGCGATGTGAAATGCGTATATGAATCAAAATCTAGGGCAAAGTGCCCTGAATTTTCGACATCATAGCGCGCCTGCTTCATGCTTCTTAATAACGCCATTTGAACAATTTTTGATGTCAATGGGTCATCAACACCGGCGATCACTTCAGAAAAGTCCTTCGGGGTCGGTTGATCACCGCCTTTTAACAATAATTTAAATTGACGCAAAAAAACCCGAGCGTCTTCAATACGATCTTCATCGGGTTGGTCGTGTACTCGATATATGCCAGCGGCACCTGAGTCGTCTAACATTAACGAAGCACAGATATTAGCGGCCAACATGCACTCTTCAATCAAACGATGCGCGTCGTTTCTCACACGCGCTTCAACTCGTTTTATCTTGCGCTCATCGTCAAAAATAATGAGGGGCTCAGGGATTTCAAACTCAATCGCCCCATTCTTTCTACGACGCTCCCCTAACCGCTGTGATACTTTATAAAGGTCTTTGATTGTTGGCTGTAATTGGAGGTCAATACCGCAACCTTCTGCGTCCCCTTCTAGTAATTTAGAAACTTGCGTGTAAGTCAATCGAGCGTGTGAGTGCATCACCGCTTGGTAGAAATCATAGCGTTCAATCTCACCATCAGCGTCGATTTCCATATCGCAAACAAAGCACAGTCTGTTAACTTCAGGGTTCAGAGAGCAAAGTCCGTTAGACAACACTTCTGGTAACATCGGAATGACATTGTTTGGGAAATACACGGAGGTGCCACGTTGCCAAGCTTCTAAATCCAGCGGACTGCCTTCCGTCACGTAACTTGACACATCGGCAATGGCAACGAGCAATCGATTACGCCCACCATTTAACGGTTCACAATACACCGCATCATCAAAGTCGCGAGCATCTTCACCATCAATAGTTACTAACGGTAGATCGCGAATGTCTTTTCGACCTGCTATCTCACTGTCTCGAACGGTATCCGAGAAGGATTGTATTTGACGCTCCACGTTCTCAGGCCATTGGTGCGGTAGCTGGTGCTTTCGTATCGCTATCTCTATCTCCATACCAGGTGCCAGATAATCGCCCAACACTTCGACAATCTCGCCTATTGGCTGAAAGTGTTTGGTTGGATGTTTGGTGATTTTCACCGACACTACTTGGCCTGGGACAGCACATTGGGTATGTTCCGGTAAGACAAAAATATCTTGACCAATGCGCTGATCGTCCGGCACAACAAAGTGCAAATTACTCTCAGTGAAATAACGCCCTACTACGCTTTGATTGCCACGCTCAATAACGTCAGTAATCATGCCAAACAATTTATTTCGGCGGTCTCGGCCTGTGACACGAACGTTAACCACATCGTTGTGCAATACCTCTCGCATCTCATGCGAGCGCAAAAACACTTTTTCCTTAGTTTGGTCAGTAAGCACATAGCCATGTCCATCAACATGACCAACAATTCGACCTTGATGCTCAATGATGGCGTGTTTCATAGCCCAGCGATGTTTACTCAGCTGATTAACCTTACCGTCATCCCTTAGTTGCTCAAGTATATCGAAGGTTTCTTGCCTTCCTTCCTTGCCGACTCGTCCTAGAGTTTCAGCAATGGCTTTTGTATTTGCAGGCTCAGTTCGTTGTGAAAGATACTTGAGTACAATATTGGTACTCAAGCTTTTATGTTTTCTATTTTTGTTTTTATCTTTTTTCTTTTTCAAATTCCATTCATTTCCTAAACCTTTATACGCTTATATTCAATACAGAAGTTAAGCGTAAAGGTCTTTTAAAACGATTGTTTCAGCACGGTCTGGACCGGTTGAAACGATATCGATTGGCACGCCCACCAATTCTGATAAACGCGCGATATAATTTCTGGCTGCTTCAGGGAGATCACTCACTGATTTGCAACCCACAGTTGCGTCTGACCAACCCGGCATGGTTTCATAAACCGGTTCACATTCACTCAACGTATCCGCGCCTACCGGCGCAACCCTCAAGGTCTTGCCCTTGTAATGGTAACCATTGCAAATTTTTAATTCTTGCAAACCGTCTAGTACGTCTAGCTTGGTCAAACAAAGAGAAGTCAAGCCGTTAACCTGACGAGAACGACGCATCAGTACCGCGTCAAACCAACCACAGCGACGCTCGCGCCCTGTGGTGGCACCAAATTCATGCCCAACGGTCCCCAAATGCTCACCCACATCGCAAGATAACTCCGTTGGGAAAGGGCCAGCACCAACACGGGTGGTGTAAGCTTTCACGATGCCGAGAACTTCATCAAATACAGTTGGGCCTACCCCACTACCAGAGGCGGCGGAACCGGCTGAGGTGTTCGATGATGTAACAAACGGGTACGTGCCATGATCAATATCCAACATCATACCTTGTGCACCCTCAAACATCATCGGCCGCCCTTCTTGGGTGTAATCATCTAACAGCTGGGTAACGTCTACCGTTAAGGGCGCCAAACGCTCCCTGTAAGACAACGTTTGTTCAAGAGTCTGAGTAAAATCCAATTCATCCACACCGTAATAATGTTTGAGCGAGAAGTTGTGGAACTCCATGACCTCAGCTAATTTATCAGCAAAGTTGTTGTCATAGACTAAATCACACAGACGAATGCCTCTACGCGCCACTTTGTCTTCATAAGCTGGGCCAATGCCACGCCCAGTAGTACCAATAGCGTTTTTACCGCGCTTAATCTCACGAGCTTGATCAAGAGCTACGTGATGCGGCAAGATAAGGGGGCAAGCTTCTGATATACCCAAACGTTCTCGTACCGGTACACCACTGGCTTCCAATTGTTCAACTTCTTTAAACAGAGCATCTGGTGCTAACACCACACCATTACCAATCAAACAATGGACATTGTCTCGCAAAATACCAGACGGTATTAAGTGAAGCACAGTTTTCTTACCTTCGATAACAAGAGTATGACCGGCATTGTGGCCACCTTGAAACCTAACCACGACATTCGCAGTTTCGGTTAGTAAGTCAACGATCTTACCTTTGCCTTCATCGCCCCATTGAGTGCCGACAACAATTACTTTTTTGCTCATTTTTTTAATATTTTCTAACGTGCTAATTTTAAATTCGTTACCTGCTCAAAGATCAAGTGCATGCTATGAGAGCGAACATTACAGGCTATTGGTCTAAGCAAGCTTAACCAACGTTTTAAGATCAATACCAAAGCCGGTTGCCGGCCTGGCTCGGCCAAACTCCTCACCAACGCTGTCGTATCGGCCACCTTTTGCTACGGTGCGACCACGCCCAGGCACATATGCGGCGTGCTTAATGCCAGTGTAATAACGGTAACCTGCCACATCGGCCAAGTCTAAATGCAAATTCACGTCACCATAAGATGCATTCAGTTGCTCAATCATTTGCTGCAACTCTGAAATAGCCTTTTCAATTTTAGGTATCGTTGGCAATACCGACGCCACTTGCTCTAATATTGATTCGTCCCCATGCAAACGGATCAAGTGAATAAATGGCAACAAAATATCACCGCCAAACTCTTTGTTTAATTCATTCAAATCAGGTAGAGACCTACGAAGAAGCACGTCTCTTAGACGAATTTCCTGTTGATCTGTTATACCTTGGTTTTCCACTAAAGATCGATAAATTGCGGCGTGAGACAGGCTTAATGTCACATTATCTATCTGAGCAAGAGCAAGTGTATCAAGCATTGCAGCAACCACTTCCATATCGGCACGGGTGTCTGCAACACCAAATATCTCTACCCCACACTGCAGCAATTCACGCTGCCCCCCCATTTCGGCTGGTTGTGTGCGCAGTATCGTGCTGCTATAGCATAATTTATTGACTTCGTTATGCGCCAAATAATGCGAGTCGATTCTTGCTACCTGAGGTGTAATATCTGCTCGAATGCCCAACATACGATTTGTTTGCTGATCCATGAATTTATAGGTTTGTGTATCAAGTTCCTCACCGGTTCCTGTCAACAACGCATCAACAAACTCCATGACTGGCGGCATTACTAGAGCAAACCCTTTGGCACTGAAGTCATCGATGATTTTGCGGCGCAACATCTCAAGCTTCATTGCCTCAGTAGGCAGTATTTCTTCAACACCTTCTGGAAGTAACCAGTTAGCGTTATTGACCATGGCTTTTCGCCTTCTTAATAAGAATAGGGTTAATTACGGGCGAATTATACTGATAACTACAGCACGAACATAGCTTTAAACGAAAAAACGGCCAATCGAGTGACTGGCCGTTTTGATTAATGTGGTTAAACAACAAAAATTAGTTAGATGAACTATTGAAATGCTTAAAAAAGTCGGAATTAGGATCAAGAATGATCAAATCGCTCGATGAGTTAAATGTCTGTGTATAGGCATTTAAGCTGCGATAAAATTCATAGAAGTCAGCATCTTGACCAAATGCTTCTGCAAACACTTTCGTTGCCAGAGCATCGGCTTCACCGCGAATCAATTGAGCTTTCTTCTCAGCTTCGGCGACCAGTTCAACTTGTGTTCGCTGAGCATTGGCTTTGATGGCAATGGCCTTCTCCTCACCTTTAGCTCGACTTTCATTTGCGATTCTCTTACGCTCTGAACGCATACGGTTGTATACATTGGCTTGAATTTGGTCAGCCAGATCCACTCGCTTTAATCGAACATCAATCACTTCAACACCAATCGCCTTGGCTTCTTGATCCAATGCTTTCTGCACCACACTCATTATCTCACTGCGATCACCAGCCACCACTTTTTCAGTGGTACGTTTGGCAATTTGTTCTTTCAAGCTGTTGTTAATCTTTTGTTCTAAACGATTCTCCGCGTTACTCTCAGTGCGTACTGCTTTGTAGAACTCTTGAAGATTTTTTATCTTCCATTTAACGAAACTGTCAACCAAAATCTCTTCTTTATCGACGGTAAGAAAACTTTCAGGCTCGCTGTCTAATGACTGAATTCGTGTGTCGTAAATTTTGTACGTATTTACCAATGGCATTCTAAAATTCAAACCAGGTTGAATTTCTTGCCCTTCAAAACGACCAAATTTAAACAGTAAACCTCGTTCCCAGTTTTTGACTGTAAATAAGCTTGTGGAGGCTATTGCAATCGCAATCAGAGCGACAATAAGAACTATGGGGTGTAAATTACTTGGTCGCATTAACGGCCTCCTCTGCGAACAGTTTCAATGGCCGTGGTTACAGGCTCAGATTTGCTGGAACGAGACTGCGTGGTCGGCAAAATATTATCTTGCGTGGAGCGCCGATTACTGCCCGTTGTATTAGCTGAGTTTTGTTCGATAATTTTGTCTATAGGCAAATAAGTCAATGTATTACCGCCTGCTGCACTCTGATCGATCATCACTTTACTGCTGTCGGCCAACACGTCTTCCATGGCTTCAATATAAAGACGCTTTTTAGTTATTGCTGGCGCTTTTCGGTACTCAATCAAAATACGATTAAAGCGCTCAGCCTCACCTTCAGCTTCGGCCACCACCTTAGCTTTGTACGCCTCGGCTTCAAGTACAATACGCTCAGCTTGACCGCGCGCGCGCGGCACCACTTGGTTTGCGTAGGCTTCGGCTTCATTGATAAAAGTAATTTCATCTTGATCTGCTTTCACAACATCAGCAAAGGCGTCACTCACTTGCGTTGGGGGTTTCACGTCTTGAATTTCAATAGAACGAATAAGAATGCCCGTTTGATAACGATCCAAAACAACCTGTAACAATTCTTGCGTATCTCGATCGACAATCGGTCGGTCGGTGGTCATCAAGTCATCCATATTAGTGCGACCCACCACTTCTCTCAGCGCACTTTCAGTAGCACTGCGGACCACTTGCTCAACAATCTGCCCGCCAGCGCGAGCATCACCTTCAAAATCACCGACATTAAACAGCAGTTTATCCAATGAATCGATGGTGTACTGAACAGCCATGGTGACATCGACCACGTTTTGATCTTGGGTCAACATCAAAGCTTCATCGGCACGCGTAGCATCACCACGATACCCCACCTCAACGGTACGAACCGCTTGCGTATCAAATATGACTTTCTGGTCAATAGGCCAGATCATAAAATTCAATCCGGCTTCTCGGTGGGTTTCACTCAACTTACCAAATCGCAATTCGATACTCTGATGACCCTCATCAAGTTGATAAAAAGATTGAAGCAACCAATAAATAAATGCGACTAATAAAATCAATATAAATGGCAACGTAGCACCACCGCCGCCGCTTGACGTACCACCGCCGCCGCCAAAGCGTTTGCGAAGATTGCTTACAATTTCATCGATGTCAGGGTTTTGTCCGCCCTTATTTCGATTGCCATTTCCCCAGGGGTCTTTATTGTCATTGTTCCCTGAGCCCGGTTCATTCCAAGGCATTTTTATCTCCGAAAATAGAGTTAATGTTTAAAGTGTAGTCTATCAAAATAAGAGTGATCAAAGCGATTATAAGCACTCGATAGCATTAATATTTGGTTGTTTTTCCAGCCAACCGAAGTCCGCCGGAGACATATCGCACTCAAGCATGAATGAGCCGTCGTCATTAATTACTTCTTGTTTGACCACGTTTTTACGATACAACTGGGCACGTAGTTTGCCGTTTTCAGGCGGCAAACTGACTCTACAACGAGTATGCAACTGAGATAAGTGCCCCGAAATGGCGTCCAGCAGTAGCTCGATGCCTTGGCCTGTATGAGCAGAACACCAAACTCGGTCAACCAAACCGGCTTCATTACGCACAACCTTGGGTTCAGTGTTGGTTAAATCGATTTTATTATAGATCATGACCGAGGGTATATCGCAGGCGTCGATCTCTTTGAGTACCTTATCCACCTCAGTAATGCATTCTTCACGGTAGCTGCTTGCTACATCGACAATATGCAGCAGTAAATGAGCGCTGCTTACTTCTTCAAGCGTTGAATGGAAGGCTTGCACTAAAGAGTGCGGAAGATCGCGAATAAAACCCACCGTGTCCGATAAGATGGCGGTGCCAAATTCGTCTAACTCCATGCGACGCATGGTTGTATCAAGCGTGGCAAAGAGTTGGTCTTGTGCGTAGACTTTCGCGTTTGTGATTCGGTTAAACAACGAAGATTTACCCGCGTTTGTGTAACCGACTAACGACACAGTAGGCACGGGAACTTTTGCTCGAGATTTTCGACGTAACTGACGCTGAGACGACACCACACCCAATCGTTTATTCAACGCTTTGATTCGATGACCAATTAAACGCCGATCTGTTTCCAACTGTGTTTCACCAGGGCCACGCAAACCGATACCGCCTTTTTGGCGCTCTAAATGAGTCCAACCTCGAACCAACCGAGTCGATATATGTTGCAGTTGGGCCAATTCAACTTGAAGCTTACCTTCGTGGCTGGAAGCGCGCTGAGCAAAAATATCGAGAATAAGGCCAGTGCGATCCAGTACTCTCACTTTGAGTGCGCGTTCAAGGTTGCGCTCTTGAATCGGGGAAACCGAGTGATTTAACACCACTAAGTCAATTTCATCAGCCGAAATCGCACTTTTCACCTCTTCAAGCTTACCTTTACCAATAAACGTGGCTGGATCTGGTGAGCGTCTAAACGCGGTTAACGTACTCACTACGGTTGCACCCGCAGATTCAGCTAATAACTGGATTTCATCCAGAATCTCTGTATCTTCGTGTGAGGCATCGCGTTGGTAGATAATTAAAGCATTGGGCTGTGCCTTACTCTGAGATATATCAAACAAATTATTTCAAGCACTCTGTAGTAACTGTCAACAACGGTGCGTATTCGTTGTTGAGAAAAAATTCAAATCGCATTAACAGTGCCTAGCCGTATTTTTGATGTTCATCAAAGGTAAGAAAGCAACTTATTAGCACGAACTTCATACAATTGTTATTAACGCAAAAAAAACACCAAAGAACCAAAAGCTCAGCGCCGCTTATAATAAATCTAAACCGACTAATAAACCTAAATCGACGATGCAATTATGGCTGGCTCAATAAACCAACGAACAGAGCAAAAATCAACTAATCAGCGTTATCCATATCTATTTTAACGGCTTTGGCTGGCACGACTGTGGAAACTGCGTGCTTATAAATCATTTGATTCACGGTGTTTCTCAACACGATTACAAACTGATCAAAAGACTCGACCTGACCTTGAAGTTTTATACCGTTTACTAAGTAAATCGATACTGGAATACGTTCCTTTCTTAGCGCGTTAAGGAAAGGGTCTTGTAGCGCTGTTCCTTTGTTCTGTGCCATTATTATTTTTCTCTTTCTATAAACTATTGGTTACCTAGCTAAGGCCAACTTTATTGTTAAATCACGCATTCTAAAAGTTTGTTGATTTCAAACACAAACCGTTTCATTGCTTATTTGAGCCACCTACCGGAACGATACATCCGAATGCACCAATATACGTCCACCAGTGATAGAGCATGGCCCGGATCAAACTACTTTATTTATTATGTTGTTCTGCGATAAATCAAGTCAACACATGCAGGGAGGCGCACATCTCATACCGATATTTGCTATTTAGACTATTATAGTCTACCTAGAGATAAGGAATATGCAATTAGTAGTAATTATTTAAAGTTTTTTCAATTAGCTCTGTAAGCATCTGAAATTCCACACGTTCTAACCCCTCATCAACCCACCACAGTACGTTTGATTGATTACGCAGCCAGGTTAATTGACGTTTTGCTAATTGGCGAGTAGCCGCAATGCCTTTTTGCTTCATATTATCTTGACTCACCTCTCCGGTTAAGTACTCCAACATTTGGCGGTACCCGATCATCCTCATCGATGGCGCACTGGCGTCCACCCCACTGTCAAGCAATCCTTCAACTTCACTTTGAAGGCCTTTTTCTAACATTATTTCGAACCGCCGGGCAATTCGGTCATGCAATACAGCTCTATCAGAAAAAGACAGGGCAATTTTAACAATGGGGTTCGCAATCGCGGGTTTTCTTAAAGCGTTATGCTCGGCCACCGTTTTGCCACTGCTCAACACTATTTCTAGGGCTCTTTGGATACGTTGCGCATCCATTGGGTCGATACGCGCCGCGCTAACGGAGTCTAGCGCCTCAAGTCTGGCGTGTTGCTTCGGCCACCCCATATGTCTCGCGTCCTCGGAAATACTGGCTCGCAACTCAGCATCGGCCTTTGGTAAATCGCTGAGCCCATTCTCCAAGGCATTAAAGTAAAACATGGTGCCACCGGCTAGCACGGGCACCTTTCCGTTACTGGTGATCTCCGTAATCAACTGACCGCAATCATGATAAAAATCAGCAACCGAATAGGTGTTATTAGGATGCCGAATATCAACCAGATGGTGTGGGTATTGAGCAAGAAAGTCGACACCTGGTTTGGCGGTTCCAATATTCATGCCCTCATAAACCAGTGATGAATCAACACTGATTATCTCCGCAGGGAATCTCTCTATGCACTGTGCGGCGGCATCGGTTTTCCCGGTGGCCGTTGGCCCCATCAAAGCAATAACCGGTATTTTTTCAGGAGCTAAAGCGGTGTATAAACTACTGTCCACGTTTAAACCACCCATCCAATTGACTTAATGGCATTTGCACCCATGTTGGTCGCCCATGATTGCATTGCCCACTGCGCTCAGTGGCCTCCATGTCTCGCAGCAAGGCATTCATCTCAGCAATTGACAATAACCTGTTTGCCCGGACCGAACCATGACACGCGATCGAAGATAGTATTTCGTGGATGGTCTCTTCAATACGAGAACTGTGTTCCTGGCTGACAAGGTCCGACAAAACATCGCGAACCAATTGCGACACATCAGCGTGCGCTAGCATCTCAGGCACACTGCGAACCACTAACACCGTTTCATCCATCTGCTCTATTTCAAGGCCCAACTCAGAAAACAGCGACTGGCGCTCATTCCATACAGCAACTTCCACGTCACTAACGTGAATGGTAACTGGAACCAACAATGCTTGCTGCACAACCTTAGTGTCAAGACGAGCTTGTTTTAGTCGCTCATAAGTAATGCGCTCGTGAGCCGCGTGCATGTCAACCAACACAAGCCCTTGGCTATTTTCAGCCAAAATATAGATCCCCTTAAGCTGTGCCAGAGCAAACCCTAAAGGGGGTATTGCCTCACTCTTGTTATCGGCGCTATTCACTCCATTAAAATCAGCTTGCGTTGTGAAACTGCGCTTATCAACGTTAACATCAGCAGTATCAATGACAGACGTGGCACCATCAGGGCTTGGTCTAAACACCGAATCAGCAATGCTTCTATATCCCGCGATCTGCTCTCTCACTTGGTCTTGGCTCAAACGGTTTGTAACGTTCTGAAAACCCGCTCCTGAGGAGGAGTAATGAGAGTCACTCTGATAGACAATGTTGTTTTGCTGCGTCAATTGCAATTGATTATCAACGGCAATTGATGAAGTCTTCGGTTTTGCTACCGCCACACCGTGTTCAGCGTCAACCGTCAAGCTACCCGTTTCCGCAGCATTGGCACCTACTACGCGCTGCAATGCTCTAAACACAAAACTGTGAACTGATCGACTGTCTCTGAATCGCACTTCATGCTTAGTGGGGTGAACGTTAACATCAACACCAGCAGGGTCCATTTCAAGGTAAAGAACATAAACTGGATGGCGGCCATGAAACAAAACGTCTTGATAGCCAAGCCGAACGGCATGGATAATAGTTTTATCTCGTATTAAGCGCCCGTTCAAAAAAAAGTACTGCATATCGCCTTGGCTGCGAGAAAAGCTTGGCAAGCCCGCCCAGCCAGACAAATGCATATCCTCACGAGCTTCTTCAAAATAGAGGCTGTTATCGGGCACATTGTCGCCACACACCATTTTCACACGGCGCGGGTCATCCGAACTCACACTGGGCAAGTGCAACACCGTGCGGCCGTTATGCGTGAGCTTAAACGCCACATCAAAACGCGAAAGAGCCATGCGACGCACAATTTGATCAACGTGTTTGAATTCAGTGTTATCCGTGCGTAAAAACTTTCTGCGGGCTGGTGTATTATAGAATAAGTCGCGCGTCTCAATGGTTGTGCCTTGAGGGTGTGCTACCGGCACAGGCTCGCTGGTCACGTTATTTCCATCACTGGAAACCATCCACGCTTGGTCGGCATTTAATTCTCGGCTTTTGATTGTCATTCGCGTTACTGATGCAATGCTAGGCAAAGCCTCACCTCGAAAACCCAGCGTAGCAATCTGTTCTAAATCCGTTAAATTCTCTATTTTGCTTGTGGCATGCCGAGACAAGGCCATAGCCAGGTCTTGCTTAAGAATGCCATGACCGTTATCGGAAATTTTCAGTCGCTTTACCCCCGCATTATCGACGTCAATATCAATGCTGGTTGCTCCAGCATCTAACGCATTTTCAACCAACTCTTTTAGCATGGATGCGGGGCGCTCAATAATTTCACCCGCCGCTATTTGGTTGACTAAACGCGCATCCAGTGCGCGAATTCTATTTTGGCTCGAAGCCGATGATTCGAATGAAGACATTGACGCTAAAAAATAGGCACTAAAAATAACAAGTTTTGAAAAGAAGACGGCACGGGCTATAAGCTTAGGCTCATAACACTGTGCAGTGACAATTAGATAACCAACAGTCAGTATTATTAGAAGTTTTTAACCTCAAACCAGCAAGTTCTGTAGCTCGTTTCTGACTCAGATCGTTACAGGGTTTTTAAAATAAATATTTCAACAGCAAAAGCTAAGGGATTTTTAATACCTGCCCCAATCTCACTGTGTTTGAATTTAACTGATTGGCTTTCTTGATAGCTGAGATGCTAGAACCATACTTCTGCGCTATCTCTGACAGTGTATCACCGCGTTTCACTTTATGTGAGCGAGGTTGGCTGTAAGTCGCAACCGACACCCCTGGTATGGTTAATTTTTGACCTTTAAATAACGTATTTTGGTTTAAACCATTGGCTCGTTTGATCGCCTTAATAGTAACATTGTAACGCGCCGAAATCTTCGACAACGAATCGCCTCGAGAAACATTATGAATTACATTTTGGGCCTGTTGATTAATATCTTCGCGCAAACTCGACCCAACATCAGAACGACTGTCAACAACGGGAACCTTGAGTTTAACACCCAACATCGCTGTGTTATGTTTAATGCCGTTAAGACGTTTTAGTTCACCCAGTGAAATTTCATATCGATGGGCAATCGTTGAAAGCGAATCGCCCCTCACTACTTTATGGTAACCATAGATTGGCTTAGACGGCATGGCGCTCGCCGCCATAGACCTATCACTGTTTCGACTGTCACCAATTGATGGTGACACGTAGCGCGCCTTACTGGCGTACGACGTTTTTTCATAGTATTCGGCGAGCGCCGTATATATGGCACTCGCCAGCTTAGATTGATGCCTTGCTGATCTGAGCTTCTTCTCATCCCCCGGGTTAGTAATAAAACCGGTTTCCACTAATATAGAAGGAATATCAGCCGACCTTAACACTGAAAAATTTGCTTGTTCCACACGCTTGCTGTGTAACCGGCCTAATTTCCCCAGTTCTCGTAAAACCCGCCCCCCCAGATTGACGCTCTCGCTGATGGTTTTCGTCATCGATAAATCCACCAACACTTTCGCGACCACTTCCTCTCGGTTAGCGAGACTAACACCACCGATCAAATCAGAAGCATTAGCCGCTTCGGCCAACGCACTGGCCATGGTACTGGTGGCGCCACGCTGAGAAAGCGCAAACACGGACATACCGTTTGCTGATTTCTTGATAAACGCGTCTGCGTGAATAGAAATAAACACATCGGCACCTCTGCTTTTCTTACGTCGATCTTTAAGCTCGATGAAATAGTCTCCCGTGCGCACCATCACGGCTCGCATACGAGGGTCTTGATTAATTCGATCTTTAAGTTTTTTGGCAATGGAAAACGTTATCTTTTTCTCCTTCGTGCGTCGATAACCGATAGCACCAGGGTCGTCACCGCCATGCCCAGCATCAATGGCAACCACAAAACGAGTGTCGCGCTGAGGCATCACCACATCGACTGGAATAAGTTCCGCTCGTGACTCTGCATCACTTGATTCTTGCACAGAATTTTGCTGGTGTTGTGCATGATTACTATGACTTATTTTTGCCGTGTCAGAAGGCGTGGTTTTTTCTAACTCAGTTTGCACTGCAGAACGAGGGGAGGCATCCCCCTTATCGACAATATCTAACACCAACCGGTGCCCATATAATTCATTCGGCGTTAACACAAAGCTGTTCACACTGATTGGCGCCTTAAGATCGAACACCATTCGCAAAACACCAGCCTTAGGGTTACCAGAACGGATGGCCGATATATGGCGATTTTGCGATTCCACGTTGGGCAAACTCACTGACAAATTGGCTTGCTCCAAATCAACCACTAAACGAGCCGGGTTTTGCAGCTCGAAAACCTTATAACGCATGGTGGCCGACACATCAAATACCACACGCGTGCCATCAGGAGAATGCCATACTCGCAAATTCTCTACGTTCTGTGGTTGCGAAAAAGACAAATCACTATGCGCCCCACCCCCAACAAGAAGCACAAATAAAACAAAAAACCGCGACAAAGAAAAACCGAACCAAGCACACAGGCAAGCGATAAAACGATCCAGTCGTAATTGCCATTGTAAGCCAAAAAAACAAAACCAATTCTGAGTTGTTTGAACCACGAGAAAGGCAAACGCCATTTATTAGAATAATCGTACGTTTATTACACCAGCTTTTTAGGTTCTAGGCGAGTACTATGACAAGCTATCCATCTTTACTTGCGTGATTACCCACTCACTCAACGCCACACTTATTTTCAAAATAAACTTTGCCGAATTAAGACAAAAAAGCTGAGGCACCACAAGTGATGCCTCAGCCAAAAGAGTCATGCTGACTTCGCTTGAAAGTCAGCCCAAAGAGGGTAAGTCTTTGAAACGTCATTGAGCCTATAACCATTCAACTCAACAACAACCTAATAATACACACTTTTATATTCCAAGACGTTAGAAAATATCATTTTTATCTTATAATTAATATAATTAAAACTTATATGGCTATGATTTCCATATAAAATCGAACTAAAAAGCAAACCCAAACTCCTTATCAAAAAACCAAAAGCGGTAGTTAGTTGGTCTGTGAATGCCAGGCTCATACAAAGCATAAGTCATGAAAAGAATGACTAAAGAGAATCACTGCTGATGAGATGGATATCTCGACTTACGGCATCAATGT
Source organism: uncultured Arenicella sp. (assembly GCA_937974565.1). Taxonomy (GTDB): domain Bacteria; phylum Pseudomonadota; class Gammaproteobacteria; order Arenicellales; family Arenicellaceae; genus Arenicella. The sequence continues at coordinate 15,957 of CALJWL010000056.1, forward strand.
GCCCAATATGAGGTTTCTTTAAAACCAACTGCGAGGTACCCATCATGAATCATCATACTGTTGTAGGCATTGATTTGGCAAAGAATGTTTTTCAAGTCGCTATTTCCAAGTCTGGCAAGATTGTCTCAAATCAAAAATTAAGTCGTAAGGAGTTGTCACGGTGGTTAGCTAATCACCCTTCTTCTGCC
>CALJWL010000057.1 GCA_937974565.1 uncultured Arenicella sp.
TACCCATTGGACGCCGTTGTTCCCATGCTTGACTTGGTGGATGAAGTCGAGGCTTTAGATAAAACCAACATAACCACTCCCCAATTGTTTATCTACTCACCTCAAGACAAGGTCGTCGATGTTGAAAAGATAAAAAAGACCGCCGCACAATTCATTAACGCGGCTGTTTCTATTCATCCATTTGATGCATCAACAGACCCTTCACAGCACGTTTTGTCCGGCGAAGCCTGTTCGCCAGAGTCAACTCAGGCCATGGTCGACTTAATCACTGAATACATCAACAACGGTTTTACTTTGCCGTAAAGATGAGGCACTAGACGCACACACACCACTCAAACCCAAATAAGCGAGCTGTAAACCGAGTGAAAGAAAGGCCCACCTGAGAACACCGTTGTTAATCCGCATAGCGTCCGAGAGTGCAGGCTTAAGCTTGGCGCTTACGCTATACTGGTGACTTCGATCATATCCAATATGGCGAAAATAAGTCGCCTATATGCGCCAGGTTACGGCCTTCACGCGTACGGGTTGTAGGCTTTACCTGACTGTTGGCTTCGAAATCGTCAACTACCGTAAGTTAATAGAACCAAAGGCTACAATATTAGTGCTTTGGTCGGAGTTCGGTTTTCTTACTGCTGCTATTTACCGCTACCAAAGTACTCCATCGCAGTGCATGTGTAGCAACCTGATTTGTCAGTCTTTCTGACGATTCTCATAACTCAGGCATAAAAAAACCTGCTGTAAATCAGCAGGTTTTTTTATTTGTATGGCGCGCCCGGAGGGATTCGAACCCCCGACCAATTGGTTCGAAGCCAACTACTCTATCCAGCTGAGCTACGGACGCGTGTCTGTAATCGAGGCGGATTATAAACCAAATAAGTTCGCGTTTCGACAGTTTGTTTTGTTCTAGTACACACGCCTTTTCCAGCGAAATCATCTTAAGATTTAAGTAGGCGGATAAATGCAGTACCATTGCGCGCTATGAAGATTGAGTTTCCTGAAAACCTGCCTATTAACCAACAACGCAAGGAGATTGCTGAGCTTATAAAACAGCATCAGGTCGTGGTGATCGCCGGTGAAACGGGGTCAGGTAAAACCACTCAATTGCCTAAAATTTGTTTGTCATTGGGGCTGGCTCAAAATGGCTGCATTGGTCACACTCAACCACGACGTATCGCGGCTCGTTCTGTGGCTGACCGAATTGCCTCAGAGTTAAACGTTAACTTAGGGGTTGAGGTTGGTTATCAAGTGCGATTTTCTGACAACAGCAGCGATAAGACTCAGCTCAAGTTAATGACCGATGGTGTGCTGCTGGCAGAAATGCAACGCGATCGTTTGCTGAGAAAGTACAGCGTCATCATCATTGATGAGGCTCACGAACGCAGCCTAAACATTGATTTTTTACTCGGCCTACTAAAATCCATCTGTAAACAACGGCCCGAATTAAAACTAATCATCACGTCAGCGACAATCGATCTGGAACGTTTCGCAAAGCACTTCGCAATCAATGACACACCCGCCCCCATTATTGAGGTGTCGGGCCGCACTTACCCTGTGCAAACGGTTTACCGCCCCATTGAAGACGACCAGATTAGTTTGGCCGAATCAATCAGTCACACGGTTCAACATATTGCACGAGCTGAAGCCAAAGGAGAATACAAAGCCCGTGGTGATGTATTGGTGTTCTGCGCTGGCGAGCGAGAGATTCGTGAAGCGGCAACGGCAATTAAACGAGCTGATTTGCCCGTTGTCGTTCTACCGCTTTATTCAAGATTAAGCGTGCAAGAACAAAATAAGATTTTTCAGCCAGCACACCGGCGCAAGGTGGTGTTGGCCACGAATGTTGCTGAAACCTCAATCACCGTACCTGGCATTGCCTACGTCATAGACCCTGGGGTGGCACGTATATCACGCTATAGTTTCCGCTCCAAAATTCAACGCCTGCCCATTGAACGAATATCACAAGCCAGCGCAAATCAACGCCAAGGGCGTTGCGGCCGGGTTGCCAATGGGGTGTGTATCCGCCTTTACTCTCAAGAAGACTTTGAGCAGCGTTCAGAATTTACCCAAGCAGAAATATTACGCAGTAATCTTGCTTCCGTCATTTTAAAAATGATGCAATTGAACATCAAGGAAATCGATCGCTTTGATTTTATTGATAAGCCCGACTCAAGACTGCTTAACGACGGTAAAAAGTTACTTGAAGAATTGCAAGCAATCGAACCCGTTGTTAATCGAAAAACCCAACAATCTCAGTTGAAGCTCACTGAAATTGGTCGCCATATGTGCAATTTACCCATTGAACCCAAATTTGCTCGCATTCTGGTGGCTGCGAATGCACTGGGTTGTTTGCGTGATGCGCTGGTGCTGATCAGTGTACTCAGTATTCAAGACCCAAGAGAACGCCCCACCGAGCATCAACAAGCCGCCGATCAAAAACATAAAGAATTACATCACCCCCAATCCGATTTTTTTACTCTTTTGTATTTATGGCAAAAAATCAACAACGAACGAGAAACGTTGAGTAATGCGCAATTTAAAAAGCACTGCCTAAAACAATATTGGTCTATTGCACGCATTTTTGAATGGCGTGAATTATCACGGCAATTAGCCCAAATGTGTAAAGAACAAGGTTGGAAAATTGAGCCTTGGCAGACGCTTGAATTACCCCAACAAGGTAACAGCCGTAATGTTAATAGAAAAGAGGCCGAGAGAGTCCATTTTGATGCGCGCTACACCGCGCTGCATCAAGCTCTAGTTTGCGGCCTGATGGGCAATATTGCCCGCAAAGACGTCGAGGGAGAGTACTTGGCAACCCGAAGTCGACGAATACACCTTTTTGCATCCTCGTCGCAAGCCAAACGTAAACCGTCTTGGTTGGTGGCTGGCGAATATTTAGAAACAAGTCGAGTGTTTGCCATTAATGCAGCACAGATCAACCCCGCTTGGGTGATTCAACAGGGTCAACACCTACTGCGTTACAGTTACAGTGCGCCCTATTACCATGTTCGCTCAGGCACCATCAAAGCCGCTAGGAAAACACTCTTTCAGGGGCTGATTTTAAAAGACAACGAATCAGTAAACTATTCATCTATCAATCAACATGAGAGCCGTCAAATATTCATACAAGAAGCCTTGGTTGCGCAAAGGTATCAGCCCCGTAGCCAAAAAGCCGAATTTGTAAGCCATAATCAACGTTTAATAAACGATATTGAGGAAGTTGAAGCCAAAACAAGGCGCCGAAACTTATTAATCGGCGATCAAGAAATCCACGCCTATTTCGATAAAGCCTTACCAGATCACATCACCAGCCGGGCGGCACTGGAAAAGTGGCTGTCAAAAGGCAATCAAGCAACGTTAAAGCTCAAACGTGAACAGTTGTTGAACCAGTCAATAGACAGCCACGAACTTGCGCAATTCCCAAACACTATTGAGGTTCAAGGCAAGGAGATAAAAGTGCAATACCAATTTAATCCAGGCCAACCCAACGATGGTGTTACGTTAGTGTTGCCCGTCTCTGTACTCGCCCCTTTCCCGGCGCATCGAGGAGATTGGTTGGTGCCCGGTCTGCTCGCCGAGAAATGCGTGGCACTTATTAAAACCCTTCCTAAGCCTATTCGTCGACACTACGCACCCGCAAATGACACGGTCCAGAGAATTTTGCCCAAATTGTCCGAACCAAGCAATGAACTTAAAAGTTTGACCGCTGTTTTGGCTGATATTTTGTATCGTACCCGCGGTGTAAAAGTGTGTTCTGAGGACTTTGCTACTGAAAAATTAGATAACTACTATCAAGTCAATTACCAAGTGACTGACACTAACGGTTCGAAAATTGGTGAAAGTCGCGACCTAAGCCAACTTAAGCGTGATTACGCGGATGCGGTTCAAGCCACCCTAACATCAGACACCTCTATTGCGCGCCGTAATTTAGAACAGCACAATATGAATGATTGGCGCTTCGATGATCTGCCGAACACAGTGCAATATCAACATGAAGGCATGACCGTGCAGGCTTACCCCATGTTAAAAGTGGTTGGCCCAGCTACTGTCTCCCTGCTTATTCATGATCAGGCTGACATTGCTCGTTATCACACGCATTTTGGTGTGCTGGAGTTGGCAAAAGCAGCGTTGTCTTCAGGCAGTCAAAAGCAAGCGTATCGATATTTACAAAAGGAACTCATGCGCACCCAACCCCAAAAAAGCGCTAATAAAACACGCGGACTTGGGCAACTTGCGGCTCAATTGAAAACAGCGGCTCCCACGGCCAAAGCCAGCGAACAACGCAAAGAAAACTGGGTTAATGAACTGATTCTTGCCTCGTTAAATCAAACGTGCTTTGACGGCAACGCCAAAGACATAAAGTCACAAAGCTCATTTAAAGCAGGGCTAAACAAGGCCAAACATTGGGTTGCCAATGCAACTGAGCTTGAAGCAACGCTACTGCGTGCCCTTCGCACACATGACAGAATTCAAGACCGCATGACCAAGAACCCCGCCACATCAATTGACGTGGACGAGGTTTACGAAGATATTAAAGCCCAGCTACATCGACTGTTTCACCCCTCTTTTTTACGCTACACAACCGCCGCGCAACTGCAACAATACGCGCGCTACCTTAAGGCAATTGAGTGCCGCTTAGATAAAATAGCGTTAAAAGAAAAATTAGCTCAGGGAGCGTTAATTTTATTCGAACACCAAGCAAATTTTGATGCGTTTTGCCAATCGATCACTCCACCTGGGTTTGAGCAAGACTTCGCCCTACTCTTGAACCCCAAGTTAAAGCAATTTTCAATCTTGCTTGAAGAGTGGCGAGTTTCCCTCTATGCCCAACACCTTGGAACACAACAATCAGTGTCGGATAAGCGATTGCGCCACTATTGGCAAAATGAGGTAATTAATACCGAATAACGCACAGGCTAAAACGATGAATAAAGCGTTAAAGTCGCTTGAAATGTTATAAAGTAACAATTACATTAGCGGCATGATTTTATCGACGCATTTGAACGCCAAAAAACGCACGTTTAAACACGGCTTTGCCCTAGTGTTAGCGGCTTTGGTTTTATTGAATGCGCAATGGATGGCAACTCACCATGAAGTTGCACATCACGCTGACGACCACACCGAGTTGTGCGCGTTTTATAAGTCATTTGAAGGGTGTAAAACACTCGTCAACGACAACCCCACTGTGCTTGTGGGTTTCGTTAGTATCCAAGATATTCCGCTCGAACGGCATCGTACAAACAGCCTTATTCTTAGAACGTACAGCAGCCGAGCCCCTCCGATTGCATAAACGCATTTAACTGATCAGTTAGCTTAATTTATTAACACTAAAGCGGTTATTACTCGCTTTTCGGTTCCACCACAGCCTTCAATTGCTTTTTAAAAACCGTCTAACCATTGTTTACGGTGTGCAATAAACACATAAACTTATCATTCATGAAAAATACTCGTTTCTTATTATCCAGGTCAGCTGCGTTCATTGCCTCGGCCATTTTGTCTCATACTTCGGTGGTTTACGCTCAGAATCACAGCCATACCGATATTGAAGAAATCACCATTAAAGCTCACCCTTTGCATGAAAAAGGCTTATCACAAAGTATTGAGGTGTTGCGCGATCAAGAGCTTAGCGATGCTTTAGAGAGCAATCTTGGCGATACATTGGCTAAGCAACCAGGCATACGGTCAGCCAGCTTTGGCGCGGCCGTAGGTCGCCCAATTATTCACGGCCTTGGCGGCCCAAGAGTGAAAACGACCGAAGATCAAATTGACTCCTTAGACGTTTCAGTCACCAGTACCGACCATGTTGTTACCGTGGAACCATTCATTGCGGACCAAATCACCGTACTCAAAGGAGCCAGCACGTTACTGTATGGCTCGGGTGCAATCGGTGGTGTTGTGGACACGGAAACTGGGCGTATACCAACTCAACTCAATGAGAAACCTGCGTCTGGGCGCGCTGAAATACGCTTTGGCGGCAATGGCGACAGCGAAGCAGGTGCGTTCCGTTTGGATGGTAACGCCGGCAGTAATTTTGCTTGGCACCTTGATGCCTTTAATAAAGACGCAGACGATTACGACATTCCAGGCTTTGCAGAATCCGCCGAATTAAGGGCGTTAGAAGAAGCAGAGGAAGCTGAAGGTGGAGAAGGAGAGGAAGAAGAGGAAGTATTCGGCACGGTCGAAGGCAGCCGTTTTGACCTATCAGGATATTCAGCCGGCGGTAGCTGGGTGGGCGACCAAGGTCACTTTGGGGTGTCAATCAGCGAGTCTGAAGGTATTTATGGGCTGGTTGGCGGCCACCATGAAGAGGAGGAAGAAGAGCATGAGGAAGAAGAAGAGCATGAAGAGGAAGAAGAAGAAATTGGCACTCTTGATTTTGAACAAACCCGTTTCGACCTAAGCGCTGGCTTAATTAATCCTTTCAGTGGCGTCTCAGCCATCGACTTTCGCCTAGGCGTGAACGACTATCAACACGTTGAAATTGAAGGTAACGGTGAAATTGGAACCCGCTTTGATAACGAAGCCTGGGAAGCAAGACTACACTTAAAACACGAAGAAATAGCGGGGTTCAGTGGGGTTCTTGGCCTGCAACTTGGCGATCGTGAATTTAGTGCGATAGGTGAAGAAGCCTTTGTGCCACCCGCCGAGACCGACACCGTTGGTGTGTACTGGGTTGGTGAACGTGATTTTAATGCTTTCTCAATAGAGCTGGGAGCCCGTTTTGAAAACAAAGACACGCAAGCCACGGCCAATTCAAACCTTCCATCGCGTGACTTTGATACGGCCAGTGCCTCTCTGGGTTTTGTGATTCCAAGTTCAGAAGCAATGACTTGGGGCGTATTACTGGATTACGCTGAGCGCGCACCAAGCATCGAAGAGCTTTATTCCAATGGGCCTCATTTGGCGACTCAAACTTTTGAAATTGGAAATGTGAATTTAAGCGAAGAGTCAAGCACCAACATCAGCGTGTCATGGGCTTATGAAGCCGATGCGTTTGATGCCCACATCACGGCTTATCGTAACGACTTCAGCGATTTTATTTTTCAATCCGCCACGGGTGAAATCGAAGATGATTTTCCGGTGTTTATATACCAACAAAGCGATGCTGATTTCACAGGCTTGGACTTGGAGTTAGGTGTCCATTTGGCTGAAATAGGCAACGGTGATCTGGATCTTCGTTTCTCATTTGATACCGTAACAGCCGAACTGTCAGACGGAAAAAATTTACCAAGAATACCCGCCGACAGATTGGGCCTTGATTTGATTTGGAGCAATGAGCTATGGCGTACAAAATTAAGTTACGCTGATGTCAGCTCACAAAATGATACCGCACCGTTAGAATTAAGAACCGAAGGTTATCACGACATAAGTTTGAAGGTCGAACGTGAATTCAAACTTTCTGGTACGCAATTGACGGCCTATCTGCACGGTAAAAACTTAAGTGACGAAGAGCAACGCGCTCATACGTCATTCGTTAAAGACTTTGTGGCAGCCCCTGGGCGCCGTATTGAAGTGGGTCTAAAGCTTGATTTCTAATTGAACGTAATAGGAAGATTCAAAAAAACCCTGCCTTAGTGCAGGGCTTTTTTATCCTCGTAATGTTTTTATTCTCTAATTCAGATTAAGAGAAAGAAAAATCGGCAAATTGTTCTCGCAATTTTAGTTTGTGAATCTTACCTGTCGCCGTGTGTGGCAACTCATCAACAAACGTCACTTCGTCTGGCATCCACCACTTGGCTACTTTGCCATCCATGTAAGCTAATATCGCTTCTCCTTTCACATCAGAATCAGGCTTGCGAACCACGACCAATAAGGGGCGTTCATCCCATTTAGGGTGAGCGATGCCAATGACCGCGGCTTCGGCCACTTCGGCGTGCCCCATTGCGCAGTTCTCCAAATCAATCGAAGATATCCATTCGCCGCCGGACTTAATCACGTCTTTGGTTCTATCCGTGATTGTCATTACACCATCTTGATCAATGGTGGCAACATCGCCAGTGTCAAACCAGCCCTTGTCATCCAATGCCGACTCTTCGTGTTTAAAGTAACGCTCAATCACCCAAGGCCCTTTGACTTTAAGGGCCCCAAAGGCTTCGCCATCCCAAGGCAGTGCTTGGTCATTGTCGTCAACAATTTTCATTTGAACACCAAAAACCTGCCGACCCGACCTTACTCTCAAGTCGTCATACTCTTCATCGGAATAATCTTCACGTGGCTGCTTCAACATATTAAATGAGCCAAGCGGTGCCATTTCAGTCATGCCCCACCCAGTGATGGTTTCAACATTATGCACCTCTTCAAATTCTTTCATGATTGTCAGTGGGCAAGCAGAACCGCCAACGCCAACTCGTTTCATGCTGGAAATTTTCTTACCGGATTCTCGCAAATAGTTAAGCAATGTTAGCCAAACTGTGGGCACACCAACGGAATAATTAACTTGCTCTTCTTCAATCAATTGCTGCAAGCTTTCTCCATCTCCCATCTTAGATCCCGGAAACACCACTTTGAACCCGGCCAGTGCGGCCGAATAAGGCATATTCCATGCATTTACGTGAAACATTGGAACTATCGGCAAAGCCACATCGTGCGCTCCTAGGCCCATACCTCCCCCCAAACAGCACGCGTAGGATTGTAAAACCAGCGCGCGATGAGAATACAGCACACCCTTGGGGTTGCCCGTGGTGCCAGAGGTGTAACACAACGAACACGCACTGTTTTCATCAAGCTCAGGCCATTCAAAATCGCGGCTTTGAGCGTCAATTAAGGTCTCATAACAATACACATTTTTGAGCTTTGTTTCAGGCATGCTGGCTTCAGGGGCCATAATTATGACGGCTTCTAGCTTCGGCAGATTGCCCTCTATCGCCTCAATTAATGGCACAAACATCGGGTCTACCATCAAAAACCGGTCTTCGGCATGATTTATGATGTACACCAATTGCTCTGGAAATAAGCGTGGATTGACGGTGTGGCAAACAGCCCCCATGCAAGCCACACCAAAATACACTTCCATGTGCCGGTAGTCGTTCCACGCCAACGTGCCAATCACTTCACCCTGACTAAGGCCTAAGTTCTTTAAAGCATTGGCTAACTTCGCTGCTCGATCATAGCAGTCGGCTTGCGTATACCTATGGCGAGGGTTATCGTGTACCACTGATACAATTTCGCTGTCGCCATTGATTGCTTTAGCATGACGCATTAACGAAGTGATCGTTAACTGCTCGCTCATCATTAATCCTAACATTTTCCATTCTCCTGCGAATGTCACTTGGTTTGTGTTTAGCGCAAAGGCGCAATACTTATATTTTTATAATTTTTAGCCAAATAAGACGACCCTGTGAGCATGAGCCAATAACAAAACTGTCAACCGCGCCTTATTATCAATACTTGAAGATAACAGACTTATTGTAAAGACCTTGCAAGATTCCGGCTTACAAAGGCGTCACTATTAAGATTTATTACTCATCAAGCAAAGTTGAAATGATCGCTGGCATGATGAGGTTATTAGGTTTCGCCACGAAGGTAAGGCGAATGTTCGAGTAAGCCGAAGTTTTTCGAAAGAAAAATTGAGTATCCGTATCAAGCGTAAGAGGGTTACCGAGTGACGTAGTAGGGAAAAAGGGGCCACTTACTAGCTCATCTGGGCAATTCTCACACCTTAACTTAAGTGTCCACCCACCACCGGTTTCTGTCGCAGGCACCCCAATAAAAAAGCCCCAACGAGATTCACCTTCGGTTACTCGAATTGTCTGAGTAAAGGTAACTGGGTCAACGAACTGAGAACCCACTATCGTCACCTCAATCGTTTCAGCCCCTGACGCCAAAATGGCTGATGGAAACTCAATCACTCCTGTAAACAAGTCGGCTCTTTCAAGTTGAATATCAATTTGTTGTGAGAGCAACGAGTCAGCAACAGAGGCGTCTTGCTCGCTCACAATTCCTTGCTCCCCCCCCAAAAAGCCAGTACTGGTGAGCGCAATGTTTGCACACCCTGACAAACAGTCAAATTTTATCTTGAGTTGTCGCTCTTGCAAAGGCCGTGATAAATCGACGTCCTCAACCGGAAAACTATAGGAAGTCGCGCTGCCTAACTGAGGAATAGTGACGATTGTTGAACTCTCGGCCATTTGCCCATCGGGCAAAACAATAGTCTGCAAGGGAACCGTTTGAACCCTAAAAACCGCCGAGCTACTGACTGGAACCACACCCAGTGGCATCAAAATTTGGCCGGAAAAACGGTTAGTCTGGCCCACAGCGTTACTTGACCAGAAACAAGCCGCCAATAATAAAAAAACGGCTAAAAGCAGTGAGGCTAAGAATCGATGTGTTAGGGCTGAAAAAATATTCACATTCAGAAAACGAGTTATTAGAAATGAACTAAAAAAGGGGCTCTCTATTGCTCCGTTTCTTTCATTATTATAATGACATTAATTATAGTGACCTCATGTCATCCTACACGCAATCGCAACGAACAGCCGGTTTCTAATATTGTGTTAACAAACGCGACCTTGACGATGATGCATAACACAACCCACTCGCATCAACAGAACAAACACACCTTGTAAAGATTTTACTCAATCATGTTTGAGCTTTTTCCACGGTCCACCAACCCAGTAGACTTACGCCAATAGCCGAGATTAGCGCAACACCAGATAAAACAGCCAAATTCGCTACGGTAAATGACAGCGATTCTGGAATAACGGACAAAGCGTTTTCAGCAAAATGGCCTGCGTCAAAAAATACATAGGCCGCCATCAGACCAATAATTAAGCCCACGGCATCGAACAATAACGGCCTAGAAGTCGACCTTTTGGGGCTGGCCGGTAAACGGTTAATCACTATTTTGGTGAAATTATCATCAACCAAACTGAGTTGATGTTCTCTGTTTTCCGCAAACAACGCATCCAGATCAAAGGGGTCAGGCATCGGCGCCCCCGGATTCTCATGCTGTAATTTACGCCCAATTTTGGACATTTTATTGTCAAAAATATCGTTATTCATACAATTTTCTCCTTCCAACCCTGCAAATTTTGCTGAAGGGCTTGGCGGCCACGGTTGATATGAGTTTTCACCGTGCCCAACGGTATGCCCATAATATCGGAAATCTCTTGCTGTGTGTGTTGTCTGTGCAAAAATAAATGCAATACGGATCTACGCTCAGGTTCAAGGGCTGATAATAATTTAGCTACTTTTTCATGCAATGCAGATCGATTACTTTCTGGTGACCCTTCAGTTTCGCCACTTTGCGGTGCAACCAATGGCTGATCGCTCAAGGTTTCAGTATCAAGTTGTTTCTTTCTTACGTGCTGCAAAAACGTATTGTATGCAATTCGATAAAGCCAACTGGAGAACTTGGCTTGTTTTCGAAAACGATGCAACTCTTTAAAGGCTTGGATAAAAGCGTCTTGCACTAAATCATCAGCCAACGCCTCATTCCAGTCTGTTAACTGACGCATTGAGTAACGTAGATTGGACTGATGGCGATTGACCAGCTCACCATAAGCTTGCTGATCATTCTTATTGAGCGCTAACTCTATCAGTACCGCGTCGTCGGCGTATTGCACTGTCTAACCTCTTAGGTAATTAATAAGAGCTTTTGTGCTTAACCTTTTTCATATTTTCGTTCTTCAAACATCCAATAAACCAGTTTCGCGATTCCGATAAACAAAGGAATCAACCCTAATGCACCGGTTGACGAATTGTTTGCCGCATTAAATGCAGCAACGATCCCAAGGCCGACAGCGGTGTACATCAAGCCACTGCGAAATGAACCACCGGAATTATCAAAGGTATTAAGTACCTGTTGTGGCACGTCTTTGCCAGAGTCGAGGTAAACCTGAATGATTTCCATCTTTTGACGACGTTTACGAGCGCCATAAACAAAAACCACAATTAATATAAACAATGGAGTGATTAAAAAGAAGACCACCGCCGTAATTGCGATCGCAGCCACCCCATCAGGGATTTCGTTCGTATTAAATTTAATGCCTTTGCGTATAGCCTCCGCCATCTCTGCTTTTTCTTCGTCGCTCATTCCTTTGACTTCAATCACTATTTCGTTGGCTACATCATCGCCCGCAACTTTGCGCACAACATTGGTAATTTTTTCCAAGGTCTCTTTGTCACTGAGGTCTTCATGTTCGATGCTCACATCGACTTTTAAGTCTACGTCTTCGTCATTGGTAGAAACTTGTGCGGTTTCATTGGCCTGCGACGCTTGGTTTTCTACAGCAATGTCTTGCGCCCACACGTGACCGACACTCACAACGCCTACAATAAGCCCGATACTGATATATAAATTTTTCATTTAATTTCTCCAGAATTAAAAGCAACTCACTAAAATTAAGCGCTTCGTGACAAGTTAGATGCCGCTTAATTCAGTTTGGATTCACTTTTTTATATTTTTTTTATCATTAATAATCAAAAACTTAAAACCACTAAGTTGAGTTTTTTGCCAATCAATACAGTAAAAAATCAACACTCTACCGCCCGCTGTAAACAGAGCCTTAAACTCAGCTCGATCGTTACATGAAAAATCGTCGATTAATTAAAATTTTGGCAACTCACAGGCAACGCTTCCGCCAATAAAAAAACCGCAGCCGACACCAATGATCAACTGCGGTTTGTATTATCCGCTGACAATTTTAAAGTCTGTTGTTATGAGTTAATACCTCACACCATAAGGATACGGCTTACCCTTTTGCCTTTAAATGCTCGACAACTTTATCGCCAAACTCGTTTGTGGAAAGCATGGTAACACCACTGCCTGGTTTGGATAAATCAGACGTTGAAAAACCATCGGCAAACACAGCTTGCATAGCATCCCACACGTTTTTGGCTTCATCAGCCATACCAAAACTGTATTCCAACATCATCGCCATTGAACCGATCATGGAGTAAGGGTTGGCAATAAGTTTGCCGGCAATATCCGGAGCAGAACCGTGTGAAGGCTCGTAATACGCCTTGCCATCAGTGCCAAGGCAAGCCGATGGCATCAAGCCTAATGACCCCAAAATACCGCCACCTTGATCACTCAATATGTCACCAAACATGTTCTCCATGACCATTACATCGAATTGTGTGGGGTTCAAACACAGAGCCGTGGCCGCAGCATCCACCAAGGTATGGCGAACTTCAACGTCAGGATATTCCACCGCGACTTCGTCCAAGACTTCGTTCCAAAGTACACTTGACTTTAAAACATTACTTTTATGGATGTTATGAAGTACCTTTTTTCGGCTTTGAGCAAGTTTGAAACCACGATGCAAGATGTTGCGTATCTGATCTTCGTCATACTCTAAGGCTTCTCGAACATAACGCTTACCTTGCTCATCGACGCCAGATTCTTTTTTCCCGAAGTAAAGCCCACCAACAAGCTCTCTCACCATGATCATGTCGATACCCTCTCCTACCACTTCAGGCTTGAGGGGCGAAAAGTGTGCCAGTTCTTTAGGCAAAGAAACAGGTCGGTAATTCGCATAGGTATTTAAACGCGCACGAAGTGGTAGTAAGGCGCCGCGTTCTGGCTGCTGGTCAATCGGAATTTTTTTTGATTCTTCATGATTCAATCCAATTGGGCCTTTGACCACAGCGTCGGCTTCATCAACCAGTTTTATGGTCTCATCCGGAAATGAGCTTCCGTGGCTAAACCAAGCCCCTGCACCGAAAGGCGCTTCAACCAGATCAAATTCAACGTCATTTCGCTGTTCAATGACCTTTAAAACTTTAATTCCTTCGGCCATGATCTCAGGGCCAATGCCGTCACCCGCCAAAATGGCGATTTTATATTTGTTCACTGCTGTATCTTGCGTTAAGTAAAAAGCCCGCGAATTTTAACGGAAATAACGCAGTAATCGTAGGCTAAAGCAAACTAATCTAGCAATAAAGTAATAACGCTCTGAATGGGGACCGTCTTATCTGCTTGGCTGCCGGTATTTTGGTGTGCCGGGCGCGTACTTACATTTCCCAGCACGGCCCTTTTTGCCGTGGATTCCATGGGCGCCCACGACAAATCCGTATCATACATAAATCTGTACGCCGCACCGGCCACAAGTGACGCACCCAGTGGGGTTTGGTGAATCCGGTCGGGGTCATGTAACCTGTTGAAATAGTTTCGATCATTATTGTAAATCGACAGCCATGTCTGCCCCACACTCATCACGTGAATATCTAACTCAGCGGCTAATTCGTTGTACCGGCGGTTGACCAGCGCTTGGCGAGAAGCGTAATTCCCCTGCTCTAATCGCGCCCACGTTTGAAACAAAACAGGCTCGGCCCCAGACTCTCGTATAATATCGGTTAAAGCACGAACAGCACTGTCAAAAAGATCGAGAAAAAACAGTGTTTGGCGACTGTGGTCTTGAAGCACCACGTAATCCCAATTACCATTTCGAATAGACTCAACGGTCGCGGCTTGATTTAGGTGGAAGTTAAGATTGCTACCGCCTAAAATGATATAACCAAACTCATCAGCACCCAACGGTGATGCGTTACGAAACCGTTCAAGAGAAGACTGTGAGAAACCTGTAAAACTGTTACCAATAAATAAAACTCGAAAAGCCTGCGCTTGTGTTGAAATTGACAGACAAAGCAAACACACGCACCCTAATAGCAATAATTTAGCTCTGACGTTTAATGTGTGCATTTCGTACACCGAATGATTGGTAAGCTGGGGAACACAGAGTCTAAGTTATTTGACCAACCCCATGCAATAAAATCATCACCTAATGTGTCTGATTTGTAGCATGACGGGCAACACCAACGAACACTCTAACCAGTAAGAGTCACCAGTGTTTTGGAGCGCCTTCAGCGTATTAAAAGCCTTCAGCGTATTAAAAAAGTCATCCGCCATTTTGACAGCCGTTACTATTATGAGAAACTTTTGTAAACGCTTGCCAAATTCTCAAAATTTGACCGCGCCGAACAACCCACATTTAAGAATCGACATTAAGAGCCTAGCCATGAAAACATTTACAAAAACCCGCCTTTCATCTTTGATCATCAGCCTTGGTTTGTTAGCAACGTCAACCGGGGCTTTTGCACACGGTCATGAAAGCAGTAAACCTCAACTGGGGTTTGAAACACAGTTAGTCTCTGGAAACGTTTACATGCTCTCGGGCGTTGGTGGCTTTACCGGCGGTAATATCGGTTTAACCATTGGAGATGATGGCGTTGCCATGATCGATAATGGCTTGCCAAGTGTGCTTGAACTGTTAAAAGCCGAAGTGGCCAAATCAACCGACAAACCTATCGACTACCTCATAAATACTCACGTACACGGCGACCACATAGGCAATAATGAAGCTTATGGAAGCGGAAAGACTCACGTGATCAGTCATCAAAATTTGCGTAAAACATTGCTTGAGAAAGGTATTTCAACCGGTGGCGGAAAATCCAAGCCTGCGCCTAAAGACCATTTACCGGTACTCACGTTTTCTGACCAGATGACCATCCATATAAACGAAGACGATGCCAACATCAAACATTTCGCCGCAGCGCATACCGACGGTGATGCCGTGGTGCATTTTAAAAAAGCGAATGTCATCCACACTGGCGACATCCTATTCAATCAACGTTTTCCGTTTATCGACACGAATAACGGCGGCAGTTATCAAGGTGTAATCAATGCGCTGCAAAGCATCCATGACATGTCGGATGAAGATACAAAAATAATCCCTGGTCACGGCCCACTAGCAACCAAAGCCGATGTCGCAACCACCATCGAGATGTTAAAAGGTGCCAGAAATCTAGTGCAGAAGCTGGTTGATGACGGCATGAGTGATGAAGACATTATTGCAGCTAACCCCCTTAAACCTTATGCAGAATTTTCTTGGGGCTTTATTGATGCAAACCGAATGACTAAGCAGGTCTTAGAAGGCCTTCGTTAATAGCTCAGCTAATCTTCGATCCTTTTTACGGTTTTTATAACACAGACTATTTGACCACAAACGCATATGGAAACACAGTTCATACTCTCTACGTTGATACAGCTTGGCATTAACTTGATTTACACATTGTTTGCCTTATTGGTTGGCGTAATCGCGTTGAAAATCGTAGATAGCGTGCTGTTAAAAGACGTTGACATTCAAAAACAATTGCAAGACGGCAACATGGCCGTGGCCGTCTTTGCA
Organism: uncultured Arenicella sp.; assembly: GCA_937974565.1. Classification (GTDB taxonomy): domain Bacteria; phylum Pseudomonadota; class Gammaproteobacteria; order Arenicellales; family Arenicellaceae; genus Arenicella. The sequence goes on from CALJWL010000057.1 coordinate 16,128, forward strand.
TCCACCATTTTAATATTTGTCGCTCTGATTGTGTCATTTGGGCTTAAAGGTTAGAAAACGCATTCGTCAACAATGCGGGCATTGCTAACCCAGCCATTAGAGCATGACTAATTTAATTCGCTTGTTGTTATTGATGGTGCTCGCGTATTTGTTTACCGTAGCCTGGCTTTGGGCGCGAGTGCAATCTCAACAAACCTTACAGACAGAGCAGGCCGCCGCGCAACAACAACGCAAAGACTTATTAGCTGTGCAACCGTTACTGCAACATGGCTATCTAAACAGCACGATCAATAACGAAAAGTTTCACAGTAAAGATTTGCCCAGAGCGATATCACACATTCCAGGAAATGAGAGTGGTAGCAATTACGTGTGGCAAGATCGAGAGGGCACGCCCTTCGCATACGCCGCCATGGGCTTAGACCGACAACATTATTTCGCAAACAGTTATTTAATCGGCTATGAACCCTACAAAACAGATAAGCTTTGGCAACCGCTGGTCACATTAGCACTGAGAAAAACGTATCAATTTGATCATGATCAACACGGTTCAGCGATACAAGATGTATGGCAGAACTCACGTCAAGCTTTTTTATACAGCCATGGTGATTGTGAAGACCACGCTGTTCTTTTGGCCGATTGGCTAATTTCCATGGGCTATGATGCCCGCGTTGCCATCGGGCGCGTGTCTTCGGGTGGGCACGCCTGGGTCATATTGTTTCATAACGGCAAGGAGTATTTACTTGAATCGACCAGTAAACGCCGCCCCAGATCAATTGGGGATTTTACCTTGGCGAAATACGCACCAGACTACCGGCCGGAGTTTCTGTTTAATCGCGAGCAGTTCTGGGCTAACACGGGGTCAACGCTTACCACACGCTACTCAGGGGAACACTGGAAAGAAACAGCGCGTTTCTATGCCGATCGGCTGTCAGCGAAGTCGACCAAATAAGAAGTCGATCAAATAAGCGGTAACATCTGAGGTATTACTTTTTGAGCATCACGGCATCAATAACTTTGTTTGAGAAACAATAATGCCATTATTATCAGAATACACCCATTCACCCGGGTGTATTAACTGACCGGCCATCTGTATGGTCACATTCAGATCACCCAGCCCTCGCTTCTGAGTTTTCATAGGGTGAACGTTGAGTGCTTTGACTCCCAATTGAGTACGACCAATTTCATCCACATCGCGAATACAACCATTAATCACCAGCCCTGCCCAGCCATTGCCAGCGGCTTTCTCAGCCAACATGTCCCCCAATATAGCACAGCGCAGGGAGCCTCCCCCATCCATCACAATAACTCGGCCTTCACCCGGCGTGCCAACCAACTGTTTAACCACCGAATTATCCTCAAAACACTTAACAGTGACGGCCGGCCCAAAGAACACCTCAACCCCACCGTAGTTTTGAAAGATGGGGTCTAAGACCCTAACCGCGCTCTCATGCGCATCGCATAAACCAGGAGTGGATAGCATAACAACCTCAATGTGATTATTTATTTCTTACGTTTACGTGTTCAAACGGGCAATGTCGACAAGCGTTCCCGCAACATTGACCACGGCTACGATGGTAAAATTCAGTAAACACCATAAAACCGTTCTCCATGTAGTAATGCTGATTTTCTTTAAGCACGGCAATTGGCCACGTCAGTTCTTCTTCGGGGCTACACTGATCAGCGCTTTGATTGGTGTTTGATTTCATTAACAATTCGCTATTTAAGTTTGACTCTTACGGCTTTCATAATTAATACGTTCAAGGCCCTTACCGATATAAAAATATTACGGGGCAAAGCTGTGTTTAAGTGTTACGCCGATATTGACCACCCACTTCAAAAAACGCATCGGTGAGTTGCCCGAGTGAACAGTACTTTACCGCCTCCATAAGAGCTTCAAAGCCATTACCACCTTCGCTAATGGTTTGTTTCAATTCGCTAAGAACACGTTGCGCGCTATCGGTATTACGCTCCTGAAAGTCTCGTAAACGCTTAATTTGACTCTGTTTTTCATCATCGGTTGAACGTGCTAGCTCAACGTCGGGTTGCGCCTCTTCATGTTCTGGTAAAAATGTATTCACGCCAATTAAAGGGTATGAACCGTCGTGTTTCATCGACTCGTATTTCATCGACTCTTCTTGAATTTTTCCACGCTGATAACCTGTCTCCATCGCGCCAAGCACGCCACCACGATCGGATATTCGTTCAAATTCACGCAAAACGGCTTCTTCAACCAAATCAGTCAGTTCATCGATGATAAACGCCCCTTGCGCTGGGTTCTCATTCTTGGCCAGCCCAAACTCTCGGTTAATGATTAACTGAATTGCCAACGCTCTACGCACAGACTCTTCGGTCGGCGTCGTGATGGCTTCATCATAAGCGTTGGTGTGTAAGCTGTTGCAGTTGTCATTAATCGCAAGTAACGCTTGTAAGGTGGTTCTGATGTCGTTGAACTGCATCTCTTGAGCGTGCAAAGAGCGGCCTGATGTTTGAATGTGGTATTTCAACTTTTGGCTGCGAGAATTAGCGCCGTATTTTTCTCTCATGGTGACGGCCCAAATGCGTCGCGCTACCCGCCCGATCACCGTGTATTCAGGGTCCATGCCATTAGAGAAAAAGAAACTCAGGTTGTGAGCAAAGTCATCTATGTGCATGCCTCTGGCCAAATAAGTTTCAACAAAAGTAAAACCGTTAGACAATGTAAAGGCGAGTTGGCTGATTGGGTTAGCACCCGCTTCCGCAATGTGATAACCCGAAATCGAAACCGAATAAAAGTTACGCACTTGTTGATCAATAAAATACTGTTGAATGTCGCCCATCATTCTCAAGCTGAATTCCGTGGAGAAGATGCACGTATTCTGCCCTTGATCTTCTTTGAGAATGTCGGCCTGCACTGTACCACGAACGGTGTTTAAGGCATGAGCCCTAAGTTCTTGGGCTTGCTCTACAGAGGGTTCCAAGCCCGTATCCTGTCTGAATTGGTCAAACTGCTGATCGATAGCCGTGTTCAAAAACATTGCCAATATGGTTGGGGCTGGGCCATTGATGGTCATCGACACAGAAGTGTTTGGCGCACATAAGTCAAACCCATGAAACAATTGCTTCATATCATCTAAGGTGGCAACCGACACCCCCGAGTTGCCAATTTTGCCGTAAATATCGGGCCTCTCAGCAGGATCAAAGCCATACAGTGTGACCGAATCAAAAGCGGTGGATAACCGCTTGGCCGGAGAGTGTTCCGATAACCGTTTGAAACGTCGATTGGTGCGCGCAGGGTCGCCCTCACCAGCAAACATGCGCGCGGGATCTTCCCCTTCACGCTTGAACGGAAAAACACCGGCCGTGTAAGGAAAAAAACCAGGAAGATTCTCACGCTTGAGCCATTTTAATAAGTCGGCTTTATTCTGATATTTTGGCAAACTGACCCTTGAAACCAACAAGCCCGACAGACTCTCTCGGGCCAACGGGGTGGTTATTTTTTTTCCGTTAGGCAAGTGATCAGTACGGCTGTTTCCTTGGTAATTTTCCACCGTCAAGGGCCACTCTTTGAGCAACATTTCACTTTCGGTTGTCAATTTTTCTCTGACCAAAACAAGAGCGTCATCCACCTGTGTGCTGGGTTCAGCCAATAAAGTTCGGGTTAATTCAAGCGCATCAAGCTGACCTGCAATTTCCGCTTGTTGGTCAGCTGAGGCTAGATACTCTCGAACCGTTTCAGCTATTTCAGCTAAATATCGTTTGCGTGCCGAGGGAACAATCGCGGTCTTCTCAGACGGTACTTTGCTGTGGTTCGCGGACAATTCGGATTGCCATTCTCTCAGCCCTTTAGCCCTAAGAATACCTAATAGGGCGTGATACGCAGCGGTAACGCCATCGTCTCCAAAGCGAGATGCGATGGAACCGTAAACAGGCATGTCACTTGGCTTTTTATCCCAAGCTTCTTGATTACGTTGGTATTGTTTTGCCACGTCTCGCTGCGCATCGGCGGCGCCGGATCGATCGAATTTATTGATCACCACTAGGTCCGCAAAATCCAACATGTCAATTTTTTCTAACTGACTCTGAGCCCCAAATTCAGGAGTCATCACGTACATTGACGCATCAACGTAGGGCACAATACCGGCGTCACCTTGTCCTATTCCCGGTGTTTCGACAACCACCAAGTCAAAATCGAAGCTCTTGACCGCTTGAATAATTTTACTTAGATAAACTGGCACTTCACCGCTTGCGTCTCTGGTGGCTAACGAACGCATATAAATATTCGGATGATAGATCGAATTCATTCGAATTCGATCACCTAATAAAGCGCCACCCGTTTTACGGCGCGTTGGGTCTATCGCCAATACTGCGATTTTTGCTTGATAATCACTGTCCAAACAAAAACGACGAATGATCTCGTCGGTTAACGACGATTTTCCGGCGCCTCCGGTGCCGGTAATGCCCAGAATGGGTGTTATTTTATTAGTCGCCAATTCGATTTTTTTCAGTTCGGCCTCACTTACATCATCACGTTCAATTTTGCTGATCAGCTGCGCAAGCGCCAATGCGTTTTCTGGCTTTGCGTTGACATTGGCATTGACAATCTTTTCAGCGCTCGCATGCTCTTTATGACCGTGGCAACGCGTGATCATGTCTTCAATCATCCCAACCAAGCCAAGTTCCATACCATCTTGAGGTGAATAGATACGCTCTACGCCATAGTCATGAAGCTCACTGATCTCTTCTGGTACGATGACACCCCCGCCGCCGCCAAACACCCGAACATGGTGCGCACCTCTCTCCTTAAGCATGTCGACCATGTACTTAAAGTACTCCACATGCCCGCCTTGATACGAACTCATTGCAATCGCGTGAGCGTCTTCTTGAACCGCGGCGTCGACCACTTCTGACACAGAACGGTTATGAGCCAAGTGAATAACTTCCACCCCTTGTGACTGCAAAATCCGCCGCATGATGTTGATGGACGCATCATGACCATCGAACAGACTGGCGGCAGTAATAAACCTTATTTGAGAGGTTGGCTTGTGAGCCGAAGTGAGTGTGCCTTCTTTAACATTGACGCAACGTTTTTCAACATTAGATTCGTCACTGGTTTGATTTGGCAAATCTGGTTTTGCAATACTCATTAGGTCTGTCCTAGGCAACCGCCTTCGATAACATGAACGTTAATTTTTAAGCCGATGCCTTTTCAGGCTAAATGAGATTAGCAATGCTGACAATATCCCAATTCAGCCTTCAATAAGACGCCTCATGGTTAACGCTAAACCGTCGTGTAAACGCTTGGTCTCGCGAAGTTTGTCTGGGTTTGATAACCAATAATAGATAATACCGATTACCGTGGCACTGAACTGCGCCGCAACAGAGTCGGCTTCACGTTTGGCTGAATTGCTGATAGATGGGTCATTTAATATCCAATTCACCACATCTTGAAAACGACGTTGATGAATGCTTTGAATTGTACGGCTCAACTCTGAATCGGTATTAATTGATTCAAACCACAAGGTATAAAACGTATAGACGTAATCCGGTGCGTCCACACAAAATTGGTAATGTTGCTCAATCGCACACTCGATAGCGGCTAAACCAGACTCTAACTCAGTCACTTGCTTTAATTGTTTAAGCCATATGTCGCCCACTCGTAAAACCACAAAGTTAAACAGACGATCTTTATTACCAAACCGATGACCAGCCAAACCTCGACTGTATCCTGCTTCGATACCAACATCAGTTAAACGAGTATTCTCAGGGCCACGCTCAACCAATAGTTTCACCGTGGCTTCAAACATTTTTTGGTCAGAAAGCTCGGTGCGCTCAGCCTGCGTACGCCCTTGTTTTAAGGGCGTACTGTTGCGCCGATTAACATTAGGCTCAACGCTACCGCTATTAAACCCACCACGGCTCAACCCACGGCGATGCTTATCACTTTCATGCTCAGCACTGGATGATTGCTCTTGTTTGGGCATTGCTTGACTGACCGGCTGTCTGGATAACAATTTAGTCAAACCATCAAAGCTCCGATTTAATCAAAACGTTTCTCTTTATTTAACAACAAAATTAGGAAAATGCCGCATCGCTTAACTCACAACCAATGTCTGCGCCCTCAATAATAGCCGTGGAATGTGCCGCTGCTCTTGGCAGCAACTGGCTATTAAAAAAGCGGGCAGCCAATATTTTATTATTCATGAATTGGGCATCGCCATCACCCGCGTCTAACTTTTTCTGAGCGATGTTTGCGCTTCTAAGGTGATACCAAGCCCCCACCACATACCCCATTTGCATTAGAAAGTTAACGGCCACCGCTCCTTCAAAATTTGCATTACTGTCCGCGTTGGCAAGAATATAGTCTACGCTACTCTGTAGTCCTTGCTTGGCAACAACAAACTGCTTAGTAATCGCAGCATCACGGTCACTTTCGTTTGCCGTTTGCTCCATTTCAGTCATCAAGGCGGCAAACCCAGCACCGCCATCGCGTATTAATTTTCTACCGACCAAGTCATTCGCTTGTATCGCCGTAGTGCCCTCGTAGATTGCGGTAATACGAGCATCACGGTAGTGCTGCGCCACACCGGTTTCTTCAATAAACCCCATGCCACCATGCACTTGTATGCCCAGCGAGGTTACTTCGTTAACCAGTTCGGTACACCATGCTTTGGTGACAGGAGTAAGCAATGCAAAACGGGTTGAGTGGTACTCTCGCTCCTCTTCAGTAATGGCGTGCCCTCTCATGTCATGCGACATGGATGCATCAAAACACAGTGCCCGCATCGCATCGGTCGACGATTTCATTTGCATTAACAAACGCTGCACGTCAGCGTGACCGATAATCGTAGTTGACTCGCCGGTTTCTGCCGAACGCCCCTGCACGCGTTGGCGCGCATAATCCAATGCATCTTGATAGGCGCGCTCAGATAAACCGGCGCCTTCAAGGCCAACTTCCAAGCGAGCATGATTCATTAAGGTAAACATACACGCCAACCCTTGGCCTGGTTCGCCAATCATATAACCGACCGCGCCTGTGTTTTCGCCGTAACTCATTACACAAGTTGGGCTTCCATTGATCCCTAACTTTTCTTCAGTGGAAACAACATGTACGTCATTACGCTCGCCAATACGGCCATCTTCATTGACTAAAAACTTCGGCACTAAAAATAGCGACAAGCCTTTTACTCCTGCTGGCGCGTCAACGGTGGGCGCTAATACGATATGCACGATATTGTCAGTCATATCATGCTCGCCCCAAGTGATGTATATTTTCTGACCTTTTAACAGAAAGTGATCGCCGTTGGGTGTGGCTTTAGTCTTGAGATTAGATAAGTCAGAGCCTGCGTGTGGCTCAGTCAAATTCATAGTGCCCGTCCATTCACCTGAAATTAACTTGGGCAAGTAGGTTTGTCTCAACTCTTCATTCGCATGAACGGCTATGGCGTCAATGGCGCCCGCGGTCAACATGGGGCACAGCGCAAGCGCTGTATTAGCGCTATTCCAAAATTCACTGGCAGCCATGTGGATGGTAAAAGGCAAGCCTTGACCTCCGTAGTTTGGGTCTTGAGCAAGACTTAGCCACCCATTTTCAGAAAAAAGCCGGTACGCCTCTTTAAAACCGGGCGCCGAAACAACGCTACCTTCTTTGGCTCGGCTGTGTTTGATGTCACCCACTCTATTAATTGGAGCAAACACCTCTGCCGCGAATTTTCCCGCCTCCTCGATCACTGCGCCAACAAGTTCAGGAGTGGCGTCTTCAAATTCAGGTATCGATGTGAGAGAGTTAACGTTTAACAGATCATTTAAAACAAATGAAATTTCAGAGATAGGAGCTTTATAGTCGGCCATTACATCGTGGATTAGTTTAAATATTGTTACTTGCAAATTTACTTGCTTGCAGCAAGCAAGTCAATTTGCAAGTAACAATATTTAGGCACTTTCTATCCGCGCTTCTCGGCAGGTTTAATGTTTCTCAAAGAGACCTGGCCATATTACTGATTGAGACTGAACACACAAATACAATATCAACACTGTGGCTGTTAAACTTAGCATCTCATGTTGAACAGGAAGAATTTTGATGGCGTTAGTTCGACTTATTAGTCGCTAACTTTGGCCAATCGGTGAGCGCAATTTTGATTCAAAAAAGTAAAACGCAAAAAAAAGTCAGTCCACGCAAAGACTCAAGCAAATATCAATCGATATTAAAGGCGACCCGCGAGTTAGTTGATGAAATAGGTTATAGAGCCATTTCACTAAAGGCCATATCTTCACGGGCCGGGGTTTCAAGAAATGTTCTCTACAATTGGTGGGATGGCGACTTAAACCTGATTGTCGAGGAAGCCATACTTCCAAATGTGGTTGAATGGCCGATTCCTAACACCGGCTCATTGGAAGAAGATTTAACCGAATTTATTGAAAAGACTATAGATGTTATGCATCGGCCAAACGTATTGGCGGCCTATCTTGAACTTGCATCTCACGTAGTAGATGAACCTGAAGGTCTGCAACGGGTTGCTAAAAAGTACAGGGCTCCGTACGCGCGTCTACTTGGTAAAATACTTCAAAAAGCAGAGATCAGCGGTGAGTTACCGACGCATAACCCTGATACCGATCTACACTATTCGATTGTGGCTCAAATGATTTCGGGCTGCGTCTTGCAATTTGCGATATCAAAAAAGCCGGGGCGCAGAAACGCAAAAGCTGTCTTGGTCAAATCAATATTAAAGTTACTGACTTAATAAGTTTGACACAACAGCCATTTTGTATACAAAAACAAGAAGAAACATTCAATATCGACTTTGTATCGCCTTTTAGAAGAAGGATTGTTGACAATAAGCATGCGTATTGGCAGACTTCGCACGCATGATAAAAAGTGAAAAAGACGCTAACGAAAAAAACCATGGTGCGCAAGATAACACCTTAAGTGGCCGCACTACCGTTGCGCTCAGAGAAGCGATTGTCTGTGGGAAAATAAAGGCCGGTGAAAAGCTAAACGAGCCCAGCCTAGCAGAACAGTATCAAGTGAGTCGCGGCCCTCTCAGAGAGGCTATACGCCGCTTAGTATCGATGGGGCTGGTGCAACATAAGCCTCATGTTGGTGCATCTGTTATTCCACTCGAACTTGATCGCATCATTGCTCTTTATGAAGTTCGTGAGGCTTTGGAGGGAATGGCCGCCCGTTTGGCAGCACGAAACATGAGTACTATTCAAATTAGTGAACTTAAAAACGTGCTAGATGTACATCGTCAACACTACGATGATAATGCCGGTGAGTACATGCAAGTGAACGGTGATTTCGACTTCCATTATCAAATAATCAAAGGCAGCGGCAATGCGCTTTTGACACAACAATTGTGTGATGAGTTGTATCATTTAATTCGAATGTTTCGATTTCAAACCAGTCGTTTTCGATCAAGATCTAATCGAGCCCTGATAGAACATGAACAACTGGTATACGCGATAGAAAACCGTGATGCAGCGCTTGCTGAGATGCTTATGCGACGACATATTTCTCGTGCCAAAGATGCTATTGCAAAACACCTTTCTTCAGAACCCCATAAACAAGAGCATTGATACCATGTCAGCAGGAAAACGTTTCACACAGGCGCTAAGCGCCAACAAGCCCTTACAAATCATGGGCACTATTAATGCCTACACGGCTTTAATGGCAACCAACATTGGTCATCAAGCCATTTATATTTCTGGGGGGGCTTGCGCTAATGCCTCTTATGGTCTGCCAGATCTTGGCATGACAAGCATGAATGATGTACTCGAAGACGCACGTCGAATCACCGCTGTGGTGGATACGCCCTTATTGATCGATATCGACACCGGCTGGGGTGGCGCATTCAATATTGCCCGTACCATTAAAGAATCAATCAGAGCCGGAGTTGCTGCGGTTCACATTGAAGATCAAGTGGCACAAAAACGCTGCGGTCATCGCCCAAATAAAGAAGTGGTAAGCAAAGCTGAAATGGTGGACCGTATTAAAGCAGCCGTGGATGCTAAAACCGACGAGCACTTTTTTATTTTGGCACGCACCGACTCTTATGCAACCGAAGGTTTGCAAGCCTCCATTGATCGAGCTGGCGCCTATCTCGAAGCCGGTGCCGACGGGATCTTTGCCGAAGCCATGGCGGAGTTGGATCAATATAAGGCTTACCATCAAGCCTTGAACGCCCCACTTTTAGCTAATATGACGGAATTTGGAGTAAGTCCATTGTTCGACAAATCTGAACTGGCTGAGCATGGAGTTGATATGGTTCTTTATCCACTTACTGCAACACGCGCAATGAACAAAGCCGCTGAAACCGTTTATAAAGAAGTACTCGAAAAAGGGCACCAACGTGATGTAGTAGATAGCATGCAAACACGCATGGAACTCTACGACTATCTAAATTATCACGAATACGAAGACACACTGGACGCCTTGTTCTCAGAGTCTAAGAACGACGGCTAAATTTTTTGAAACTGCTTTAATAGAAGTAACGCTCTTTGTTTAAAGAACGTTTTCCAGCAACCTCACTCAGAGCATGTCCAGATGTTGCAATTCTCAGTTGCCTTTAATTAGGCAGTAGAAGGCATCAATCAAATGATCGTACTTCTTATCTAAGGGCTTCAAAACCACCAATGACGCAAACATGAAATCAGACATAAATAAATTAAGAGGAAAACGATAATGGCAACCGATAAAAAGCTAAGCGGCGCAGGCCTTAGGGGCCAAGTAGCCGGTCAAACGGCTCTTTGCACCGTTGGAACCCAAGGCTCTGGCCTGAACTATCGTGGCTATGATGTGGACGATTTAGCCGATAACTGTATTTTTGAAGAAGTCGCTCACCTAATACTCAAAGGGCATTTACCAAATCAAACGGAATTGAACGCATACCTTAACAAACTAAGCAGTTTAAGAGCATTACCCGCCGCGTTAACCACGGCTCTTGAATTGATTCCAGCCAACGCTCATCCGATGGATGTCATGCGCACCGGCGTCTCTTTATTGGGCAACCTAGAACAAGAGAAAGACTTTTCTGAACAAAGTGACCGAGTTGATCGAATATTGGCTTTGTTACCAGCCATGGTGGTTTATTGGTATCGTTTTTCTCATCACGGCATCCGAATTACAACTGAGACTAGCTCGAAAACAATCGGCGGCCATTTTCTGCACATGTTGCACGGCAAACAACCCAGTGAGTTGCACGAACAAGTCATGAATGTGTCACTGATTTTGTACGCAGAGCATGAATTCAATGCGTCCACTTTCAATGGTCGCGTGGCGGCTTCTACCCTAACGGATATTTATTCAGTCATTACGGGCGCTATTGGTACTTTACGCGGACCATTGCACGGCGGTGCAAATGAAGCTGCAATGGAGATGATAGAACAGTGGTCAAGCCCAGACGAAGCTGAAGCCGCCATTTTACAAAAGTTAGCCAATAAAGAGCTAATCATGGGGTTTGGTCACGCGGTATACAAGGAGAGAGACCCAAGAAACGCAATCATCAAAAAATGGTCAGAAAAACTGGCTGAAGAAGTTGATGATAAAGTGTTATACCCTGTCTCAGTCCGTTGTGAAGAAGTCATGAAGCGAGAGAAAGGAATGTTTTGCAATGCCGACTTCTTTCACGCATCAGCCTATAACTTCATGGGCATTCCAACCAGTTTGTTTACTCCGATCTTTGTCATGAGTCGAGTCACAGGTTGGGCGGCCCACGCATTCGAACAAAGAGAAAACAACAGAATTATTCGCCCTAGTGCTGAATACACTGGGCCAGAGCATCGCAAGGTAACGCCCCTCGCTCATCGACGTTAGAAATTGAGCGAAAAATGGTTATAAAATACAGCCTCAAACGTTGAGTAACCCGAAAAAAGCCTCTACGTTTTTAGAGGTTTTTTTTATATCTAAATATCTAAAAGGAGTAAAAACACAGCGATCGCATCGCTAACTTCAACAAAAACAGTGAAATCACCAAAAAATATACGCAAATAAAATAAAATAAATAAAAGTTATTTCTAATATGAGTTTAGACCATTTTTAATTACTTAATTTAATACGCATATTACGCGCATGGAGAGGGTACAGCCTCTCAAAAAATCACGGCTTTAAAACTCAATGTACTTAAAGCTGGTGAAAAACACACAACTCGTTTATTAATTTTTAAGTGCTATTTTTTAGGTGTATAAAATGGAAATCATGATCGTAGTAACCGTTGTATTACTTGCCCTAGTCGTCGTTAACGAAATCGTTGATCACTAGAGAGTATCCAACTCATACGCGCTACGTTGGGCCATCGGCCAGCGCACTAGCCTCACTCCTTATTAAGCTAGAACAACCTCTTGTTTGGCCGCCCTTTAACGGGGCGGCTTTTTTATTGATATCAGCGATTTTATTTCTCTGGGCTCACGCTTATTCTGACCACTCTTGATAGGCCTGCCCTACTATCCTCACCATCGCTGAATGCATGTCAGCGTTGGCGGCCACAATGTTACCCGTTTCTAAAAAAGTATTCTCATTATTAAAATCCGACACAATGCCACCCGCCTCACGCACAATCAAGGCGCCTGCAGCAACATCCCATGGGTGTAATTGAGCTTCCCAAAAGCCATCGTAACGCCCGGCGGCCACATAGGCTAAATCCAAGGCAGCCGCCCCCAACCGTCGAACTCCAGACGTATGTTGACTAAGCAAATCCGACAACGACCGTGTAAATAGCCCTAAATTGTCTAAAAGGGGGCCGCTAAATGGCACGCCTGTCGCTAATAACGAGCCTTGTAGAGTAGGTAAATCACGGCATAAAATCGATTTACCATTAAGCTGTGCGCCCTTATCAACGATGGCACTAAAGAGTTCTTCTTTTACCGGGTCGTAAACGACTCCGACCACCGGTTTCGACTTATATGTCACCGCGATAGAAACGGCATAGTGAGGTATTCCACGCAAAAAATTAGTGGTGCCATCTAGCGGGTCAACTATCCACTTATAATCCGACTCTGGATCATTATGTTCAGCATACTGACGGCCTCCATAAGAAGTGCCGTATTCCTCACCTAGAATAGAATGACAGGGAAACGCTTGGGTTATCAGTTCACGGATAATATTTTCAGAACCTCGATCGACCTCAGAGACAAAATCGTTCAAACTTTTTTGTTCTATTTGTAATTGATCAACTCCAGACACATTACTTTGGATGAAATGTCCCGCTTGTAGTGCCGCCTCTTTTGCAACTTCGAATATTTTTTCCATTCATCAATTATGCGTAAAAGTTTACCTTAGTGATATAAGTAATTTTCGTTAACACCTTTTTGGAAAGAGTCAGGTAAGGCTCCTCATAATACTTATTGATAACCACATAAAGCGAAGCCTCTGGCTGCCTAATTAGTCGATCCTGAAGAATCACCCAATCGGGTGAAGTAGAGCCGTTTCAATTTTCGTATGATTCTTATCAACAGCACAACATCATGGCCGATGATTTGAACAGGACGTTTGGTGTTGTTACGGGAGCCGCCTTTGGGCGGTTTTCTTGTTTTTGTAGGACTGTTTGCAAGGCACAATAAAACCAAGCCAGCAGCTTGATTAGATTGTATCCAGCGGCAGCAAGCACCACATTGGCTGTGTTGCCCTTGACGCCTTTGAGATGGTTTCGACTCAAACGATTATCCGACTTCAGATGGCCGATCACTGGCTCTATTGCTGTTCTGCGTTTAAGCCACTTACGCTGCGCTCTGGTCGCGCGTTTAGGGATGCGCCCCACAATCTTCACCTGCGTATCACCTTTAAGCCCGTGACCTCGGTAGCCTTGATCACAATACGCGGTCTTCGCTGCTCGCCCAGTCAGCGACTTAACTTGAGATAACGCACCTGCTAACGTATGAGCGTCAAACGGGTTGCCCTGCAAACTTTGAGCGCCCACCAACCAATTGCCCTTAGACGTGGTCACAAATGACGCTTTGTTGCCAAACTCATACTTCTTATGCACTTTGCCCTTAGCGATGCATTCAACCTCGGACTCATGAATACTGTAGAGTTTGTTCTTGCTGTTTTTCTGCTGGGCCAGTAACGATTGGATTGGGCGAGGAGTTCGACTAACGCGTTGTCTTTGTCGGTGACTTTGCGCTCAATGTCTCTCGTAACTCGCCCGAGGTAGGTTTTGAGCTTGCTTGTTTTTTTCCTTGCACGCTTGAGCTGGCGAGCCGTGGCGTAACGTCCCTGCATAATCAACGCCTTCTTACCAACTTTGCGATAGCTTTGACGCAACTTGACGCCCCGAGCCTCGGCCGCCTTGACCAGCACCTCTCGCATTCGATGATACAGCCGGGCATCCGTCGGAAACGCCACCGCCTTTTCCTGCACCGTGGTGTCCACATTGACGTGATCTAATTCTCGTACACTCATCGCCTTAGTGTTCAGTGCCAATTCTATGATGTTACTGAGCAAAGACTCTAAGCGGTCTCCCACCCGATCTCGCCAGCGCGTCAGGCTGGTCGGGTGTAAAGGCAGCTCGTATTGCAAATACTCGTAGCCACAAAAGTACTGCCAATATGGGTTTTCAACCCAGCGCGCCACCACGCTTTCATCGCTCTCATTAAACGCGTATTTCAGATAATGCAGCCCAACTAATAATCGAGTCGGCAATGGTGGCTGACCCGCACCAGTGCTATAGATGACATCGATTTGTGCCTCAAGTTTCTCCCAGTTCATTTTGTCAGATAAGCGCACCAGCGGATGCGACATGTTTAGCATTTGAGACAGCTGGGAGCGGAAAAGATCCGCGCTATTATCAGGTTTCTGAGGTTTCATGTTTGCAAGAAAATGAGATGAAAATTCAATTAACTTGCAATCCAGACTAGCAAAAAATTGAACTTAATTCAGCAATATCAATGACATATCTATTCATCAGGGTCAACTTAATTAGTTGGACACTCACCATAAGGCGGACTACTCCAAGAGTGCCCGCCGAATGGTTTGGAGTTCATGGATAACGGCTTGCCCTTGATCGTGTAACCACTGCTGATGCAAGAACAACCCAAAATGCCAACGGTGGCCGTCTACTTCTTCGTTGTAATCGGGGTGAGTAATGGCATGAATGGCCAAGTCAAAAAAGGCGTGACAGGCCAGTAAGTGATTAAGTTGATCTTCCAGCCGCGCTAACTGGCTGTCGTGTAAAGAAGTTGTCGAGCCGCCATCAACTGGCGTACTATCCGCTTTAGTCATAATAACCTCTTTGTAGAGCGATGACGATTACCGCTTGTTACAAGAAGCGTTGATCACTCGACCTGAATCGGGCGCGGTTATTAAAGGCAGTGGTGGCTTGCGTAAAGTGCGCTGAAAATTAGAGGGTAAAGGCAAGAGTGGCGGTGTTCGAGTAATCTATTACTGGGTAACCGCAGACGATCAAATCCGTATGTTGTATGCCTACAAGAAGTCGAATCAGTCAGACTTAACGCCTGATCAGATTGCGGCATTGAAAGAAATCGTAGAAAGGTGGTGATATGAACAACACACAGTTCGATGAATTACTCGCAAGCGTCAAAGAAATGGACGAGATTGTTGCGGGTAAAAAAGAAGCGTCGAGG
>CALJWL010000058.1 GCA_937974565.1 uncultured Arenicella sp.
AGCTCTCTAGCTCAAACGCGTTTGCAAATGATGCGTGAACCATTAGAGACATAGCCAAGAGACAAAATAGTTTTTTCATATGAGAAATATGTATTGAGTTCTAGTTTACTGTTTGTATTGAATGAGAACTTCGAACAAAAAATTACGCTAGGCTCCACATTGAGCCCCATATTGGAACAGCCTTAACTTTACTATGTCACAACAATGTTTGGTATGACTGCATATTCTTTAAAATATAAAAGAAGTTAATAATCGCTTTAAAGTGTCTTTCGAAACATAACCGCTTCAGAAGGATTAACTCTTGCTGTTTTGCACTGTCGGTTTGCTATTGAACGCTTTTTGATACAAACGTGAAAAGTAGGCCGCTTGATTAAAACCAACGGCATGGGCGAGTTCGTTGAGGGTGCGCGCTTTGCCGGCTATTGAAAGTTGCCGCGCTTTTTCTAAACGACAGTGGCGAAGAAACTCTGAAGGAGTGAACTTGCCGGTTGCGCTTAAACGCCGATGCAAGGTTGCTTTGCTTACGTGCATTAATGATGCTAACTCTGTGACACCAAAGCTAGCATCACTTAGATGCTGGTCGGCCATGCCGCGAAGTTCAGTTAAAAAGGTGTCGTCATCTTGTTCTGTTGAACTGCTTATTTCGTTGGCCGTTACCTTTGGCACTGAGTCATTTGAATAAAACGCGCTGAACTGTGCGTGTTTGACTAATAAGTTTTCAATTCGCGCAATTAATTCACGAGCATCAAATGGTTTGGCTAGGTAGTCGTCTACCGCGGCCACTAGGCCTTCAAGACGGTCATCTAAACCAGCTTTTGCGGTGAGCATTATCACTGGCGTTTTTGCAAACTCACCGTTTTTCTTTAAGGACTTAACAAACTCTAAGCCATCACGTTTTGGCATCATTAGGTCGGTGACTATTAACTTGGGAGCGTGCTGTTTCACCTTGTCTTCGGCATCTAAGCCGTCGACGGCTTCAATGACTTGGTATGTGGGCTCCAGTAAGCTACGCAGATAAGCGCGCATGTCTTGATTGTCGTCGACTATTAAGATGGTTGTATCGCTTTTGCCTTTGACTAACTCTGGCTTGATAGGTTTGTCACTGAGAGAGGCGTTTAGATTGTCGGCGTGTTGACTGGGTTCGGATTGAATATCTTGATGTTGATCGCCTTCATATGGATCGCCTTTATGCTCCTCTGCAAGCGGAGTATTGATTACCAAACCACTGCGTACGTCACTTATTTCGTTAATATTTAAATGCGCTTTCCCAAGCGGAAAACGTAGCGTAAAGGTTGTGCCACTGGCTGCGCTAGCATCTGATGTTTTGTACTGGCTTGTGACGCTTACTTCTCCAGCGTGTAGCTGCACTAGTTCTTTCACAAGTGCTAAACCAATACCCGTACCCGTGCCTGTGCCTGCGTGAGCAGACGAACTTGATTGAAAAAAGCGGTCAAACACGTAGTCTAACTCGTTGCTGGGTATGCCATGGCCGTTGTCGCTTATGCTAATTTGCACATACTCGTCGGTAGCACGCTCGCCCTCTTCTGTTGCGCCCTCTTGAAAAGCGCTTACTTCAACTGAGATTGCCCCGCCGTGGTCGCTAAACTTAATAGCATTGCTCATTAGATTATTGAGCATTATTTGTAGTTTTTCGTAGTCGACATAAGCTTCTAGTTCAGGTGCCGAAGTACTAAACTTAAACTCAACTCCTTTGCTCTCAATCAGTGAGCTAAACGGTGATGTTAATTCTCTAACCGCATCGCTGATATTCTCCTTATGCGTTTTAAGAACTATCGAATCGCCGTCGAATTTGCTAAGGGTGAGCACTTGATCGATCAACGATTGCAATGCTTTAGAGTGCTTGATAACGCCACTAATAACCGCTTTATCAGGGTGGTCCCTACCATCTAACAATGTTGCTAAGGGGCCTTGTATCAGCGTTAGGGGTGTTCTGAATTCGTGACTAATGTTAGCGAATAATCTAGATTTGGCCCCGTCGAGCTCTAATAGCTGCTTGGCCTGAAGCTCTAGGTCAGCGTTCATTGACCTTATTTCAGCGGTATTGCTGTGGATTTCAGCTTTGAGTTCGCGGTTGTAATTGTTTTGTAGTTCATTTGCGCGCTCTAATTGTTCATAGGCTAAACGTTGCGCGTCGTCTTTCTCTTTGTAAATTGTCTCTCCAATACAATAAGCCAGCAGTATCATCTCGGCGACTAAGCCGACCTTAGCGGTATACGGAACATAGTGTTCGAGAGTTAAACCGATTGAAAACAAGCTTCGGTCTAGCACGCAAATTATAAGCGGGAATTGCGCGATCAATAGGTACTTAGACAACACAGACTTCTTAACAAAGTAACCATACATCGGGCAAATACACCCGAAGAAAATCACCACGACCACTGCGAACAACGCGTTGAATTTAAAGTAGCTTGAATAGCCTTGAGTGTAGGCGAAAAAGAAAGAGACTATTCCACCGCAGATTATGAACAAGCCAATTTTATCTAAGCGTGGGTAATTTTTAAGCTGTATAAACTCCCGTGCAAATAACGCCGACAGAATAAGCGCTAGAGGGTATGCGATGAGCGTAGTATAGATTCCCCAAGGAGGCGAGTGAGGTAATAGATACTGCAAAATACGACCGTCAATAGAGGCCAATAAAATAAGAGTTGAGGTACTCCAGAGAATATAGAGTAAAGAAGATGATTGACGGACCGAAAAGTACAACAGCATTGTATAGAGTATTAAACCTATTAGAATCCCGGCTAAGACTCCGTCGCTTCCTTCTCTTTTATCTTTGGCTATTAGGTAACTCTGCTTATTCCAGACCGAGGCGATCAAGTACGCCGCGTTGTGAGCTTTGACTCGCAGAAAATAGTGCTCAGTTTGCCCGGCTTGTAGAACAATATTGAAATCAAATTCTGGCGCGAAAATATCACGCGTAGCCATCGGTTTGCTGCTGCCAGTTTGAAACGAAGTTGAGCCTTGTGTTTGCGGGTAAAAATCTATTTCGGCGATGACTGCAGGCGATGAAGCAAAGACCAATTCTGTTTGTTCGTTAGAGGGGTTTGTTATGCAAAACTTTAGCCAGTGATTACTATTGCCCTCACCTAAAACGTACTCATTTTGTGGATCTAGAACAGGTACAAATTGAACGGACTTAAAGACCGATGTAAGAGTGTGACCGAGTTCGAGTTTAGGCAGCTCAAAATTGTTATGGGCATCCCAGTAGTGCGACATGAACGGCAGCACGCTGATACTCGAGCCGACATCGCTTGTGTCTAGACACGCTGATGTCGAAACCGATGAATTGGCAGTAGCTTGACCCGATACGATAACCGTTGTGAAAGCTATTAAAAAATAAAACCACCGTATTTTGAAGTTCAATTTTTAGTTTGCTCTATGTTGAAATTAGTGGTTGATTGCTAAGCTGTAGTTTACTCTATTTTATTGATACATAAGGTCAAGCAACTCGTTTATTTAGTGGCGAAAATTGAGAAACTTAATGGAACTTGGAAACAAAGAGGCAAACCAGACAGCTGCATTAACTGCCTCCTCTAAGGGCTTTTCAAAAATATTGGGCTCATCATATAAGGGTTTAATCAGAGCGCGATCAAACGGCCAAATGTAAGGATCAACTTTAGATACCCTATTTAAACAAGTTTCTTTTTTAGCGTCGGAGAACGCAGCAAGAGCAGTAAGTGCTTGACAAATATTTTGGTTAATAGACGCCTCATTAAAAACATTCTCATTACTTTCACTAGATGGTATAAGCCCTGAAAATGAAGTGCTTATTGAATGGACAACCTAAATCAAAACGACATACTGGTTGGCAAGACAAAAAAAGTTAACAAAATATTGGAACATGATTGACTTTAACTACAATATAGCCGTTTCATAAAAAATATTAGTTAAAAGCTCTGCTGTGCGGTGTGTATGATCTTCGACAATCACTCTTATTTGGGAAGTTCCGTTGCTGTTTGCTTGGTATCTGCAAACACACTGCAAATAAACCACATCAGCGCTTAACGTCATTTATTCAAAACGGGCACGTAACGCCTACTACTTATAAATGCTACTCCTTGCTTTCGAGGTATACGGTGTCAAGCAATCCGACTTTACTCATCATCGCGCACGCGCCTTCTGATAATACCAAAGAGATGCTACGTGCATTAATTAGGGGGGCGTCTGACCGCCGAATAGAGAATATAGAAGTGCAATACCGCGCGCCACTTGATACGCAGCCTGATGACATTAATGCCGCAAGTGCTGTTATCCTGGGCACTACAGAGAACTTAGGATACATGGCCGGTCTGCTGAAAGACGTCTTCGACAGATGCTTTTACGAATGCCTTGGAAAAACGGAAGGCCTGCCTTTCACGTTCTATGTTCGCGCCGGTCATGATGGCACTGGAACAAAAACAGCGCTTGAAAGTATTACAAACGGTTTGAAGTGGCGGCTGGTGCAAGAACCTCTGATATGTCGCGGAGAGTTTACGCAAGATTTCATTCACCAATGCGAAGAACTTGGTTTATCGATGGCCGCCAGCTTAGAGGCGGGAATAATTTAACTGAATTTTTAATCACGGTATTAGTAACTAAAGTAATGGATAAAAAAACGCAAATCGAAGCCGACGTGTTTCGCAAACTGCTCAAGCATTTAGACAGTCATAAAGAAGTGCAAAATATTGACCTTATGATTTTGGCTGACTTTTGTCGTAACTGCTTGGCAAAATGGTATGCCGCCAGCGCAGCGGATCTGGGTGAAGAGATCGATTACGAGCAAGCGCGAGAAATTGTGTACGGCATGCCCTACTCCGAATGGAAAGACATGCATCAGACCAAGGCTTGCGCAGAACAGTTGGCGGCTCTTCAGGCGAAAGGTAAAGGTTAGAGACGAGTATAGGCTTAAAGCACCAACTCCGGAAAACCGAGCAACGTCCAGCCCAGCAAGACGTCCAAAGCTTCTGGCTGCTGTTCAGCGAACTGCTGCTTAGCAATCAACACGGCTTCACCTAAGGGCAAGCCTAAATCAAGTTGTTCATAGACGTAGCGTGAGAGTAGGCGCTCATTCGCCGCGGAGGTTAACGTCGTGGCCCCCATTACGGCCACAGCGCCGCGGTCGCCTTCCATTAAAAAACGATGGCCCATTGAATCTTCATTCGGGTTTACGTAATAACTATTCCAACACCCCCACTGAGTCACAACAGTGGGTTTGCCTACGTTGTTTAAACTGGCCGCATCGGCACCCGTGAATAACCCTTCAAATGTCCATTGATTGGTTGAAGAGTGCCCAAAGAACGACGTTAATGAAACTCCGTTGTTGATGGTATCCACAATACGATTTCGAGTTGCACTCACAGACAAGTCATCGAGAAAGGCCGTGGTGACCTGCCAATCACTAAAATGATCACGTTGCACATTACTGGCGTCCAGTTTAAAACTGTATTGGCGCAAGATGTCGAATGCGTCGGCCGCAAAAAGTGCCTTAGTCTGATAATTGCGATTCAAGAAGGCGCGGCGCTTGTCTAGCAACACGCGTAATTCGGCCATGGTTCTTACGGGCAAACGCCCAATGGCCAGCTCAGGAACGTTATCGTCATTGAAATCCACGTACTTAGCATCAACGGGGGCAAAGTTAATTACGCCGTCGGTAGCAACGTATATTGATGGAATAAAACTCTGAGCGTCTTGATTTTCGAACCCTTTGTAATCGTAGACATCGCCACCCACCAACAACACCATTTTCGTAGCACGATGGTCACGGGCGTATTCTAGATACTGCTGGATCGCCAGCGGGTCATAAATATGATCACCAAACTGAGCATAAATTTGCTCCACGTTCACCACATCAACACTGGAGAATTGGCTGCTCAACTCAGAGGACAATTCGGCCAGTAAGTCAGACTCACCCGCATTGGCAATAAAATCGGGGTGAGTGATTATCAGATACTCAGCAGACCCTGTACGTATGTCTTGGGTCGCTGGCAAATAAGCCAGCCTCGGCTTTTTAAGGCCGGTTTTTGCGACCGCATAATAAGTTGACGAAACGCCTTTGCCGCCAAACCGAACGCGACAACGCGGTGTTGCTTCATCGCATCGACCTGAGGCGCGCGCCTCAGTAAGCCGATGGACTTGTCGACCATCTTGGGTCTGGCGATAAACATCGACTTGAGGGTCAGAAAAGCCTCTAATTTGAAATTTCAATCCTCGTGAGGTGAACATTAGCGCGTCTTGTTTGGCGATAAGTGCGCGCGGGTAACTTAGCTCAACTTCATTGAGGTTCACGGCTTCGAATTCAAAACCCTGATCGAGCGGCAACTCCATGGTGACGTTGTTCGTGCCAGCTCTTAGGTTTGAGACAGCGGCGGTCATCTCTTTGCGAGCAAAGCCATCGAACGTTTGGCTCATCACAAGCTGCCCATTGAGCTTAAATTGCACGTGATGATCGTTTGCGCCGCCAGGTAAATCGGTTCCACCCCACACTCGCGCGGTCAATGATGGCGATGCACGGCCAGTATTTCCACCGGGCACGTAATCTTCTAACTCTAAGGCCACCGTTTTGCTGGCGGGTTTACGTAATGCAACCACTCTATCGGCGTACCAAGGGTCACGTTGGTTTGGTGAGGCAAATGAATACGCATTTTGTGGTGCGTAAGACTGGGTTTCCAGATAGCTGGTGGTGTAAGGCACCGAGTTTAAAAACGCTAACGATTCGGGTTTTATTCTTTGAGGCGTTTGCTGGCTAGGGAAATCGACGTGCAGAGTGTAAACATTATCATCGGTATAAAGCGAGTCTATGCCCTTGCCAATAAACCGTATTGCGGTCGACGATGAGAAGGTGCTTTGCCCTGCTTGCAGATTAACAAACTCAATGGGAACCTCTTGCCCCGTGTTCACCAACGAGATGGCCGTTAATTGCTCACCGGAGAGATCTAAGCCAACGTCAGTAAGGTCGGTGTGGCTTAATTCGTAAACGCCCTCAGAGTCAACCAACA
The DNA here is from genome assembly GCA_937974565.1 of uncultured Arenicella sp. GTDB lineage: Bacteria > Pseudomonadota > Gammaproteobacteria > Arenicellales > Arenicellaceae > Arenicella. The sequence continues at coordinate 6,996 of CALJWL010000058.1, forward strand.
AATTGATCAATTCTTCGGCATTCGTTTGCACAGAGAACGTTAATAGTGACGCCAATGCAATTGACGTCACTGACTTTGCGTAACGGGCCAGCGTGTCGCTTAAGTTATTATTTCTTTCAATATTAAGGTGCATGTTATCGCCCTCCCCCAGATGCTTGCTTACGTTGCCGCACTCTGAATTTATTCAACAATTCCTTTCGCCTACGTTGTGTTTCCGCCTCTTGTCTTTGCTGACGTCTTAACTTGGCATCGGTCCAGTCGGTCAATTGCGCTTGATTTAGCTTGCCATAGGTGCGACCTAGTGCAAACGGGCCATGCAAAGTTTCATCGCCTCTTGCATCAATGTCACTGAGTGCAAACACGTTAATGTTGTGCGCGCTTGGGTTGCTTGAGGCCTGAATTTGATGAATGAATTCGTAGTCAACAGGGTTCACCGAATCGCCATTACCAGGAATGACTTCTTCGTTGAGCAGCACCCACTCGTCGCCCACGCGGCCATAAATGTTAAACCCTAAGTTGGCCACCTCGGTTTGCGTTTGCCATTGAATTAGCACCGAATCGGCTGATACCTTGGTGGCTTTAAATTGCCCCAGCGTGATGGGCAGATTCGCCACTTCGTTCAATCCAATGATGGTGGGTGCTTCACCACCACCGGAACCGTCTGTTGGGTCACTGCCGGAATTAGACCGATCTGATACGGTTGTGTTATCCGGTGCCGTTGATGACACCTCGGCGGTGTTTTCAAATTCGGTTGGCAATGGGTCAATATTCGTAGGCTGAATCCTCACGGTAAACACCACTCGAATAACGTCGCCCACACCCAATTCACCACTGCGGCCATCAAAGAGATTGGCCGTGCCGCCATCAAAGGCTGGGTTACCGTTAGGCAGCACCAAATCAAGCGGTGGCAAATCCGATTCGACGCTGATTTGTGGTGAGCTAATAACCCCCATCGTATCGTCGTTGGCCGGTGAGGCCGTAAAGGCCGCGCCAAACTGTGTGACCATGTCATCGAACAGATTCAAATCACGGAGGTCAACGTCCCCCGTATTCTGAATCAACAAGGTAAACTCAGCGTCGAAACTGAAATCATCATTCAGTGATAATAAGTTCACATCTTTGGCTAAGCCCATTTCAGGAGTGGGTGTTGGGGGCGTAAACGTGGTTGGTACACCAGTGTCATTTGGACCGGCGGCATCAGGGTCTGTGCCACTGTCAGAGACGTCACTGGCTTGATCTGAGTTACCGGTTGCGGTGTTCTGCACTGGCGATGGTAGGATGCAGCCCGCTGCGTTTGGATCAATCGTAACAGTAAAGCCAGTGACGATTAGACTGTCTTGCACGCCTAAGGTGTCTGCGGCCGCAACGATTGGCGATGTTCCCGTGCTTTCGTTCGTTGAACCGCCCACGGCCGCGCGGTCTACGATGGAAACAGTGCCGGGTTGCGATACCCCCACAAAACATGCTCCAAATTGAGCCGGCATGTCGTCAATAATGGAAACGTTGTCCAGCGTTTGGTTGCCTTGATTTTTCAACTCAAAGTCAAACTCTTGATCAAAAGAACCGTCGTTATTGAGTGTGGTGAGGCCTGCTGCTTTAACTAAGCTCATCGAGGGTGACTGCGTTGCCGGTGTTTCCAAACGGTCTTCGGCGTCCGCCAAACCACCGCCAGGCGCGGTGCCAACGGCCGCTACCTCATTAATAACAAGGCCAGCGTCTAATTCACTCTGGGTCACACCAATAGAAGTGCATCGGTAAGTCCATTGCTCGGCCGCTGGCACGCCACCGACACCGGCGGGCGAGAGAATATTGTCACCACCCAAGTCGGTTGCAACATCAAGCGTTGCAACACCACCCACGCATTTCGCATCCGTGACGGTAATGCCAGATATCGTGGTATTACCCGTGTTACTTAAAATGAACTGATATTCAAGCGTGTCTGCTAAGGCCTGAGGCACCGACGCAGTAGATTTAGCAATGCTCCATAACGGCGTTCTCGGCAGCGCTGTGTTTGTCGTATCATTATCGGTGCCATTGTCATCGCCCAAATTGCTGGAGTCCGACATGTCAGTGACAGGATTATTCGCGGGGTCTTGCCCGCTGGCTTGCGCATCATTTGGTACGTTTCCAACGTCCACGTCGGCTTGAGTGACAGCGTATTGACAACTAAAAACCCAAGTTTCATCTACGTCCAGAGCTTGAACAATGGTACCCGTGTCGCCACTGAGGTAACCGCTGGTGAAACTCAGCGGTGAAGCTGGGCTTTGGCATAATGGATCATTGATTAATGGGTTACGAATAGTCACGTTACCATTATTGGTTAACGAAAATTGATATTCGATAATCGAACCCGCCGCCACCGGCACGGTAACGCTAGAGCCTTTAATTAACGCTAGCGAGGGGCTGGGTATGACCCCCGTCTCCACCGTGCTGGGAATCACCGGCTCTAGCACCCCATTGGCCGGCTCTCCATCCACGCTGGCGGTGTTATCAATCGCCGTTTCTGGATCAGCCGCTGTGGCCATATTATCTAAATCCGGTTGTGATAATTCGTAGGTTGCCGTGAACGTTTGACTTTCACCCGGTGCTAGCGTTGCGGTATCAGGTATAAACGCACTCAAGGCATTTGTTCCAGCCACACCATTAAAGGTAGGCCCAAGGTCAATCGGCGCTACATTAGAGATGGTGATATTGCCCGTATTCACCACTTCGTAAGTATAAGTGATATTAAAACCAGCACGCACCTCAACCGGAATTGCAGAAGCGGATTTTTCCACGGTTAATGACGGTGCCGGAATAATCGGCGCAATACTACCGCTAACAGCTTCCGGTGGTGGGGGCACTGAGCCAGCTGGGTTCCCTCTAACCGTTGCCGTATTGGCCACTAAGCCACTGTCCACGTCAGCCTGAGTTAGTGTGTAATCGGCGGTGCAAACAATGGTCTGCATGGGGTTTAACACATCGCTGTCTAAGACGAATGGCGTCGATAATAAATCATTCAAAGCACACGTGAATGAAGCATTATTGGGCGCATCCGTTATCACTGGGTCTATGAGAGAAACCGTGTTGTACGGAATGTTACCGGTGTTCTCGATGGTAAATGTATAAGTCACGGTATCGCCTTCATCTGGCAAGAGCGGCAAATCACCGGCCGCCACACTGGGCACTCCGGCAACCTTATCCAAGGTAATGGCCGCACTTTGCTCAGCTTTGACTAACGCTGAACTTGTTCCTGAAGGAGGGTTAAGGCCTGAATTTTGCGGCGGTATGCCCGTAACTGAAGCCGTATTGGTGATTTCACCACCCACAATATCGGGGGTTGTAATTGCATAATCACAAGCAAATTCCCACGTTTCTCCGGCATCAAGCAGACCATCACCAAGTGTGTCGGTAGTTGGGTTTAAACCATTGATTGCCGTCAGCGGGCCAGCAGGCGCCTGACATTGGGGATCTTGTATCTCAACAGCAGACAAGGTTACGTTACCGGTATTCTCGACCATAAACGTATACGTGATCAGATCTCCCTCTTGCGGTGCAGGCACCACTGACAATTGAGACGCTGTTTTAGTGAAGGCCAATGACGTTTTTTGGGTAAACGGAGAGGTGGCCTCGGTGATTCCAACCACGGGATTATCAGCGGGGTCGGTAGAACTGACGCTGGCCGAGTTTACAACTTGACCGTCATTGATATTGGTTTGATCAAGAATCAATATCGCCGTACAAGTCACGGTATCGCCCACCGCCAATACGGAAGTAGCATCACCGGCATTAGTAAACACAGCTCCTGATGGGCTGGCTGCGCCACAACTAACGGTGGTCAAGGTGTCGGTGACCAACACATTAGACAACGTTGTGTTGCCGGTGTTTTCAGCCGTGATGGTGTAGTTAATTTCATCACCAGGGTCCGTCAACAATGGGTCCGCCCCGTTTGCCGTAGTTGGGTCGGCCGCGGTTTTCAGCACGTCAACCATCGGATTACTGTCTATCGAGGTAGACGAGGTGGCCGCCGGTGATGTCACTGTGCTGCTATCGGGTGCCTGACCGGTGGCTTGCGCACTGTTTTCAACCGAATTAACGCCTCCCACTATCGCATTGTCAATATCGGTTTGGCTGAGTATATACGTGGCCGTGCAGCTCGTTGTTTGCAATGGCTGCAACGCTGTAACACCACAAGTGATGCCCCCCAATGAATTAGTACCAGCAACGCCGTTAAAAGTAGGGCCAGCATCGTCTATGCCCAAAGAAGCAATACTAACGTTACCGGTATTAACCACATCGAAGGTATAAACAAGCTGATCGCCCACGTCAGTCATCGCACTCAATTGCCCAAGACCCGTTGTCGCTGGAGCAACGCTTTTACTCACTTGCAGAGCGGGTTCCGGCGTAATAGTGGTAGAAATATTATCTTGCGTAGGGGCCAATGGAGGGGCCGTTGATGGCGTCACACCCGTCACTTGTACTTGATTGTCTACACGACCAGCATTCACCTCTGGTTGAGTAACAGGTATTGAGGTGCAGGTATAAGTCCACACTTCCGGTGGTGCAAGAACGCCGTCATTGCCAACGTCACCGCCGATTAATACTGGCGCTGTCTCGCACTTAGCATCACTAATGCTCACAGAACTGATATCAATATTGCCTGTGTTGCGCACCACGAATTCATAAATCAATTCATCATTGGTTTGCATTGGCGTGGAAGCGGTTGACTTATCAACCGTCCAAGAAGACGTTTGAGTTAACGCAGTGGTCGTCGGGTCATTGTCTGCGCCGCCGGTATCATTAGGGTTGGTTGAGTCTGATTCATCTTCTATATTGGCACCAGAGGGGTCTTGGCCACCACCGGTGGCCCTGTTCTGTACCGAGCCTGTGTTGATATCAGTTTGGTTTAACTGGTATGTGCATTCGAATACCCACGTTTCCCCAACATCAAGCGCTTGCGCTGTTGCGCCAGTATCACCTGAAATATAGCCACTGCTAAAGGTTAATGTGGTCGCCGGCGCACTGCACTGCGCGTCGTTGACCACTGGGTTGACCAAAGTAACATTACCGGTGTTCTGTAACTCAAATCGATAGGTAATATTCTCTCCTGCGGCCACACTGGCCGGTGCCGTCGAAGACTTGGTTAATTCTACGCTGGGCGCCGAAAGAGCCCCTGTTTGCGTAACACTTGGATCAACCGTGGGCAAGGTACCATTGGCTGGGCTTCCGCTTGCGGAAGCTGAGTTCATAATGGCCGTCAACGGGTCAGAGGCGGCGGCTATTTGATCAATATCCATTTGCGACAGTGCGTAAGTGGCCATGAACTGCTGTGATGTATTTGGGGCGAGGTCGGTTGTCGCAGGCGTAAAGGCAGATAACGCATTGGTGCCAGCAACGCCGTTAAACGTTGGACCACTGTCTATTGGGGCAACCCCATTAATTGTCACATTACCGGTATTAAAGACCTCAATGGTGTAACTGATGATGTTGTTTTCTTGCAACGGTGCTGTTAACGGCGCAACAGACTTACTCACTTCTAATTGAGGATCGGACGCAATATCAACGGCGTTGGTGCTGTCTGCGACAGGCGCACCCAACGGCGGAATACTGGGCGGCGGCGTACCGGTTGCCGAGGCCATATTGCTCACTATACCCGCATCAATATCTGATTGGGTAATGGTGTACGTTGCGGTACAAATTACGATATCGCCAGGGTCTAGGCTAGCGATACCTGCGGGACAATTAATCGAGCCATTATTCGGCGCGTCGGTAATCAAAGGGTCGCTAACCACCGCATTGCTTAACGTTACGTTGCCGGTATTTTCAACTTCAAATGAATAAACAATGGTATCACCCTCATCAACCACGTTTGAAAGCACGCCGTTAGCCGTGGTAGGCAAGGTGGAAGATTTATCCAGCGCAATGGCGGCATTTTGCTGTGCGTTCGCTAAATTGCTTGCCGTATTACTGGGGCTGGCTAAGCCTGTAGACGGTGGAGGAGTGCCACTGCCTATGGCCATGTTTGCCACTTCACCAATATTTACGTCATTCTGATCAACGGTGTAAACGCATTGAAATACCCATGTTTCACCCGCTTCCATTTCCCCGGCAACACCAAAATCACCACTTTGAAAACCGTTCGTCAATGTCAAAGGGCCCGCTGGAGTTTCACAAATTGGGTCGACAACTTGAGGAGAGGTTAACGTCACATTACCGGTATTACTGAGTTCAAAAGTGTAGGTGATTGGGTCGCCGTCACTGGCTGGGTTCGGCAATGACGTAGCCGACTTAATCAAAGAAACAGACGCTTCTTGGGTAAACCCAGAAGTAACGGTATCCGAATCAGCAATGGTGGCACCTGCTGGGTCTGCACTAATGACAGAACCGGTATTTTGCACGTTCCCGGCATCCAAATCGAGTTGCGCAATGGTATAAGCAGCCGTGCAAATAACACCGTCACCTACCAACAACGGCGTTGACCCATCATTAAGAAACGGGTTGCCTAATTTTGTGGTCGCTGGGCAACTGACATCGGCAATTGAATCACTGATGATGACTGCATTTAATGTGGTATTACCGGTATTGTCGACTTCCAACTGATAATTAATTACGTCACCAGGGTCAACCAGTGTGGCACTGGTGCCATTGGTCACGGTGGGGGCACTGGCCGTCTTACTTATCTCTATTGCCGAATCAGCATCAATGCTTTGTTGAGCAACCGATGGTAGCGAGGTTACGGTTGCAGAACGTGGGTCTAAGCCTTCGGCAATGGCGCTGTTTTCAATCGCATTAGCGCCACCTGCGATTGCATTATCGACATCGGCCTGCGCCAGCGTATATGTCGCACTGCAACTGGTTGACTGGCCCGGTGTTAACATAGTGAGTGGGCAACTGATCGCCGTCAATGAGCCTGCAGCGGCCATGTTGTTAAAGGTGGGGCCGGTGTCCACGATGGCGATTGAGTTCACCGTAACACCGCCGGAATTAGTAACGTTAAACGTGTAAACAATGGTATCGCCAGCATCGGTAAACCCCGCATTTACACCCAACCCTGTGGTCGGCGCATCGGCCATTTTGTTTACCGTCAAAGCCGCATCAAGAGTAATGCCAGTTTGGGCAGAGCTATCTGCCACGGTCGGCAAACTTCCCCCCACTGGCGTGCCCGACGCGGCAGCTGTATTTTCAATTCCAACGCTTGTGTTTGCGGCCAAAAACAGGTTGTCAATGTCTTGTTGCGACAAGGTATAGGTGGCCGTTACGGTTTGCGAACTGCCGGGCGCAATGCTAACAGTAACGGGGCTATAAGCGCTCAACGTATTGGTTGCTGCAACACCATTAAAGGTTGGCCCGTTGTCGATTGGGGCCGCATTATTGATGGTAACGTTTCCGGTATTACTGAGTTCGTATGAATACGTTATTTGATCCCCTGCTTGTGAGAATGCGGTGGCGCTGCTAACCGATTTGGCAACGGTCATGGATGGCGCTGGAGCAAAGCCCGTTTCAACGGTACTCGGTGGCACGGCTGGCAGTGCGGTTGGACCAACAGGGTCACCTGTTGCGGAAGCTGAATTGTCAATCGCGGTCAACGGGTCTGCCGCTTGCGCCATGGCGTCAACGTCGGCTTGCTGCAATACATACGTGGCTGTAAATACTTGATTGTTTGAAGGAGAAATGCTCGCTGACGTAGGGCTAAACGCACTTAAGGTTCCGGCCGCTGGCTGGCCATTAAACGTCGGGCCAGAGTCTGTGGGGGTCACATTATTGATCGTAATATTACCCGTATTAGTAACCGTGTATTGGTACGTTATGGTTTCACCTGCGGCATCAAAACTGGTCGTGGGGCTAACCTCCTTCAACACCGTCATGCTGGGGCTGGGTGTCAGACCCGTCTCAACGGTGCTGTTAGGAACATTACTTAAAATGCCGTCCACGGGCATACCGGTGGCCGACGCCGTGTTATCTATTGCGGTTAATGGGTCAGTCGCCGCCGCCATGTTGTCCAAATCTATTTGGTCTAACACATAAGTCGCACTGAATACTTGACTCTGACCAGGGTTAAGCGTGACGGCAGCAGGTGAAAAAGCGCTCAGCGTATTTTGCGAAGGGCTGCCGTTAAAAGTAACGCCGCTTGGATCTTCAAGTGGCGTTACTGAAGCAATCACAACGTTACCGGTATTAGTAACATTAAACTCATACGTAATGGTATCTCCAGCGGCGCTAAATGACGTAGCCGTGCTGACTGACTTTACCACGCTGAGCGATGGCATTGGTGGCTCGGCTACGACAAATGAAAAGTCCAACACGTCCCTTGAGGAGCAAACACTTTCATTCGCCAATGCGGTGGACGTGGTGTTGGTTAACACCGTGTTAGGCGCAACGGAGGCGTCCACCTCAGCAATAATGGTTAACACATGAACTTGATTGACGGCCACATTGACGTTATCCCAAACGACTGAATCTTGGGTGCCAAAATTGGTCGTTACATCGCCCGCCGTGGCCGACGCTGAAATCAGGTTAAGGCCCGCAGGAAGGGTGTCGACCAAATTACCCCCGGTGGCGTTCTCTGGCCCAGCGTTAGACATTTGAATTTCAAATACAATTTGTTCACCCGGCGCTGGCGAGGTCGCACTTCCAGCCGCCACTCCTTTAATGGTTGCCATGTCTACAAGGTTGATATCAACGCGCGTGCCATCAAAGGGAATGTCGCCGTCAGCATCATGAACGTACCAACGCCCACCGGTGGTGGCAAAATAGTTAACGGTCCAGTTAGAAACCCCAGTCCAACTGTACTGCATGTAACCTTCTTGTTGACCGCCGTTTTGGTTCTGTGTGCCTTCGGCTAGAATATTACCGCCCGACTCTGAAACACGAATATTACTCTCACAAGCACTATCATTATTCGCATTACAGTTCTGAATAAAATTACCGTTGGTCGTGTAAGAAGTCAGCCCACGACAGGCGGCAGAAACGCTCTCGATTGGGCTTCCACCATTCCCATCAATGTCGGTAATTAAAAAATTGGGATCTCCTGATATAGGCGCGCCGGTCGCAGCATTGAACACCTCCCACAGCACAGTCGAAGACAAGGTACCCGTATTCGCCCGTACAACGGGGTTATCGCCACTGGTAAAAAAACGAACGCTGTCGCCCGCCGAAATGCTGGTCAACGTTGCCCGAAGACTGATTGGCACGCCACCCACGGTCCCTGCATTGGGCCAGAACTGCGTGTCTCCAACGGCGGTGGCATTGACCGTCGCAGGTGGGTTGGTGATTGATATCAGCATGGTTTGCGCGGCGGAAACGCCAGATAACACCATCAACATTAACGCCAAAACCAAGACGAACCCGGCCTTCAAAACAACTGAACCGGTTCGCACTACCGTGCCTGAATCACACATTATTATGCTCTTTTTTTATGAATGAACGTCCCACATGATTGGCTAACTTAACAACTGATTTACCCGGATTATTAAAAGCTTGATGTCCGGCTGGCCAAAGCGGTTTCGTTTGGTATGAAGAATCTTATGTCGTGCCTCTTCGATTCATGAAACTTTAGCACGGCACGCTATGGCCCGCATTGAATTTACGACACTTGTGGAATATTTTTATGATTTTTTACAATCAAAAAACACATAAAATCAGCTCAAACTCAATAAAATGAGCTAACAAGAAAAAGCGCCTTTGGCACAACATGACGTAACTTTACATACATAATAGCCCCTGAAATGGTCTAAACAGTGACACCATGTGAACCGTCTCCTTTACATAGCTTGCTGAAATTTCAAACTATTCAGCAAGCAGTTCTGGCCAGTTTTTATCCGCTTCTTTTATGTAACTGGCTTTCCGTTCCAACCATTTTTCATTAATACTTTGATTGTAATTTAGATACAGCTTACCGTCATGAATGGTGAACAATTCAGGTTTAATCGATGCCGTGGTGTTTTGCGACACCGCATAGGCACAGTAACCGCCGTATTGGGGCTCGTACTTTTCTGGGTTGGCCTGAAACAGTTCCAAATTTTCTTGGGTGGAGAATAACCAAGTCGCGCCTTTATGTTCAAGGCTATAGTCACTCACGCCTTTTACCGGTTTGTTCTCTGTAAAGTAAGCCACGGTGTCGTAACCTTTGATTGCTTTACTTGAAAAAAAGCCGGTGTAAATGGGGTCCAACGCCAGCGCATTGAGACTGGTTAACGATAACAAGGCGCCAACAACGGCGATATAAAAAAACTTCATAAAAACTCCCTAACTCGGATCATAACCCCAACATTAACAGCCCAGGTTCAATCGGTCACCTGCGGATCACTGAAGGCGTGCTTATCACTCTTCGTTTGCCACAGTAATGGTTTATTTCAATCGCACAAAGTCATCGAGTTTTTCGGCCACCAATTTCTGGCAATGCTTAGCACACTCTTTTCTTGTGGAAAATTCATCAATATAACAGACCGGATGAAAATGAATCTTAGCACCAACCTTCTTGCGTGGCATCAGACCTAAAAAATGCGACAAAAAAGGCATGGTCGCATACCACGCGTAGTGATCACGCGTTCGTTGATTGTCAATTAACTCGCCGTTGTAGTGGGTATAAGCCACCGTCACAGGCTGTATTGTAACGCGTTTGCCACTGGGTAGATTGGCGGCCTCTAAAAGAGACGATTTAAAAGACTCCACGTGTGTGCCATTGGTGCTTGTGCCTTCAGGAAACAGGGTTAAACTGTTGCCTTGCTCTAAGTGATCTTTCAATATTTGCAGCTGTTGTTTGGCCCTACCGGCTTTACGTTCAATAAATAAAGTGTTTTGAAACTTTGATAGCGCTCCTAATACAGGCCATGATGCCACTTCGGATTTGGCTATAAAGTAGGCCGGCAACTGCCCTAGTACAAATACGTCTATATAAGAAACGTGGTTGCTTAAATACAGAGTCGGGCGCGCGCTACTCATCTGCCCGCTGGTGGTCACTCGTATTCCTAAAATACGACACACACCGGCATGAAACACGTGCGGCAGTTGTGCGTGTCTAGGAATACGCATAAGCCGACAAAGCATATACACCAATGGCATGGTTACAATCCACAATACCATCAATGTAATTCGTATTAGGCCGACTAAATAGTTTTTTTGATCAGGCATGCTTATATGAGATGTTGTTGATCTTTCATGGACGGCGCACAAACATGGACGACACACAAACAGTACATCAGACGTTAACCGAATGCACTCGTCACGAATAGACGCTGGTTAAAACCATGTTAACCATCAATCGACTTATTAACCAGAGCGTGATTGGTATTGAACATTTCGTTAGCGTCTACGTATATTGCTACAAATGTGGTGTTAAACACGGGGTCAATAATTGCGTGTTCACTGATTCGAGCGCCAATTTTTAAATAACCACGCAGCATGGTAGGCACCTTGCCACGCTCTTTTCCTTTACCCGGTTGTTGTCTAAAGTCGGCGATATCCACACTACTCACTTGCGCTTTAGGTATTGGCATCAGTGCGGGCGACGCCAAATGTTTATCGTAAAGGTACGAAAGAATTTCAGTGTGTTTACGATAGTCCGTGCCCTTGAAGCTGGCGCAGCCAAACAGCACTTCGTAACCGTTATGTTCGATGAACTGCATTGTGAACTTCCAGATAAGCATCAAAATTGCCCCACCTCGCCCCTCGGGGGAGACGCAAGCGCGGCTGAGTTCTAGAATTTTGCCGTATGAGTTTCTTAAGCCATCTAAGTTAAACGCATGTTCGGTGTAAAACTCTTGGCTTTCTAACAGTGCCACACTACTGACCAATCGCACCGTGCCAACAACACGGTTATCAGCTCTGGTGTCTACCACAACCACATGGTAGGCAATGTCATCCCACTCGTCCTCTTCTCGTTCAGTATTCAGCATCTCTGGCGTAATCTTGCCACCGCTCTCGCGAAACAGTACTTCGTATCGAAGTTTCTGGGCCGAATGCACTTCATCATCACTTTGCGCCAAACGAACATCATAACGACCTGCTGACATACTACCAGCGATCAGTTTAGTCATCTGTTTGAAAATTTTAGGTTTAATTGCCATGATAATTCAGTAAAAGGATGGGTAAGAGTGTTAGGAAAAAATGGACGGTTAGTCAAAACAGTGAACAATTTAAATGACTCGATCAAATACGGCAATGATAAAGTATCGTTAAACACAGCAGGTGCTTAAGAAAAGTCTGACTTCAACGTACCGCCGCCGTGGCCTCCATTGAGATCACGGCTTTTTTCACGTCATTGGGAACCAGCGGCAAGGTAATGGCGTCTGATAACGCCACTTCACAAGGAGGGCCGTCAGCATAACGAAATGATATTTCGCCATTGGCAACACGAACATGGCTTAAGCTAACGGTTTGAGCATCTTTACGATGCATGCAAACAGAGTCTTTCGAACGGTTTGGAAGGTGGCTTGAGTGATAAGCAATATACTGCTCTGCCGATTCCGATTTATCAAGTTCCAAGTCCACAAATAATTTTTTACGCAATGCCTTTACATTTTTTGCGTCCACCGATGAGGACGACTTGGGCACAGACGCATTGTGTTCAATTCTTGCTTTGTGCCCATCCCAAACCAATAAAAGGTTATCTCCAGAAGGCTCTATAATGAACATGCGAAATGCACGGTAATCTTCTAAAACCATGGACTCAAACATGCTTTTAGCTTGAACAAGTTCAGTGATATTAGAGAATTGCCTGACTATCGCACCGCGGCTGGTCCAATTTTTATACGTTTCAATCTGCTCAAATTGATAGTGATTTAATAAACAAACTGTCAAACCATGCTCATTAGTGGCTATCCACGTACCACCGGCATCTACGTCTGTGGGTGAAATATAACTAATATCACGATCGACGTTATTGTGGTGTTGGATTGTTGGCAGTAAAGCACGACTGCGTGTTAAACGCTCATCTCGATTAAAAAATAAGTCGTAACCGTCGTCATGAACAAACCATGTCATTGTGCACATGCAGACTCCTTTATCGCTGCCAAAGCTTGGTCACCGCAACTTTCATTGTGTACACGTGTTGCGATTGCTACACCAAAATCTTCATCAGGCTGATTCCCAAACGCGCGAGTCATGGCACCAATGATGGCGTAGTGGTGGACCGTGTGCGACTGCAAGAAAAGTAACTCTCGATTCAAATTAGTCTGAATCTGTCTGGATGCTTGCTCATCCTCTATGAAAAACTCTACACCCACGTTTGGATTAGCCAACACACTGAGTGACTCAATTAACTCATCAATAGTACGTAAGGCGTAACCTGAATCACATTCAAGCAATTGGTCACGCTCACGTTTATCATAACAAAATGTCCCACCGACTATTTGGGTAGAAAAGCAACGATAATGCTCCAGCACATGACGAAAATGAGCGCCAATAGTACTTTGGAAAGCGGGCTTGAAACCTTGAGTGTACTGATCTTTTTGCAGTAACCGGATAAGTTCAGCGCCCTCTTCAAGGCCTTGAATATTGCTGTCTATTAGTTGTTGGTCGGGGCTCTTTTCCGATCGACGGTGTGATTTTTCTGAAACGATAGACAAAACGTGCTCTCTTTTTTAGCTTTTAATACTCTAGCCGTATTTTTTATATAGGGTTATAGACCCACAAACGGCCGCTCCGCTTGCACCTTGTCATAAATTAACAGTTAGTGCCTATAAACGTAACTATACAGTGACTCAGTACTCTATTATAGAACAAGCGGCACAAACACTTAAGGCACCTTTGCGAAATTCAGGTTGTCTGAGCAAATCGTGTGCAAAAATTAACAAAAATCTAATCATATCTGTTGAGGCAACACGACATTGCCACTCATAGAAACTCATTAAACGCTGACGCAGCCGCAACCGCGGCTGTTTCAGTACGTAGTATGTGATTGCTTAAGGTGAAGCCTTGCGCACCATGAGCCTTTAACGCCATAAACTCAGTATCCGAAAAACCACCTTCAGGGCCAACAAACACCAATGCTTGGCTTTCTGTACTATTGAGTGTTGGGCGGGTCGCACCGTTTTGATCCGCGTAGAACGTCGACCGCCCTGATTCCAACATGGAATCAAACGTAACTGTGGAGTCAATTTCCATTAGCCAAGGGTTTTGTGACTGCTTACAAGCCCCAATCGCTATTCGCTCTAGCTTTTCTATGTGAGACTCTTTGACAGAGACGTTTGAATACTCCGTTGTCAGCGGGATAACACGACTTACAGCGAGTTGACAAAGCATATCAATCATGACTTTTTGTCGATCCCCTTTAGGGAAAGCCACCGCCACCCATAACTCTAAATTAGGCCGCTGAAAGGTGGTAATGTCGTGTATCTCTAATGCAACTTTTCGGCGATCCGCTTTGGCAATTGTGGCGATGGCTTTCAACCCACGCCCATTAATCACCCCAACTTTAGAACCGGTCGTTAAACGACGCGACTGCAATGCATGGGCGCTCTCTGACGGCGATAAATGTATTGCATGATCACCGAGTTCGAGTGAGTAATGGTAAAAATAAGGCGTGGCCATCGATCTGTTATAAATGCGTTGAGTCTACGCTGTTAAATATACGTCGTAATGCACAAGCTTGCTGGAAAACTGATGCGTAGGGTTACCAAACAACGGGACCGCATAATCTGGCCGCTTCACCACAACCCGTTTAACGCCTGAATTTAACGCCGAGTGCAACAATTTATCGGCGTCTAAATCTTGCCCAACCAAGGAGTGCAGTAATTGCATCTGTTTGTTGGTGGCCGCTGACTTTTTCCGTTTAGGCGGGAACATTGGGTCTAAATAAACGCAATCAAAGCCGAAAGCTTGCTCATTCTCATCCATGGCCGTGTTTGCTCTGGTTCTTATCTTTACACGCATCTCATCACCGGGTTCTTCACACAGGCTTGCAATGTCGGAAACACCGTCGGCCCAATGCACAACCGGCACAAAGATGGGCCAACCGCGCGACCGAACAACGCAAGCAAAACGCTCAAAGGCTTCGCTAAGAATCAAGGCCATCACCGGGTTGCGTTCTAAGATGCTCACTTTATACCCTTGAATAGCCATTAAAAAGGCATCGCCACCCCAGCCGCCGGTAGCGTCTAAAACCGATCGGCTTTTTTTACCCAGAGCCTGATTAAACGCGCCTTGCTTAGCCACTGGAAAAGATCGGGCTTTTACGGCTTCTTTCACGTAATCCAAGTGGTAAAAAAGAGGCTTTTTTTTCGACATTTGATGCCAAAAGACAAGCAAACCTTGTTGTGCATCGTAATCTAAAGTTAGGTCGACTGATGGCACTTCATCATTATCGTGCCCAAGCCGTCGAGCGCCGCTCAGCGCACATGAGTTTATTATCTTATGAGCATAAGACAATGCCGAAAACACGGAAGCTTTGACCAACACCAACTGGCCGTTTAACTCAAGTTGAACATCTTTGTAAGCGGACGTATCAATCATGGAAAGAGAGACGACGTTGGCTCAACTTAGTTTGGTTTTCATGCTCACCAACTCGGCAAGCTTGCGCAGGTTTTAGGGCAACCCAAACCAGACAAGTTCGCGCCAAAGCCTAAAGAAAATCAACGTCAACTAAAGGGCTTAAATCGGCCCCGTAGTCCACCCCATCAATCCCGAAGCCAAACAGCCTTAGGAATTCAGACCGATAAGCGGCAAAATCACTCAACTCATTAAGATTCTCGGTAGTAACTTGCGGCCATATAGCCTCAACCTTGGCCTGCATTTCAGGCAACAACTCTAGCTCATCAACACGATAGCGCTGCTCATCATCTAAGCGAGGGTTAGCGCTGTATATACACTCTTTATACAGACGAGCCAACTGTTCAATACAACCTTCATGCGTGCCGGCTGCTTTCATTTCTTTAAATAAAATGGACAGATAAAGTGGCATAACAGGAATGGCCGAGCTGGCTTGCGTCACTACGGCCTTTAGCACGGACACGTGTGCATCCACATCCAAATTACGGTTCAACTCCGCTGCCGTGGTGTCCAAATGCTCTTTGGCTTTACCGATGGTTGCATGACCATAAATAGGCTTTGTTAACTTATCACCGATATAAGTGTAAGCCACTGTCTTACACCCTTTCTCCAGTACGCCGGCATCGCTGAGCGCATTCATCCATAAAGACCAATCTTCACCTCCCATTACCTTAATGGTGTCGGCTATTTCTTGCTCATTTGCAGGTTCGCATGTGATCTCACCGACCACTTGAGTATCGGTATTCATGTTTTTTGCCGTGTACGCTTCACCAATCGGCTTTAACACTGATGAGTACGTTACGCCATCCGTAGGGTCGGTACGACGGGGCGATGCTAGACTGTAAACCACCAGATCAATTTTACCCATATCCGCTTTGATCAATTCAATGGCTTTTTCTTTCGCTTCATTGGAAAACGCATCACCGTTAATACTTTTAACATATAAGCCATCCGCTTTTGCTTGTGCCTCAAATGCGGCTGAATTATAAAAACCGGCTGACCCAGTACGCTTTTCGGTGGGCGGCTTCTCAAAGAACAGGCCCAACGTCTTCGCTCCATAACCATACGCAGCGGTAATACGCGAAGCAAGCCCATAACCGGTTGACGAGCCAACCACTAACACGTTTTTGGGTGCCGCAGTCACGTCGGTATTGAGTGCGTCTTTTTGACTTTTAATAAAGTCAATTTGTTGCGCAACATTTTCGGCGCAACCCACTGGATGTGCATTAGTGCATATAAAACCACGAATTTTTGGACTGATAACCATCTGTCTTACTTCCTATCTATCACGATTTGTTAAAAAAAAGCCGCAGACATCTTACTGCGGCTTTCTGATTTAAAGATCGGCACTGCTTTTGTTTGCTTAACTAAAAGTTACAGCAGCTCCTCATTAATAACAGGCTGAATGGTCTCTTCCAACCCATTCAGGTAAGCCGTGAACATACTTTGACCATTGCGAGACTCAAGCATCCGGCGAGTTGCGTCTTTAACTTGTTGACTAACCTTTGTTAGGTCTCCCGGCTCAATTTTACTCAAACGAATAATGTTGAAATCGCCATTTAAGCCAGTAAAAGAATGTACTTTTGTCGCGGCATCACCCAATTGTATTTTCATTACTTCACGAATCACTTCGGGGGACGCTTTGCGATCGGTGTCGATCATTGAAACGGTAAAATTTTGCACATCCACGCTCTCATCCGCAGACAAGCCTGGCCAATCCGACTCAGTGCGCACCAACAATTCAGCGCCGGCTTTTTCAGCCGCGATTCTAGCGCGATCAGATACAAGTTTGGCTCTGATTTCAGCCGTCACGTCGGCCAGCGGCTTAGGCGCTGACTCCTTAAACTCTTTTTGACGCAACGCCACATACAAGCCGTTGCCTAAATCAATCAATTCAGAGTTAAGCCCTTCGCTGGCCACTTGCTCGCCAAACGCAGCAGCGCGAACCGCATCGTTGGCCGCGATACCACTGCCTTGGGCACGAGTAAACAAGCTAGTGGTCTTAATTTCAGTGTTAAGTAACGCGGCTGCACCTTCAAGTGATTCGGGTTGTTCAAACAAAGTGTTTCGTAATTCCTCTGCTTTTTCACTGGCCAAGTTTTCAGCCTTGGTCTGCTTTTCATCTTCCGTTAACTCAAAGCGCATTTCATCCAAACTTTTGGCACTGGTTGCATTAACACTTTCAACTTGAATGATATGGTAACCAAACGGAGACAAAACAGGGTCTGAGATAGCCCCCACTTCGGCGGCAAAGGTTGCGCTTTCGAACTCGGGCACCATTTGGCCTCTTTCTACTTCACCCAAAGAACCGCCATTGGCACCAGACCCTGGGTCGTCAGAATGTTGTTTTGCCAGTTCTGCGAAATCAGCGCCGCCACGCAACTGTTCCACCAACTCCTGAGCTTTAGTGCGTTGCTCATCTTCATTTTTATCGCCGCTGGTACTCAATAAAATATGTCGAGTATTACGAGTTTCATCTTCTTGAAAGCTCTCGACGTAACTGTCATACGCCGCTTGAATGTCCGCATCAGAGACATTGATACCTTCAGCAATCAATGAGGTATCTAATTCCACATACTCAATAGAGCGACGATCATCTTCCATGTAATTGTCGGTATTTTCAGCGTAATAGCTGGCAATATCAGCATCACTGACTTCAATTTTATCGTTAAACTGATTGCTGTTGACTGTGATCAGGTCAAACGTGCGCTTCTCTGCCTGAATGGCCAATACTGACCGAAGCTCATCTGGCAGAACGATGGCAGACTCTTGATACCCTGCACGCACTTGCGCCACTTCAGAATCGCGGCGAATATTGTCTTCGAATGCTTTTTTGGAAAATGTACCTGAGCTGTTTAAGTAGTTTTGATATAAAGCTGGATCGAATTTACCGTCGGTTTGGAACACGGGGTTTTCTTTGATCAGTGACGCCAACTGAGAATCGCCAATTTGGTAATTCTTATCCGCTGCAACGTGCTGTACTAACGCGCGATCAATCATACTTTTTAGCACATTGCGTTTATAAAAATCACTACTAAAGATATCAGAGCTGGCCAAGCTTGGGTTCGCTTGCGTGGCTCGTTGTTGCTGATTTAACAACTGTTGCTGAAAGGCTTGTTGATAAATTTTTTGGTCACCTATTTGCACTATCACCGGGCGAGCTTCAGTACTGGCGTATTCTTGTACACCCCAAAACGCCATTGGAATGATGATCAGAGCGGCAATAATCCACGCAAACCATCCAGATGAGCGGTCACGAATTTCAGTTAACATAGTGATTCCTTACAAAGGGTTCAAAAACAATCGTTCTTATTAATTTTAAGCGCGCCATTATAGTCGAGTGTCGGGACACAAAAAAGGCTAATCAGGGCTTGTGTAATGCCAAGTTTGAACAAAACAAGTTTAAACGATGATTACATTGAATCTTTTTATGAGATTATACGCACCTAAATTAGGTCTAAACTATCGGCATCAAGCAGTTCAACGCAGTTTATCAGGGTCTCTGGGCTTTTATGTGCCTTTGTAACTCTAGGATATACTAAAAATCACAACTAACCTACGAGCCAAGAATAATGAATAGAATCATCATCTCGATGCTCCTGTCCGCAACCCTAATCGCGACCAACAGTCATGCTGCAACGGACGACATCGATATTCCCTTTACTAAGACCCAATTAGACAATGGGTTAACGCTGATTGTGCATGAAGATAAAAAAGCCCCTGTTGTTGCGGTTAATGTCTGGTATCACGTTGGCTCCAAAGATGAAAAACTGGGGCGCACGGGCTTTGCGCACCTTTTTGAACACTTAATGTTTAACGGTTCTGAGAATTACAACGACGATTGGTTTAAGCCCTTTGATCGAGTTGGCGCCACAGGAATGAATGGCACCACCAACCAAGATCGCACAAACTACTATCAAGTGGTTCCTAAAAACGCCTTGGAAATGGCGTTATGGATGGAATCTGATCGCATGGGCCATCTGCTTGGCGCAATTGACCAAGCCAAACTGGATGAACAGCGTGGGGTGGTTAAAAACGAGAAGCGTCAAGGTGAAAATCAACCGTACGGGCGCGTCTTTAGCACCATACTCGAAAACGTTTACCCTAAAGGTCATCCGTATTCGTGGAGTGTGATAGGTTCAATGGAAGATTTGAATGCCGCCACGGTAGAAGACGTACACGAATGGTTTAAAACAAAATACGGTGCCGCTAATGCAACTCTGACTGTTGCGGGCGATGTCGACACCGCTGAAGTTCAAGGTCTGGTCAAAAAGTACTTTGGCCACATTGACGCTGGCCCTCCTCTTACCAAGCAGAGTAGCTGGATAGCAAAGCGGCAAGGCAAACACGAACAAATAATGTACGACCGAGTACCCAAAGCACGCCTGTATAAAATTTGGAATGTGCCTGAGTGGGGAACCGAAGCAGCCGACTTATTAGAGCTTGCTTCGGGCGTGTTGTCTAACGATAAAAAGTCTCGCTTATACAACCGTTTGGTCTACAAAGAGCAGAAAGCAAACGACATAGCCGCCTTCTCATTTAATTCTGAAATATCCGGCTTATTCGGTGTTATAGCGACCGCGGATAAATCAGAAGACTTGGACTATATCAGTCAAGCCATCGACGAAGAACTCGCCAAATTCATGGCAAAAGGTCCGACGAAAGAAGAACTCAGTCGAGTAAAAACATCATCAAGAGCCGGCTTTATTCGTGGCTTAGAACGCATTGGAGGCAAAGCTGACTTGTTGGCGCAAAACGAAGTGTTTGGCGGCCGCCCTGACTTTTACAAAACCTCTATAGAACGATTCGAGAACGCCTCAGCCAAAGACGTGATGAACGCGGCAAAAACATGGCTAAGTGACGGCGAGTATAGTTTGCGTGTACTGCCCTTCGATCAACACTCAACAACCGCCAGCACAGTGGATCGCAGCAAAGGCATTCCAGTGATTGGCGCCGCTCCTCAAGTTAGTTTTGATCGCCTTGAAAGGGCCACACTTAGCAATGGTTTGAAAGTGATATTGGCAAATCGCAGCGCCGTGCCCGTGGTTCGCATGCAGTTATTGGTGGATGCGGGCTACGCTGCCGATCAAGGCATTAAGCCCGGCACAGCCAATTTAACAATGGCCATGCTAGACGAAGGCACCAAGTCAAGGGACGCACTCGACATCAGCAGCAAACTTGCCGCCATGGGCACCAGCCTCAGCAGCACTGCAAGTTTAGATTCCTCGTCTGTATCACTGAATACATTAAAAGAGAATCTTGATGAGTCTGTGAATATTTTTGCGGATGTTATCTTAAACCCAAGCTTCCCAAAAGACGAACTTGAACGACTACGCCAACAACAACTAGCCGCAATTGCACAGGAGAAATCCACCCCGTTTGGTGCCGCTCTGAGGGTGTTACCAAACATTCTTTACGGTGAAGGCCACGCTTACGCGGCCCCATTCTCAGGTTCAGGCACGGAGGCCAGCGTTGCCTCTATGTCTACCGATGATTTAAGCACATATCACAAGACTTGGTTTAAAGCGAATAACGCCACTCTGATTGTGACGGGCGACATCAACTTAACTGAATTGGTGCCGCTGGCTGAAAAAGCGCTGGGAGAATTACCGACGGGCAACGTCCCGACCAAAAACATCAGCGACATAGCTCCAATGGCAGATTCTCGAATCTACCTCATTGATCGGCCAGGTTCAGAGCAATCGGTCATCATCGGCACTAAAATGCTGCCTAAATTTGGTTTTAAGGGTGAGCAAGCCATGCAACTAATGAACGAGGTCTTAGGCGCCAGCTTTAACTCTCGCATTAACCTAAATTTACGAGAAGACAAAGGCTGGTCGTATGGCGCTCGCAGCATCGTGCGAGGAACCCAAGCTCAACGTCCGTTTATCACTTACGCCCCCGTGCAAACCGATAAAACCGCTGAGTCGTTATTAGAACTGTACGGTGAGGTTAAATCAATCCGAAGTGATCGACCGGCGTCTGCTGAAGAATTGGCCAGATCATTAGATAAGAAGATTCTAACTCTGCCCGGTCGATGGGAGACTGCAGCGGCCGTTCAGGGTGATATCGTCACGCTGGCACGCTACGGCCTTGATGAAAGTTACTGGGACAACTACGTGACCGAATTAAGGCAAATAGATCTGGCGCAAGTAAATGATGCCGCCAAAGAACATATGCAACCCGATAACATGCTTTGGGTCATTGTTGGTGATCGTTCTCGTGTCGAACAAGCCATACGCGACACTAAAATCGGCGAAGTCATATTGGTCGATGCTGAAGGCAAAGCCGTTCAATAGTTAGTTGACCCACCCGAGTTAGCTAACCCAAAGCGCTAATGAAAGGCCATGAGCGCAAGCTTATGGCCTTTTTTATTGCTCACGCTTTTATTGCTCAAGGATTGCCAAATTCAAATGTCTGATTAGCATGGAAAGAAAAAAATTAAGATAACTAAGATAACTAACGATAACTAAGGCTCAATACGCGATTTAACGAATGCCGTTTAACATTAGACGCGTGGATCCAAAAAGTTGGCGGAGCGGACGGGACTCGAACCCGCGACCCCCGGCGTGACAGGCCGGTATTCTAACCAACTGAACTACCGCTCCAGCTTGCTAACATCCTTAAAGTTTATTACTTTTCCCTTACAAAATTAATCTACGGACTGTGCTAGAAAGACAAAACCCTCAGCTATTAACTGAGGGCTTGCTATTCGGGAAACTTGAAAATGGCGGAGCGGACGGGACTCGAACCCGCGACCCCCGGCGTGACAGGCCGGTATTCTAACCAACTGAACTACCGCTCCGCATTTCCAAATTTAAACTCTTTTACAGTGCTATAAGATCTCACTCATACCAAATTAGAAGTGAATCTTAAGCAGTTAAGTAAAATTTCAACAATTTAACTTAAACTCAAAAGAATGGTGGGCGTTAGTGGACTTGAACCACTGACCCTCGCCTTGTAAGGGCGATGCTCTACCAACTGAGCTAAACGCCCGAATCTTGCCAAATCGGAGGCGAATAATAGCAGAAGTATCGAAGCTTGCAAGCAAGTTTTTAAATTTTTTCAAACTTATCTAGGCACCCTGTAAGTAAGCCTCTAAGTCTTGCTGCTGCTGGCCTTTCAACTGCTCTACCCTCCAACGCGGCGCTAGTTTAATGCATATAAAATTCTATGCAATCACTTTTTCTAATTTCTCAAAAATTCGCTAAACAACTCCTGTAAAATGGGTTTAAGAAGGCATACTCAACGCTAGTCGCAATCACAAAAAAGTCTGAGAGATTAGTTAGGCTCGTGCCTCTAATACTGAGTGGCTCTTTTTAAGATGAAACATCTCAATCCTGCGTCAGTTTAATTTACAATCGGTTCTATGGAACTCTCCACCCCTTTTATCAAACTGCCATTTCTTTTTGATGCTGATCGGCTCAGTCAAGAAGTGCAACAATTTGAGGCCAACACATGGATGGCTCACCCCAATCGAATCAATGGCAATAGCGCCATTGCGCTGATATCGCACCGCGGTGACGATAATAATGACTTTTCTGGACGCATGCGCCCAACTCAGCATCTTGTCCAATGTGAATATATTCAGCAAGTAATGGCCAGTTTTGGAGAAGTGTTAGCTCGCTCTCGCTTGATGCGCTTGGCGGCCCAATCAGAAGTTACGGCGCATGTGGACTTCAATTATCATTGGTATAACCGTGTGCGCATCCACATTCCCGTCATCACTAATCCTGATGTTGTGTTTTACTGCGGCAACGAACAACGGCATATGCAAGCTGGCGAATGTTGGATTTTCGATTCGTGGCGCCGACATAAAGTGACGAATACCAGCGACTTAGATCGAGTGCATTTGGTGATCGACACAGCCGGTTCATCTCGATTCTGGAACATGGTCGACCTGGCCGCCAGCGGCAACGTCAAAACCAAATCAATCCCATACAAAGTTGGTGTGAAAAAGAATGTTAAAACTGAGAGATTCAATGTTGCACCGGTAATGGCGCCTGGTGAATTAGAAGCCATTGCAAAAGAATTGATGGCGGACATATTGGCAAACCCTCAGAACGAGAAAAACATTGCTAACGAATACCACGTATTACTCAGAAACTTAGCGAAGGATTGGCGAGAAGTTTGGCATCAATTTGGTTGCACCCGCGCGGGCCATAAACACTATCAAGCCTTGTTAAATCGCACGGTAAAAAGCTTGCATGCGAACCCACGTGTGCTTGTCACCCACAGCAACAACGTGGGCATCAACCCGATTATCATGCAACGCATACTGCGTGCTGCGCTTAACTCAGATCAACTAGGCTTGTTCTTTGAATAACGCACCACTCAACCTAATGAACCCTTATTAGACCAGCCCTTTTTGGAAAGCATGAAGATCAATAAAGTGTCGGCCTTCTCTGACAACCAACGCGGGGGAAACCCTGCCGGTGTGACGGTGCTTGAGGGCATGCCAAGTGAGGCAGACATGCAAGCCATAGCGGCCGACGTTGGTTTTTCTGAAACCGTGTTCTCTGCCCCAGATGCAACCGCAACTCATGGCACAACGCCCGATTCAACGGTCTGGCGAGTACGATACTTTTCCCCTCAACACGAGGTGGCGTTTTGTGGCCACGCCACCATCGCATTAGGAGCTGTTTTAGCAAAACACCACGGTCAACGCACGTTCAATCTGCGGCTCAATCACACTGAGATTAGTGTTGATGGCTTTGAAAGAAATGGCCAATACTCGGCCGCTTTTCAATCACCAAAAACGTACTCATTGGCGGTAGAACCCAATCACATATCCGATGCTCTCAAGCTGTTTGGGTTGCAAGACTCGCAGTTGGATAAGCGCATACCCCCAGCGATTATAAATGCCGGTGTAAACCATTTACTGCTTAACCTCATGGATCACGAGACATTAAGGCAAATGAGGTATGACCTAGAGGCAGGCAAAGCCTTTATGCAACATTTAGGCGTTACCACCGTAATGCTGGTATTTAAGCAAAACGATCACCAGTACCATGCACGCAACGCCTTCGCACCCGGTGGGGTATACGAAGACCCCGCCACCGGTGCGGCGGCCGCCGCGTTTGCAGGGTATTTACGAGACTCTCTTGGACAAGGTGCGGGGCAACTAGAAATAACACAAGGTGAGGACATGGGCTTTAAGTCCATCATTAATGCTTCATTTACATCGCAAAAAGCCAGCTCTGTTCGTATTGCTGGTGCAACGCACGTATTGCCTTGATGCATCGCAACGATGGCTTCTTTTTTGCTCTGAACTTACAACCAACACCAGGTTAAAAAGTTACGCACATTTCCTGTGGATAACTTTGTGAGTAATTCCTAAGACCACTGACGCTGAGTAGAAAAACGCAGATTGATTAATATTTAATCAACGCTTTTTATTAGAGAAGCGATCATGAAAATCGTTAATACGTTGCTGAACACTCACGTACTCCGTTTGAACGCCCAGCAGTGTGTCTTGATGTCGTAACCATTTATCAGTGCGGGGTTGGGTCAATGCATATTTGGAGTTTGGAAAGCCGGTTCGAGCGTACGATTGCATTTTCGGTCCAAATGGTGCTTTTATAAAGCCGCACACCGCCTTCAGTGTCTCGAATGGGGTTTCAAGCAACTCTTCATAACTCAAACAGTAAATGTCTTGCTGCGCTGTATTGAACAACTCTGACTGAAAATCATCCATAATTTGTCGATTGGTTTGCGCCCATTGAAAAGCCGCAACTTCGGCAAGGCTGCGCCCTATTTTTTCACGCCAACCCTCAACTAACAATAATGACCATGATACACCCGTCCACTTTGGTAACTGTTGATAAGTAACAAACTTACCCGACTCCCATGCGTCTATCATGCTGCCAATATTAGGCTCAGCTTGGCGATGCAAATAAATAAATTTAGCATCCGGGAACATTCGTTTAAAGAAAGGAAGACGTAAAGCATTCTTAGGTGTTTTCTCTAAAAAACGAACGGCAGAAGGCTGAAAATCTGGCGGCATATCAGCGTAAGGCGCGCAGCGCGAGTTTTGCAGTCGATGCATAAAAGCGTCCATGATTTGTTCGCCAACCTCACGGTTAAAATCACTCTCATCCAAACGATTGGAATGAAAGCCTCGATTGAGCGGGTTTAGTGTGGCGATCGACTCGATTTCCTGATGTGCTTCATCGCCCATGCTCCAAAGGTCTTTATTAAACTTAAGCGCTTCAAACAACATGGTGCTGCCCGAGCGTGGAGCGCCCACAATAAACACCGGCGCCTCAAATTTGGGTGTCTTACCCTTATAACTTGAGTTCTCCATCACGCTTATCTTCAAAACTTTTGATTGCGCGGCTTCTTTGTCTACAGCCAAGTCTAACCAATTGTTGATCACGTGATGGGCGGGCACACCATTACTCTTTAAGAACACGCTGCGTAATGGGTTTTTAAGTTCACTTTTGACGGTCTCGATTAAGGTTAAATACCGTTGAATACCTTCTGAAGTATCCAAATATTGCGCCCAATAGCCTCTCCAGTCACGGCATAGGGCTACTAGCTCAGCTTGAATTCTTGCAAACACACTTGCGTCGCTCATCGATTCGATTTCAATCAGAAAATCACGCACCAGTGCTTCAATTTCATCAGGCGATCGTACGGAAACCACATTGTATCTTTCAAACGGAAGTTCCAACGTGGGCGCTCGTTCGTCAAACTCAAGGTGTTTTACGCTTTTAGCCCAATCCGCCAGTGAGCTATTGTCGTTGCCATTGGGGTCCCAGCCATTGTCAGCCAAACACCAAAAATTCGCCGTACCAACTGTGTCAATCACCAAATGAATGCGATGGATGTCCGATTGATTAATAACCGCGTGTTCACGCCAATTGTCAAATATCCACGCTTCGCCGGCACGTTTATGCACGTTCACTTGAGGCTTATCAGAGGTGGACATCGAAGAAAAAACTATTCGCGGATCAGTCACAATGGGAATGTGTATTCTGACTCGGTTACGCCACGTGTAATCGGTATCGCTGTGCGCCGGAACGCCTTTACCTGGGGCCAAACGCATAAAGCGTGACCGCCCAATGATCGTCTCAAATGACGCCATAATTTGTTGAATATAGGGGCATTTCCCCAGAGCTGCAGTGGCTTTCATCTCGCCGATGTAAGCATAACTACGGTCACCGTTTTTTGACACCAAATTAAGGGCTGTATTTCCGTCGTATCTTTGCGGGTGATAATCCCACTCGTATTCCGAAAATTGCTTGGCTTCGTGAGCCAACCTCTGAACATCAAAACTGAGAGGTAAGCGAATAAATTCAGACTTAAGGCGCATAAAACCGGCTCAAGCGAATACTAAGCGGCTTCAAAGGGGTAACGAGCAAGCACATCATCACCAAGCGCGTCGATTAACGGTTTTAGGTGGCGTTCAAAGTTTCGCCATTGCTCTAGCCCAGTTTTATAAATCGGCTGACGCACCTGCTCTGAACTCGGGGTTCGCACGTTACGTTCAGTTTTATAAAACTCCAAGCAAGATTCTTCAAACGGCAAGCCACAAAAGTCTAAAATTTTTCTTACCTGAAATTCTAAGTCGTTAACAACGTCCTCATGCTGCACCCTCAAAACAAAACCTGGCAACACGGCATCCCAGTGATCCATTAACTCAACGTAGTTTTTGTAATAGTCTCCAATCTCTTGCAAGCCATAAGTGAACTCTTGTCCTTCAGCAAACAGTTGTTTGAAACCACTGAAACAA
This sequence comes from uncultured Arenicella sp., assembly GCA_937974565.1. Classification (GTDB taxonomy): domain Bacteria; phylum Pseudomonadota; class Gammaproteobacteria; order Arenicellales; family Arenicellaceae; genus Arenicella. Next base: position 34,198 of record CALJWL010000058.1, read on the forward strand.
CACGCCATTGGGTGGCGCCTAGCGTCAATCACTTTGGCGTTTGGCAGTATTAATTTAATCAAGCCGACATGCATAAAGTTATTCGGCATTTTATCGATAAAGAACGCCGCACCTTGCCTGAAAACATGCGTTTCTTCTATGTATTGCTCACCAAATTTGGCGAAGTAATCCGTTTCAAGAGTGGCGAGTATTTTCGGGTATTGCGGCTCAGCGCCCTCTTCCAGTGAGTCTCTGCCGCGCAGGCGGCGACTCAAACTAAGAATATTAGGCAACTCTAGCGTACCGTCAACTTGAGAATGAGACGCCAGAATTTGCTCCAGCAGCGTTGAACCTGCGCGTGGCAACCCTAAAATGAAGATCGGGTCTGGCGCTGAATGGCCGACATCACTTAAGCGTTCAAACAGCGCTTTAGTGCAATTATTTTTCTGATACTGAACTCGCTTTGTCACTTCAGGGGATTGGTAGTTTAAGATTTCTTTATTTAAGCGATTGCCTTCACCATAAGCTCGGAATGCAAGATCGTATTCTTTTCGATCTTCGTAGGCTTTTCCAAGAGCAAAATTAAAATGCACTTTATCAATGGCGGAGGTTTCTTCACGTTCTTTATAGTCAAGCATGTGCGTGACTTCATCGTCTGAAAATTCATACGCCTTTGTGTTCGCCAAACTCCAAAACGCGTCACCGTAATCTGGCTGTAGCTCATACAAACGTTGATAACATTCAATTGCGGCCGGGAGATTACCAAGGGTTTTTTCAGCGTGGCCGCACAGAAGATACGCATGATGAAGGTTATACCCTTGAGCAATCAGCGTTCGGTACAAATCAACCGCCGATTGAGTTTCACCGACGCCCGCTAACGCAGAGGCGTACAGACCTTGAAATTGCAACACGTCTGGTTGTTCGTTTATTAATGCCAGTGCAATCTCATGCGCAGCACCAAACTTCTGCCGCTTAATCAATACATTGGCGTAGTCAAAACGGGCCCCCACATGATCTGGCGCAAAGGTTACCGCGCTTTCTAAGATAAACTCCGCATCATCTAAAATTTTCGCACGTTGAGCTATTTCAGCCAGCAAACGCATGCCTTCTATGTCTTGCTTGTTTTGCTGCATGTACTGTCGACATGCTTGATCAGCTGAATCAATGTCATCTCGATTCAAGAAACTTTTCACGGCTTGCAAGGCCGGGTGCAATGCCTCTAACTGTTTAATTTCAAGGCGTGCTTGTAATGCACCCTCAGGGTTCGCGTTTTCCTCATGCAACGCTTTTAACGCACGCCAACTGCCTATTAACGCCGAGTCAACCGACACCGCCCTCTCGAATGCCTCAATCGCAGCACGAGCATTGCCTTGTTGCCTGAAGATATGGCCAACTTCTTGGTGCGCACGTGCAAAACTTGGGTCTTGAAGAACAATACTTTGCAACTGGCTGACTGCTTTTTGAGGCTGCCCTAAACGCCTTAAACACACGGCTCTTACGTACGCCGCTTCAACGTTTTCTACAACAAGGGCATTCAATGAGTCTAAGGTTGCCAGGGCCGCCTTAAACTGGCCTGCCTTGGCGAGTTCTGTGGCTTTATTAATGACGGTGGCTTGGTCGTGCATTGCGGTCATAATTCGATCAAAGGTGATGGTTGCGGTTATGAAATGCTTACGAATATAGAGGTCAGACTGTTATCAAGAGTAATTTAAACCAAAGACGGTCAAGAACGCCCAAAAGGTTAAAAAACGCCCATAAGCGCCTCACTCACCCCAGCCTGATAAAACAAATTTTAACAAGATAATTCATAAAAAAGGCGAGCCTCACGGCTCGCCTTATAGCGCTTACGGATCAAATATAACAAACGTTAACCACTTTGAACCGTTTACAGCAATACGAATGTACGCTAAGTAACGCTTTCCACTGTCAACGCTTAGTTATAATCCCAACGAAAGCGTAAGCCAACGGTTCGTGGGCGCGTGACAGAAACACGTGGCACATAGTCAAATGTGCTGATATTGACAATGCCGTCCTCGTCAAACAAGTTGTTGATAAATAACTCAACCCCCCAGTTGTCTTTGTCAATACCCGCTGACACGTTGACCAAGGAGTATGATTCCTGAATATAACGGCCGTTTTGGAAAAAGGAGCCGTCGGGCGTTAAGCCAAATGAACCCGGAGTCGCTACCCTTGAAGCACCAAACGTGCCACCTTCGTTCTGGATAGTTAAGCCCGTACCTCGGCCGTACAAACGACGAGTGGTGTCTTCAACAAAATTGGCGTTACCAACGATGCCTGAGAAGCTATCACCGGTGTAAACCACACCGGCTTGGACAAACGCATCAGCACCAAAACTGTCGAAGCGAAAATCGTATCTACCACGCAGATTGAACGAGAAGTCAGCCGTGTAAGGAAGCTCACTGCCTACCGGGGCGGCAATGCCAATCAATTGATCATTCAATCGAGTGATTTCAGAATCAACCCAAGAAAAAGCGCCAGAAATAGTTAAGGCGTCTGTCGGCGCATAAACAAAGTCGGCGTCAATACCTTGAACCTCAGCATCGCCTACGTTTTCAATGAACACCAAAAACGCAATGTTGGATGGGTCAAAGCGAGTCGTTTGTAGTTCGTCAATTTCTGAATTGTAATACGTTGCATTCAATCGTAATCGGTTATCAAAGAAGTCACCTTTAATGCCAATTTCGAAGTTTGTTAACTCGTCTGTTTGCGCCACTGTGGGCACCGTAAACCCTGCGAACGGGCCTTCTTGATTACCTGAAGGTTGACCAGCGTTACGATTAACCGTTTGCGGGCGAAATCCTTCAGACACCGTTGCAAATAACAACACATCATCAGAAAGCTTTACGTCTGCGGTTACACGAAAAATAGTATCGTCTTGATTAGCAACGCCGTCTGAATTTAAGTTTTCAAGACCAGCAAGCTGAGTACCGCCCTGAGACAACGCACCAAAGTTACCTAAGTTACTGAGCCGTTGAGTCACATCGTTGCCTGAATTATCAGAACAACCTAACGTGCCATCTGGCCGAGTTACGGCATAGCTGATTGCTCGACCCGATGGAATCACATTATCACCGTTTGGCAAAGAAGCGATGTCTGCACCACGACAACCGAACGAACCACCGGTTGCACCTTTTAAATCAAAATCAATATCGTAGGCTCTAACACCCGCACTGATACTGAATGAGTCTGTAACATCAAAGGACGCGTCTGCAAAAAATGCCGTTTGGTCTTCTTGGCGTGTGAAATCATTCAAAAAGATGGTCGGCTCGGCTAATCCAGAGCGGGTGCGACTGCCCTGCGCTAAATTTGCAGGCCTGACCGCCGTATTTAACCCAGCCGGCAATGCGCCAAAGTATTGGAACTCACCAATAGATTGAGTTTCAACGTCGTCGAAAAACGCACCCACCGTGTAGTTAAAACGCTCACCGACGTCGCCTTGAATTCGAATTTCATGAGACGTACGGTCACTTTCTGTCTCATCTACGTATTGCTTGGTATAGTCAAAGACTTGATTTGCACCGTTCGCTGAGTAGGCCCCTGTTGAGATGTAATAAGCTTGATAACCACCGCCGAAACTGTACTGTGTGTAATCCAGCAGAGAGCTGACATCACGACTTAAAAAACCACCGGTGTAAACCACATCCAATGCCCCTAACCGACCATTGAGCGTGAGGGTAGTTAAACCAAAGCTGTCGTTATTACGATCTGGAGAAAAGCTTTGCGATTGACTGGTGGATCCAGTGGTGGGCGAGTATTCAAATGTACCTTCTGTCTCAAGGTCTTGATCGGTGTGCTGAATAAGCAGCGCCCAATCTTCGCTGATATCCCAAGCAACACCCAAACGAACCCCTTGATAAGTAGCGTCGTTCCAGTCATTTTCAACGACTCTAGCATTGGTTACCGATGGTAAGATCGCGTCAGAGGCCACCCGTGCCCCAAAAATTTGGTTTCGGTTAATGACATCGATGACGCCTCGAGAATTATTATCAAAGCCAACATCCACATTATCAATCCAACCGCCTTGGTTGTCTGTATAAATCACAGCACGTGCCGCAACGGTATCGGATATTGGCACGTTAATCATGGCTTCCAAATTAGTGCTTGGATCCCCTCCTGTGGTCGTGCTGTAACCTGCTTTAACAGCCGCATCAAAACTTTCAGTTGAAGGTTTGTTAGTAATCAGTCGCACTGTACCTGACTGCGAACTGGCGCCAAATAGCGTGCCTTGCGGACCAGGCAGAACCTCAACGCGTTCTAAGTCAGCCGCGTAAATATCCAAGTTACGACCACCAAATGAAACCGCTTGTTCATCAAGATACAGAGCCACAGCAGGAGCGGAACCTTGAACCGATGATACGGTATTGTTCGATTGCTCGGTTGCTACACCGCGAATGTAGATTTCGCTTCGGCCAGGGCCTCGACCTTGTTGAACCACGTTTGGCAAGTACTTAACGTACTCATCAAAGGTGTTAACGCCTAATTTTTCAAGTGAATCGCCAGTGATTGCTTGAATCGCGACTGGGATATCTTGCGAACTTTCCGCACGTTTGGTTGCAGTCACTACAATCTCTTCTAGCTGTGCATTTGCATTAGAGGTGGCCAAACTGGCACCCAATGCAAGTGCAATAGCACTGCCGAGTTTAGACTTATTCATAAATAGTAGATCTCCTCTTTTTTAGTTAAGGTTTAGCTTTTTATTAAGCGAACAACAAATTTCGGATTCGATAACGGCGTATCACCTTTCATTGAAATTTGTCTCGTAAAGACATGTTACTCACACGAGTATTTTTATCTTCTATCGTCGGGGGGAACTAACTATTTTGTTAATTTTATTATTATTTATCCAAGCAGTGTCCGGCACATCCAATCCAGCCTTTGCAACACTGTTGGCGTTGGTTACCTATCGTCAAGGATCTAAGCAGTATGAAATTTCTAAAAAAATTTCTGCGAAGTAAGAACAGCATCAATCCATTCACTCATGTTTAGCCGTCCTCATAAAGCCGCTTATACTCTTTGCCTTTTACGTTAAGAAAAGGCAGCAGCAACAATTTAATAGGAACCATATTTGAAACACTATAACCAAAAAAACAGACAGTGCCAACCAAGCAGCCAGAATTCTAATCATAAGCACCATCTGAACGCGAAAAAACACCCATCATTTGATATACAACGTCGATATCTCTATCTTCTCATCTGTAACTTCAGTAAACAATCTAAGAAACTGACGTGTTACTCACTCTAATTTATTGTGTAAGTTAGGTTCATTGAGAACGTAAGACAAAACACAAAATGAAGGTGTCGTAATGCTGTTAGTGAAATCATGCCTGTTTGAGGCTTTACATGGTCACCGCGCTAACCAATACCCATATTGCGATAAAAACTTTTAATTGAACGGGCGACAACAGCGAAGCGACACGTTGGGCAACGGTGCCTCCGATGACGGCTGCGGGCGCCGCAAAGAACAATACATTCAAGTCAATATCCGGTGTTATCCATAAGTATTTTTGCACCCCCACCAAAACACATATCGCGCTAACACTGACCGCAACGCCGATCGCAAACCGTACAGGAAAACGCATTAAAATTAACATAACTGCAATTAATTCACCCACCCCAATCGACAGCCAAGCCGTTACTATACCGCCAACGAACCCAACCATCATAGCCACGAGGTATAACGCTTGATCAAATTGTATGGGAGGTTGGTGAACCCGTTTACGTCTAGCTATATACACTGTAGTGGCGATAATTGATAAGGCAAATAAGGCAGAAAACCCTTTAAATACAACCACAACTGTTGCCACATTTTCCAAAAAAAACAAATATTGTCCGACTAAAACACCCAAAACGGCTGGCACGGAAAATATGGTAACCAAAGGCCAATATTCCAACCAAACTTTGTCTTTCAATGCATTGCGGTCTTCGTTGACCGACTGAGCCAGCGCATGGTTTCGCCACGCCAATGTGCCCGCCGTCATGCCGAAACATTGTATGGCGAAACTGGTGGCAATGATTGATGCCTCGTTCACGTTAAGGATATTAAAGGCCGGAACAAACACCACACCCCCACCAGCACCGGTTGCGTTAGCTACAATGGCACCGAAAATAGCGAGAAAGAAAAATGGCCAATAATTAAAGTCGATCACGTTGGAAACGTAGAATTGTTACAAAACGACCGCACAATAAAACATCACACACAAAATTAGAATCGAAATCGACGCACTAAGAGGCAGACAAGTATTCGAAAACAAGCATACTGAACCGACAAATAACGCACGATGTCTATCTCAACAATAGCAAGTGTGCGCGCTAAAAAACGGCGATATAATACCCGAGCCTTTCATCTTCGTTAATTGGTCTGACCGTATCATTTACGCATAAACCCAATGAATTAAATAGCTTAAGGAACTATTGGGACCACAATTTCGTCAAAATTCGCTCTTGGAATTTGACTGTTGTTAAAAAGTGGCATCAATGCGTTTTTTCAGCTGAACGTTCACGTCCTTTTTAAACTCGTTTACCTGATAGAGAGCCTCAACACAGCCCTGCTTTCATCACGACCACGTTGGCAGTCTCTTTTCAGCAAAAGCCTTAGGGCCTTCGTAAAAGTCATCACTGGTGATCAACTCATCTAACACACGGGGCACACCCCCAGCTGCGGTATTTTCATCACCTTGATTTGCCGTTTCGGCAAGAAGGTCCATAGTCAAGCGTATGGAAGTAGGAGAGTTACGGGCAATCAGTGCTGCGAGGTCACGAGCTTTACTAAGAACGCCAGCAGCCGGTTCAACATAATTCACAAGACCCAACTCTAAGCCGTATTTTGCGGTAATGGGTTCACCTGTTAAGAGTAACTCCATGGCAATTTTTTTCGGAATTTGCCTTGGCAACCTCACGGCGCCTCCGGCAGCGGCAATAAGACCTCGTTTAACCTCTGGCAGCGCAAATTGCGCATGTTCGGCGGCAATCACAATGTCACTCGCCATGGCTATCTCAAAACCGCCCCCCATCGCAACCCCGTTAACAGCGGCAATCACGGGTTTATTACGACCAACCCTAGACGTAAGCCCAGCAAAACCGGACAACGGTGTCCAAAAAGGTTTGCCGCTGGCTGAGTATTTAAGGTCGTTACCGGAGCAGAAAGCTTTATCACCCGCGCCTGTGATAATGGCAACACGCAGATCTTGCCGTTGCATGTAAGTATCGAAAACTTCAGCCAGTTCGTCGTTCGCTGGCGGGTGCAACGCGTTATACGACTCGGGGCGATTAATAATGACTTCAAGAATTGAACCGCTGATACGAACATTGCAAAACTCGTAAGACTCTTTAAAATCATGAGCCACGGGGCTTAATTCGGATAATAAAGATGCTTGGTCAAAGGCAATCGTGTTTGCCTTTGCGGTTGCCACAACAAATATATCTTGCCCAACGCAATCCTCTGACAGTAACTTGGTTAACACCTTGGCATCGCCTCGCTTATTGCACGCGACAAAACGTGCGCCGGTGTAATGCAAGCGGCCGATCACAACCGCATGTACAGGTTGACCTTTGGCAAAGGATACAGTGTAACTTTCAATCGTCGCAGGCCCATTAGGGGCACTATCGAGTTTGGGGCTGTGTTGCTGTAACGCTTGATGCTCAATTGCCAACGAACTGCATCGCTGCCAGCCATATTGGCATGAGTAAATACCAACCGCGTGCTTATTGATCATGCCTCCGTTGGCTCCAACTAAGCCAAACTCAGTTGGGTTTTCACGCAATTTTCTCACCACAGCGGTAATGCCGTGCATTGAATAGTTATTGCCTGGGCCGCCGAAAAAAGGGAGTCCACCAGTGAGGGTAACAGGTCGCTCATCCTCGATACCAAGCGCCTCTTTCACTAATTCAACCACTATTGGAAAACAGCTATACAAATCAATGTGTTTAATGTCATCAACACTCAAACCAGAATCGTTGAGTGCTTGACGATAAGTCAGCTTCAGGGCTTTGGATTCGGCAATGTCTTCGCGTTGCAAGATAGGCAGGTCTTCTGCTTGGGCATAGGCGTGTAAGAACACCCATTTAGAGTCACAGACACCCATGGCTTTGGCCTGCCCTACCGTTGTCATAAGAATCGCAGCCGCTTGGTTAACACCGTCTTTGGCCACCATACGGTACGTATATGGAAAATCCACATAGCCATTTTGTTCGGTGACAGTGGCAATATCTTCGGCTGTGTAGGCTTGAGGAAACATCGCAAACTCATTGCGTTGAGCGACTTCTGAAAACGGCGCAAACAAGCTTCCCATGGCCATAGCATGCTGTCGATAAGTCAGCTTTAGTTTATGACGCCTCGCGTTTTCAGCAATAGCGTATTGCGTGGTGGGTTTGCTCATACCATGACGTAAGCCATCCACACAAAGCATGCCAGTAATACCAGTGCCTCGATCTTCATAGTGAATGTTTTCACCAAGGTCGTCTACATCCTCACTCCAATCGAGTTGTTGACCATGTTTCATCGCGGCTTTCAACGAGGCCACCGCTTCAGCGCCGGTGATCAATACGCAACCCTTTTGTGTTCGGTCCGAGAGTTTTTCGGCCCACTCATTAACTAATTTTTGAGGACTGTTACCTCCACTTTTGGAGTGAATTAGAACACGCGGCTGAGCGCCCAAACGCTTCGCCACACTGGCAGGCGGGTTATTACTGGTTCCAAATGGCGGCGGCGTCATCGGCAATGAATCCGTTGATGTTCTAACAACAACAAGGGCATCAACCGCCGATGCCGACACGCCAGCATCGGCCAATGCACTTTGCGCTGCTTTGGCCGCAAGTGCTATCGGCGACATCGCATCGCTCATGTTGCCAGGAATGTCTTGTTTATAGTCGGCTACGCCAATAATGACTGGGGTTTGATCAGATAGAGACATAAATTGATGATTAAATTTTTAACTGGGGGTCTGTTGGCAATTGTCGTTTAACCGAAATTATAGCCTCAGCAGTGCAAGCCAAACATGATGTCGATTTTAAAACGCTCGATTGAAAAATCCAAAGTAAGTGAGACTCAAACAGGCCAGTCAAATGCTGTCAACGTAACATTCAAAAGACCAACGGTTATCAAAAATCTTATTAACTAAGCCACTAAAAGTATGGATATTGGGCCAGTATATAGGCAATTTTTGTTATTACGAATGCTTGGGTAGGCCAGTTTTGTCATTTTCGGACACATAGGGTTTCAGTTACACTGGTATTAGGGCTGTGAATTTCGGCCATTATCAGTCACCATTAATCAACGTATGCCAACTGAAAAACCATTACTGAGTCACCACCTGGTTGGCATACGAGCCGCACTGCGCATTATGCGCACTCTGGGGTTTAACGAAACAGACTGCCTACGCGGCACTGATATTGTTCCGAGCATGCTTGAAGGTTCGTCAGTCAGCGATGCGGTCAGCGGCAGCTCATCGATTAATATTACCTTAGATCAAGAGTTTCGTTTTTATCGCAATGTACTTAACGTGTCGGGTGACCCACTTATCGGCCTAAAAATCGGTGAAGCCTACCGTTATGAATCTTATGGCTTGCTTGGCTACGCCATGATGAGCGCGCACACACTTCGCGACACCATTGCCATTGCCGCAGACTTCTCAGTTCTGACGTTCACCCACTTTACCATCCGTTTGCTGGATACCGATGAAGCGGCGGGGGTAGCTTATACTCTTAACTACGAACTCGCGCCTGATTTATTGCAATTTTATTGTGATCGAGACTTAGAAGCGGCCTTCACTGGAGTGCGACACTCTGGCATTGATTTTAACCCTCGAAACACCAAAGTTAAACTGATGCATAACGACATCGCCAATCAGGAACGTTACGAACAACTTCTCAATTGCTCAGTAGAGCTAGGGCATCATCGAAATGAAATTTTGGTTGATCGAAAAATTTTGAGCCATCGTTCACCGCAACGTGATCGCATTGCTTCTGAGTATTGTCAGGCACAGTGCAAAAAGCTGCTGAGTAAATTCGGCTTACAAGGTGGTTTAGTTGAACAAGTTAGAAAAATTTTAGTTTCTCGGCCTGGCAGTTTCCCTAACATCGATGAAACCGCCAAACAGCTTAATATGTCGGTTCGAACCTTGCGACGCAATCTAACCAAAAAAGGCAGTAGCTTCCAGAGCCTGCTCGATGAAATACGCCAACAATTAGCGCAAGAATACTTAACATCCAGCATGAGTATAGAGCGCATCGCCGAATTACTAGGCTACAGTGAAGCGGCTAATTTCTCGCATGCTTTCAAGCGGTGGACAGGCATGGCTCCATCCTATTACCGCCTTAATAAGGCCCCGACAAAGCCATGCAATTGATGCAACCACTTCACAAAACAATATTATTGGCCTGGGCTAACACAAAACGACCTTTAGAGACATTCTATTATAAGCCGCTATGCCACTATGATGTTGCTCATTCATTAATCATCAATTATAAGTAAGTCCCAACCGCCACTCACTCATTTAGCATTAAAATTAACAGACTTACAGAGACCTCTCACCATTGGAAAAAAATGTGATTAAACACAAAATCGTGATTATTGGATCAGGCTTTTCCGGTATCGGTATGGGCATCAAGCTCAAAAAAGCCGGCATTCATGATTTTGTAATCCTTGAGAAAGCAACAGAACTGGGAGGAACGTGGAGAGAGAATTCATACCCAGGCGCCGAATGCGACATACCATCAGCACTCTATAGCTACTCGTTTGAACCCAACCCAAACTGGGAACATGTATGGTCAAAGCGAGATCAAATCTTTCAATACCAAAAAGACGTAGCACGCAAGTATGGTTTGCTGGAACACTTTCGTTTCAATGAACGAGTATCCAGCGCCGAATACGCTCAGCAGCAGTGGACGATCACAACGGGTCAGCACACGTATTGCGCTCAGCATTTCATTAGCGCCATAGGCCAATTACACGAGCGTGCAACACCCAGCTTTAAAGGTGCTGACAATTTCATTGGCGAACAATTTCATGCGGCAAAGTGGAATCACGATATAGACCTTGCTGATAAAAACATCGCGGTTATCGGCGCAGCGGCCAGTGCCGTACAACTGATACCTGAAGTCGCAAAGCAAGCGAAACAACTCACGGTTTTTCAACGCACGCCGAACTGGATGATGCCAAAACCAAATCGCGCTTACTCTCTATTTGAACAATGGCTATCACGTAAATTCCCTATTCTGAGTCGCCTGTATCGAAACACCTTATATTTGCTTGCTGATGGTGTACTCTACCCGGCTCTGAGTGGAAACCGATTGGCCATGTGGTTTGTTAGATTTAGAGTAACAAGAAACCTTAATAAACACATCAAGGACCCCGAACTTAAGGCACAATTAACTCCCAATTACACCATCGGCGCAAAACGTCTATTATTTTCACACACCTACTACGAATCGTTAAATCAAAGCCATGTCGGCCTACAAACTCAGCCGATCAGCCACATCACTCCCAACGGCATTCAAACCGTAGACGGCGTGATAACTTCCGCAGACGTCATCATTTATGCCACTGGGTTTATCACCAACCCTTTCTTCAAATCGATCAACGTACAAGGCCGAGACCAAAGCTTAGAACAAGCATGGTTATCGGGGGCACAAGCGTTTTTAGGTATTCACACGCACGGGTTTCCAAACCTTCATATGATGTACGGCCCAAACACCAACCTTGGTCACAATTCGATCATCATCATGATTGAAGCACAAGCGGAATATATTGTTCAACAAATTAAAAACCTAGATCACACGAACAAAACCACCATCGAAGTGACTCAATCGGCTGAACAACACTACAACCAAGAACTGCAAATAAGATTGAACAATATGGTGTTCAGTCAAATTGAAAAGAGTTGGTATATGGATAACGGAAAAATCACCAACAACTGGCCAGGCAGCACTTGGGAATATCGGCGGCGGCTGGCACAACAAAACCAATCTGACTATCAAATTTCTTGATAACTTGAGTTATTGAGAACGGTTTTTTCTGGTTTTCAAGGTTCGAGACATGACAACATAACTGATATTTAGTGTAAGCAATACAATCAACAATAACCCAAAAGCGGTAATAATAAATGCATTGGTGGTTTTACTCGCCAGTTCATCGGGCAAGGTGAAAGGCACAATGACCATTTGCGTGCCCACAACCTCATCAAGCTTCCAACCAAAACCGTTCTTATTACCGTATTTTTCAATCATTGAGGCCGGCGCAACCTCTGGTGTACTGTGACACTCTAAACAGGCGCCATTTGTAATGCGAATGGGTTTTGCAATATAGAGTGATTTTCTAAAATCCACAAAACGCTTGCCTATGATCTTAGTTTTTGTTGGGTCATCAATAAATTTTTTAATAACCGTTTCTTCCCATGGCGCCGCTTTATCACGTAAATTGGTTGGATTAAAAACGGCTTCTTTATAGCTGTACTGAGGGCGTGACTTCGCAAACAAATTAGACACTTGAGTGGCGGCATAAGCCGGAACCGACTGCGGGTGAAACTCCGTATTTTCCGTTGCACTGAGTTCTGACAATGGCCTGACTTCCGTCACGGTATAGCTTCGCAATGCGTTAATTTGGTCTAATAAAATTTCAGCCTGTTCAGTGACTTGCCTGACCGCGTTATCTTCGTTTAAGGTAAAGTTATACCAACCAGCAACCCCCAAAAAGGCACTGGAAGTCACAAGAATAGCGATATTGAGTTTCGTAATAATTTTCAATGTGTGGCCTCATTTAATCACGCGCAATCTTTATAAAACTAATTGCAGTTAATAAGTAAGTACGGATATTGCCCATAAAGGTTCAATATATTTACTTAATGAAAAAACCTGACTTAGTCGCACTTAGCCTCTGCTCAAATGTCAAACACCGTTCAATCAAGGTGCGCATCCGCCGCTTACTCAACGCAAATAAAACAACAAGTGATCAACATTATCACCTTCGTACTATTTTGGTAAGATTACGACAAGAAAATTACGTTGGTGAGAACAAATCGGACACCGGACTATGGCGTCAATTTATTTAAGCAAATCATCAAGCCACCGCACTCACTAAGCCGACCTACTATGGCAAAAAGCATGCAGTGCCGTGATGAGTGTGCTTTGCAAGACAATCGTGAGTGTGACTGACCTTCAACTGCCTGTTCCTAACAACTAAGCAACTAAGCAACGCTTAAATTAATTGAATGGAACGTCTCTTATTTAGGAATGCCCGTCAAATACCTTCATACCAAACCATGACTCAACCAATCCGTTTACTCACGTTTCATCAAAGACAAACACAGCATGCCTATTACCATGATGCCGCTCACTGAAAACAGCGCCAAATTAAAACTGCCGCTCTCTTCGGCAATGATACCGGCCAAAATCGGAGACAGTATTTGTGCCACGCAATAACCCAGCGTTAATTGCGCCATTACTTGCGTAGCCCTGTATCGATATTTATTACCGATGATGGTCAGAGTTAAAGAGACAATCCCCATAAAAGCAAAACCGAAGAATATTGAACTCAGAAATATCGCCGTGTAAGAGGTGCTTGCCGTCATCAAAAAATTACTGGCGATATTGATCGCGAAAGCACCGCGAATGGAGTTCAGGTAACCAATTTTCCGTGCAATTCTATCCCATACAAAAGGGGCTGGAGCCGCAGCCAAACCAACGAACAACCACATAATGGTGCCTTTGTTTTCCAACGGAATGTATTCCGTAATTAAAGACGTAAACGTCACGTTAACCGTATTACTAAAGCCCGCGCAAATATAAGCAATGGTTAATAACGTTAACCAACGTTTTGAAGGTTCGTTGGCTTTATTGATGTTTACAGACTCTTCAATTTGTTCGGTTTCGGGAAACGGCATCAAAACGAATGCCGGAACAAGTAACAAAGCCCCGATGCCAGCTAAAGCCACCCACTGCCCTCGCCATCCCCAATCACTTAAAATGCTGTCAGCCGCGACATTAACAATTAAAGCGCTCACAACGATACCCAAACCGGCACCCGCAAAGTGCAACCCCATTTCTTGTTTTTGATTATTATGCAACAACCATTTCAAAACTAAGCCCGTACCCAACATAAAACCAAGAGCGGTTGAGATTCCGGCAAAAAAGCGGCTTAAGTACCAAACCAAACGATGATCGTGTAAGGCCATGATGACCGTGGTAAACACTGCGATAAATAAACCATAACGATAAAAATAGTCTTTGAGGCGCAAATCACGCATCAGCCAGACCATAAAAAGCCCAACCAAATACCCAATGTAACTCCAGCCCGCCAACCAACCGGCTAAACTCTCTGACATGCCGGTTTGCTCTTGCATGTAAGGGATCATGGGCGTGAATGCATAGCGAGCTATACCCATAGTCAAAATAAGAGCGCAAACACCCGCAAACATCACGGTGTACTTATTCGGTCTAAAAAAACGGTCTAAAAACAACATGGTTATACCTGTTAAAAAAGGGTCATACCTACATTAAATTTGGGATAATGAGCGACTTATAACAACTCTCGAATTTGAGCAGCCAACTCGTTAGGCGTTGTGCTATGCCTCATCGAGGCAACTAATTTTCCGGCGCGATCAATCACGTAATATCGAGAAGAGTGTTCAACACCATAATCCGGTGTCGTGGATTCGATCTCATTAAAATCATAGAATGCGCCGTACTGACGCGTCACTTGGTCAATTTCTGTTTTGGTGCCTGTCAATCCAGTTAATTTGTCGTGGTAGAACTCAGTGTACTCAGCCAACTTATTTAGCGTGTCTCGCTTAGGGTCAACACTGATTAGCAAAGCACTGGTGTTCGCTTTCTCAGCTGGGCCTAGCCTATTCAACGCAGCCTGAATCACTGTCATCGAGTTTGGACACACTTCAGGGCAAGTAAGGAAGCCGAAATACATCACAACCACGTCACCTTGAAAGTCACTCAGAGATACCGGCCCTAAATAAGATTGCAAAGTGAAATTTCCGCCAAGGTCGCCAACACTTTTTGGTCTGTCGCCAATCCGACTGTCCGAAGTAGCAAAAAATAGAACCACCACTAAGATCAACACGGCCACTATGCCAACCAATGAAAACGTCATCACACGGTTCATTTTTTAACGCCCAAGTTAATTACAAGCAACTAACAACACAAAAGACAAAACCACTAATGCCCCATCAGCATATTGTGATTTAGATGATTCATGATCCAGATTGACCCCAACACCACAATAGCCACGATGAGTACAATGAAAACAGCCGAAACGGTGTTCCACGCCTGCTCGCTGGACGTATTCATATGTAGGAAAAACACCAGCTGTACAAAAATTTGCGCCACCGCGCATAGCAAGATAATGGCAAGGGTAAGACGGCCATCAAAACCGCCAATCATAACCACGGCAAAAGGTATCGCCGTCAAAACAACCGACCAAAAGAGGCCCCATACATATTCTTTAACACTGCCATGAGCGGCGCCACCGTGTGTTTGAACCGACCTTGCCATTACATAACCCCCATTAAATAAACCATGCTAAAAACACAAATCCATATGATATCGAGAAAGTGCCAAAACAAACTTAGACAAGAAAGACGAGTGAAATTGGCCTCAGTGATGCCGTCTTTTAAGAGATGAATCACCAGAAACACCATCCAAAACATGCCCGCGAAAACGTGAAGGCCGTGGGTGCCCACCAAAGCATAAAAAGCCGACCAGTAGGCACTGGTTGTAGGCCCGGCCCCTTCATGACTAAAGTGGTAGAACTCATAAAGTTCCATGGCCAAGAAACCACCGCCTAAAGAAAAGGTGAAACCTAGCCAAAGCAACAGCTGCGTCATGTTTTTGTGTTGCGCCCCTAACATGGCCATGCCGAACGTAAAACTGGAGAGCAACAGCAACCCCGTTTCAACCGCAACAAAATTCAGATCAAACAAGTCTTTGGGCGTTAACCCGCCAGCAAAGCTGTTGCCAAGAACGGCATAAGTAGCAAAGAGCGTGGCAAACAAAATGCAATCGCTCATGATGTAAATCCAAAACCCCAACAGGGTATCACCTGCGTAATCGTGGTGATGTTCCTCTGCCACGAATCCAGTGTAACCCGGTTCGGGTGCAATCATCTGGGTTGCCATTATTAACTTACCTTTATTAAATAATTACCTAAAATTCAACGCCTTTAAACCTGAGATAACGGCAACGTAATCGAAGCCTTGCCTTGAGAACCACTCAAACCTTGCTGATGAGACGTTTGCGCCGAGTGAGCAACAGCAATGCGTTCAAAATGTTCAGACTCCATCACTTCAATTTCATCAACTTCAACGTAATAATCTTTGTTGCCACTGAAGTTATAGACAATAAAGCAGGCCAACATCGCCACGGTGCTAACAATCGCCAACCACCAAATATGCCATACCATGGCAAAGCCCATTACGCCCGAAAAACCTGCGATGACGATACCCGCCCAAGTATTTTTAGGCATGTGAATTCGGCTATAACTGGCGGGCCTCTTGAATGCCAAACCATGCTCTTTCATGTAGTGAAACTGGTCTCGATCTCGTACCTCTGGCGTTCTGGCAAAGTTATAAAATGGCGGCGGTGATGACATTGCCCATTCCAAAGTTCGCCCACCCCAAGGGTCACCCGTTAAATCTTGATTGTTCTTACGATCACGAATACTGGCGAATATTTGATAGAACTGTACACAGATTGCCACTAAAACAATCAACGCACCCAAACCGGCTATCAACAACCATGTGTTCCAAACAGGGTTGTCGTAGTAGTTTAGTCGGCGCGTCATCCCCATAAACCCGAGTACGTAGAGCGGCATAAACGCCATGAAGAAGCCAACCGTCCACAAACCGCAAGCCCATTTACCCAGCGTTTCGTTCAGCGTGAAACCGGTGGCTTTCGGGAACCAATAAGTCAGGCCAGCAAAATAACCGAATAACGCGCCACCGATAATCACATTGTGAAAGTGAGCAACTAAGAACAAACTGTTATGCAGTACAAAGTTTGCCGCTGGTATCGCCAACATCACGCCAGTGACGCCACCAATAGTAAAGGTAATAAGAAACGCCAAAGTCCACCACATTGGCGAGTCAAACGTCACCTTGCCTTTGTACATGGTGAACAGCCAATTGAAAATTTTTACTCCTGTGGGTATGGATATCACCATTGTGGCAATGCCAAAAAACGCGTTCACGCTGGCACCCGCCCCCATAGTAAAAAAGTGATGCAACCACACAATAAACGACAAAAACATAATGCAAGCGGTTGCCCACACTAACGATGTGTACCCAAACAGTCGTTTGCGAGAAAAGGTCGCGGTAACCTCTGAGAATATGCCAAATGCTGGCAAGATCAAGATATAGACTTCTGGGTGTCCCCAAGCCCATATCAAGTTCACGTACATCATCTGATTGCCGCCAAGATCGTTGGTGAAAAAGTGGGTGCCCAAATAGCGGTCTAAGGTAAGCAGAGTGATGGTTACCGTGAGAATGGGGAAGGCTAAAATGATTAACACATTGGCGCACAATGACGTCCATGTAAAAACAGGCATTTTCATCAGGCTCATGCCAGGCGCACGCATCCGTATGATGGTAACAAAAAAATTAACACCACTTAATAAGGTGCCGATGCCCGATATTTGCAGTGCCCACAGCCAATAATCCACTCCGACCCATGGGCTGTATTCAAGCCCAGAAAGCGGCGGGTACGCCAGCCAACCTGTGGCGGCGAACTCACCAACAAACAAAGACGCATTGACCAACATCGCGCCGACCACAAACAGCCAAAAACTCAACGAATTAAGGAACGGAAAGGCAACGTCTCGCGCGCCGATTTGCAATGGCACCACCAAGTTCATCAAACCAACAATCAACGGCATCGCCACAAAAAAGATCATGATGACCCCGTGGGCGGTGAAAATTTGGTCATAGTGTTCCGGCGGTAAATAACCAACGCCTGAACTCTCAGATACCGCCAACGCTTGCTGTGATCGCATTAACAAAGCGTCTGAGAAGCCGCGAATCAGCATAATAAACGCAGCGATGATATACATAATCCCAATCTTTTTGTGGTCGACCGAGGTAAGCCATTCTTCCCAAAGGTATTTAAGTTTACCGTAATAAACAACCGCCCCAAGAACACCCACTCCCACCATCACAACCACTAAAAAAGTAGTCAATATAATCGGGTCATGATAAGGGATCGAGTCCCACGTTAACTTACCAAATATGGGATCTGGATCAGTGACAATCGTTGCGTTATTGGCCATTTTGCATCCCCGTGTACTTCTCGATAATACGATTAAATAGCAATGGATTGACCTGTGAGTAATGCTCAACAGGGTGGTCCTTAGTCTTTGCCGCCAGCGTTGAATAAGCGTCAGGGCTAAGAGGCCTATTCGTTGCTTTAACGTTTTCAACCCAAGAGGCAAAGTCGTTTTCATTTTTGACTAATGCTTTGAATTTCATGCCAGAGAAACCAAACCCACTGTAGTTGGCGGACAATCCTCGGTAATCACCCGTCTCTTCGGCGATTAAGTGCAGTTGATTTTCCATGCCCGCCATGGCGTAAATCATGCTCCCGAGTTGCGGAACAAAAAAAGAGTTCATCACAGTATCAGACGTGATCAAAAACTCCACAGGCCGATCAACAGGCATCGCAAATTCGTTGACCGTCGCTATTCCCTGCTCAGGATAAACAAACAACCATTTCCAATCCAAAGCCACTACTTGAATTCGCATCGTCTCACGCTCTGACTCAATGGCCTTTCTAGGGTCCAAAGAAAAAGAGGTTTTGTAGGTAATGACTCCCAGCGCAATAATAATTGCCAAAGGCACGGCCCACACCACGGCCTCAATTTTGTTAGAGTGTTCCCACTCTGGTCGATAATCGCTTTCTTTAGCTTTCGTATTACTGGCTCGGTATTTGATCGAAAACCAAAAGGTCATAAAAAAGACAGGGATCACAACAATCATCATGATCAAGAACGAAAAGATAATCAGCTCCATCTGCTCAGCCGCGATTGGCCCTTTAGGGTCAAATAACAAATAGTCGCAGCCACCCAACAGCAGCAGCAAAGGAATAATGGCAAGTCGAAGCAGTCGGTTCACCGTATTTCTCCAGCATTTGCCCTACTTGAGACATGCATACTCAGTAAAAGGCAGTAACAATTAAAAAATCAACCATTACTGTATTTTCAGTAATTTCTGAAATTTTAATATATTCGATATTTAAATCAAGTAAAAAACCATCACTATTGCCACTAAAGTAAATATCCCCCGGCAAAGCCGGAGGCTTTAGTTTGTGAACCGCTCAAAGCGGTTTAACGGAACCTTCGGTTCCTTGGAACCCCTAAAGGGGTTAAAGCAAGTTCATCTGATCTATTCGCTTATCTTCTGATTCTTGATTACGAATATACTCTCGAATAAGCTGTTCGTCTCGACCCACCGTCGAAGCAAATTAACCTCTTGCCCAAAAGTGCTGGCCAACGTAATTGCGACTTCGCTCTGAATAGCTGCGGGCTATGTGAATCGCACTCTTACCTTTGATAAACCCGACAACCTGAGAAACTGAATACTTTGGCGGTATCGAAATCATCATATGGACATGATCTGGCATTAAATGCCCTTCTTCAATCAAACTTTCTTTCTGTTTCGCTAGTCGATGAAATACTTCACCTAACTCTTTACGAATATGACCGAATAATATTTTGCGTCTGAACTTCGGGATAAAAACAATGTGATGCTCACACACACTCCCAACGAGTGTGGCTTAAACTATTTACTTGTCTCATAGTCTCCTCTGTAGTGCGATGCTTGGCGGCTGCACACTGCAGAGTTACTATGGGACTTCTGGAACTGTCAAACTGTTACTGCCTCCCCAGCAGAGCTGGGGGGTCTCCCTATTTTACTAGGCCTTACCTCTTCAATCAATTTTGAAGCACCTCTAAGAACCAACAACTCAGCGCCTTCAATATCTAGTCGACCCTGAAGAATCAACCAATCGGGTGAAGTAGAGCCGTTTCAATTTTCGTATGATTCTTATCAACAGCACACCATCATGAATGATGATTTAAACAGGACGTTTGGTGTTGTTACGGGAGCCGCCTTTGCTATGCCCTTTGGGTGCGGGCGGTTTTCTTGTTTTTGTAGGACTGTTTGCAAGGCACAATAAAACCAAGCCAGCAGCTTGGCTTTATTGTATCCAGCGGCAGCAAACATCACATTGGCTGTGTTGCCATTGACGCCTTTGAGATGATTTCGATTCAAACGATTATCCGACTTCAGATGGCCGGTCACTGGCTCTGTTGCTGTTCTGCGTTTAAGCCACTTACGCTGCGCTCTGGTCGCGCGTTTGGGGGTGCGCCCCACAATCTTCACCTGCGTATCGCCTTTAAGTCCGTGACCTCGGTAGCCTTGATCGCAATACGCGGTCTTCGCTGCTCGCCCAGCCAGCGGTTTAACTTGAGATAATGCACCTGCTAACGTATGAGCGTCAAACGGGTTGCCCTGCAAACTTTGAGCGCCCGCCCTTAGACGTGGTCACAAGCCAAACTCATACTTCTTATGCACCTTGGCCCTTAGTAATGCATTCAACTTCGGGCTCATGAATACTGTAGAGCTTGAGCTTGCTTGTTTTTTTCCTTGCACGCTTGATCTGACGAGTCGTGGCGTAACGTCCCTGCATAATCAACCCCTTCTTACCGACCTTGCGATAGCTTTGGTGCAACTTGACGGGTGCAACTTGACGCCCCGAGCTTCAGCCGCCTTGACCAGCACCTCTCGAATTCGATGATACAGCCGGACATCCGTCGGAAACGCCACCGCCTTTTCCTGCACCGTGGTGTCTACATTCACGTGATCTAATTCACGTACACTCATCGCCTTAGTGTTCAGAGCCAATTCTGTGGTGTTACTGAACAAAGAC
>CALJWL010000059.1 GCA_937974565.1 uncultured Arenicella sp.
TCTAGGTCGGCTTCTTTGCGCTCAAAATATTCTTCTAATTTTTCTAAAGACCATTCACCTCGGCGAATCGACTTCAACTGTTCGGAGTTCTTTGTTAGGTCTAGAGTTTCTTCAACCAGTAACTGCTCCACTTCATTCAGCAGCCGAACGACATGGTATGCAAACTTAACATCGTACCCGAACTGCTCAACAATCGGCTTACGCTTACCTTCCGGCTTTTTAGTGCGTATCTTATGCATTTGACCATACGCGTAACCTTTAAACGTTGACCAACACCCTTTATGCAAGAACATTTTTCGGTTCTCTCGAATTCGATCAGCAATAGGTGTTGAATACAGCACACAGCTATCAGGTACATACAGGCTGTCGATAATATTGGGGTTGTTCTCCATAAGAAGGCGAAAGTACTTAACGATAGAGTAGATCGTCATGTCATAAACTCGGCCTTTACCACCCAGTGCCGCTGCATCTTTTATATGGTGCTTTTGAAACTGAGAAAACTGAATTTCGTAATCATCAAACCCGAGAATCTCCCCCCGCAAACTAGGGAAAATGATCTCCTTCGGCGGTATCGAAAAACCGTAGACGTCCATATCGGAATTATCATTGCTTACGCCATAGGCAAGCGACCCCATCACGACTTCATATTGAATTCCATCACGAACATGATGCGGCAGTTCAGGCAATAACCCCTTGAGGGCAAGTTGTTGTGTGTAGCTTGACATATCCGTATTGTAGTCTGAGTTTTATTGGGAGCCTAACATCAATAAATTCTAATTCAATACTCAACATGCATGTGGATGTGATCTTTATAGGAGCAAAGTTTACAACTCACGGGCAAATTATATTGTCATTACCCATTCACGCATTTGACCCTGCCACATACCCTGATGACCAAGCCCATTGAAAGTTGAAACCACCCAACTGCCCTGTAACGTCCAATACTTCACCAACAAAGAATAAACCTTCAATCTCTTTGTGACGCATGGTTTTAGATGAGATTTGATCAACACTCACCCCTCCTTTAGTCACTTCGGCGGTTCTGTACCCTTCTGTACCAGAAGGGGTGATCGACCATCGATTTAGGTCATTGCCTATCTTTACAAGCCGCTGAGATTTGAGTTCATGTAATACTTTGCCTACTACGTCTGGCCACCAAGCGTTTATTAGGCTTGATGCCAGTGATTTACCTAAATGCTGGCCTAGCACATTGCCCAAACTTTTATTCGGCGTTTCGGCTTTCGCTTGCAACAGCTCTTCTCTCATCACATAACTTGGTATTAGATCGACCTCCACCGTATCGCCCAGACCCCAATAGTTTGATAATTGCAAAATCGCTGGGCCACTCAACCCTCGGTGAGTGAACAGCATACTTTCTGAAAACCCCTTGTTAGCCACACTCGCATACACCGGCAGCGATACGCCTGACAAACTCGATGCCAGCTCGTGCCAATGACCACTTAAGGTAAACGGCACAAGCGATGCGCTCCTGGGCAATAGGTCTAACCCAAATTGCTCAGCTAATTTGTACCCCAGACCAGTTGCACCACCCAAGGTCGGGATAGATAGACCACCAGTGGCCACAATGACACTCTGACATTGGTATTGCGATGACTCGGTCGACAGCAAAAATTGATTGCCACACAAGCGGTCTTCCGCCATTGCTTCTACTCGAGAAACGTTGGTATTGATCATACAATCCACATCGGCTTGATCGCATTCGGTGAGCAACATGTTAAGAATGTCCTTAGATGAATTATCGCAAAACAGTTGCCCATGACCTTTTTCATGGTAGTCAATACCATGGGTTGCGACCAAGCTAATGAAATCCCAATTTGTGTATTGGTTTAAAGCTGACTTAACGAAATGAGCATTTTCACAAATAAAATGCTCGGCTTTGACTTCTAAGTTGGTGAAGTTACAACGCCCACCACCGGACATTAAGATTTTTTTCCCTAACTTATTACTCACCTCAATCACCAGCACTGACCGACCACGTTTGCCAGCCGTAATAGCCGCCATAAGGCCAGCCGCGCCGCCGCCTATCACGATTACGTCATAGGAAGTTTGATGAGGTTTTTTTGATAATTGCACGGTGATGTTAATCTTATTGCTTGCTTTTAAACGATAAATTAATGGGCCTAGACTTCCAAAGTATAATTTATTCGAACACAAAGAATGTCGCAAGTTCCAACGCCAATCAGCGACCACCTCACCGTCAAATGCTACACTGTCTTCCAATCTTTAATCAGAGTTTCTCGATCACCCACTAAACCCAACCTTGGCCAAGCATGGACAACATCGTCTCAGTACAGAACGTCTCTAAAGTCTACGACAATGGCTTTCAAGCACTCAAAAATATAAATCTAAACATTCGGCGCGGAGAGATTTTAGCTCTTTTGGGGCCTAATGGTGCTGGAAAAACCACATTGATATCCACGATTACTGGCATAGTGAATCATACGTCAGGTCACATATTAGTCGATGGGTTCGACAATAAAAAACAATTCAGAGAAACCCGCCGCCGCATTGGTCTAGTGCCTCAAGAATTGACGATTGGAGCGTTTGAAACGGTTTGGAATACCGTGCGCTTTAGTCGCGGGCTATTTGGTAAGCATTACGATGTAAATCTAATAACAAGCTTACTTGAAAAGCTGTCACTGCTTGATAAAAAAGACGATCAGTTACGCATGTTGTCTGGTGGAATGAAGCGCCGAGTATTGATTGCCAAGGCCTTATCTCACGAACCAATGATTTTATTTCTCGACGAACCCACAGCTGGGGTTGATGTCGAATTGCGCAAAGATATGTGGCATGTAATTTCAGAGTTACAAGCCCAAGGCGTGACCATTATTTTAACCACCCACTATATTGAAGAAGCCGAAGAAATAGCGGACAGAATTGGTGTGATTAATAACGGCGAACTTATGTTGGTGGAAGACAAAGACGTGTTGATGAGTCAATTGGGGAAAAAGCAACTGATCATCGATTTGAAAGGGGCCACAAAAGAGTTACCATCGTCTATAAAGAGCCGAAACATAGAACTTAGCTCTGATGGTCTGACTATTACCTATACTTACGATATCAACGCAGATGCTGTCGGCATTACCTCGTTACTACAACAACTCAAGGACAACGGCTTAGTATTGAAAGATCTAAACACCAAACAAAGCTCATTAGAAGAAATATTCGTGGGCTTAGTAAAAGACAGTTCCAGCAGTAGGAAAAACCAATGAATATCAACGCCATCGCCGTGATCTATCGCGCTGAAATGATGCGCGCGGTTAACACGTTATTTCAGACAATCGCATCACCAGTCATCTCAACATCGTTGTATTTCGTGGTATTCGGTTCGGCTATAGGTTCGCGTATCGAAACCATTGACGGCGTTAGTTATGGGCTGTTTATTGTGCCAGGGCTTACCATGTTAACTCTGCTTACCCAAAGTATTTCGAACGCGTCCTTTGGCATCTATTTTCCCAAATTCACGGGCACTATTTACGAAATACTTTCCGCCCCTCTGAGCTTTCACGAAGCTCTTATTGGTTATGTGGGGGCCGCAGCCACCAAGTCGCTTGTAGTGGGCACCATCATTTTGTTAACGGCCAGCCTGTTTGTTGAAATGCGCATAGAACACCCTGTATGGATGCTTGTGTTCTTATTTCTTACCTGCATCACTTTCAGTTTATTCGGTTTTATTATTGGGATCTGGGCCGACAGTTTTGAGAAACTGCAAATCGTGCCCATTTTGGTTATCACTCCTTTGGTGTTCCTTGGCGGAAGTTTTTATTCCATCAATATGTTACCGCCGTTTTGGCAAACCGTTTCGTTTTTCAACCCAGTGGTCTATCTGGTAAGTGGGTTTCGTTGGAGCTTTTTTGAAGTATCTGACGTTAATGTGTGGACGAGTTTTAGCGTGATTGCAATATTTTTGGTGCTTTGCTTGGCTATGGTTTCATGGATGTTTAGAACGGGTTATAAACTCAGACAATGACGCCTCGGCTGCACGACACATCGTCACATTGATTAAGCAACGTTTTAACACTCAAACACAAGCTAAGTTCAATTCAACTAGGCCTTACTTGGGTAGAAGTACGGTTATTGCGTATGGTCTTTAAATAAACCTATGGCTTTAGGTTTGGCAAAATCGGCTACCGTGCCACTGTTCTTTGTTATCTGAGCCCAACGCTCTTGAACAAACTCAATTTTAATTACCGCGGCGGTTGGCAAATTCACTATCTTGTCATCGGCACCCAAATTGGATAAATGATTAATCGTTTCGGTGGCTGCTGGATTATGAGTAACGACCGCAATGTGGTCCTTATCTTCCGGCAGTTGATACACTGCGTCTAACAATTCAAGGCAACTAAACGTGTACAGACTTTCGTCGACTTCCAAAGGTACATTGGTGTATTGGTGAATACTGACCGCGTAGTCCAGCGCTCTGGTGGCCGTACTTGAGACAATCAGTTCGATCTCTTTAAAGTTGGATCGAATGAATTTAGCCATAACCACCTTATCCCGTTCCCCTCTGCCGTTCAAGGGACGGTCATGATCCCTCAAGTTTGGATTAGACCAACTCGATTTGGCATGTCGTATAAGATAGAGAGTTTTCATCAGTTACCCCGCAGCTTATCACACCTCGGCCGCACTCAAAAACAGCCTCAATAAAGAAAATAGGGCTCTAAATGAGTAACCCCACTGTTCGCAAAGTAAAAGTCAGACATGCTATTTTCCAATGTGGTTGGGGCGGTTCAACAACGCTTGAACCGTCCACCCTTGTCATTAAAAAATAACGTTTACATCATTTTTTAACCACGACTTACCCAGTCGTTGTTAAGCCTTCAAGCAAGCCAAGCACACCCAATGGTTTAGCGCTTTACCTCTAACGTATAAGCTGGATGGCTTAATGACCCAACCGTTACGTCTATTTCTAACGTCGTTCCAGCGCGAATAAGCTCTATTTTAAGAACGTCACCAACGTCCATGTTTTTCACCACATCCCAGTAAGCGTATACGTGTTCTTTGTTGCCTTCTTTATTCATAGAAACATCGTTGATCGATGTTATTAAGTCTCCCGTTTTTAACCCGTTTTTATCCGCTTGAGAATCTGGCGTAATGCACGTAAGTCTAACGCCTTTATTTTCTATATTGGAACACACACCAATAAATGGCTTGATCACCGCTGGGGATGTAACCACGACTGACTTTTCACCGCTCATATCCAACAGTTTTTTAGCTAAAAAACTGATCTCTTGCATAATCTCTTGTTTCTTATCTTGTTTTTCTTTTTTGGATTTAGAGTAAGATTTCGCTTCGTTATGCGATTCGTTTTTTTCATACAGCTTAGATTTTTCATCAGCCGACAATGTGAAGCTCATACTCAGCAACAATCCAACCAACATACTTCGCATAATTGAACGCTTATACAAGCGTCCCAAACAAAAGATATTCATAGTAATCACCTTAAAACTCACCGCTACTGGAAGCAACTTGATTCGTGTAATACAACTGGTTTAACTCAGTGAGCGCGTCAATACGCGCCGCCCACAAAGCCTTAATTTGCTCATAACTTATGTCATCCGTAGACTCACTTTCGTGAATCTTTTCATCAACTAACATAAGCCGCCATTGCAATCGTTCGACCGTCGACTGATCTGACAGCGTTAAGACACTATTGCGCGCGGCCACTTGCTGCAACACACTCTCCAAGCCCCGCGAATTATCCATCAAACTTTGAATGCTTGCTTGCAACGCTTGAGTCTCCACTCTTGAGCCTTGCTGACCATGAAAAGTATACAAACTCACCGCACCCGTAAACATAACTGCGGCGGCCAAACTGTAAATAGCACTGTTAATCGAAGTCCAAAATGACGGCTTTAGCGCCAAGTGGCCACTGAGTTGATCACCATGCGATTGAGGCCCAAAAAACGTTTTGTCACGAGGGACATAAGCCTCAGTGTTAACGTGCCCAAATTCGACTGATGACTGGTTTTCTAATTGAGTTTCTAACTTAGTCCAAACAGCTGATGGCACAGGTAACTCAGCCTCAAACAGTAAGGCTTCTTGCAAGGACCGCGCAGTGCAATGAACTTCTTCCAATCGCGCCTGACAAAATACACATTCATCCACATGCGCTGCCACGGCAGAGATGTCGCCATCGCGTATCGCCACCAACTCTTCAAGCAAGGCGTGTTCGTTCGGCTCCACATTAGTATTGTGTGTTGAATCACTCATAAGTTTCTCGTAGTTTCATGGGCTCTTTCGGGCTTTAATAAAGCTCGCCATCGCCACTATACCTAAATCGGTTTTAAGCTATGTTCATTGCTTACACCATTTGCATGTTCAATGACGCTTTTTTTGCCAGTAACTTAAAAGCACGATGGGTTATCGACTTTGAATAGCTGGGTGACTTATTCACCAATACGGCTATCTCATCGTGGGTATAGCCCTCTATCTCTTTTAGCCACAGCACCAATCTCACATCACTGGGAAGGCTCTCTAGCATCTTCGACAAATCGTGTTGACTGTTGAACAACTCCGCCATGTTCGATTGCTTCTCATGGTTCGCTCCAACGGCTTGTGTTTCCTGATAATTGGTAAACTCGTACTCATCAGTCGATAAGGTGTCGCTGTGTTTTTTACGCTTACGCAAATACATCAAACACTCGTTTACCGCTATTTGGCGTAGCCACATACCAAACGGTGCGCGAAACCCAAAAGACCCAACTTTATCGAAAAGCTTGAGAAAAATGCTCTGCAGCAAATCCTCGGCACAATGGGGGTCTCGGCATATTCCGTTGGCTAGCGTATAAATAGCTTGAGCGAACATTTTATACAACTCACTGTGCGCACCCATATCACCACCTTGGGCGCGACGAACTAGACCCTCAGGTACATCCTGTTGGAAACGCTGATATTGAATCGTCGTACTCTGGCTATGCATGATTTTAATGATGCCGTAAAAATGGGCGAGGTCGCAAAGAATTTGAAAAATTTGCGAGGAAAAGCCCGCATTCGAACAAATCCCCTCTTCACGTGACACCCTCTGGCCCAAAAAAACACGATCCTTGGCCGTTTTAAGCTTTAATTACTCATAATCTGCTCTAACAAGCCACACAAACTCCCACGGAAGCATCAATGAAACTTTCTTACAAAACTGGGGCACGGTATAATTCAGCGGTTTGAAACCAATATTCGGTAGTATTCACGTGAATCCCCCTATTAGTGCCCTCGGCGAAAATGCCAAACTGTTACCCGATTTACTGGGTGAAGTAATCTTAGAACAAGAAGGCCAAGCCGTTTTCGATGCCGTTGAACTGTTAAGAAAAGGCTTTATTCAGCAACGCCAGCAAGCCAACGCGCAAACGCATGACGAGCTAATTCAGTCCATAGAAGCCATGGACATTGATTCAGTGGATCGGGTAATCCATGCCTTCAGTACATTTTTTCATCTGGCTAACATTAATGAGGAGCAAGCAAACCAGCACGCGCGAATACAGCGTGAAGAAGCAGGGGAAACTTGGTCAAATTCCTTCTTAGATACGGTTACCCGATTTAAGCAAGAAGGTAAAAGCCTTGAGGAAGTACTAAAACTCATAGAAAACCTGAATTACTACCCGACGTTCACAGCCCACCCAACCGAGGCAAAACGCCCGATTGTACTGGAGGCGTTACAACGCATACACAAAGAGTACCAGGCGCTAAACAACGGTCATGTTCCTGAAGCTGAAATTGCCGAATACAGACATCGTTTAAAGGCGATGATCCAAATCTTTTGGAAAACCGAAGCAATTCGACCCGCAAAGCCTACTGTGTATGATGAAATTGAAAACTCCTTATACTATTTCCGTGAGAGTATTTTCGCCTGTTTGCCCGAAATTTACCGCGATTTAGAAAGTGCGATTAAGCATGTTTATCCGGAAGCTCGTGGTGACTCACTGAATCTGCCTAAAATTGTGCAATTCGGCACCTGGGTTGGTGGTGACCGGGATGGCAACCCGTTTGTTACTCCTGAAATCACTCGCAACGCTTTACGCATGCAACAGTTGGAGGTGCTTCAGGAATACACTCGTCGTGTTGAACATTTGAGCAAAATTTTCACCCACAGTGCGGACCAAGTAACGCTGTCTCCAGACTTTGTCAGTTCCATGGAGCGCGATGAAATTCGCATGACAAAATACCTAGGTCAAAAGCACATTACCGAGCCGTATCGCCGTAAACTGACTTTCGTTAAATTGCGATTGGAAAAAACCATTCATCAAGTTGAAACTCACCTTGGTGATGCCACGCCGTTCTTTGATCCGCTGGCATTTAAAAACGAGGCCGAGTTTCGCCAAGAAATCATGTTGGTGCGCGATTCACTAAGGCATCACAACGAAGGCAACATAACGCGTGGCAGCCTAAAAGCGCTATTACGCATACTTGATACCTGCGGCTTTTATCTATCCAAGATGGATATTCGCCAAGAATCCACTCTGCACTCGCAGGCGATTCACGAAATTGGCTTGACCTTGGACGAGCCGATTAACTACTTCTCAATGAGTGAGTTCGAAAGGCAAGCGTGGCTAACAGAGCGCCTTCTCGAAACCGAAGCGCTGTCGTATGACCGCCGTCAAATCACCATTCAAAGTGCTGATATTATCGAAGTCTTTGAGTTGATGAGCGATATGCGTGAAGAAGTCTCAAAGGACTGCTTCGGCAGCTATATTATTTCAATGACTCACGAGGCCAGCCATTTACTAGAAGTGGCGTTACTGGCCAAAATGTCTGGGCTGATCATCGCCGACAAAAACGGTAAAATCGAAAGCCAAATACACATCGCACCGTTATTCGAGACCGTCAAAGATTTAGAACACGCTGAGCCCACTCTTGAAAGTTTATTTCAAAACCCAGTGTACCGCCAGCTGCTTGACTTCACGAACGACACGCAAGAAATCATGCTCGGCTATTCGGATTCTTGTAAAGATGGTGGCATCTTGGCGTCTAGCTGGAATCTCTACAAAGCCCAACAAAACATTGTGTCGGTCAGCACCAAACACAACATTCATTGCTTATTATTCCATGGCCGTGGCGGCACCATTGGTCGTGGCGGTGGCCCAACACACGAAGCCATTCTGAGCCAACCCAAAGGCACGGTGCAAGGCGGCATCAAGTTCACTGAGCAAGGGGAAGTCTTATCATTTAAGTACAACTTTCAAGACACCGCTCGCTATGAATTAACCGTGGGCATCACTGGCCTGATGAAAGCCAGCGCCTCTGAAAGCGTGACCGACAAGCCTGAGCATGTGGCCATGATGGAGCAGCTTACCGAGCAAGGTGAAGCCGCCTTTCGTAAGCTCACTGATGATAATGTTGCCACCATGCAATATTTCTACGAGACCACTCCGTCCAGCGAAATTGCGTTATTGAATATTGGCTCTCGACCATCACACCGCAAAAAAGCCGATTATTCTAAGAAGTCTATTCGCGCTATAGGCTGGGTATTTGGTTGGTCACAATCACGGCAAAATATTCCAGGTTGGTACGGACTGGGAAGCGCCTTGCAACACGCCATCGAAAACGGTGGCCTAGCCACTTTGCATGACATGCAAGAGAACTGGCGCTACTTCCGCACGCTGCTCAGTAACTCACAAATGGTCATTCTAAAAACAGATCAAAAAGTGGCGGCTGAATACGCTAAGTTGTGCAGTGATGAAGGTATCGCTAACGATACCTACGACACGATATCCGGTGAATACAAGCTAGCCATAGCACAAATTTGTGAAGTGACTGGCGAGAATGAAATGATGGCCGATTTTCCAGAAATTGGTCAATCTGTGCGCTGGAGAAACGCCTATTTAGACCCTCTAAACTATATTCAGATACTGCTACTAAGACGGCTAAACCAAGCCGACAACCGCATGGAGTCTCCGTGGTTAAAACCAGCCTTAGACAGTATTAATGGCATAGCCACCGGACTTCGCAATACTGGGTAATAGAACGAACATACAAGTCAGTCTTACGACGCAATAACGTAAGACTGACTTTCTCTTTCCTTGATTACCCAGCTGAAAGTCGGCCTTAAAAACCATTTTTAGCATCAAAACGGCCAAAATGAAGTCACTTCTGCTGCGCTAGCTCCTTTCTTAGTTGCCTCACCTCTTCATGCAAATTAGCAATCATACTCTCAATATCATCATGTTCTTGGTGCAGCTCTTCGGCTTCAGACTCTTTAACGGTGGCCATCGCATCCACCACAATACCAATAAATAAATTCAATACCGTAAACGTAGTAACGGTGATAAAAGGAATAAAAAACAGCCAAGCGTAAGGCTGCACCTCCATTACTGGGCGCACGATACCCATCGACCATGATTCTAAGGTCATAATTTGAAACAGCGAATACATTGATTTACCTAAGGTGCCAAACCATTGAGGAAAATCATCACCAAACAGCATGGTACTCAACACACCTGAAATATAAAACACCAACAACAACAACCCAGCCACTGAGCCAACACCCGGGATGGCCAACAGCATCCCAGACACCACACGGCGAAACGAATCGACGGCCGTTACTAAACGTAACACCCGCAGTATTCGAAAAGCTCGCAATATCGATAAGCCCCCCGAAGAGGGCACCAAAGCAATAACCACGATCAACAAATCAAACACATTCCAACCTTGCTTAAAGAAACTCAATCTGTAAATCGCAAACTTGATTAGAATCTCAACACAAAAAATCACTAAACACGCGATATCAATCATGTCCATCAATTGCATGGTCGCAGGGCTTAGTGTCTTGGAGGTCTGCACGCCCAACACTATTCCATTAAGAACAATCACAGCAATGATAAAGGTTTGAAACCCTTTGGACTCAATCAGTTTTTTTAGCGCAGACATAAGGCAAAGTAAAAGTTAGAAGAGTATTGAAGTTTGTAAAAACTGCTGGAAATATAGGGGCTGAATTTAAAACTAAAAGGTGTCAAATGATTGAATCGCGGTGAGACTTTTAAATAAGCATCATGACAAATCCCATTTAAAAACCACTTCTACTACTTTAAAATAAAGTTAGAATTGACATATTATGTCGATTATTCAATTCAATAGCGGAGTCATTTATGTTCGAAAATATACAAACAGTCGCATTTTTTGTGATTATGGTGTCCATTATTATTCTATTCACAGGCAAGCAAAATACGAAATTGGGCGCGTTTACCGGTTTAGCCAAAATGGCGATAGCTCCGGCCATTGTCTTGTTTAGTGCGCTGTTCTTCGTCCAACAAGTTCCAGCGGGCCACGTCAAAGTAGCCGCCCTATTTGGTAAGGTGCAAGAACAAGTCTACGCTGAAGGTCTACATTTCCCAGTTAACCCTTTGTATGCCTGGAACAAGTACGATGTGCGCCAAAAAACCATTAAATTTGACAAAATGGGGGTTCCTTCTCAGGATCAATTGATTTCCCATTTCGACGTGTCACTTCAGTACCGTTTGATTGGCTCACGCACACCTGAAATTAAGAAAAATACCGGCACAGCCATCGATGTTGTCAACATTCACGTGGTCCCCTATTTTCGGTCACTCATTCGAGAGCAAGGTAAAACCGTGGCTAACGCTGAAGAGTTCTACTCAGAATCAGTGCAAAATCGTATGCAAATTGAGATGATGAGTGCGCTTACACAAAAGTTAGAGCCGATCGGCATTGAGATGCAAGGCATTCTGATCCGCAACGTAATCTTGCCACCCTTTATTGCCAAAGCCGTGGAAGACAAAAAACGCCGCGAACAAGAAGCCGAAAAACAAAAAGCCGAGCTAAAACGTTTTAGCACCGAGCAAGAGCAAAAGATTGCCACCGCCAACGCTGAGTTCGAAGCAGCAAAATTAGAAGAACAAAAAATTCGTCTGCTTGCTGACGCCGAAGCCTATAAAATCGAAAAGATCAATAAAGCCGCTCAGCAGAGCCCAGCCTACATCCAACTTAAACAAATCGAAGCATGGAATGGCATTCTTCCTAAATACGTTGGTGGTGAAAACATGCCTATTCTGGATTTAAGAACCCAAGCGCAGAGAAATTAACTCTTAACCATCGCAATGGAGCAGCAACCTACTGATACGTTGAAGGTGGTTTAATGACGCGCAAGTGATTTACAAACTGTCTTGCCGTTTCAATCGCCTTCAACTCAACCGTCCCTGGAGTAATGTCAAGATTGGATAGAGTATGATGAATAAGCTCAAGAGGTGACATGCGCAAGTACATCAATACTCGCGCTTTAGGCACCGTTAAAAGCCAAAAGAGTCAGGGACGTCTGGTACGTGAATTAACGATACGACTTTTCTATCATGAACTTATTGTTCTTGTTATTTCTTGCAAACAACGTGACTGAAATTAAAACGGCATTCCGCCACCGGGGCCACCCATGCCACCCGGAGGAAATTTTCCACCCATGCCAGGCATTCCTCCCATGCCACGCATCATTTTGGCCATTTTGCCTTTACCGCCCATTTTTTTCATCATTTTTTGCATCTGAGTGAATTGTTTTAGCGTTTTGTTAACGTCTTGTATTGTCGTTCCCGAACCCGCTGCGATGCGCTTTTTACGCCCACCTTGAATTAGATTTGGAAATTGACGCTCTTTACTTGTCATTGAGTTAATGATCGCAACACTTTTATTCATATCACCCATTGCTGATGACATTGCATTATTAGGCAATTTT
Source organism: uncultured Arenicella sp. (assembly GCA_937974565.1). Taxonomy (GTDB): domain Bacteria; phylum Pseudomonadota; class Gammaproteobacteria; order Arenicellales; family Arenicellaceae; genus Arenicella. The sequence continues at coordinate 12,695 of CALJWL010000059.1, forward strand.
ATGTTTCCCATGCCCGGCAGCTTATCCATCATACTTTCAATGCCACCCAAATTATTCATTTGCATTACTTGGTCACGATAATCCTCAAGATCAAAACCTTTGCCCTTCTTTAGTTTTCTAACCAGTTTTTCGGCTTTCTTCTTATCGACCTTTTGCTCGGCTTCCTCGATCAAGGTCATCACATCACCCATCCCAAGGATTCGCGATGCTAAGCGATCTGGGTGAAAGGCCTCAATACCATCAATTTTTTCACCAATACCTAAGAACTTGATTGGTTTGCCGGTAACCGCACGAATTGAAAGTGCCGCGCCACCACGAGCATCACCGTCGGTCTTAGTTAAAATAACACCAGTCAATGGCAAAGCCTCGTCAAATGCCTTGGCACTGATCACGGCATCCTGACCGGTCATGGAATCGACCACGAACAGGGTTTCAATTGGGTTTGCAGCCTTGTGTACAAGTTGAATTTCGCCCATCAACTCATTGTCGACGTGCAATCGGCCAGCGGTATCCACAATCAAAACATCGTAAACACCATTTTTCGCAGCTTGCTTTGCGTTTTCGACAATTTGAACTGGGTTTTGGTCTGCCGCACTAGGACACCATGTAACGTCAATGCTCTCAGCTAAGGTCTTAAGCTGCTCAATCGCCGCTGGACGATAGATGTCCGCGCTAACCACCATGACCTTTTTACCTTCGCGTTGCTGAAGCCGATTTGCCAGCTTACCCACGGTGGTGGTTTTACCGGCACCTTGCAAACCGGCGACCAAAATGACCGCAGGCGGTGTCTGCGCAAGGTTCAGTGCGTCGTTTTCAGCCCCCATTAATTGCACAAGTTCATCTTGCACAATTTTAATCACCATTTGACCTGGGTTGAGGCTCTTGGAGACGTCGGTACCAACGGCCTTTTCTTTCACCCGTTTAACAAATGATTTAACCACGGCTAAAGACACATCAGCTTCAAGCAAGGCTATGCGAACCTCGCGCATAGCCTCTGAAATATTGTCTTCAGTCAGGCGTGCCTGACCACGCAGCTTCTTGAGGGTGCCTTGTAAACGATCACCGAGTTGTTCAAACATAATAATGAAAGCCATTGGATGCGAATTAAGGTGTGATATTCTACCTGCACTACCACTAAATCTCACCCACTTCTGACATCAAAGCAACGCTAATCGCATGTTAATGACTGTGTTTATGACAGCGCTACTAATTAGCGCCATCGGCCTCTATACTGGCGCCTCGGCTTTTATCGCAAAGTATCTTCGGTCACCAGAGGCATCATCGAGGTCTTCTAAAACCATTAATCTGGGTTTTAGTCTCGGCTGGGGCGCGACCTTAGCACACCTGACTTTTGCTTATTATTTTTGCTTTCAACATCAGACCATGAATTTTAGTTTGGGTTCGATGACCGTCTTAATCAGCGGCCTTTTGTCTTTGATATTTGTGCTTGGAGGCTTGAATCTACCAATAAGACGCCTAGGCATTATTGTATTTCCATTAGTTGTAGTGTGTTTACTCTTTTCACAGTTGTGGGGCAAAGATGTCTCGACGTTAACCACTTCAGACACAAGCGTGGGGCCTCACAGCCCTGCGGCGAGTTTTCATATTGTCATTTCAATTCTAGCGTATTGCCTACTCGCCATCGCAGCAATTCAATCCATGCTTTATCAATACCAAGAGCGGCAAATCAAACAACGGGCTACACCAGCCATGTTGATGGCATTACCACCACTGCTGACAATGGAGCAACTGCTCTTTCGACTGATTTGGACAGGCTTTATCCTGCTTACTTTCACCCTACTCAGCGGCGTTGTATTCAGTCATGAAATATTTGGCAAACCTTTTGAATTTAAACACCACACCATTCTTGCATCTTTGAGTTGGTTGGTGTTCGCCATATTACTCATTAAACGCGTAACACAGGGATTGCGCGGCTCGCAAGCGGTCTACTGGACCATTGGTGGCTTTGTATTAATACAATTAGGTTATTTTGGTACTAAAATCGTGTCAGAAAGCTTGGCGGTGCAGTAAACTAGCGCCGCTTTGTATGAAGCATCGGCATGAACTGTATTTAACGTCCGCACCCAATCGGCTAATCTCATTTTCAGAAAAGCCGTTATCGATAAAAAAGGCATTGGCTAAACAGAAATCATCGGCTACACCTTGCGGATCTTTCTTATTTGATTTTAAACACTGAGCTTACATTGTGAATATAACGCGTAACCCGACCAGAGAAGTTGCTGTTGGCAACGGAAAAATTGGCAACAACAACCCAATTTTGGTGCAAAGTATGTGCGCCACGCGAACTCAAGATATTGACGCCACGATCGAGCAAACTAATGCATTGCATGAACGCAAAGCAGGCGTGGTGCGTATCGCTGTTGATAACAAGCAAGACGCCGCGGCACTGATGGAAATCAGAAAAGCCACCAACGCCACTTTGTCAGTAGACTTACAAGAAAACTACCGCATGGCTGAGTTGGTGGCACCGCACGTAGATAAAATACGCTACAACCCTGGTCATTTGTTTCATCACGAACGAAAAAAGACATGGCAAGAGAAAGTAAGCTACCTCGCCGATATTGCTGCAAACAACGATTGCGCAATGAGGGTTGGGGTAAATTGCGGATCGGTGGACCCTGATAAATTGGATAAATACGACCCCAGAGATTCAGTCTCACCAATGCTTGACAGCGCGCTGGAACACTGTGAATACCTAGACTCTATTGGCTTCACACAATACGTGGTATCGCTAAAAGACTCCGATCCTCAAAAAGTCATCACTGCCAACATTCGCTTTGCCGAAGCGCGCCCCGACGTACCACTACATCTGGGCGTAACCGAAGCCGGAATGCCCCCCATGGGCATCGTCAAAACGCGAATCGCCTTTGAACAATTAATTGGGCGTGGCATCGGCGACACCGTTAGAGTATCGCTGACTCTGCCAAACAAAATTAAGGCTGACGAAGTGGATGCCGGTCACGAGATAGTAGACGATATATACGCAGGCCGAGTTCGCAGTGTGGTTGCCTTTGACCCCAACAAATTGAATATCATCAGCTGCCCCAGCTGCTCTAGAGTAGAAAATGAGGCGTTTATCGAGCTGGCACAAGACGTTAAAGAGATGACCACTTACGCCGAAGAACACAACATCACTATCGCGGTCATGGGCTGTCGTGTAAACGGTCCAGGCGAAACCGACGACGCCGATCTAGGCTTGTGGTGTGGCCCAAGGCAAGTCAACCTTAAACGCCAAGGTGAAAAGCTGGGAGCGTTTGGTTACGACACGATACTAGACAAGCTTAAGATAGAGCTGGATGCCCTTATAGCAAATAAAGGTTAACGGGTTCCCAGTGTATTAAGTAAATACGCTTTCACATTGATTAGTGCAAACTTAAGAGTATCTGTATCTCCCTAAGCTCAAGTGGTTTAACCAGCGCTTGCTCTTCAAGCGAGAGTTCGCCCGTCTCGTCTATGTGGCGTTTAATTTGGTTTGCTATTTCAACCGTTGATAAATAGTACATCGACGGGTGCCGCTCAGACAGAGTTTGCAAGATTTTATTAAGCACCTGCTTTTGTTTGACGCTGGTTAAGTCTTTCTGTTTTTCCTGCATTACGTCTCCTGATATTCGCCAAACGGTACATTTCGTACTATTTGTAGTGGTCATTCGGCTATGGCGTCTTTGATTAATAGCATAACAGTGCGCTTGTCACCTTAGAGTATAAACGTCTCATTTAAAACGCCAGCGGGCATAAAAAAACACGCATCTAAAAAATTAAACGCGTGTTTTTTATAAGCAACCAACCTATAAGCCGGGTTCTGTCGTGGACAGTCATTCATCTAGGACGTGCATTGCTACACGCCTCAAGCAACCTACCCGTGTTCAACGCGGGCCGCGCCTTAACAGCTTTCGCTGAATGAACACCTATTTGGTCTTGCTCCAAGTGGGGTTTACCATGCCGCTTGTGTTGCCACTTGCGCGGTGCGCTCTTACCGCACCCTTTCACCCTTACCTTTCATCGACACCAAGAAAACCAACCAACGGGCACGAAGCTCGTTAATAAGGCCATCTCAAGTGTCTTTTTAAAAAGGCGGTCTGCTCTCTGTTGCACTGGCCGTCGGCTTACGCCGCCCAGACGTTATCTGGCACCCTGCCCTGTGGAGCCCGGACTTTCCTCTCCTTGCATTCAAAAATAATGCAAGCAGCGACTGCCCAGTTGGCTGGCGTGGAGAATACGCGGGTTAATCGATTTGGGCAAGGCCCGCGCGATAAAGCGTGAATTTATTTGCGTTCGGCCTCTAAAGCTTCAGCAACAGAAGAATAACCACCAAGCTCAACCTTACGCTTTAAGCCGGTTACAATGTCTTTGATCATCGCTGGGCCTTGATAAATAAACTGGCTGTAGACCTGCACATAATCGGCGCCAGCGACCATTTTCTCCCACGCATCATCCGCGTTTTTAATGCCACCCACGCCAATGATTTGTACCAGCCCTTTAAGGTGCTTATAAAATTCACGCACACAATCCGTAGACATGTCTTTAACCGGCGCGCCACTCAAACCGCCTGCCTCAGATTTATGTTGGCTTTTGAGGTAATTCGGTCGTGCGACCGTGGTGTTGGTCGCAATCAGCGCGTCAAATTTGTGTGAGATAACCAGCTCCGCAATGGTTTCAATTTCATCGACATCTAAATCCGGCGCCACTTTTAATGCAATCGGCACGTAAGCCTTGTGCGCTTTTTCACACTTTAATTGAGCTTGCTTGATATTCAACAATAAAGAATCTAAAAAGTCGGCATTTTGCAAATCACGCAGAGATTTAGTATTTGGAGAGGAAATATTAGCGGTGATGTAATCGGCATGCGAATACACTCGTTGCATCGCATTCACGTAATCGTGCGCGGCATTCTCAATGGGCGTCACGGCGTTTTTACCCACATTAACACCCGCCACCGAGGTGCGATCGGTCTTTTTAAGGTTGCACAAAAAATCATCAACGCCACCAGAATTAAACCCCATACGATTAATGATGGCTTCATCTTCTAGCAAACGAAACATTCGAGGTTTATCATTTCCGGGTTGTGGCAGCGGTGTAACAGTGCCCATCTCAACTGCGCTAAAACCAAAGGCCGACAAGGCTGGAAAGGCTTTGGCTTCTTTATCTAAACCGGCTGCCAACCCCACTGGGTGTCTAAAATCAATGCCCATGCATTTTACCGGCAAATCGGGCACAAGGTCGCCGTTGACACGCTCGATTTGGCGCGTAACAAAACCTGACTTGGATATCTTGGCAAGCCCTCCCATGGTCACATCGTGTGCTGTTTCAGGATCCATTGCGAACAGGGCAGGTTTGGCGAATGAGTAAAGCATAGGGTATCAGTTAAAATGCAGTGTTTGGGTCGAACGCGATGGGAGTCTATCAGAGCGGGCATGATAATGCCGCTAGAATCCACGTCAAGCTAAATCAAGGCGCCACCGTTTGCATCAACAGGCCACACAGCCATGCACCATAGGTTCCTAAGACATAACCAAAGACAGCCAGTAATACGCCAACTGGCGCTAAAGCGGGATGAAAGGCTGCGGCCAATACCGGTGCCGAAGCAGCTCCGCCAATATTGGCCTTACTGCCAATAGCTAAAAAGAAATACGGCGCTCGAATCAGTTTGCCAACGATCACCAAAAGAACAATGTGAATGAGCATCCACAAGCCACCCACGGCAAACAAACCGGGGTGGTCACCCAATGCGCGGACATCCATTTTCATGCCAATAGTGGCCACCAAAATAAATATGAATATTGTGCCGATTTTTGATGCGCCGGCGCCTTCATAATTACGTGCCTTCGTAAATGACAGGATGACACCAATGGTGGTTGCAATCACAATAAGCCAGAAAAACTTTGACGTTAAGCTGAACTTCTTTAGCTCTGGTGCGTGCTCATTGATCGCTGGCGCAATTAAATCGGCACCAAAGTGTGATAACCCAGTGGCGGCAAAAGCAATGCCCAGCATTACCATCAGGTCGGTGGCACTGGGGTTACGCGCTATGCTGTTTCCATAGGTTTCCATTTTTTGCTGTAAGCGAGTAACCGAACTCGAATCAGCTTTAAAGAATTGATCAAGCTGATCTTTTTTACCAATGCCAATCAATAATAAGGCCATCCAGACTTCGGCAACAATGATGTCCACGGTCACCATAATGCCAAACATGTCATCCGAAACGTCAAACACTTCTTTCATCGCGGCCTGATTCGCCCCCCCACCAATCCAACTACCAGCAACAGTGGCCATACCCCGCCATACCGCTTCTGGCCCAGCCCCCCCCACTAAATCGGGGTTAATCGCCGAGGCGGCTAACATGGCTAATGGCCCACCGATGATAATGCCGACGGTGGCGGTAAAAAACATCACCAAAGGCTTAAAACCTAGGCGGGCTATCTCTCTTAAATCCACACTTAACGTTAAAAGCACTAGGCAGGCGGGCAATAAATACCGCGAGGCGACGAAATACAGTTGCGAATTTTCACCGTCGACAAGGCCTAACGAATTCAATAACGATGGAATAAAGTAACACAGCAACAACATTGGCACGACGCTGTAAAACTTTTTAAACTTGGGATTGCGGCTGTTAGATGTATGAAAAACGGCGGCAAGTATGGCCAACAATAAACCGAAAATGACGGCATCGTTGGTAATGAGTGGGGTTGCATGTTCCATCAAGCAATGCTATCAAGCGCCGCGGCATAGCTCAAACTAAAGATACTACTCAGAAGGTAAATCGATCAGGGGCTTTAAAATGTAAATATAGGAACTCGGTCTGATAGCCCAAATTACGAGTTTCGACACCATCTGACAATGTTCTGGTCAAGCCAATTCGAACATAGAGAAGTTGAGGCACAATCAATTGTAACAAGAATTGGTTATACCCCAGAAACTCTAAGAACTTGCATTAACAAATCAGAATTTAGAAAGTCCTAATTTCACCATATACAAACAATCTTCCATGCCATCGTTCATTGGGTAATCTTTACCAACAAAGCCCATTTTTTCATAGGCTTTGATCGCGACAGCATTGTCATGATAAACAAAAAGAGAGTACGCATTTACACCCAGTTTGTGCTTCCCTTGTGCTGCAATTAGTTCGATTAGTGTTTGCACAACCCCTTTGCCTCGATGCTTAGGCGATACAATCAACCCACATAAATGACAGCGCTCAAGTCTGAGATAGTATTGACCAAAACCCAGAAATTCCTTGTCGTCTGATTCCAATGCAAACGAAGGCCAGGCTTGGATCAATAGATCTTGCTTTAGAACAGCAACATTGGTGGGGTAATGCATATTGGGCCCGCCCCATTCAACTCACTGCTTTTGCGTATTGGCCCATGTGAGTCACTCAGACCAATGTGAGCCTGTGGGCTGTACCAATTGCATCATCAATTCTAAGAAATACGTTTACGGTACCATTTCATTATTAACCGCTAAACCTCGCTAATTAGCGCCTTGGTTTTGCAACTCCCAAGCAGCGGCATATAACCCATTTCTAACCAACAGCTCTTCGTGGGTGCCTTGCTCTGCTATTCGACCTTGATCCAGCACTAAAATTAAATCCGCATCAACGATGGTTGATAATCTATGTGCGATCACAACGCTGGTGTATTGACCACGAACGCTTTCCATTGCCTGTAAAATTCGCTTCTCAGCCTGGCTGTCTAACGATGATGTGGCTTCATCAAAGACCATAATTTTTGGCTTTTTAAGGAGGGCTCTGGCAATCGCAACTCGTTGCTTCTCACCACCAGAAAGCTTTAATCCACGCTCCCCTACTTGGGTATTTTCTCGCTCTGGCAAGCTGTTAATGAAGTCTTCTAAATAAGCCATGCGAATGACTTGCCTAACTTGTTCTTCGCTGGCCTGTACGTTGCCATACTTAATGTTATCGAAGATACTGGCATTGAATAAAACGGTGTCTTGCGGCACCACGCTGATCGCACGGCGCAAGCTTTGCTGACTTACCTGACTAATGTCTTGCCCGTCAATTTCTATTTTCCCACTCGTTAAATCATAAAAACGGAACAGCGTTTTAGAAACGGTAGACTTACCCGAACCACTGCCCCCCACGATGGCCACTTTTTGCTTAGGCTCAACGTTAAAGCTGATGTCTTTAAGTATTGGGCGCGCCGAATGATACGCGAAAGCTGCATTTTTAAACTCGATTCGACCGTTGTCGACCACAAGCTCTTTTGCGCCTTCGATGTCTCGCACCATTGGCTTTACTTTCAGTAAAGCGAACATCGCGTCTATGTTTGCCATTGAGCCTTTCATTTCCCGATACACAAAGCCCAGAAAATTCAGTGGCACAAATATTTGCATCATTAGCGCATTAATGAGTACAAACTCGCCAATGCTCATTTCGCCACTATCCACACGGTATGCGGCCAATACCATGGCCACCGCCATCGCCGCTGAGATGATAAAACTTTGCCCTGCGTTCAAACCAAATAGCGTTAAACGATTGGCTCGTCTGGCTTGCTCCCAGTCAGCAAGGTTGTTGTCGTATCGTTGAGCTTCGTAGGTTTCGTTATTGAAATATTTAACCGTTTCAAAGTTCAGCAAACTGTCCACTGAACGTGTGCTGGATTTACTCTCAGCGCGGTTCATTTGTCGTATGGTTTCGGTTCGCCATTCTGTGGCGACCACAGAGAACCCAACATAAGCAACCACTGACACCAATACAATCAGCGCAAACCAAGGGGAATATTTTACGAATAAAATGCCGACAATCATGCCAATTTCAATGAACGTCGGCACAATGTTGAACACCATAAAACGCATCAAAAAGCTTACGCCATTTACCCCACGCTCTATATCTCTGGAAACCCCGCCCGTGCGTCGATTTAGATGGTAAGCCAAATCAAGTGAGTGCAAGTGTTTGAATACCGCATGCCCAATTCGGCGCATGGCGCGCTCGGTTACGCGACCAAAAAGTGTGTCGCGCAACTCGCCAAAGAGTACATTTACAAAACGCACTAACCCGTATGCGATCAATAATGCCAATGGAATAACAAGAAGAGAGCTTGAGTTGAGTTGATCAACAATATCCTTAAGGATGAACGGCAAGCCCACGCTGGCCACCTTGGCACCCACAAGGCACAACATCGCTAAGAAGATACGCCCCTTGAACTCACTCAGATACGGCACCAGCTGACTTAAGCTGGCCCAATTCATTTTATCTGGTTTGCCCAGCCCGTCTTCTTCAGAGCCATGAAGGCTGCTTCGTTTACCGCCAAATCCGCGCATACATCCGTCAATAAGTGATTTTAATAGTGGTGGTTCTCAGAGAATCGTTCCACGCGCCGTTAGCGCTGACTTAATTGTCTAACAAGCTTTTCGAGCAACTCCTCACGGTACTTATATGGGACCTTACGGTTAAAATTGAAGACAAATTGATACTCAGACTCACCAATCGTAATGTACCCCGCAAAGCTGTGAACGCCATTTAAGGTGCCCGTTTTGGCTCTCACTGAAACGCCTTTAACTTTTGAATCGTAGCGTTTAAATAAGTTTTTATTAGGCGCTAAAGCACTCAGTAAGTCATTCAACTGATTGGCGGTCAATCTGTTTGCTCGAGATAAGCCAGAACCTTCGACCAATATAAGCGATTCCCAAGAAAAAACGCCCTTGAGTTTTGCAAGAACCGCTTTTGACGCACCATCAAAAGACGCTTGAGGTTCGCCAAGCAGCATCAAAAAAATCTGGTTCGCCATAAAGTTATTCGAATACTCCAAGGTGCCACGAAGCATGTCAGAAATCGTGCGAGAGTTACTGTGCCGATAAAATAATGCGGCCCTCTTCGGAACCGGTTCTGTCACCACCACAACATCACGGTTGTTAAGCGCTAATTTCTTCACGAGTAGCTCGCCAAAATTCCGCGCTGCATTATCCGCATTGATTAGATTGATTCTTTCGGTTTCACCGTTTTTCGGCCGACCTAACTGCTTTGCCGCGCTGATTGCCGTGTGGGTAATGGGCGTCTGCGGCTCAGCACTCATAAACCGATCATTTTGTTTACTCAGTTTGGCTGTATTAAAATTCGCCGCCACAGCGGACAATGGCGCATTGTAAGGGTCGGCAACATTGGAACGCCCAGGCACACGCTGATCGCTGAAATGAGTAGCGTCAATAGCGATTCGTTGCACCCAATCAAGCTTTTTATCATGCAGAGCCTTGGCAATCACGCCCAGCTCTTCAGACACCAAAAATGGGTCGCCATAGCCTTTAACCCAAAGTGTGTGGTGATCACGAAAAAAGTCGGTTTCAAACCGTTTATCCAACCCCCACTTATCTATCGCCATATAAGCCGTAACCAACTTAACCAAAGAGGCTGACACCAACTGTTTATCCGGCTGCCAGTCGAATAAAACCGTCTTGCCCTGCTCAGACGTCAATATTACGGCATCTTGAGTACCCAGCTTTTCCTGTTGGAAGAACGCCTCTAACGCATCTGAAATCGCAATCGTTTTGGGGTGTACCGATAGGCTGGCTAACAAAAAAGAAGAACAAAGAAAGAGCAACAGCGTCTTTTTATTTGCCCTGGTATTTATGCTCAGCAAGGTGATCTTATGTCTGCTCATATCGAAGTTGCAACAGGCGTTGATAAGTACCACTGAATGGCGTCACAAAGCATCTTTGATTTCCTGCGCCATACTGTAAGCCTCATTTTTACGTACCCCAAGGATTTGCACGGCAAGGTTTGCCGCTTGCTTGACAGGAAGTTCCACCACCAACACGGATAAGAGTTCACGAAGGTTCACGCTGGTTTCATCCTCTTTTTCAGTTTCAGGCGCACCGGCAATCATTACAACAAACTCGCCACGAGTTTGGTCGGCATCCGCTTGAATTAAGTGACAGAGTGCTTCAACTCGCCCACTCAGAACGGTTTCAAAACGCTTGGTAAGTTCACGTGCAACCACCACGTATCGATCACCACCCAACGTATTTCGGATACTATTAATGCAGGCTTGAATGCGGTGCGATGATTCCAACAATACAATGGTTCGTTGTTCAGTTAAGTATCGCTCAAGCCATTTTTCACGCGCCACGTTTTTTGCCGGTAAAAAACCATCGTACACGAAACTGTCGGTCGGTAACCCGGCAACGGATAATGCCGCGATAATGGAACTTGGGCCCGGCACAGTCACTATTTCAAACCCTTTTTGGCGCAAAGCTCGAACCAAAACAAAACCAGGATCGCTGATAAGTGGAGTGCCCGCATCGCTAATTAAAGCTATACTCTGCCCTTGACTAAGCGCATTGGCGACCCATTCGATTTGTGACTCTTCATTGTGTTCATGACACGACCGTAAGCGCGTGTTAATCCCATAGTGGTGCAAAAGTCGTTTGCTGTGCCGAGTGTCTTCAGCCAATACACAGTCAGCCGTTTTTAAAACCGCAATAGCTCGCTGAGTAATATCAGCCAAATTGCCGATCGGCGTTGCCACAACGGACAACTGTCCTGCACTAGTATTAGCATCAGCGGTAGACTCAAAATAATTCATCGTAGAGTTTCTTTGCTATCAGGGTGGCTCACTCGGTATACTTCCTAATTTTGTGATCGATCTTTGCAGCTTCAATAGATAAGAATAGAGCGCCGTACAAAGATTGGCACATAATGGCGGTTATCGGCGCTCAGAATAATCGGAATCACAGCAAAATGCACTCTCTATTACAAGCACTTCAGCCAAATCTTGCACCGCTTTCGGGCAAGTCAGCCAAATTACTAGCGACCTCACTTACGGTGGCCCTATTAAGCAGTTGCGCCAGCACACCGCCGCCTCAACAAGCTGAGGTTGAGGTAAGGAACATTCCGCCCCAATCCGACACCTCTGGATCATTGAGCGATGACGAATCAAAAGCGCTCGACGACGAACCGATCTTGGTTGCCACTGACATTGAAGCTGAAAACGCCGCTCGCCGTGTTTCTCAAGCTGAGCATTATCAACGTCAAGCGCAAAGCCAGTCTGATGCGACGGCCAAAGTTGAGGCCACACTCAGCTCAGCTGAGTACTTTGTACAAGCCAACGAACACCGTAAAGCTGCGGAATTAATTAATTCAATCCGACCATTTATTAGCACGAAAGAACATTCTGATCGCGCAACAATCGTTTTGGCCTACGCTGATTACGCTGAAAATAACTGTGGTTCAGCATTGACCAGACTCGACCCGTTAACTCGAATGGAAACCGTCGTTCGTGCGACAGAGTTCGAAGAAACAGCCACCGACGACATTGATTATGCATTGGACAACGACCATGATTCCACCGATGACTTTTTTGCGGACGACGACACCGTCAAACGTGAATACATTGACGCCGATAAAACATTGGCAACTGAAGAAGCGCTAACCACTCAACAAGTGGACGCCCTGCTCCTTAGTTCTTTTTGCTATCAACGTTTAAACGATTCTGAAAACGCCGTCTGGGCTTTAATACGACGCGAATCGGCTCTTTATGGTGCTTCACGAGCCGAAACCACGCGTTACCTATGGCAAGTAATTAACACCATCTCGATTGAAGATCGCCAACTCATAGTACAAGAAAGCCAAAACACCAAAGTGCGTAACCGCGTACAGCAAAGTTTAAGAGGAGAAATTGGCGACACCGTAGCAGCACCTCAACAATTCACTCAGTGGCGCGAAGAACTCACTCCATTGACAACCAGCACGGTGGTTGATAATACATGGAACATTGACTCACCTCGTTCAATATTCGTATTACTGCCATTAAGTTCGCGTTTTAACAAAGCCGCAGAAGCACTAAAAGCCGGTATTGAGCGTGAACACCAACTAAATCAATCTTCCTACAAACCAGATTTGCGTTATTACGATATTGGCGATAACCCACTGCAAGCTGGGCAGTACTATGCCGCAGCAGTGCGTGCAGGGGCTGATTTTATTATTGGCCCTATCGGCAAAAGCTTTAGTAACGAAACCAACAACACACATAATTACACTCAATATTCAGGCCATAGACCGCGCCCACCTCTGTTGTTGTTAGGGGGTGATCAGGCTCTTGCCGCTGGCAATTACCGCCTGAGCATGAGCCCGGAGATGGAGGGCCGCCGAGTTGCAGAGCGAGCTTGGCAAGATGGCCACTTAAGTGCAGGAGTATTGCTGGCTAACGACCTCACCAGTAAACGAGTATTAAACGGGTTTAATGAACGCTGGTTATCGCTGGGTGGCAAGTTGAGTAAGACCATAGAGTATTCACCACAACAATTTGATCACAGTGTGGAATTGAAACAACTCTTTGATATCAGCCGCAGCGAGTTTCGACACCGCCAGCTCAGTCAAACGCTGGGATTTAAGCCTAAGTTTTCACCTTACCAACGCGGCGATATCGACTTTGTTTTTATGGTGGCAAAGAACCAGACTGGCCGGATTGTGCGCCCACAAATCAACTTTTTTACTAATTCACAAATGCCGGTGTACGCAACCTCATCCATTTATAACGGAATTGAAGACACCATAAACAACATTGATTTAGATAAAACATACTTCCCAGTTATGCCTTGGGTAGTACGCTCAGGAAACGTTGCACAGTACGCTGGTCAACTCAACATGCTTCACGCCATGGGCATGGATGCTTATAGGTTAGCCGGCAATATTAGCAAGCTACGCTCTCAACGTAATGTTGTCATTAATGGCAACATGGGGCAGTTGCAATTGCAAACAAATGGCGAACTGGTTTACCAACCGATGTGGGCTGAATTTAAGGAAGGGGCATTACATGTAATTGACCGTCGTGGACTTGATACCACTCCCTTAGAACTTGAACTTTCAGAGGAGGGTATTTTAAACTACCCCCAAGGCAATACAGAGAACGACAATGGAAGCTCTCCTCAAAGCCGCAAAGGAAGTTACAATGATCAAAACTGGAATACTCGGGAGTCGCGCCGAAAAGTTGGCGGCTAAGTACTTAATCAATAATCGCCTAACGCTGTTGGAAAAAAATTATCGATGTAAATTGGGCGAAATAGACTTGGTGATGCAACACGCAGACAGCCTAGTGTTTGTCGAAGTTAGGCACCGAAAGTCACAGAAGTTCGGCGGTGCATTAGAAAGCGTGGGCCATCAAAAACAAGTTAAACTGCGGCGTGCGGCCGAACACTATCTTGTACATCACAAACTTAACGATTGTGCTGCTCGCTTTGATATTCTTTGCGTTAACGGCAATTTAAATAACCCAGAGTATCATTGGGTGAAAAATGCTTTTTGATGTCAGGCATGAGCTTTTTCTGCGGTCTTTCAAAAAGTCCGAAACTCTCACAGCACCATGAGCCCTAATTATGAGATACGTTATATAACAGATCATCCAAACTTGTTTCACCGTGACGCAGTTATCACCTCCATCACCTCTGCGTAATAGTAAGCAACCATTCTCATTACATGAGAACAATTGTTAAACTAACAAAAACCAATAAACCGCTGCCTAACCGCCCTAATCAAAATTCACTCAGAGAAAGACGACATGAATTTAATCCACCCCCAAGTATTACTTCAACTCACGTCACCTACTAAGATACGTCAAACAGTGCCTAAAACTTTAAAAGCGCTTATCATGGCCGCCGCCTTAATAACAGGCTTAAGTGGATGTGTGGCGGCCCTAGTTGCAGGCGTGGCTATCACCACGGTAGACATCATTCATGATCGCAGAACCGTTGGCGAATACATCGACGATGGCGCAATTGAAGTTACCGCACGCAACGTCGTACTTTCCAAACCAGAGTATCGAAAAGTAGCGCATGTAAAGCCTCAATCTTGGAATGGTATTCTGCTCATTACAGGTGAAATTGACTCTCCTGAAGTTAAACAAGAGTTGCTGGAAAAATTCCGCAACATTCAAGGTGTGCGACAAGTGGTAGACGAAACCACCATCATTGACAAAACACGCTTAGGCACACGTGCAAACGACGCTTGGATAAGCAGTAAAGTTAAAAGCCGGTTAATCCTGAAAACTGGCCTAAACGCAAACCGTGTAAAGGTGGTCACCACTCGCGCTAGTGTTTATTTGATGGGGATTGTGACCCGTGAAGAAGCCGATAAAGCCACCGATGTTGCTAGCCGCGTTCGTGGTGTTAAGCGCGTGGTGCGCGTATTTGAGTATAAGGATCAGCGAAAATAGCAAACATGCTAAATCATCAAGAAAAAATTATCGCCTCAGCGACTAATAGGCAAGATATCGCTGAGTTCATTACAACGTTACCCAGGCCATTAGTGTTCACAAATGGCTGCTTTGATATCCTTCACCGAGGTCACGCAACTTACCTAGAACAAGCCCGAAACCTTGGTGCATCGTTGATCGTAGCCGTGAATACCGACGCCTCGGTGAAACGTCAAGGCAAAGGCGATGATCGCCCCGTCAATAGTTTAGAAGATCGCATGGCCGTGCTTGCCAGTTTGCATTGCGTTGATGCGGTCATTGGGTTTGATGAAGACACGCCGCTTAATGTAATTAATGACATCATGCCTGACCACTTAGTAAAAGGCGGTGACTGGAGTATTGAGGACATTGTTGGCGCAGACGTGGTGGTCGGGAATGGTGGGCAAGTTCACTCAATTAAGTTTAAGCACGAGCGCTCAACAACTCAACTGATCAATAAAATTCGGAGCTAAGCTTTGGTCACCACTTAAACCTAAAACAACGTCTTAGATAATTATTCGGTCACCGCCGACTCGCGTAAGGCCACTCTGTTTGCTTGTTCTGTAAAATAGTGATAGATAAATTGCCGTGCAACGTAGGCACTTCGTACATACCACTTTTCTTTGTTAATGATCAACGATGCGTAAGCTACCTTACGGCCATTTTTTTGTGCATAGCCAACAAACCAATCGTGCCTTCCTTTAGGAGAGTAGCCCGTCAAAGACCCTGTTTTTCCACCGATCTCCATGTTTTTATAGACTTTATAACGACTCAAATCTGAGAATGATTTTCGTGCGGACCCAATGCGAGCCGTCTCACGCATTAAATCACGCATGGCCTTAGCAGACTCTGGTTTAATAACAGGGTGATTACTTATCTCAGTGTTTTTTGTGTACAAGCTTTGTCCTTTCGAATCAACAACAGATTTAACCATATAAGGTGTGACCATCTTTCCGTCGTTAGCAACAATCGCCGCCAACTGAGCGGCGTGTATTGGGCTGAGAGTAATGTCTTTGGTATAACCTGAAGCAGCCTCAGCAATCTCCCATTTGTCGTCAAATGCCAACCTTACGCGACTTTCGGGAATATGAAAGTCCGTCAACATGGGTTTATCAAAACCAAAGCGATCTGCGTAATCCAGCAACTTTTCTTTACCAAGATCAAACATACCTATACGCGCAAAAACAGGGTTAATAGACTTAGCAAAAGATTCTTTAAGCGTTGGGTTTCGAGTCCATTTATTAGTTTTGTGGCGCAACACCTGACTTTTATACAGTGAGGTTGATTTACCGTTAAATGGGATCACTGTGTCAGTTTTAAGTTTGCCTGTATCCAAGCCAGCCGCCGCGGTGATCATCTTAAATACCGAAGCCGCAGGGTAATCAGCGCGCATGACCAAGTTGTCCCACTGTTCATCGGCTTTCACAAAGCTACTGAGATTCAGTATCGCACCCGTTTCAACGTCAATGGCAACAAAACAAGCATAATCCGGCTGGTAACGAAGATACACGTCCGCCAAATTATCATGTACCGCTTGATCAAATGTGTAGTCAACATAACCTTTAACTGGCTCTCCATCGCTGCCTGAAAAAATCATTTTATTAGGGAAGCGATTTTTGATCGCGTGTGCCGTTAACGCTTCTGACACTTGCTCTTTGCTTAAACTGTTTGTGGTTGCCAAGTTTTCTGTCTTAGAATTATTTACTTGGGAGTGCTGGGCAGCCAAATCAGAAACCATCAGCAACGGCATAATAATTAAAAACAGTAGAGGGCCTAGCGCCAACGTTTTGCAATTGGTCGCAAGGAGATTAGACGAAATCATAATTTAATTAAAATTAGGCAGGAATTGCTCAAGTTCACCAATGGCTTTTTGGTAGACGCTACGCTTAAAATCGACAATGTTATCAATGGCATGATTTAAATCAACCCAACGCCAATCGTCAAATTCTGGCTGTTCTAAACCGGCTTGCAAGTTAACGGCTGAATCATCGTCAATCAGTTCTACCAAAAACCAAACTTGTTTTTGCCCCTTAAAACTCACTCGTTTACGCCCTCCTATTGGTGAACGACGCCGTTGGTTACGCAACAGTTTTTGTGGTAAGTCATAGTGTAGCCAGCGCTTAGTGTGTGCGACTATTTTGACTTGCCCACTCAATAAGCCGGTTTCTTCTTGAAGCTCGCGATACATCGCATCAATCAAACCTTCATTACGGCTAATACCACCTTGAGGAAACTGCCAACCGTCATTATTAATTCGATGCGCCCAAAACACTTGACCTTCACGATTGCAAATAATAATGCCAACGTTCGGCCGATAACCGTCATTAGCAAAAATGGGTTCGAAATTAATCATTTAGCTGAGTGATAGTGCTCAATCTTGTAACCTTTTGGCATTATAATCAGAAGCGCAGTAATTTTGCATTAGTTTAACGTAAGCTAACCATATCGAGCATAAAAGATCACGGTCACAAGTGCTAACACAGCTCATCAATGATAAGATTTTTCAACTCGCTCTTGCTTAATGAAGTCACATAGGAGTTTCTACCTTGGCACTTGCACTCTTTGATCTAGATAACACCCTGCTTAACGGCGACAGCGATCACGGTTGGGGCATGTTTTTGGCTTCTGTGGGTGCAGTAGACCCGATTCAACAAAAAGAAAAACAAGATTACTTCTACCAGCAGTACGTAGACGGAAAACTTGATATTCACGAATTTTGCGAATATCAATTTGATATCTTGACCCAGACTTCCATAGAGCAATTGCAAACGTGGCATACACAGTTCATGTCTGATGTGATTGAACCAATGATAGTAAATGGAAAAGCGGACTTGTTGATTAAACACCAACAAGCCGGAGACACAGTACTCATCATCACCGCGACCAATGACTTTGTCACCACCCCCATTGCTACACGTTTGGGCGTCGACACGATTCTTGCCACCACCGCTGAGTTCAAACATGGTCGATACACCGGCAAAGTTGCAGGCACCCCATGCTTTCAGCACGGTAAAATCACCCGCCTAAAACAATGGCTTAAATCGAAAGGCCTAAACGAAAAAAACGCGCTGCAAGACAGCACGTTTTACAGTGACTCTATCAACGATCTACCCTTACTTGAACTTGTAGACAACCCTGTGGCGGTCACACCCGATGACAAACTTCGAGCTCACGCCGAACAGTTTCACTGGCCAATCATCGACTGATTTTATAATCAAACGATCAACTAACCTAACACACTTAAACACGGCTCATGACCATCCAAATCGGCGATCTTATCCCAGATCTAATCGTAACCACCACGCAAAACAACGCCTTATCTCTTCGCTCTGACCTAAAAGGTAAAAACCTAGTGCTTTACTTTTACCCAAAAGACAGTACCCCTGGCTGCACCACTCAAGGCCAGAACTTTCGCGACAGCAAAGATGAGTTTGACGCTGGAAATACAATGATTCTAGGCTGCTCACGTGAAAGCATCCGTTCACATAATAACTTTATCAACAAACAAGAATTCAACTTCGATTTAATTTCTGACCCTGACGAAGTATTGTGCAAAGCCATGGATGTGATTAAAGAAAAAAACATGTATGGAAAAAAGTACATGGGCATCGAACGCAGCACGTTTGTCTTTGATACTAAAGGTGTATTAAAACACGAAATTCGCAAAGTCAAAGTCAAAGGCCATGTGGATGAAGTTTTGGGGCTGGTTAAGGCGCTTTAGCAGCTATCTGGGCACCAATAAATTAATTTATTAATCAATCGCAGATTGCTCTTAACGTAACAATGCGAACTTATTCTTTTTCGATATAGGCCACATAACTGGCCTATATCGATCGTAAGGCCTTTAAATTTAGCTTAAAATAGTTTTTCCTTTGAACACATCACTCCCCCGTTACCAACACTGGCACTCCCTAAATGATATCGCCACAGCTTTTGGCCACTCCCACACTTACCGTAGTAACCAAAATCAGCGTATCCGTCATTGTTAAAATCTCCCACACCAATCTCATTACTGAATGTTTCATTGGAAAAATACGCAGCGCTATGGGTAAATGTATAATCAGTAAATTTAAGCTCACTGCTATTTTTTGAACCCGTTATTAGAACCCTCAAACAGGTTCGACTAGAATTGTCGTCACACGTACCAGAATAGATAAGATCAGATTTACCATCTTTGTTGAAATCCCCACTATGCACTCCAATATTTAACGTGCTGCTGTTTGTGCGAAATGAGTTGCCAAAGTTTTTAGGCAATTCGTTAGAGTGATTTAGTTTGCCTTTATGGTTTATTTGCACTCTCCAACACGGGTTAGTCGCGCTACCACAACTCCCTCGATACGCAATATCATCCAGACCGTCGTCATTAAAATCCCCGACCTGAAGGCCATACTTAGCGCTATCACTAGAAAAGTAGGCACCATTACCCCAATTCTCTGCTTTGATTGTCGTGGTTCTGGTTTCTTTATTAAAGAACCAACGCTGGGCTCTCCAGCACCTATTACTTCTCGATCCACAAAACCCTCTATTCACTCTAACAGGAATATTGTCTCCATGAAGGTCAGCGTAAACAGCACCAAATACATTTGTCTCATTGCTCACATAATCACGCCACAAATTTATGGAATATTCATTTCCCATAAAATTTTCGGCACTGGGGCTGGGGGAACGATGATCAAAATGATGTGCATTCCTTTCGGTCTGTGCAAAACTATTTTTTTGGATCTTAAACACACCCTCAGGTTTACCACGAATCGAAATTGCACGCGGCTCAGCACTGTTTAAAAAAGTGTTTTCTTCAATAATAATATCTTTGCCAGCCTTTATGGAACCTTCAGGGCAAATTTCTCTATCATTGATGTCGCGACAACCGTGCATATCAAAACTATGTTCTGTTTGACCACGCTCAGATACATTATAACGCGCCTGATAACCACTGTTATTTTTTCCTGTGCCCGCAATATCGTGCCTATTGTGACTGAAAAAATTCGCTTCTATTAGTGCAGAGGCATTATTTACTAATACTCCATAACCCAACCCATGATTTTTTCTATCACCGCAGTCCGTGTTTCCTTGTTCCGATCTTTGATTATGGTGTATGTGGTTGTTTATAATCTTACCTGCGTTCGTTTCATGAGCGCTTACCGCAGCATGAGACCAATTAAAAATTTCGTTGTTATCAACAACAGCATCGTTATCGACAACGGCATTACTATCTTTCGGCTTTCCAATATGAATGCCTACGGTTTCATAGCTAGTACAACCATTACGATTACGATGCGGTGTTGGGCCTTGGATCCTAAGGCCCGTTATTCTTGACCCTTTTTCCATCCTAAATAAAGCCGGAAAACTATTCGTTTCTGGATTAAAAGATTTACTAAACATTAACGCCCCCAGCGAACCTAATGTTCCCCGATCAGAGGCCAGAGTAACCCCGGGAGGAATTTTTATATTCCATCGGCCTGATAAATCAAGACTTAAATCCCCTCTAACAAAAACAGTATCACCATAACTGGCCATGTCTAAAGCATAAATCAACTGCTCTTCAATGGTTTTGTATGCGGCCTGATTCTCAATGGGCAAATTTATTCGAACCGAGCTACTCGGCACTAGACTTACGTACTCTCTGGTTCGTTCTTCATCATAATATTTTCCCCCACCAATCGGGTTACCGGTTTTGTTTTTGAGTTCCTCAATCATGGTTGCACTGGCGACTTGCCCCAAGAAAAAACTCGTTAGTAATACAATAAAAAAAGAGAGTTTCTTTAAATTTAAATACATATTCATTCCTAAAACAGCTTATTACTTAAATGATAATAGTTTGGTTATGCCCATATTTTTTTTACGGCAGAGACAATATTACCTTCGTTTATTTAATGAAGTTTGTCTACATAACAATATCCTTATCCAAGTGGTTCGGTACCATACCGAGAGGAGGTCACTTTAGGTTTTCTAACTATAACACAACTGTATGTAAAAAAGGCTATGTTTTTAGAACCGTGAAGCGGAATCATTAGCTATTTAGTTCGCAATATCCTGATAAGTGATAGGTGCAGACAACAGCCTGTGAAATTAGACGATAAAGCAGCAAGCCTCTTGAGGTTGATGTTCTGCGATTAAACCTAAGGAACCTCTGATTTAATCGTTTTCACCGAGCCGTTTTCTCATTATTCGGTTTTCACTGGCAATATTTCCCCTTAAGTTGTTGATTTAGCTTGCAATCTGGCACTTTTACCAAATTGCAGGCGCACTGCGGCCTAGGC
>CALJWL010000060.1 GCA_937974565.1 uncultured Arenicella sp.
AATAACCGTGAACCACAACCTGATTTACGGCCTCTTGCTTAAACTCGTCGTTGTATCGGGTTCCTTTACCCATGGTTTACCTCTCATAGTTAAGTTACATTATTTACTATGAAAAGTGTCGGGTAAACTCAGGCCTTACCAGTAGCCTTCATATAAATACGACTTATCCACAACTTTAATTCCCTCCATTTCGTCCGAATGGACTAGACCCGAAATACTAATGAAATATCTAAAGTATCTATTGCTATCTTTGACTATTGTGATTTTGATAGTTTTTATTAAATACTTTTTCTCAAGTGATTATTTTAAGATTGATAAGTGTCTAGATAATGGTGGTAAATGGAATCATGAGGATAGTTTTTGTCAGTTTGAAGAATAGTTTAAAAGCAGTGACCTATAAAGGTTAAGCCAGGCGCAAGATTCGGCGAAATAAACGCATTAACCTTTGGTCAAAAGCCCACTCATTGTTCTTTAAAAAAGATCGTGATTTCCAATGTTGTGTATAGCGTTTTACCGCAAATGCGGTTTTTGGTGACGCACAATGGAGTTCAATAATGTTGTTGAGATAGGCCTGATTTTTTTCAATATTACCGAAGTGCTTCAGCCACTCTAGTCGGGCGTTATGGCCAAGTATCTTTGCTTCTTGCTCTCGGTCTAATAGAATCGATTCAATCTTATTGATGTCTTTTTCGGCTATGCGGATACTGCAATTAGCCCACTCAGGGCCGCCGGTTTCGACCCAGTCATCGGATATGATGACTGGGCAGCGCCCGATGCTCATCGCTTCGTAAAGTCGGTAGCTGTTTGGTGAGGTGCCTCTGGGGCACAAAACAAATTTCGAGTTAGCCATCTCGGTTAAATAAGTTTTCTTCTGATCTTTGGTGTGGCTGTGAAACTCTTGAGTTGCATCGATCAATAACCCATGGGAAGAGTTTTTAAATTGTTCAAAAAAATGCTGTCTGACTGGGTGGCTGTGCAGTGTTCCTCTAAACCAATAGAGAAAGTCGGGTTGATTGTAAGCGGCTGGTTCTGGGTTCTCCAAAAGATGGTTATAGCATTTTGGATAGGCGGCGGCTCTAAAACGATGTTGGTTATAAGAACTCGATACCCGCAGTGAGACGTAACAACCGGGTAGGAAGCCTTCACCAACAGTCGAGTCATAGTTTACAACGTACAGTTTATCGCTATGACCAGAGAAAACTGGGTCGGCCAATAGGGCTTGTACGTAATCACGCTGCTTAAAAGACCACTCCTGAAACAACACAATGATGTCGGCTTCGTTGGGGGTGTTACAGAACGCGATGTCATTTCTGGTTTTGTTGGCGTGAATGAAATGTTCTAGGATGTTTATGTCAGGTGTGACGAGATCAGATTGGTTTTTGCCAACCACATAAATACGATGCATTTCTAGATGCCTAAACAGTTGTTAGAGCGATAGAAAACGGTTGTTTGATCGACGGAGGTACCCGTGGGCTTTAAGCCTTGTATGGTTAAACGCTTAAAATTCAACGCTTCTAGATACCTAAACGCGTTTTGGTATTTTGGTCTTTGCGAATCGTCTAATATGATCACCCCATTGTCATTCAGATTGTTAACCGCCTGCATACAGCAATTAACCCGATCTCGCCCATCAACCACCACCACCTCGAACAAACCTTGATCATTGGCGGCACGGCAATACAAGCCGTCGTTATCCTGATCTTGACCTATTAACACCACGTTACTAGGTATGGATTGCTGAATGTATTGTAGCCACGAAGCGTCATACTCTATTGAAACGACTTCGGATACTCGGCTTGCAAAATACAGCGTAGATTGCCCAGACCCAAACTCGAGTAATCTAAAGTTGGGGTTCAGCCGCTCATCTAAGAACGACATGAACGAGTAATTCATCCAAGGCACAGGGCCGGCGTTGATGCTATTAGGAATGCCCGTTAACAAGTTTTGAATCCAGCCTGTTTGATACAGGTACGAATTTTGGTTGGCAATGAGGCGTTGATACGCGTGGTATTTGATGGCGACACTGGGGAAGGTCGAATATAGCCGGTTTTTAAGTGTTTGAAACAAAGCTTTTATCTAAGTCTATAGCCACAGAATAATCTTATTTCAGAACTATAGACTGTCGTGACTCAGGCCTCAAGAATATATTTAAGGACTTGAAACTAGCCATAATTCTGGCACGACCTTATTTTAAAACAAATACTGATTTACTTAGTTTGAAGTGAGAATTCTAAACGCTTCCTTTGCGCAGTGCATAGCGGGTTGGGTTGGCGATATTACCGCCAACCCAAGACCGCTTGATAGTAATTCTAATAGCGTGGAGGTTTTTAGAGAGTGGGGTTTAACAAGTATTTTTCCCCTGTTTTTTTAGCATTGTATTTTTTAATTATGTCCGGTGTTAACGCCTGTTCAAAGCTCAACTCAGCCGTATAATGACTCGCAAAGGTTGTATTAATTTCAGTGGCTACTCGTCTATTCAGTTCAATCACTTTACTAGGTTCAAGTGTTGACAGAGTTCGCATCAGCAGCCAGCCACCAATACCCCAAGACATACCGTAGGCACGTTTTAGCGTGGTGGGCGATATGTCTAAGCCACCGTATAGATACACTTGTTTGTGCTCAGCGGCACCGTAAGTATTTAAGCCAGTAACGCCTTCGGTCAGTACGGCTTCCATCGCCGTCAGGATATCACTGGCTAGCTGGCCGCCACCGGTGGCGTCAAAAGCAAGCGTTGCCCCAGTGGCTTTAATAGCTATGTATAAGTCTTTCATGTAAGACTCAGACGATGAGTTCACGATGTACTTCGCCCCTAATGCACGCAGAATGTCTTCTTGTTCTGGCTTGCGCACAATGTTAACCAAATCGACACCATCAGCAAGACAAATGCGGTTAAGTATTTGGCCTAAGTTAGACGCGGCAGCCGTATGAACCAAGGCTGTGTGCCCCTCTTTACGCATGGTTTCAATCATGCAAAGGGCCGTCAGTGGGTTTACAAATGATGAGCAAGCTTGTTGCGCTGTGGTGGCCTGTGCATGTGGTAAACACATATGAACCGGTGCACAGGTGTAGTCAGCGAAGGTTGAGCCACTCAACACGGCCACGCGCTGGCCCATTAACGCTTGTGCGGCGTCACTGTCGCCCGCAGCAACCACGGTACCAGCGGCTTCATTACCAACCGGACAAGCTTGGTCTAAACGAGTTCGCACGGCTTTTGTCATGCCAGGGAATATCGGTGCAGTCAGTTTTTTCTCAGTACCATTGAGCGTTAACTTGGCTTGAGACAAATCAGCCAAACTGAACATTGGCCACATATCACTGGGGTTTATTGGCGCTACTTCAACCTTAACCACCACTTCATGAGCCTTAGGCGTAGGCACATCCATTTGCTTTATTTCTAAGGTTAACTGCTCATCTGATGACACTGTTGAAAATAATTGCTGCATGGTGGCCATGTTAATTCCTGTGTGTGGATTCGGGTTATTGTGATTCTATATCAGAACTAATATTCTGAATATGAAAGCCATTAACAACTTAATATGAATTTGCCTGATGCAGTGGCACAGCCGAATCAAAAAAACTATATTGGCGTAGTTAATCTTTGGTGATGATATTCAGAGTTTGTTGAATGGGGAATAAGGCGTCACTGCCCAATTGGGCACTGCGCTCGGCCGACCAACCGGTGACTGGGTTGGGTAAATCCGCGTTGTCTTTGAACGGCATTTCGATTGTGAACGACAGTGTTTTAAAATAGTCACCAAGCCAGTTCGCCGCGATGCGTAAGTCGGCTTCGCCTTTTTTATCTTTTGGGTAGCCATAAGTGTCTTGAAAATCAGGAGAGATGGCTATGTAGGCATCTTTAAAGGTTTTCTCTAAATTAGCGTGCCGATCATCGTAACTTTCATTGCCTTCACAGCCGGCCACAAAGTTATAGGGTAATTCTTCATCCCCGTGAATATCCAAAAATAGATCTCCGCCTTCCAACATCATGCGTTGGCGTACTAAATACACTTCGGGACTGATTTTCATGGTGGGGTTTTTCCACTCGCGGTTTAGATTAGCTCCGGCTGCATTAGTGCGTAAGTTGCCCCGCGCCGCGCCATCTGGGTTCATATTAGGCACCACATAAATAGCGGCGGTTTGCAGCAGTTTTTTTGCTATTGGGTTGTCTTCGTCTAATAATGAATGCAAGAAGCCTTCGATAAACCATTCGGCCATGGTTTCTCCGGGGTGTTGGCGTGCGATAAGCCAAACTTTGTGTGAAGGAGATTCAGAATTCGTTATCTTAAGCATTGTCATAGTCCGACCATCTATGGTTGAACCTAATTGATGTGCTGAACAACGTATATCCCTTTGAGCCCAAGCCAGTAAGTCAAGGTGGCGTTCATGACTGTAAGGAGTAAAGTAGGCGAAATAAACGGTACTTTGACTTAGCTCTATCTCAAAGTTCAGTTCTCCGTTTTCATAGTTTGCAGGAGTGCGAAACCAATCTTGGCGGTCGTAAGAGGTGCAGACATCATAATCTTTCCACCCTTTATTGTAAGAACTTTGGCTCGCATTAAGTATGCGTAACCGATAGGTTTCTCCTATTTCGCCACTGATGGAAAAGTGAAACCATTGTAGAAATTCAGACGCGTTATCTTGAGCAATATTTAATTGAATATCGTTTGGGTTGCTGGCATCTACAATACTGATGCTGCCTGAGTCAAAATTTGAGTTAATTGAAAATTTATTCATCGTTTACTCTACGTGGTTTTGGGTGTTGTGCTATTGGCCTTAGGCAGGTCAGATAAGTTCTAATTTGTATCCGTGCTTTGGAAAATGCACATGTACGACTCCGAACTCATTACTCTCTTTTGCGATGACCCAACGCTCTTCATCTGCACCAACTAACTTTCCAAGTGTGCTGTCTTCAGCGTAATCGGTAGGGCGAATAGACACCGACTTACCGACATTTTTACCGGCTAATTGCTGAGCGCTAAGTTCTTTGGGGGCTGCTTCTTTGGTGATATTAAATAGTTGGTTCTTTCTGATCTTCGTTGATTTACCATGCCCCAATGCACTCATACGCTGTCGCCAGCGTTGCGTATTAGGTAAGTCAGTTAGAAATTCATTAGGGCGAGTAATCTTGGCAAACCACACCAAATGGTAGGCCGAAAAATCAGCAATACTGGGGGTGTGCCCAAATAGAAAGTCATTTTGGCTTAGCAAGTTTTCTAATTGTTGTTTAAAGTTATCGGCTGTGTTTTTACGCTCGCTTTTTCGCATGCGTGGTAGCTTTGAATGTTTGCCCACCTGCGCACGGTCTTTTAATAATCTAATAATCTGCCAAGGCCAATACTGCGTTATGAGGCGCCTTAATACGTGGCTTGGTACGGCCCCTTGAACAACCGGCATAAACATGTTGTCGTTGGTGTTAGTGGCAAAATTGACCATTTCTTTTGAGGCCGTGTAAAAGCTCAATTCAGGTTTACCACTGATGGTGGCGATCTCGGCGGCGATCAGTCTTGTGTCACAAACCACATCTGCGCCAATTTGTGCCACGGGAATTCTTCTGTACCCGCCCAGAAAAGGGTCGAGCGTTGGCCTTGGTGGCATGGGCGGCACGATGGATGATTGCCAGTCGATTCCTGCGTAGCCTAACATTAAGCGTATTTTTTCAGAGTAAGGAGAGATATTGTAGTGGTGTAGTATCATAAGTGAGTTCAGTATGTATTTGTATTCAGCGTGCCAAAAGCGGCATTGATGGCCCCGACAAGCTCATCTTCGTTAACGACTTCTTGATCAGTAAATTTCGTTGAATCGCGCATGGCTGGCAGCAATACGTTGTCCGCGTAGTCACAGCCGGTGAGTTGCGGGTCGTTTTGGTGAGATTTGTTGGTTTGGTCGGGTGCATGGCAGACACCTTTGGAATGATACTCTAATGATAGGGCGTAAGCCGGAATAAACGATTGCGCGTTAACAAAGCGACCTCGCAATGCTTTTAATATGCCCATCCCTTCATAATCCAGATCACCCCAAAAGTACACCGGAACATCTTGACGGCCAGAAAACCACCAGTGTTCAAATTGCTCGTATTGCTCTTGAGTGGCATGGTTGATGGTCACAAATTGACTGTTGCCGGTGTGACGGATCACGTTGGCTGAAACACGGTAACCAGCGCTGTAGACTACAGCGACTTTCCCTGTTGCTTTACTGCGTTTGAGGGCTGCAACGGTACTTCGAAAACTGTCGAAATTTTCAACAAATAAAGCGGCCTCTAGCGTGATGGGTATGCTCACGGACATCATAATCGCTCGTGGCGAGATAAACTTTGCGCTATTAGGAAGTGCGTGTTCTAAAAATGCCCTGCGTTTATCAAGAAATTTAGAATCGCCACTAAAACACCGTGCGGAAACGTTTCTAAGGCTGAGTTGCAATGAGCATTGTTCAGCTTGCTTTAGTAAGTCTGCCACGCCAGCAAAACCTGCAACGATTTCTTTGGCGGTTAAATTGCCATGCTTAATGGGGGCATTGAATGCAGCGATGGCATCAAAGTGCGGTGCATAATGGTCAAGCGCTTGTTGCCATTGGGTTGAATAACCCACGTTTACGGCTCTGTTTAACCAAGCTCTTAATTGAGTTTCGCTGTTAGGATTTAACGTTAAAGTGGCGCCAAAATAAGGTTCAGCGTCTAAAGGTATGGCGCGCTTTGGTTTTAGTTTGATGGTAATGATGTTGTGTTCACGCGCCAGTTTGTTGCTAATCAGAAGCCACAATTCGTCAGGGTCGTTATTAAAATTGAACAGTTCTGGTATGCCTTTACGAAGTGTGTTTTTTACATATAGCGTTGCGTGTTTGTTGCCGTGCTCTATTTGATCCAGCAGGTTGTGCAGAATGCGTTGTACTTGCGTATTGTCTTTGACCCAATGTGGGGCGTTATCTGATACTGAGAATGCCTTGTTCATTGACGTATTTAGGTCACAGGCTTACGAGGCGTGGGTGTCGGTTTCAAAAAAGTCTTCCATAAAATCAAGCGAGGCCTGATTTCGGATTGTACGGCGGTGCTGTTGCCAAAGGTCGGCAATTTTCTCTTTATTGCACACCCGACGATCAACCAAGACTTGAGTATTTAATTCGCCAACTTTGCCATCGATAGGGCATTTACTAAACACAACTTGATGGCTAATTAAATCCATAAATGGGCCAGACTTACTGGTTGGCATAATAAAGATGAGTTGCAGCCCGAGCTTTTCCGTCAAATAATGGATGACTTCGCGTGAGCGGGCTTCGTCCATTTTTGAAAACGCTTCGTCCACCAAAACCATACGACAGTGAGTGTCTCCCTCGTTAAACTTAAACGCGGATGTGATTGCTGCGCTGCGAATAATATACGCGGGTGTTTCAAGTTGGCCGCCAGAGCCAGTGCCGTATTGGCTTAACGCTATCTTTTCTTTACCCAGCGGTGTTTTGTATATTTCGTAATCGCGATAGTTTCGGTAGTCACTAATCCGTTTGAGCTCACGTAGCGATGTGTGTTCGTCATTATCCAGTAACATTCCAAGTAGACGGTCGCGTACTTTGGTCGCATCATTGCTCAGTTCCGCTTCGAATAAGCTGCTGCCATCGCCCAAGCTGGGTAAATTGATAACTTCTTTGAAGAATGAATAGTACTCCTTGAATTCAGGCACCCAGCTTTTGTCGAATTTGTACGTTTCGCGATCAGTACCAAATTGATGTGATTCGAGTTCTTGGTTGAGAGTTTGCAGTGTTCGTTCGCCGTCGTTAATGGCGGAATAAATTGAGTGGCACAGATTGGACACAAACGCTGTGTTGAAACTCTCTTTTAAATCATTCAACATTTCGTGCTTGCCGATCAAAACGTTGTTTTTGAGTCGGTTATTGATTATGCGACTTTCCTTTAGCACTAGCACAATGTGTTTTAAGCGCTCAAAGTTGTGCAAATTCGCCACGCTTTCACCGGTGGCACGCAAATAAGCAATGCTGTCGCTTTGTTTGCATACTTGGTTGTGGGCTATTACTGCGGTATCGATATCATGCTCTAGCTTCAAGCATTGGTTTTGATGTGCCTCTTGCTCAGGCACATAACTGTCGTTTGAATCGCCATTTTTTGCCTGCGCGGTGGCGGCGGCTTGCGATTGAGTGATGCTGTCCTGTGCATCGAAATCTGGGTAGACGGCTGGAATGCTCTCAAGAACGGTTTCTGCCGAGTCTTCTTGAGCTTGTAGGCTCTCTTGTTGGTCGCAAATCTGTTGAATCTTACTTTGGTAATTGTTCAATTTACTATTGAGTTCTCCCAGTGTTTTTTGGGCATTTTCTTGTTCTGATTTTAAGGTGTTGTATTGCTCTGTTACCTCGCTAAGTTCGTCTTCCAACGCTTCAAAATCAGATAAATCTAAAGAGTTCAGTTGATGTTGAAAGTGTTGTACTTCGCGATACAAAGACAACATTTGTGTGGCGATTTCGTTGATCTGTAAGAGGGCAATTTGATCGATGCTGCTGACCAGTCGGTTGGCGCTTCGGGCGGCTTGCTCGGCGCTATGGCGTTTGGTTTGTAAGGTTTGGAGTTGATCTTCTTTTGCTCTTAGCGCTCGCTCTCGGGCACCTTGTCCAAACACCAACTCAGCTTCTTCAATGTCGCAACGAAACATGCTGTAACCACCCGAGCCTAAGCCGCTTTCGGTAATCCCTCTGGCGGTGCTACGCAGTTCATTCTCGTCGGCCACACGCCGAACATTGCCATACGACCCCTTGATGTAATATTCCGCGGTTTTGTGTTCAAAGCTCATCACTTCTAAGATCGAGCCGTTAGACGTGTTTAGTCGCGCGGCGTCTTTTTGCACTTTGGCGCCTTGGATAATTTTTGTCGCATTACGTCGGCCACTGCCAGTAAGGCGGCGTACGATCTTGATCGCTTCAGCTTCGAACTCAGGCTCTACAATCACGGCAAACCGGTTGCCACCAATGTAGCCTTCTATTGCCATCTGCCAGCGCGGGTCTGTGATATTGATAAAGTCACACAGGACGGTAGGCCGAGCTTGCGGACATTGATGCGTTATTGCGGTAACGGCCGTCTCCACGTAAGGGGGGTAGGCGATGCGTTGGTTTTGCAGCTGTTGAACTTCACGTTGCTTCGCTTTCGTTTGTTCAGCCAGCTTGGTCTGCGCAGCCAAACGTGTTTGAGCGATGGCAAAGGCTTTATCGCGCAACGTACGTTGATGGTTGTGTTGACCGTCGTTGCGTTGATTTAATGTTAGGTGCAACCCTTGGTGAGCGTGTTCAAATTCACGTAAGGCATCGAGTTTATGTTCAAGGTTCTCAATGCCGACCATATCCTGCGTAAACAGGGTTTGCATATCAATGCCCGAACTGTCACCGGCCTCTATTACGCGGTTGAGTGAACGGCGTGTATCTGGGTGTTCCAACTCCGGCAGTTCCAAGGCAAGATCTGTATTTCTAATTAGGTCTTTTAGCTCTTTAGTAGCTATGTGGTTGTTGATGAGTCGCTGGTCTTGTAGGAGTAGTGGCTGAGCCTTTTCAATGAGGCGGGATTGGTTGTTCTCTATTTGTTTTTCAAGTTGATCTTTGTTTTTTAACGCGTCAATACCCAGCCGTTTAGCTTGCAGGGTGACTAACTTTTCATGCAAGCCGCGAGTTTTATTGTTAAGGCGTTTTGAGTGTTGTTCTGTGTCCGTAATAAGGTGTTTTGTTTCATTCTCTTTTTGTTTGGTGAGTAAATAGTGTTGTTGTGCTAAACAACTTAAACGTACGCTCTCTTTGTATTCGCACACACGCCAATCAATCCAATGTTGGGTATAGGTTTGCGCGTGATCATTGATGACGTGTAATCGGTCGACCACGCCTTTGATTTGACGTGTTTCTGCCTCCATCTCATGGATGGTTTTCATAAGCTCTGAGACTTGCTTTATATCGTTGCTTAAGTCTTTGGGCTCTAAAATTTCGCGTGCAACAAAGTCATTGATGCTGCGCACGGGCTTGTAAGCCATAAAGCTTGAGAAGATTTTGGCCGCATGATGTGATTCGCGTTTAGAGACTGAGACGCTTTGGCCGCGTAAAGCGCCGTAAAGCCGGTTAAGGTAGAGGCCTTTTTTGTCGTAAATTTCGACCCGGTTTTTACCAAACTGATTTTTTAAGTCTTGAGCAACGTGATCTAAGTTGGTGACCATGTTGTTCGCATAGAGCATGTCTAGGGTGATTTCTTCGCCTGGCAGAATAAAAAAATGCAGATCACGTTGTCTGGCTTGGCGTTGTTTTCCCACCCGCTCAATCTCAGCTCTGACACCGATCATGGCGGTGAAGGCTTGCCCGCCTTCACCGTTGGTGGGGTGAAATACGCCTGCTATGTATCCGTCGGTGGTCTGTGGCCGCGAATAGCTGCCGTCATCGCAACCTAAAACGTAAGAAGCTAAGGTGCGCACCTGCTTACCGCCACGGCCTCTCTGGGTTGTTTCATCTTGCCCAGGGTTGTAGGTAAATAGGTTTTCATACGCGGCTGTCATCAGGGTTTGTAACGCGTCTGCCGCTGTGGTTTTACCAGAGCCATTGCCCCCTGAGAACAGGTTGATTGGGCCAAAAGCAATGTCCTGCGGCGGTATGTTACCCCAGTTAACCAAAAGAACATTTTTACAAAACATGGTGTTACTCGCTTGAGGTCGCTGTGGTGTTCGTTTCGTTTGCCGTCTCCGTCTCCGTCTCAGGGGTTACGTCGTGATCTGGTTTGTTACTTAAACCATCGTTTTCCGTGCTTATAGTTTCGGCTTTTGGCGGGTAAAGCTGATCCAGCATGGATTGGGTGACGAACGATGTAATGCTCGGTTCAATACGCAACCAATTGTCTTGGTCGTCGCTGGTGTTTAAGGGGGTGTCGCTGTTTAACTTGATCAACCGCAATTGTCGCAGTTGTTTAAAGATAGCGTTGCGTTCCAGCTGAGTTGCTGGCAAACCTTGTTTAAGCAGATTGTTCATCGCAATACTCAGTTGTTCCAGTGGAATAAGCACGCCGCCTTGTTCATCGACTTTTCCTTCGCGTAGTGCTTTTTCGTACTCGACTCTTAACACTAAAATAACCGCTATGGCTTGAGGGCTGGGCTTGCTGCGCAAACCGTGTTGGAATGGGCCGTCGTCTTGATGATCGTTATCCGCCAAGCCTGGCACCTCGGCGCTGGGAGGAAAGACACGAACAAAGCGAAATGTGCGGTCATGCAACAGTTTCACATGGATGACGGCTAAGTAGTCTTCAACTAAGTCGGCGCATTGCAGGTAACGATCGTACAGCGCGGCTTCTATTTGGCTTTCATCGCGATTAAGAACGCCGTAATCTAACAAACGAATGAGTAATTCAGAGAACTCTTTAGAGCTAATGGTTAGCGTGCTTAAGCGCTCATCAATAACGTTGGCAATGGGGGTCATGTTGTTGGGCTAAGTGGACGTGTATTCATTTAGACAGGGTCGGTGCGGGCCATCGCCTGAGTGTCGATAAGCTCAATTTCGTATTCGTCGAATTGTTGGTAATACTCGTTGCTGGCCGTTTGCTCTAGCGGCCTGATTCGAAATTTTAAGTCTGAGCTTAAATTGTTGCCAGCGCCAATCTCAATGGCATGAGCGGCGGCGATTAATGTCGGTGCGTCTTTAATGGCTAATTCGCGCGTGTTTAGCTTATGACCGCCTTTGAGTGTTTCGATTACGTAGTCACGAATGCCTTTATTATTGAGTACAAAGGCTTGATCTAACATTGCTTGAACCATCAGCTCACGCTGAGCTTCTTTATTCGGTGCTTTGATTTTTTCTACGCGGTTATCAACTGCGCTACGAGCTTTGCGCTCGATCAATTTCACTTGTTTGGGGTCGATTAGGTGTAGCTTTATAGAGGCAACGGTCTCTGCGGCACGTTCAAAACGTTGATTCATCTCTTGCGCTGATAAGTCTGCCAGTTCGCGGCACACTTCCACTAAATCAGAATCATTCTGTGTGGTTAAAAAGCTCATCTGTCTGATGATGATATCGGCTCGTTTTGTGAAACCGTGAAGGGCGCTGCGCAAGGCGGGTAACATGGTGTCTGCCGCGTGTTGCATACGGCGTTCTATCATGTCTAGAATAAACATCAAGTAAGACTGATGTTCTTCACAAAGCTCAGGCGCTAAACGGCGTAATTCACGCTCAGCAAGGGCTTTAATTTCTTTGGGCTTTCTTCGAATCGACCTAATGCGCTTATTAAT
Source organism: uncultured Arenicella sp. (assembly GCA_937974565.1). Classification (GTDB taxonomy): domain Bacteria; phylum Pseudomonadota; class Gammaproteobacteria; order Arenicellales; family Arenicellaceae; genus Arenicella. The sequence goes on from CALJWL010000060.1 coordinate 12,234, forward strand.
GTCTTCACGGTGTTTTTCCACTGAGTCTGCCGATAAACGCACTTGTATGTCTGGTTGAAAACGTTTTTCCATGTAGTCAAAGAACTGATCTGCGGCCCGTTGCACCAGTTGTTGTGATTCCATTTCTTGCACTAAAGCACGCTTTTTTTCCTCCAGTTCCGAGACTACGTCGGTGAAGTCTGTAACGATGCGCTCTGAGTAATCAAACGCGTCTAACAAGTCATACACCTCACCGCGATTAGAAAACGCTTCCAGAGCGTTTAGTGTGTTACGAGTGTTGCGATGACGAGTGCGAATCTGCTTACTATCGGACTCAAGCAGCATTTGAGAAAACACTCGACCTGTGCGACTGAATGGGTAAGTGGATTGCAGTAGACCGGGATCTACTTGACGTTCAATCCAACCGAATTCTATGAGCTGCTTTAAAATTACGCTTGCGTGTTCTCGCGGATTTTTAAAACGTTCCGCATTCGAGTCTATGAGTTCTGGCGTAACCTCATCCAGGCTTGGGACGTCACCGATCTGTATTAACGCCTCCTCAAAAATTTCGATTACTTGATCACGCTGCAGTGCATGCCCATAGTCTGCGCTTGACCCAAATTGTCGAGTGTAAAGTAAGCATAGGCACTGGCATATATGTTCACGATATTTAGTCGTTAGTGGCTTGAAAAAATGCAGTTTGGTGCTTTCGAAAAACATGATTTAAGTATAATTCCTGAACAGGTTTGACGCTAATGAAAAACCAAATGATTTGAGAGGTTCAGAATGGTTAAATATGTAAAGAGTGACGGTAATTGTGGTAGCATCAATTGACTGGCGTGAGCTTGGTTGTTGAGTAAGAGAGGGGAGTAAACAACGTTTCGTGCGCTGACCAATGAATGTAGAGTGATTGATCGCTCATGGCTTTTTATCGATCGAATTTCTCTTTTTAGATACAACATGTTAGCTAATCAAAGGCTCTTTAACGTAATCGAGTGTTCAATAAATGAAAAATAAACTACCTACCTTGAGTTTTGCTTTGGCGCTCGTTGTTGTTGCGTCCCATAATATCTCTATTAACGCTCAAGAAGATACGCCTGTGTTTACAGAGAATGCAAGCAGCGAAGTCGTTTCTAAATTTGATCAGAGGCTTGGCGAAAAGAGTGTTGTTGGTATCAGTGCGCTTATTCAAGCCAATGAGGAAGGCGTTGCTATTGATGGCTATGACCCAGTGGCGTACTTTGATCAAGGCAAGGCGGTTCCTGGTGAGAAAGCGCATAACTGTGAATACCTGGGGAAACAGTGGTATTTTTCGTCAGCGGAGAATCGCGATAAATTTCTGGCCAACCCAGATAAGTTTGCTCCGCAGTATGGCGGCTATTGTGCGCACTCAGTTGGCAGCAATAGGCTGGTTCGGTCTAACCCTGAATCGTTTGCTATTCGTGACGGTCAGCTTCACCTGTACGTGAATGATCGGTTGGCTGAAAAAGATCTAAAGAAAGATAAGATTAAATTTTCTTTTGATAAACAAGTTAGGGATAACAATTGGTTAACTTTTCAAAGTGATTTTTGATCACGATGTTAGTGAATTATGTTCGCTAACAAGGAGAAGCGAAGCTTTCCAAGTAAAACGCCCTTAATGTTACTACCTTAATACGGGCGTTTTAAAAGAATAAGATCGTGATTTTTTGGAGGGCTGTTGTTACAGCGTTTTATCATGCTCAATCACGGCGAACGCAGAGTGGTTATGAATTGATTCAAAGTTCTCTGCGTGTACGTAATAACGAGTAATGTGGTCGTTACTGTCAAACTCATTGGCCACATCTCGTACCACATCTTCAACAAACTTAGGGTTGTTATAGGCTTGCTCTGTGATGAACTTCTCATCGGGTCGCTTAAGAATCGCAAACAGTTCAGCGCTGGCTTGTGCTTCAACGGATTTAATAATGTCATCCAACCAGAGTTTACTTGAACAGTTAACGCCTACGGTTAAGTGCGAGCGTTGATTGTGGGCCCCATACTCGGAAATTTTCTTCGAACACGGACATAAACTTTTCACTGGAACGGTGATCTCTAATGTGGATGCCAAGTGACCCTGTTCAAGCTGACCAACCAAATTGATTTGATAATCCATCAAACTTTTAACACCCGATACCGGTGCGGTCTTTTCCATGAAATAGGTGAATTGCAACTCGATATAGCCTGATTCGGCCTCTAAGCGCTCCACCATTGCGCCAAGCATTTTGTGAAAATGCTTGGCGGAAATAATGGTTTCAGACTCATTTAGCATTTGCAGAAAGCGTGACATATGAGTGCCTTTTTGATCATGCGGAAGACTGACTGACATTGAAAATGTTGCGATACTGGGTGACTTGCCGCCATCTCGATTAAGCACCGTAATGGGGTGTTGTATATCTTTGATGCCCACTCGGTTAATCGGAATCTGACGGGTATCTAAGCTACCTTGAACGTCTTCCATTGCTGTTGAATGGCTTGATGGCTGTTTTAACGACTGGGTCATGATGCTTTTACTCGGCGTAGTACACCGATATATTAGGGCGCTAATGTTATTTAGCGACGGTTCTCTTGCTTAATTCAGGCTTGTAGAACGGGGACTTAAGTATGGCGTTTTCAATGCCGTTAGCATCCAAACCGCATTCGGATAATAAGTCCGTCTGAGTGCCATGGTCTAAGTATTGGTCTGGAAGGCCTAAATTCAAGGTGGGGGTGCTTAATCCGGCGCTGGCTAGGTATTCATTGACGCCTGAACCTGCGCCGCCGGCAACGACATTTTCTTCTACGGTGACCAAAATGTCATGATTAGCAGCTAACTCGCTGATCAGTTGTTCGTCTAATGGCTTCACAAAACGCATATTAACGATGGTGGCTCCCAGACGTTTTGCCGCTTCGCGAGCCGGAGCTAATAACGTCCCGAAACTCAAAATAGCAACCGTGTGACCGGTTGCCAGAACCTGAGCTTTGCCGACCGGAATTTTGGTCATTTCTTGGCGCTCAATAGCGCCTATGCCAGCTCCTCGAGGGTATCTTACGGCGGTTAACCCTTTGTGCTGATAGGCTGAGTAAAGCATGTCTCGACATTCGGCTTCATCACTGGGTGTGTATATCACACAATGAGGTATGCAACGCAGGAAACTTAAATCGAAGATGCCCGCGTGAGTGGCACCATCGGCACCGACCAAACCGGCTCGGTCGATGGCCAGCATAACGTCTAAGTCTTGTACGCTGATATCGTGAATGAGTTGGTCGTAGGCGCGTTGTAAAAATGTAGAGTAAATCGCGACAACGGGTTTTTGACCGTCGCAAGCCATGCCCGCGGCGAAGGTGAGGGCGTGTTGCTCGGCGATGGCAACGTCAAAATAACGTTCACTGTATTCTTCAGAAAAACGAACCAACCCTGACCCTTCGCGCATTGCCGGGGTAATGCCGATCAGTTTTTCATCTTGCGCTGCCATATCGCAAAGCCAGTCACTAAAGACATCAGTGTAGGTACGGACCTTAACTTTTTTGCCAAACTCTCCGGTAGTGGGGTTAAACGGTGAGACACCGTGATATTTAATGGGGGCATCTTCAGCCGGTTCGAAGCCTTTGCCTTTTTTGGTTACTATGTGCAAAAACCGAGGTCCTTCGATTTCTTTTAAGTTTTTCAGGGTGGTTACCAGGGTATCAATGTCATGTCCATCAATTGGGCCAGCGTAATAAAAACCCATTTCCTCAAAGAAGGTGCTGGGTAATATCATGCCTTTGACGTGTTCTTCCCAGCGGCGTGCGTAGTCACGCACTTCGGGTACGATATTCAGGGCCTTTTTTGCCCCTTGGCGTACTGAGTTAACGGTTGGGCCGGTCATCAAACGAGTTAAATAGTTTTTGAATGCGCCGACATTGGGCGAGATCGACATATCATTGTCGTTTAGAATCACCAGCACGTTAGCATCCATATCGCCTGCGTTATTCAACGCTTCAAAGGCCATGCCAGCGGTGATCGCACCATCACCGATAATGGCCACCACATCGCGATCCAAATTTTGCTGAGCTGCCGCTACGGCCATGCCTAAAGCCGCGCTGATTGATGTGCTTGAGTGGCCCGCACCAAAGGTGTCGTACTCGCTTTCACTGCGTTTTAAAAAACCGGATAAGCCACCCGCTTGGCGAATTGTGTGCAACTCATCTCGCCGGCCCGTCAGAATTTTGTGAGGATAGGCTTGATGCCCTATATCCCAAACAATGCGGTCATCAGGCGTATTAAATACGTAATGCAGCGCGGTGGTTAGCTCAACCGTGCCTAGACCTGCGGCTAAATGACCGCCAATTTTTGATACCGTGTCGATCAAAAAGGCGCGCGTTTCATCACAGACTTGCTGCAGTTGATCTTCCGAGCATTCACGTAAGTCGCTCGGGGCATCTAACGTCATTAGCAGGGGATATGGGTCTGTTGAATTAGTCACTTTGATAACGGGTTGTCTAATTTAAACTTGCTGGGTTCAATTTTTGTTGATGATTGTGAATTCAAATATAAGTACGCGATGGCGACTCATGTGGCGTTCGCTGAAATGACCGTTTAATGGCTGCTTAGTGTGTTCGTTTAATAACCAGTTCAGCAAGAGTGTGCAATAAGCCGCATTTATTGGTCTCTTTGTCTGGTTTTTGATCTCCGGACAGCGTGTTATTATCACCGATTGTGTCGATGCAATCTATGGCCTTATGATAAAGATCTGCTGCCAGTTTTTTAGATTCTTGTAAACCAATCAGTGATGGGTAGGTTGACTTTCCTAATGCCACATCGGCCCCGTTTGGTTTGCCCAGTTCTTCAGTGCTTGATTCAATGTCCAAAATGTCGTCAATGATTTGAAATGCCAACCCTAAATGGTCGGCGTATGTATTTAAGGAACGGAGTTGCTCATCGGTAGCGGAGTCACTGCAAAACGCGCCACACATAACAGCGGCATTAATTAGAGCCCCTGTTTTACGCCGATGCACGTTTTCTAATTGTTCGCGCGTGAGTTTTTGTTCGGTGGCCTGTATGTCTAGCATTTGGCCGCCAACCATTCCATTGGGTCCACTGGCTTTTGCCAATAAAGTAACAATGGTGCGACTTTGTTTGTTGGTCAGTGTTGAGTCATCGTTAGACACCAACTCAAACGCAAGAGCTTGCAGAGCGTCGCCGGCAAGTATGGCCGTGGCGTCGTCGTATTTAATATGGTTGGTTGCTTGGCCTCTGCGTAAGTCGTCATCGTCCATGGCGGGTAAATCATCATGAATGAGCGAGTAAGCGTGCAGACACTCTAAGGCTGCCGCGACCTTATCTAGGCGATCAAGCGGAGCATCAAGCGCCGTGCCAGCCGCGTAAACTAGTAAGGCTCGAAACCGTTTTCCACCCGCCAACGTTGAATATCGCATAGAGTCATTAAGCCTCTTCGGAACGTGCGTGTCTGAGAGGGCGTGGCCCAACGCCTTTTGAACGCGAGCTTGATACTGTTTGATTATATTAGACACAAGCCGTTAGCCATTGAGCAAGTAGAGAGAGGTTGGTGCTGGGTGCGTCACGTTAAATCACAAACTTTTGTCTTCAAACGGTTCGGTGCTAAAGAGCCCTTCGTTGTCTTTGACTAAGATACCCACTTTTTGCTCAGCGTCTTTTAAAACACCATGACAGCGTTTCATTAAGGCGACACCGCGTTCGAAATCAGCAAGAGAGTTTTCCAAGCTTTGATCTCCTCGTTCCATGCGTTCGACTATGCCTTCCAGTTCGCTGTAGGCTTGTTCAAAATTGATGTCGTCGATACTCTGCGTGCTACTGGCTTTTTTGTCGTCTGTCGTCATGAGTGTCGTTTTTAAGTAGTGAAGTTTTAAAGGCGTAATAATATATATTGATATTCTATCATCGTTCTGTGGTTAAGCGGATATTTGCGGTATTTCTTGTCGGTATTTCGTAAAATAAAATGAAACGCCTGTGTGTTGTTTTATGGGTTTTTAGTGAGTAAGTTTCGCGTTACACTCAGCCTAATTGATAACTGAAACTCAGACGACTGACAAACCCAACGATTTATGTCTACTGATTACGATTCTTCCGCTATTGAGGTGCTGACTGGGCTTGAGCCTGTGCGTAAGCGCCCCGGTATGTATACCAACACCGACCGCCCCAATCATTTAGTTCAAGAGGTGGTCGACAACAGTGTGGACGAAGCTATTGCCGGCCACTGTAAAAAGATAGACGTCACCTTATATCAGGATGGTTCTGTTGAGGTGGTGGATAATGGGCGCGGCATGCCGATTGATATACACCCTGAAGAAGGGGTGCCGGGTGTCGAAGTGATCATGACCCGATTACATGCGGGCGGTAAATTTTCTAACAAAAATTACCGTTTCTCAGGAGGGCTGCATGGGGTGGGCATCTCTGTGGTTAATGCATTGAGTAAGAATGTCGAGGTTTGGGTAAAACGTGGCGGGGTGGAATACAACATGTCTTTTGCCAATGGTGTTAAAACCAATAATCTTGAGAATATTGGCTCCGTAGGGCAGCGTAATACGGGCACCACCATTCGTTTTTGGCCCGATGAAACGTTTTTTGATTCGCCCAAGGTGCATGCAGGGCACTTATGTCGTTTACTGCGTGCCAAAGCGGTTTTATGCCCAGGGTTAACGATTAATTTTGAAGACGAAGCAAAGCCTGACAACAATCAGTCTTGGTATTACGAAGACGGACTCAAAGCCTACCTGTTAGGTGCGTTGGGAGACAATGAGCGAATTCCTGATGAAGGGTTTCAAGGTAAAGAAGGCGATGCCGACGAAGAAGTTGAATGGATTGTGGCTTGGTCGGCAGAAACCACTGAACTTATTACTGAAAGCTACGTTAATTTGATCCCGACTTCGCAGGGCGGCACACACGTTAACGGACTGCGTTTGGGCTTAACTGAAGCCATCAGAGAGTTTTGCGATTTTCGTAACCTACTGCCCAAGGGTGTAAAGCTGTCGCCCGATGATGTTTGGGCGCAATGCCAGTATGTGTTGTCGGTGCGGATGAAAGACCCTCAATTTTCTGGGCAAACTAAGGAGCGACTGTCATCGCGTGAAATTTCATTATTTATTTCGACCAAGGTAAAAGACGCGTTTGCTTTATGGCTCAATGCCAATCTTGAAGTAGGCGAACGCATTGCCATGGTTGCCATTGAAAATGCGCAAAGCCGTTTGAAGTCAGCGAAAAAAATCACGCGTAAAAAGATAACATCAGGCCCAGCATTGCCTGGCAAACTGGCTGATTGTTCCAGCGAAGACATTGATGTGACCGAACTATTCTTGGTTGAAGGTGATTCGGCCGGAGGGTCGGCTAAGCAAGCGCGTAATCGTGAGACGCAGGCGATCATGCCGCTGAGGGGTAAAATTTTGAATACTTGGGAGGTTGAGTCCGGTCAAGTGCTTGCCTCGCAGGAGGTGCATGATATTTCTGTTGCTCTTGGCGTTGACCCAGGTTCCGATAATTTAGACGGCTTGCGCTATGGGAAAATTTGTATTTTGGCCGATGCTGACTCAGATGGTTTGCATATCGCTACGCTGCTTTGCGCCTTATTTGTAAAGCATTTTAGGACATTGGTAGAGGAAGGGCATTTATACGTTGCCATGCCGCCGTTGTACCGAATTGACGTGGCGAAGCAGGTTTATTATGCGTTGGATGATGACGAACATGATCAAATTATTAAGCAAATCAAAGCGGAAAAACCGCGTGCTAAAATTGACGTTCAGCGTTTCAAAGGTTTGGGTGAAATGAACCCAGGTCAGTTGCGTGAGACGACCATGCAAGAAGGGAGTCGCCGTTTGGTGCAAATGACCATTGGCATGGGTGATGGCACGGCTAAGACCATGGATATGTTACTAGCAAAGAAACAGGTGCCTGCGCGGAAAACATGGTTAAGTAGCAAAGGCGATCAGGCTGAGTTGGGATAATGGCCAACTTGAAAAAGGGCTTGTATAAGCATTATAAAGGCCCAATTTATAAAGTTTTGGATGTGGCAATGCACTCTGAGACGGAAGAGTTGATGGTGGTCTACCAAGCGTTATACGGTGATAAAGGGACGTGGGTGAGGCCTCTTTCGATGTTTGTCGAGCTTGTTTCAGCCCCCAACGCTAAAGCACAGTTAATGCCACGCTTTACACGCATAGAGCCGCAAACAGAGGTCTTTGAAGTGGCCATTTTGAACATTAAAGCAGGCGAGCAAGAAGCCTTTGAATTGGCCTTTAGGCAAGCTCAGACGATTGTCAGTGGTATGCCTGGGTACATTTCACATAGTTTGAGCAAATGCTTAGAACGAATTGATCAATATTTATTATTGATCAATTGGCAAACGATTGAGGACCATGAGCAAGGTTTTCGTCGGTCTGCACAATACAACGAATGGAAAGCGCTGTTGCATCACTTTTATGAACCGTTTCCTGAGGTGGAACATTACCTTGAGTGTGCTTTAACGTATTAACTTCTACATCTTAACCTTACTTCGCGTAGCGAAGCATAAAAACTGACGCCTCAGTTTAAAGGTGTCTTTACGCAGCATGCCTGATATTAAAACTCCATAGGAGTGTCAGCGATTAGTTCTTGCTCCTCATCATGACCAGGCTCAACTTGTCGTCTTTTGGCCATAATGTCGATTTTATCTTTCAGATTGGGAGAAGCATAAAAGGTCATCTCGTCACCGGACCCATTCAGACGAATATACACTTTGAAGCGGCTGTCTATTTTTAAACCCATTGAACCTGCGCAATTTGGCTGGTTATTATGAGAAATGGTTCGTTGACTAAACACATAAAAACCATCGTTTCGGTATTTTTTCAGCTTGTAAGCTTTGCCCGCGATCTGCTCCCCGCTTTCAAGCAGCAGTTGTTTGTCGCTTAAAAACGTAAAGGTTTCCGAACACTTCAAACCATTGTCTACTTCCCAAACTCCAAGTTTTATATCGGCCTGAGCGAATGCCAAATTTGAAAAAGAAATTAAAACTAAAACAAGGAAAATCCTTGGCGTTACTTTAGCGTTATTCACCTACACTACACCATACTACTTAAGTGACAACCCATTGCCTAAACGCATCGTTATTATTATTTTTTTTAAGCGTTCTTCTAACTAACCTAACATTTTTAACAAAACTTGACAATGCACGATCCTCTTTCATTCAAACTACTTGCCTAGAATTAGATTTACTAAACGTGTTTCTAACCCACGAATTCATTGGTGTCGAAAAGCAGCGCTCGACTAAATAGCCTAAAAGGCCTGATATAAACACGATACCAATTAACCACACCCAAGAGTCGCTAAGGCTTATCTCGTATTTCCTAAATAGACTGATACCCGTAAACACAACAAAAACATGAGTTAAATAAATCTCATAGCTCAGTCGACCATACATAATTATAGGGAATAGAAGCCTCCGAATTAGAGGCTGTAGTTGTTGTCTCACTGAAGCAACCAACATCAATCCGACACCGACTGAAAGCAAGGTTTTATATAGGTAGTATTCACTCAAAATACTAAACGATGAACCTCTTTTCTCCATGAGAACAAATACAACTACAACGAAGCCAATAACTGAAAGAATTTGGGTAACTGTCTTTGATATTGCTTTTTTATGACTGACTAAAGCAAATAAGCAACCTATAGCGATTGAATCCATACACGAAAGATAAGCCTTGGTTTGCCATACCTTGTTTCCTTCTAAGAAAATTCTATTGAGTGGTCCAACCAAGATTAGGGCTATCAACGCTAAATACAGAACTTCCTTCCTCTTCGAGATTATACAAAGGAGGGGAAACGCAATATAGAACACTTCTTCTACGCTCAAAGACCAAAGAACATCCCAAGAAGGGGGTAGATACCCTTTCATTCCTTCGAGCCAATTTAAGTGAAAAGCTAATGCTGAAAACAAAGCTTCAGAGTAGCTGAATTTAGCATTAATCACATAACCCTTAACGCCAAAAAAATGCAGGGCTGTTAGTATCGTCAACAGGCCAATCAAGCAGGGCGCTATTCTTGCGAACCTGAACACATAAAACTGCTTAGCATTTATATTTTGTAGTTCTGAGTATCTGTTCAAAGACATCATTGTGATTATAAAGCCAGAGATAACGAAAAAGATTCTCACTCCTTCGTTTCCGCTTATAAATACAGCATTAATAAGTGGGGTCGGAATATTCATCAGAAAATCCGCTTTTTCAAACGGAATTCTGATTTGGGTATGCCTAATGACAACAAGCAGAATAGCTACCCCTCTCAATATATCAATAATATCGTATCTAGTGCTGGTGTTAATATGCACAATGGTTCCTTACGTTAATCGGTATTTGTTTGATGTGATTTGTGGCTTTTATTTTGGGCCGCGTCGCTTTTAAAATACGTTTGGTTGGTCTATGAATACTTCGGCGGTATCTAAATCATCATGTGGACATAATCCGGCATTAAGTGCCCCTCTTCAATCAAACTTTCTTTTTGTTTAGCTAACCGGTGGAATACCTCACCTAACTCTTTACGAATGTGACCGAACAGCATTTTACGTCTGAACTTCAGGATAAAAACAATGTGGTACTTACACTCCCAACGAGTGTGGCTTAAACTATTTACTTGTCTCATAGTCTCCTCTGTAGTGCGGTGCTTGGCAGACTGTGGGGCTTCTGGAATTGTCAAACTGTTACAGCCTCGGCAATATGTCAGTTCAAGTCTGGATTTTTACAGCTAACGCCCATTTGGGTGCGTCTTTTACACTCTTATTTCGGTCAGTGTGGGCCTTGCGCTGGTATGAAGCGTTTTCTCTCAGTCCTTTATAAGCTTGGTTCGGTTGCTTAGGTTTGCGCAGATGGTTTTCATTTGCGTGTCATGTTCGATCGCTTGTAAGCTATTTTCACGGCCAAGCCCCACTGCTTATAGCCATCAAACGGCACTTCAGGTGGTGTGTGTCAAACGGTTCAGCCCAAGCACGGTGTTCGTATTGGCCATTTATGTCACTGGCTTGGGTTTCTAAAGGGCTGTTGGCGAATAAAACGCCGAAGTTACCATGACCTTTACGGCCTATTCTAACCGTGTTGTTCCAGTGCTGGATCTTGGTCATTTTGCTTGATTTCATCCAGCTTCACCCCCGATGCTTGTGCATAGGCTATGGGGTCTAAATACATCAGTTTGACAGAGGACAGCCCCGGAGCCAGTTGGCGAAAGCTGCATACCATAATGTTGACGCTGTCTTGTGATTTCAATATTCCTGGGATGTTAAACATGAGTTCGCCGGTGGAACTGCTCATGGTGTTAATGCTTTCATGTTCTGTCAAACGTTGATGTATTCCCAATAGCATCATTGCCAAGCCTTTTCTGAACTTACCGAAATTAAGCTTCCCCACATGCTCAGAGCCGTCTAATTCTAATTCGCAAAACACTTCACCGGCTTTTCCCATCTCGAACTTCATTAATGGCATGCGCTTGCCATCGCTTAATTCGTTAAACAGTGCTTTTGCGTGGTCACGGGGCTCCACGAAAAACCGGTGGTTGAGGTTGGTTTTGATTGCTTCCAGCACCATCTCGGACTTTAAGTTTACTTGACTCATGAGGGTATTTTTCTGCTGCGGTGTCTGAATTAGGGTTGATACTTGTTGATATTCTAAGCCATTGCCATTGGAAATTACTATTCTAGTTACTTTATCGGTGTGTCAGGTAAATTGAACAGTCAAAACAGGCGAGGCACGTTGAACTGAAAAACGCTTGCTCTGAGTGCAACACAAACGGCCAATTTTGCATTTTTGATAACCATTGCTTAAATTAAGAAGGCATAAAAAAAGCCAGCTGCATAACGCAAGCTGGCTTTAATTTAGAATGTGAGAGCCGCTCTAAACAATGGCTTTCATGCCGTGCATGTGGCTTCTCAACTCTTCGCCGATCTGTTCAACAAGGTGGCTGCGTATTTCATGATTAACGTTAACCAACAGAGCGTTATCGACGCTGGTGTTGTCAAGATTCAAGCCCTTGCCGATATCAGATGCGGTAATGTTTGGCATGATCTTTTCGGCTAATAAGGGTCGTGCCGCTTGATCGAATAAATAGCAACCATACTCGGCCGTATCTGATATCACCACGTTCATCTCATACAACTTCTTGCGCGCAATGGTGTTGGCAATAAGCGGTGTTTCATGCAGTGATTCGTAGTAGGCCGATTCTTCGATAATGCCTGCTTCAACCATGGTCTCAAATGCCAGCTCAACCCCTGCTCGAATCATGGCGACTAGGAATATTCCGTTATCGAAATACTCTTGTTCTGGGATTTCTTGATCGGTTAGCGCTTGCTTTTCGAAGTTGGTTTCAAGGGTTTCAGCACGCCACGCCAGTAAGTTAGCGTCATCATTATCCCAGTCAGCCATCATCGTGCTGGAGAATTCGCCAGACATGATGTCGTCTTGATGCTTTTGAAATAATGGGCGCAATACGTCTTTTAATTCTTCGGATAACTCGTAAGCACGAATCTTAGCTGGGTTGCTAAGGCGGTCCATCATATTGGTAACGCCACCATGCTTAAGCGCTTCGGTGACCGTTTCCCAACCGTATTGAATTAACTTGGCCGCATAACCGGGTTCAATACCCTCTTCGACCATTTTATCGAAGCCTAATATGGCCCCCGTTTGTAACATGCCGCAAAGAATGGTTTGTTCTCCCATCAGGTCTGATTTTACTTCAGCAATGGGTGATGATTGCAACACGCCAGCTCTATGGCCGCCAGTGCCTGCCGCCAGTGCTTTAGCAATATCAAGGCCGTCCCCATTAGGGTCATTTTCTCGATGCACGGCAATCAATGTTGGCACACCAAATCCGCGTACAAATTCATTTCGTACTTCAGAGCCAGGGCATTTAGGGCACATCATTACGACCGTGATGTCCTTATTGATTTGCATGCCTTCTTCAACTAGGTTGAAGCCGTGTGCGTAGTCTAAGCACGCTCCGGATTTCATTAGCGGCATTACCGCTGATACTACGGCCGTATGTTGTTTATCGGGTGTCAAATTCATGACGATATCAGCGGTAGGTATTAACTCTTCGTAGGTGCCGACAACAAAACCGTTTTCGGTGGCGTTTACGTATGATTGGCGTTTTTGTTCAATGGCCTCAGCACGTAATGCATAGCTAACATCCAGACCAGAATCTTTCAAACATAAGCCTTGGTTTAGACCTTGAGCGCCACAGCCAATAATGACGATTTTCTTGTCTTTAATGTAATCAACACCGCTAACGAATTCATCGCTATTCATGAATCGGCATTTACCGAGTTCTTCTAACTGCACACGAAGTGGCAACGTATTAAAGTAATTAAGGCGCACTTTGGGCTCCAAGTTTTGTAAGTTTCCAGAAAAGGTGTGCAATTTTAAAACAAACCGCTAATTCATGTCTCAAAAATAAGCGATTAATCCGGTTAATTTGCCGCAGACAATAGGCTTTTTTGTACATTTTACGGTTATAGCTCTGGTTTTTGTTGCACTAACCCATTGATCGTGGCTTTAAGGCGTTAAATTTTTGCTGTTCTATAAATTTCTTTTTGAGTGATGTAGTGTGAGTGTGAGCAAAGTCTGTCACCTTTATTCGATTGTAACCATCGGTGTTTCAGAAATTGCAGCAGTTTGTGGTTTTGTTTCGCAAGAGTAAATTAACGTTGGTAGGCAAGTTCTAAACATAGTTTAGAGGCTAACTTATGTCGGTTTAAAAGATGAATTGAGTGGCCGAACATGAAAACCTCAGCGGGGATCAGGGGCCTGCTTTGCTAACATGTGATAGTGTAGGTACTTACATTCACAGCGGTGTATATTTGGTTTCAAGCGGTTTTATTTAACACGACGGTTTCACTCCCTTGTTATACGTTGATGTGTCTTTGTTCAGCGTTACAATCGTGCTTTGCGTTACCGTAGCACTTAACTCAACTGACTCGTTAGAAAGATCAATGAATATCAGCGTATTTGACCTTTTTACTATTGGCATTGGCCCATCCAGTTCTCACACGATTGGGCCAATGCGTGCCGCGAACGCGTTTTTAAAGCGGATAGAAAGCACGGGCATTAGTGCTAAGTTATCTCGGCTCAAAATTGATCTATATGGGTCACTGGGCGCGACTGGTCGAGGCCATGGAACGGATGTCGCGGTATTATTGGGCCTGCAAGGTGAAATTGCTGAGCAGGTCGACGTGGATCAGGTCGACAGTATGGTTGCTAACATTCGCTGTAACAAACAATTGCAAGTGTTGGGCCGTACTATTGTCTTTGATGAATCGAATGATCTGATTTTGCATCGGTATGACGCGTTACCACAGCACAGTAATGGTGTGGTTTTTTGTGCGATCTCAGAAGACGGCAAGCCATTACTTGAACAGACCTACTTCTCGGTGGGGGGTGGTTTTGTATTGACTTTGGAAGAAATAGAAAACCCTCAGCCTGAAGTCGACGCAACGACATTGCCTTACGCATTTGATTCGGCTGAAGAGTTGGTTGCTCTTTGTACAAAACACAAACTTAGCATCAGTGACTTGATGTTAGAGAATGAGAAAGCTTGGCGTAGTGAGGCTGAAATTAAGCAAGGTTTACTTGAGATTTGGCAAGCGATGCGTGACTGCGTAAATCGAGGTTGTCAAAAAACTGGCATTTTACCGGGGGGGCTGGGCGTAAAGCGTCGTGCCCCACAGCTTTATCAGAGTCTCTGTAACAACCCTGAGGCCAGTTTAAAAGACCCATTAACAGTGATGGACTGGGTAAATTTATACGCCCTTGCCGTGAATGAAGAAAACGCCGCTGGCGGTAAAGTGGTTACCGCTCCGACCAATGGCGCGGCGGGCATTGTGCCAGCGGTACTTCATTATTACGTCCGTTTTGTTCCCGGTGCGAACGAAGATGGGATCATTCGGTTTTTGTTGACCGCCGCGGCTATTGGTAGCTTATTTAAGAAAAATGCTTCTATATCCGGTGCTGAAGTGGGTTGTCAAGGTGAAGTAGGTTCGGCTTGTTCTATGGCCGCCAGCGGGCTTGCTGAGGTGTTAGGCAGTTCACCTAATCAAGTAGAAAATGCTGCAGAGATCGCCATGGAGCATAATTTGGGTTTGACCTGTGACCCAGTTGGTGGGTTAGTGCAAGTGCCGTGTATTGAACGTAATGCCATGGCCGCTGTAAAAGCAATCAATTCGGCTCGTTTGGCTGGCCGGGGTGATGGCTCACACTTTGTCTCTTTAGATAAAGTGATTCAAACCATGCGAGATACTGGGGCTGACATGCAAACTAAATACAAAGAAACCTCGTTGGGAGGCCTAGCAGTAAACGTCATCGAGTGCTGACATGGCTTTTGCTAATGCACTTTTGATGCCGTGAGAGCGCGTTTGAAAAAGACTAGAAGCCTTGTCTAATCAAACCCACGACAATGCCTTCTATAGCAAAGGCTTGAGTTTGTAGATCAACTTCAATCGGTTCGTAGTCATCGTTTTCAGCGATTAATGAGACTGTGGCCCCATTTCGTTGGTATCGCTTAACCGTAACATCGTCTTCAATTCTAGCGACCACAATTTCGTTTTCATTGGCTTTGTTGGCTTTTTTAATGGCTAAAAGGTCTCGCTCAAAAATCCCTATATTGATCATGCTGTCGCCTCTGACTTTGAGCAAAAAGTCCGCTTTGTCCATAAACAAGCTTTGATCGACACTGATGTATTGCTGCACGTGTTCTTGCGCAAACATCGGCGCACCGGCGGCCACATCACCAATGACCGCCACATCGGTTATATTGGCACTGTTGGCGCTTATCTGAATCAAACCTGGTATATCCGGTTCTTGGTGTAAACCGGCCCTGGCTTTTTCCGTGATGAGTATGCCTCTGGATGTGCCTGAACGAAGCTCAATGTGCCCCTTTTTATCCAGCGCTTTTAAGTGATCTTCAGCTGCGTTTGGTGAGCGAAACCCAAAATGGTTGGCAATTTCCACTCGAGTTGGAGGCGCGCCATTAGCCGACATGCAATCAAGGATGTAATCAAAGATTTCTTGTTGTCGCTTGGTCAGTGGTTTTAGTTCCAAAAGGTTCATTGGCTTAGCCTCTCTAATTAGTTACACTAAGCGTAGCAATTTACTGTTAAAAAAACCAGTAAAATATCAAATCTGTTAAATATAGAAGAGATGCTTTGCCTACTGAGCGTCCCTTGTTCAGCATTCAAGTGTTAATTAGAAAACGCGTTACTCATTAAAACCACTGACCGACCTTTCGTGTGAGACTGAAGGTTGAGTAGTCAGAAAAGGAGGTTTTGCCGTCGACTCAAGGCAAACGAAAATTAGGGTTATGTTTGGAAGGTCCCTGCCAACACCCGCTGTTTGTATTGCTGCTGGGTGTTATCGGTATTTAAGTACGATTTCGATAAGTGATACGCCCTTTGGTTAAATCGTACGGGGTTAACTCAACCGTCACTCGATCACCGCGCAGAATACGAATGTAGTTTTTACGCATTTTTCCTGAAATATGAGCATGAACCACGTGCCCGTTCTCAAGCTCTACTTTAAATTCAGTATTTGGTAAGGCGTCAATGACGGTACCTTCCATTTCAATCTGATCTTCTTTTGCCACGTTTTTTTACTGTATGTCGTTGTTTTTTTAACTTTATTGAGTGATTCTAATTAGGTTAATTCAACCATGACTTAGAATCGGGGGTATGATGCCCCAAGTGGTCCTATAAATAAAGGCTACATGTTGTATTTCAGGCCTATTTACGCGGTTTTGTTGTATGGCATTGACAATGGTTTTACGTTAACTCGCACAGAGCGGTCTTTGATTAGTCTCGAGAGTGTGTGAGTTGCTTACTAAGGATTGCTAATGTGGCCGCTAGAGTTCTAATTCTTGCCACTTCTTATCAACGTATCCTTGCAATGGTTTGAAGTTGCGTTTGTAATCCATTTTTTGTGATTGGTCTATCCAATACCCTAAATAGACAAAAGGAATGTCGTGTAGCCGTGCTAATTTTACAGTGTAAAGTATGGCGTAAGTGCCTAGACTTAAATGGCTGTATTGCGGATCGAAAAACGTGTAAACCGCTGATAAACCGCCCTCAAATTGATCAAGTACGCAGATGCCAATCAGCTGTTCATCAAGGTGCATGCATAAAAGCTTAGAAGACGCGTAGTTGGATTCGATAAATCCGATGTATTTTTCAGGGTTGTCATCGCACATGCTGCTGTCAGAATGACGGTGGCGTTGATATTTTAAGTACAACTCAAAATGTTTTTCTTCATAACGTACCTCTTCTAAGGTCACCTTGGTGTTTGAATTTTTCTTCCAAACTCGGCGTTGACTGCGTGACGGCTTAAATCTGACCGCCGGTATTCTTACGGACACACAGGCATTGCATGTTGGGCACTTGGGTGCGTAGAGCATGTTGCCACTGCGTCGAAAGCCTGAGCGTGAGAGCATAGAGAACAGGGCCGTCTCAACGTTATGGTCAGGGTCAACTAAAATCGACGCACTTTGCTGACCATTAAGGTAAGGACAATCATCAATAACGGTCTCGAATAAACGGATAGGGTTGTGGGAGGAACTCATGTTAGCTTTATATCACTCTAGCGTGAAAGTAATGATTTCAAGTCATCGAATTCGCAAGGAAATGCAGTGGCAAAGTCAGCGTTTTTTTCGTGTATATTAATGTCGACCAAGGCGGCAACAAATTCATTACGAGAGATTTCTTTTGCGCCAAGAGTCAACAGATGATCAGAGGCAACTTGGCAGTCTATGAGCGTAAACCCTTTCTCATGAAGGTGATTGCACAGATACACCAATGCGGCTTTAGACGCATCGGTCTGTGAACTGAACATACTTTCACCGAAAAAAACACGGCCTAAACACACGCCATAAAGGCCTCCCACCAGTTCGCCTTTGCTCCATACTTCAACCGAATGAGCATAGCCGAGTTTATGCAGTTCGATATACGCATCATGCATATCCTGAGTGATCCAAGTCGCTTCACCGCTTTGTCGATGACCTTGCGTGTCGTTTTGACCCGCGTTTCCGCGCAGAGCGCAGCCAGTGATGACCTGCTCAAAAGCCCGATTGCACGATATGGTAAATTTGTTTTTGATGCTTTTTCGTAAACTGCGGCTGATACGGATTTCGTTTGGTATCAACACCAGACGAGGGTCCGGGGACCACCATAGAATTGGCTGGCCTTCGTTAAACCAAGGGAAAACCCCTTGCGCATACGCACTGACTAAGGTGTTAACGGATAAATCACCCCCCATGGCGAGTAGGCCTTGATCATCCGCTTGTGAGAGGGCTGGAAATGGTTGAAAGCGAAGCATGTGTTAGAGCCTCGGTACGTCATCTGGTTCTATTGATTTGAACGGGGAGTGATGTTGCAGCGATTGTTGATAGTGGTCGATATGCTCTTCTTCTGACTCTAAGAAAGTAGCGATTGCTTGCCTGAAATCTGGGTGGCTAATCCAGTGAGCAGAGTAAGTGGTGGTGGGTTCTAAGCCACGAGCTAATTTGTGTTCACCTTGCGCGCCCGCTTCAAAGGATTGATAGTTATTTTTAATGCACCATTCAATGGCCTGGTAGTAACAAGTCTCGAAATGAACGCTGTGAAAGTTACTGAGCGCACCCCAGTAACGACCATACAGAGTATGGTTACTTTTAAAGTAAAGGCCACCCGCGATGGTTTGCCCTGCACACTCAGCAAATAGAAACAACGTCTGCGTAGAAAAATGTTCGGCTATATATTCAAAGAAGGGGCGATTTAAATACGATTGTGCGCCGTAGTAGGCAATTGTGCGTGCGTAGAATTGGTGCATCTGATGTGCCAAGGTTTCTGATAAGTCATTGCCGCTTAGCCAACGGTATGAAATTTGAGATTCTTGAATGCGCCGTCGTTCACGATTTATGTTTTTGCGTTTTTTAGAACTCATAATCGCTAAAAAATCGTCAAAGGTCTGATAACCCTTATTATGCCAGTGAAACTGAGTGCTGTGTCGTTTTAGTAAACCTGAGCTTTGCATGGCATCGGTTTGAGAGGGTGTATTAAACAAGCTATGAAAGCCCGACAAGTTTTGCTCACTAACTGAACATTTTACTCGATCCAGTAAGGCCGATATTGCTTGGTTGGCATTGAGACCAAAGTCGCTGATATCGCTGCGAATTAATATTCGTGGGCCAGTGGCTGGGGTAAATGGCACCGCATTGGACAACTTAGGGTAGTACTCTATGCCGTGCTGGTGGTAAGCATTAACCCAAGACCAATCAAAGATATACTCGCCGTAAGAGTGATCTTTTATATAACAGGGCATGGCGGCAATCAACTGGTCTGTTTTATTGTCTGTGAGATTATTCCCTTCTGCATTGTCACTGTTTTTTTGACGATAAAGAGCAATGTGATGCGGTCGCCAGCCTTTCTCTTCGCATACGCAGCGAGTGGCCTCAAGGCCATGCAAAAATTCATGCCTTAGAAAAGGGTTATTGTCATCGATTAATCGATTCCAGTCGGCCGCGTCAATCTCGCTGAGCCGCTCATGTACAATAATATGCATTGTTTGCGTTAGGCTATATACTTTGCTTATATGAACGCGTGTGCTGGTTGGCACCGACGAACTTTTATCTAAAGCTAGAACATAACTCATGAGTAGTGAAATTAAAATTGGCTTGGCCCAGATCAATGTGGTGGTGGGTGCTATCGAGAGCAATGTGGATCGCGTGATTGAATACGCTGAGCGCGCGCGCGACGGCTTGAAATGCGACTTGCTGGTGTGTTCTGAAATGGTATTAACGGGTTATCCACCCGAAGACTTATTGATGCGCCCCGGGTTTCATACTCGCATAGAACAGCAGTTGGCTAGGTTATGCAACGAAGTCAGCGGTATTGATGTGATTGTTGGTTTGCCCGTTCTTGAGGGCAAACGCATGTTTAACATCGCTGCATTAATCAGCGACGGTAAGATCACGCAATGCTATAAAAAGATGAAGCTGCCAAACTACGCCGTTTTCGATGAGAAGCGTTATTTCACCGCCGGTGATCAGACCTGTGTGTTTGATTATCATGGTGTAACGCTCGGTTTAACCGTGTGCGAAGATATCTGGCATGATGGGCCGATAGAGCAGGCGGTTGAAGACGGCGCCGAGCTTATTATCAACATCAATGGTTCCCCCTTTCATAGTAACAAAATTGCCGAAAGGCGCGGTGTGGTTTGTGCCCGTGCGGCCAACGTAGAGCGGCCTGTGATTTACGTGAACCAGGTGGGTGGTCAAGACGAGTTGGTGTTTGACGGGGCTTCGTTTGCTTGTGATGCTAAGGGCGAGGTTGTTCATCAAATGGCCAGCTTTGACGAAGGGCTTAGCGTTGTCCGCGTGCAAAAAAACGGTCATGATTTGTCGCTAACAGGCACTGAGTACGTCACCGAGTTTGCACCGCTTGAGAGCATTTATAACGCACTCGTCTTAGGCGTGCGAGACTACGTGCATAAAAATGGGTTTAAAGGCGTGGTCATTGGTTTATCTGGTGGCATAGATTCGGCTTTAACCACCACCATAGCGGTGGACGCTTTAGGGGCACAAAATGTTGATGTGATTATGATGCCGTTTAAATACACGTCAGACATCTCCAAAGAAGACGCCTATCTGGAAGCCAAGGCATTGGGGATTGCTTATCACGTTATTTCCATCGAACCCATGTACGAAGCCTTTGTGCAACAATTGGCGCCGGTATTTGAAGGCTATGAGGAAGACGTAACCGAAGAAAATATCCAAGCACGTTGCCGTGGGTTAACCCTAATGGCTTATTCAAATAAAACAGGTCGTATGGTGCTGACCACGGGTAACAAAAGCGAAATGTCCGTGGGTTACGCCACCCTTTACGGGGACATGGTTGGCGGCTATAACGCCATTAAAGACGTACCCAAAGTTTTGGTTTATGAGTTGGCCAAGTACCGTAATACCATTTCGCCGGTAATTCCGGAGCGCGTAATCACTCGTGAGCCCTCTGCTGAGCTAAGGCCTGATCAAATTGACTCCGACAGTTTGCCCGAATACGAAATTCTTGACCCCATATTGGAGTTGTACGTTGAGCAAGACATGCCACCATCGGAAATCGTAGCCAAAGGTTACTTAGCCGATGACGTAAGTAAAGTGATTCGATTAGTCGATCGCAACGAATATAAACGCCGACAGGCGGCGCCCGGCATCAGAATCACCAAAAAGGCATTTGGTCGAGATCGGCGTTACCCAATCACCTCAGGCTATCGACCGAAAATTGATTGGGAGCAGTAAAGGTTACTCAATTCGTAAGAGGCTAAGGTCTGGAAGGAGTAAGGTTTGGAAAGCGTTTAGGTAAAGGTGCCGTTAGCGAAAAAATAAACAACACCTAAACTGCTGAGCCTAAGAGTGATTAGGGCCAAGGTTGTGTCAGATGTTGTTGTGTTGTAAGTATTAAAATAAATTGGAGACTCTTTTTATGAATATTAGGTCTTTGATGGGGAATTTGCGTTTTGGGTGGGTCAGAGAACGTCAACACTGATGCGCATATCTGGGGTGTTACGGAAACGCTTTAAGGCGCATGTTGATAAACTAAAACGGCCTTTGGCCGTCAATTACACTCGATCAAAAACGATAAGCAAGTCTAGTGATCATTGATTGAGCCGTTAAACTGGGAGTCTTTTTGGGCGATGTGGCGATAATTACTTTCAAACCGACTTTGCCTGATTGTAAGCCTGAAACGCAGGTAACGACGCAACGAACGCGGTTGCTAAAAGAATGGAGGTTGCGATAAGGGCATTGCTGCCGGTAAGTAAGTTGGTGCCAAGATGTAAGCCAAATTGAGTGGAGATGCTTTTTTGCGCAATAACCAGAGCGCTATAGAGCAGTGCGCCTCCGCCTAAAATGCTGGCTAAACTAATAAGCAGCGCTTCGATTTGAAACAAAACAAAAAGAAATATTGGCTGGGCTCCAATAATTCGCAATAAATACGTTTCTTTTTTACGCTCTCTGATCGACGCTGCCAACATGGCCGCTAAGCCCAATAGTGCGGAAGCGAACACAAGCCACGATATCAATCCTAATGTGCCCTCAACAATTGACATTGTTCGCCAAAGTTCGGATAAGGCCACTCCCGGTAAGATGGCCATGAGTGGTTCGCTATCCAAGTTATTGATTTCTCGCTGTAAGCGAAAGGTGGCGATGCGAGATTTAAGACCGACCATAAATGCCGTGATACTGGTGGGTTGAAGCACGTTGGCTTCTGCGCTCGGTGTTTGGTGAATCGCCTCAATGCCTTCTAACTTTACATGCACGGTTTGATCGACCGGTGTGCCCGTTGGCGCAAGAATACCCGCCACAGTAAACGGGTGCTGGTCGTGCGTTGTAAAACTGGTGTCGCCAATTCCGTGCGATACAATAATAGGGTTGCCGATTTTATAATTTAAATCAGCCGCTACCTTGGCCCCCAATACCACGTCATACCGACTGTTGAATTCAGTGCCTTGCACTATATCGAGTTTTTCCTTTTTTGCGTAACGGTAGTGTTCAAAATACGCGTTACTTGTGCCAAGCACGCGAAACCCTTTGTGGGAATCGCCTAACGAGATTGGGATTGTCCAAGCAACGTTTGGGTCAGTGGCAATGCTTTGATAAGAACGCCAACTAATGTTATTCACCGGTGACCCCATGCGAAACACCGAATACAACAGCAGGTTTAGCTGGCCACTTTTTGCACCTACAATTAAGTCCACACCTGAAATTGTGCTGGAAAAGCTTTCTTTGGCTTCTTTGCGAATGTGTTCCACGCCGAAGAGCACGAAGATACTGATTATCATCGCTATGCAGGTCAAAGTCACGGACCCTTTTCTATCCAACAGACTCTTTGTTGCTAATTTTATTAACATGGGTTTACCCCCCAGCCTTGTTAATCTCTGACATTGAGTCAATTCGATGGAAATAGTGGCTTAATGACAAATCATGGCTAACGAACACCAATGTCATATTATGAGCCTCTGCCATTGTCATCAACATTGACATAAACGTATCTCGATTTGTCTGATCTAACGAGGATGTGGGTTCATCAGCAATGAGAAGGGCTGGTTTATTGGCTATTGCTCTGGCAATTGCCACGCGCTGTTGTTGACCAACACTTAACTGTTCAACAGCCTTGTGCCAATGTGCTTGAGTGATATTTAATTTAAGTAGCAGGGATTCGATGTCGATTTTGTTACGATCAGCCTTAATGAGCGCACGCCCGAAATGGTTGGCGAGATGAATGTTCTCAACGGCGGATAGGTAAGGAATGAGATTAAAACTTTGTGCGACATAGCCAAGCTCGGTGGCACGGAATCGATCTCGTTGCTTGTCTGACATGTTTTCTAAGTGGTGTTCGGCTATGGAAATAGCGCCGCTGTTAGCAGTGAGAAGCCCACTTAAAATTTTCAATAGAGTAGACTTTCCACTGCCTGAGCTACCAACAACGAACACGTGTTCACCGGCTGATACTGTCCACGAGGGGATATCAAGTACACGAAGGCTCGGATCCTCTGAATAGGAAAATATAACGTGTTCTAAATTGATGAGTGGGGGGTTAGTGATAATGCTCAAGTCTCTATATCTCTGGTACTTTTTTCGTTTGTGTAATACTATAACATTTCAATAGTATATCAACGTCGTATGATGTCAAAATCAACATACTACCGGCTAGCACAATAGCCGGTGAGAGTAACAATGAACAGGCCATTATTTTTTGTATTCACTTTGCTGACAGTTGTGTTATTGGGAGCCTGTAGCTCGGGTATGGATGACTCTGTTAGAGCAACGTATCAAGAATTAAGCTGGGTCGATTTAAAGCCTCAAGAAGAGCTTGCCGAACAAGAGCCTGCGGCTGATCAGAACTCAGAGAGGCAATCACTGGAAATAGTAGACGACTGGTATAGTAATCAATACGCTCAAATACCGGGTTTGGCCAACGGTTATGTGGGGACACCGCCGCAGGCTTATTCAGCGGGCGTTGTTGCTGAACTGGATGGTCAAAGCGTTCGTGTGCCTGGTTTTATCGTGCCGGTGGAATTTGAACCAGGTAACTTGGTGACGGAATTTTTTCTTGTTCCTTACTTTGGTGCCTGTTTTCATAAGCCTCCCCCTCCTTCTAATCAAACCATTTACGTTAAAAGCGAAAAACCGGTGGCGTTTGAGAGCATCTATGATCCAGTTTGGGTGATGGGAATTATAGAAACAAAGCAGATCAGCAATGATATTGCGGTGGCGGCGTACACAATGAACTTTCATTTCATTGAAGCGTTTGTGGAGTAAGTGATGGCTTTTTGGATTACTATTAAATGGCTGGAATTTTTAGCGGTGGTGTGTGATAAAACGGTTGGCCTGTTTGAAGGAAAAACCATTTTGGTGTTTGGCTTCATTATAAGCCAAACACCGCTTCTTAACTCAGCCATGGCACGTGAGTCTCATGGACCTCACATTCACGGTATTGCCCATATGGCCCTAGCGTCAGAAGGTAAGGCACTTGCAATCCAATTTGAATCACCGGCTGTTAATGTGTTGGGTTTTGAGACGCAAGCAACCACCCAAGCGCAAACAGAAGCCGTGGAAAGAATTCGGCTTCTGTTAAGTACGCCAACTAATGTGCTTTCCTTTAATGATAAACAAAGCCTCTCGCATTGCACTGTTGGTTCCGTCACGGTTGACGTGGCTGGCGAGGCAAGAGAAACGGCCGACACCGACTCGAAAGAACATGGTGAAGAATACAACCATGTTCATCAAAAACATCACGATCACACTGACCTTGATTCCAGCCATGGTGATGACGAAGGTCATAGCGAAGTGACGGCTTTATATGAGTTTGCTTGCGATGACAAGGAACCGCTGCGCACCGTTGCCGTGACGTTATTTGAACATTTTCCTGGCATAGAAAAAATTCAGGTAAATTGGGTGACTGATATCGAACAGGGAGAAGCAATATTGACCCAACAATCCCCAATCATTACGTTAGCCAGCCCTCGTTGATGATGAACCCCAGACAACACAAGTATGATCGATTGCTGACCACTGAGGGCTTTAGTCTGTGTGTTTTGGGTTGGTCGTTTTGGTTGAACGTGGGTAAAAAAGGAGTTGTCGAAGAAGATGTTTGCTGATGTTGTGGTATGTATTGCAGCGCTGGGGCGCTATTGCGATTGTGGTTTGTCGCATCCATTGAATCGTTACGACTGCCGTTAAGTGCCATGAAACGTGCTTTTTTTAAAAATATCGAGTGCTACGCTGATGCCTCTGAGCTTGAACTTGATGAGGTGCTTGACCAGCTTGCGTTTGACGTTCGCGGTTTGTTGCCTGTTATTACTCAAGATGCCGATACGAACGACGTGTTGATGTTGGCGTGGATGAATCGAACGGCATTAACTGAAACACTGATCTCTGGCCACGTTACTTATTGGTCTCGCAGTCGAAATCAGCTCTGGGTAAAAGGAGAAACCAGTGGTCATACTCAAGAGTTGGTGTCGTTGTCAATTGATTGCGATGGCGATGCGATTTTATGCAAAGTAAAGCAGCAAGGCCCAGCGTGCCACACTGGTCGCAGACATTGCTTTTACCTTCGTGTTCACCGTGAACATCGAAAAATTTACGTGTCTGAAAAGTAAAGCGACACTTAACCTGCTATTTTAAATACGAGTCATATGACCCTAATATCCGGTGTACCAACGAACATCATTACTGGCTTTTTAGGCGTTGGTAAAACGTCGACTATATTGCACCTGCTTAAAAGTAAACCGAAGGAGGAGCGTTGGGCCATATTAGTTAATGAATTTGGCGAAATTGGCATCGACGGGGCGTTGTATGAAGGGCAATACTCACAAGAGCAGGGGGTGTATATTCGCGAGGTGCCGGGTGGGTGCATGTGTTGCACCGCCGGTTTGCCTATGCAAGTGGCGTTGTCGCAATTACTCAAGCGGGCTAAGCCAGACCGTTTACTGATTGAACCAACTGGCTTGGGTCATCCCACCGAAGTATTGCAAACATTAAACAGTGAGCATTTTCGCGGGGTCCTCACGATAGAAAAAATCGTAACGCTCATAGACGCAAGATCGTTGTCAGATCAACGTTACGTTGACCATGAAACCTTTCAAGAGCAGATTGCCATCGCCGATGTGATTGTTAGTAATAAACAAGATCTGTGCAGTGCGAATGATAAGGCATTGTTACAAAGCTACTTGAATGAGCGCTCTTTGAGTGACGCAACGCTTGTGTTTACTCAACATGGCGTTATTGAGACCTCATTGCTTCAAGGACCTACGTCAATGGTTTCTTCAAACTCGGCTGATGTTCATTTAAACACTGCTTTAGTCACACAGGCGTTAGATGCCGGAATACCAGAGTGTGGTTATCTTAGCGCCGTTAATCAAAAGCAGGGGTTTCATAGCATCGGTTGGCGTTTCACATCACGCTTTCAGTTTGATCGAAATAAACTGTTTGCCTTTTTAAGCGGCATTGACGCCAAGAGAGTAAAAGCCGTATTTATGACGAGCAGTGGCAGTTTTGGTTACAACCTAACTCAAGACGCCCTTAGCGAATTTCCCCTAGAGCCAATACAAGAAAGTAAAATTGAAATCATTGCGCACGAGCTAAACCCAGAATGGGAGCCCGGCTTATTCACCTGTATTAGCGATCAAAGTCACCTTGACCACACAGCGCGTGGTGAACAAAACGACTCCCGTGCCTAGAACCAAGAATCCAGAAGTCCCTCTACAAACATAGCCGTTTAAATCATGAATAACCCTGTTAATCACGTTTACGCTGAGCAACCTGATCGTCACGTTACAAGGCGTTCAAGTCAATCTCATGTTGCCGATGTGTTGGCAGACATCTACGAAGATGACGTCAATATTGCGATATGGGAGCGGGCCCTAACACTTGAATTGTGCAACGCCGCCCAGAGCCTACTTGAGTCAAGTCATGCGTTTCGAATTTCAACGTCGGTGACACCAACAGAGGCCGCAGACAGTCTTTATGAGGCCATGCACAAGCGCAACTCATCAGCGACGACATTGCTGAAGCAGTGACTATGTTTTGCCTCTTATTTGATCTTAAGCGCGTTGGCCTAAGGCTTGCCACATTGGATCGAGCCATGTGCCCCAAATTTCACGTTGACCGAGTGCCTTGTCGCTTGGTCGCAACGTACAGTGGCATTGCCACGCAGTGGTTGCCTCATCACGCCGTTAGACGTGAAAGACTGGGGGTTGGCAGTCAAGGTAAAACCGATGAAGAGTCGGTGCTTTATCGAAACCCAAATGATATTCAACAACTTAAAGCTGGCGATATTGCGCTGTTAAAAGGGGAGTCGTGGATAGGGAATGAGGGGGCCGGTTTAGTGCATCGTTCGCCTAATGTAACCAATGAAAGCAAACGCTTGTTGTTAACGTTAGATTTCAATTAAAGCACCTGAGTTCTGATGAATGTCTTCCTCGGAAGTTCATTTTTGCCGTATTGCGATAACAAAGAGCGTGATGCTAATAGGCTTTAATACAACATTGACAGAATGATCAGCTTAATTGATTCTTAGACCTTTATTTAATGAACAGGTCAACCCACACTAAACGGTGGTCAGAGGACGTTTGCCGTGTTGAGACAAGTTTGTGCAATGGGTCGTCTTTGGTCGGCCAGAACAGGCCGCACTGTTGCACTTGCAAACCCTGTTGGGATGGTAAAACGTAATCCACTCTTAAGCCCCACATCGCGGTGTGTTGGCTGGAAAATGCGTTATCGGGTCTTAAATCTTGCCCCGCTTTTGTGGTGGGCACGCAGTCTGAATTAACCAATGGGTGAGAGAGAAGGCCGTTAATTGCGCTTTTAATTGAATCGCCTTCATCGGGGGATGAATTCAAATCACCCAACACAACAAATCTTGAATCAGGCTTTAGCCCTCCCGTCACTCCGTTGTCATCGTATAAATAAGGTTCGTTCGAAAGGTAATCACTGATCAATCGAATTTCATCGTGATTGCGTTTACCGTTACGATCTTCAGGCCCATCAAAACTGGGCGGCGTTGGGTGTGCGGCTATGATGCGAATGACACCGTCTGGAGTCTCCACTGGTATGTCCCAATGTGATTTAGAGGACAGTCTAATGTGGTCCCATTCCTCGTTTGAGTACCAAGGCGTCGCGTCTTCGTTTATTGGTTGTAATGCGCCAGGCATGTCTTTCCAACGAAACGTTTGCAAGCTTCGAACTTGGGCGTGTTGTATGGGGTAACGCGAAAGAAGCGCCATTGCGTATTGACCTGGGTAGTAGCCAAACCCGTAAGCGTCACCGGCAACCCCAGTACGACTTCCGTCGTTATCAAAATCGTAAGGGCTCGCCACACCGGTATTAGACGCAGCGATATAATAATAAGGATAGTCGATGCTCGGCTGTGAATTTTGAGAGACGTTTAAGTAATTATTGATGAATTGCTCAATGCCTTGTCGTGGATCAGAGATGTAATCAAATTCATTAAGCAACAAAATATCCGGCCGAGTTCGTTGAATAATTTCTGCAATATTGTTGATCTGTGGATGACCGCCATTGGTGAGTAACGCCTTAACCACACTGGCGCGAGAAGGGTCGTTGGCAACGTCTTTTCGTTCAATGTAATTGGTGGCT
This sequence comes from uncultured Arenicella sp., assembly GCA_937974565.1. Taxonomy (GTDB): domain Bacteria; phylum Pseudomonadota; class Gammaproteobacteria; order Arenicellales; family Arenicellaceae; genus Arenicella. Next base: position 40,852 of record CALJWL010000060.1, read on the forward strand.
TCTATGCTGACATTGAACGTGGCTACTCTAAATTTATTGTTGTGTGCAATTGAAGTGTGACTAAACGATAAAAAGCCGAATAAAAGTAACGTATTGATTGCTGTGGATGAAACGGTCATGTTGAATTTATTGAAGCGTGTATTGAGGGGGGTAAGTTTACTGTCGTAATGTTAATGGAAACCCAGTGCTTGTTGGTAATTGACGTTTATATCAACACAGTGTCAAGCTTGAATTATTGAAGCACCTGTCTTTGGCATTGGGGCGTTTATAATAAACGGCTTGAAGGCCTCTATGAAAAATATGAGTCTAGTAAGCAGCATTGACACTTTGGGTGGTTGTGACTTGAGTTATTCAATTCTCGTTAAAAGACGCACTTTAAATATGTTATGTAATGTTATAACATAACTTTAAATTAATCCATGGTCTAAATAAACAGCCTATTATGTTACAAGAGAAACTTCCGGTTACCGTCCTTTCGGGTTTTTTGGGGGCTGGAAAAACAACCGTTTTAAGCCACATTCTCAATAACCGTGAAGGGAAGAAGGTTGCTGTCATTGTCAATGATATGAGTGAAATCAACATTGATGCTGCAATTATTCAAAATGAGGTATCCCTGAACAGAGGCGAAGAAAAATTAGTTGAAATGAGCAATGGCTGCATTTGTTGTACTTTGTGAGAAGACCTATTAGTGGAAATAAATAAGTTAGCCAAAGATGGGCGCTTTGATTATCTGGTTATTGAATCTACGGGCATCTCTGAGCCTTTGCCCGTTGCTGAGACGTTTACTTTTGAAGATGAATCTGGCGTTTCTCTGGCAGATGTTGCTGATTTGGATACCATGGTTACCGTAGTGGACGCAGTGAATTTTCTGAAAGATTATGAGGAAGCAACGTTTTTACAAGAAACAGGCGAGTCTTTGGGTGAGGGCGATGAACGAAGTGTCGCTGACCTATTGATAGACCAAGTGGAGTTTGCCGACGTTGTTTTGATCAGTAAAACCGATTTAGCCAGCCAGAGTGACATAAAAAAGCTGACCGCAATCCTTAAAACACTGAATACACGAGCCCGTATTATCTCCATCACACAAGGCAACGTGGCTATTGACCATGTGGTTAATACACAATTATTTGACTTTGAACGAGCGCAACAGGCGCCTGGATGGCTGAAGGAAATGCGTGGAGAACACATTCCTGAAACGGAAGAATATGGCATCAGTAGCTTTAGTTATAAGGCACGAAAGCCCTTTCACCCAGAAAAGTTTCATAATTTCCTTCACAATACTGAAGCATACGGTAAGTTGATTCGCTCTAAAGGGTATTTTTGGTTGGCGTCACGCCCAGAATTTGCAGGTCAATGTAGTCAAGCAGGAGGCATTGCTCGGTATGGTTTCGGTGGCATGTTTTGGAAGGCGGTTCCAAAACATAACTGGCCTACCGACGAAGAGTATTTACTTTCAATCATGGAACAGTGGGAAGAGCCTTTTGGTGATATGCGCCAAGAGTTAGTTTTTATAGGCCAAGGTCTAAAAAAGGGCGAGATAACTGATGCACTTGATCAATGCTTGCTGAGTAACGATGAGTTATTGCGCGGGAAGGCGTATTGGCTTGAATTAGAAGACCCATTTCCGGTTTGGGAGAACACTCACTGATTTTTGTTCCGGAGCCAGTTGACCGGCTCTAGAACAAGCGCATGAGATCATTAAATATGAAAGCAGCAATTATTCCCGAAAACTACGAACAATGGCAACATTGCATTGTTGTCGAATGCGGTTTGGCGTTGACGAAACCCTTTATTGAACAGCGTATTATCGCATTGGAAAACAGTGGCGATCACTATACCCAACAATTTGTTAAACGTTATGGGGACTCGCATCATCAACGAGTGCTTCATTGGTTTAGAAAAGCAGCGGAACAGCTCTAGCAACGTTTACATTCAAAGATGCCGAACACCCGCTTCCGTGCGCGGCAGTGGTTAGGCAGCGGTTAAGAGGGGCTAAAGCCATTGCTGTCCCACTTAGTGATTTTCATACGAGTAAACTCATTTGAGGGCTTCTTATCTTCGGGGAGGGTGGCGGCCTAAATAAGTCTACTAAGCTACGTTTAGCAAATAAATTTGTTTGAATCAGCCTCACCATCTGTT
>CALJWL010000061.1 GCA_937974565.1 uncultured Arenicella sp.
CTATCCCTGAAACAGTACTGATATTAAACCGTATGGTGTCGTTTTCCCCCAACGGGTCAGAAGCACGATTGGGGCAACGAAAAACATTGGCGGTGCCCGTATTAATAATGTCTAAGGCCACTCTCAGTGTACAACCATTCATTGAATCGTCGATTCCTATATTGACAATAAACGTGGCCGCGTGAGAAAAGTGGTTCGACGTTAACCCCCACAAAGCAATTGCAATTATTAATTTAATTATCGGCTTGCGAAATGGCGTTTGTAATGCGTTCATAAGTACAGTACAGCCGTTATATTACGGCTATGGCTTTGTTACGGGCTTTGTCATCTTACAAGTTTATTGCAAAACCGCTGTTGAGGAGAACTGTACTAAAGTACACTTTGATGGGTACGACCTTAAACGCCAGTAACGCCCAAAAACAAAAAGGGTAAGGCTAATTGCTGTGTTGATCTTGCAATCACACTTTCATCGAAAATAGGGCAAATTAGAATTAGAAGATCGAATGAATAAGAAAGCTCAAATTCTGGTAATTGATGATCATCGTATTTTCGCCGATGGCCTGTCGTTGATGTTACAGCAATTAGACAACTCTTTTAGTGTGGACACTTTATACACTGCGAGTTCGGTCATTGAGAATCTTGAGGGGTTGTTGAATTATAAGTTGGTGCTGATCGACCTTAATATGCCCAATTTATCAGGTGTCGATTTTTTAAGAACATTGGCGACACACAAGGTATTGATACCAGTTATCATTATTTCAGGCAGTGAGGAAATAGACGATGTGGAGCGCTGCATTCGACTCGGCGCGCGCGGCTTTATCCCTAAGAGTTTGCCATCGTCAGAAGTGGTGAAGGCTATTAAGCAGGTCTTAGCAAACGATGTTTTTTTGCCGAAATCTCTTTCGGAAACGGTTAATTGGTCACATTGCAATCCGCAGTTCAACCCTTCAAAAGCAGACCCAAACCATGTTGACGGGCTGCGCCCTCGCCAAATTGAGGTGCTGTCGTTAATGTATCAGGGGTATTCTAACGGTAAGATTGCCGTTGTTTTAGGAATAAGCGAGTCGGCCATTAAATCGCATATTTCCATTATATTTAAGGCATTAAGCGTGAAGAGCCGAACCATGGCAGTAAAGGCCGCGCTAGACCTGGGACTAATTAACAATAACAATTAACGACTGTGTGAGTCCGCTTGTTTGCTATCACACACTAATTTTATGACCTGAGAACGTAGTACGCTGCTTTGAATTGGTTTATGCAGCCTGACTATGTTTGCTCTATCTGTCAGCTTGACTCTGTCGATAGCCGTGTCACCGGTGACTATGATGGCGGGTATAATCATATTAAGTTCTTCGCGAACGGCTTCAATCACATCAAGTCCATTTTCATTGTTGGGCAGTCTTAGATCGGTGATTATTAAATCAATATCGTCATTGTGTTGAAGCAGTTTTGCCATTGCATCTTTTTTATCAGACGCGAGTATAGGCTTACACTGCCACGACTCTATGACCAGCTTCATGCTGTCTCGGATAGCTTGTTCGTCATCAACAAAGAGTATTGCCAAGCTTCCAATGTCATGAGAATTTGAGGAGTTGATTATTGGTTCTAAACTCTCTTTACCTAACGGCACACACAACGTCACGGTTGTGCCCTTGTTGAGGGTCGATGAAAAACGGTAATCGATATCTTGCAATTCACACAGTCGTTTCACAATCGACAGCCCCAAGCCTAAGCCTTTGTTACGATCTCGCTCAGGGTTATCTAATTGCGTAAATTCAGTGAAGATCGACTCTAATTGATCGCTCGGAACACCTATACCGGTGTCAGTAATGGATATCTCAACGTTTTCGCCTTTTAGCGCGGCTAAAAGGCTGACGCTTCCTTTGAGGGTGTATTTGAAGGCATTACTGAGTAAGTTACGGATCACACGTTCGAGCAACACTGGGTCAGCATAAACGTAGTGCTGCGCCCCAACCCTGACAAGCAGCTCAAGATCCGAGTTATTAAAATCCGCGGTAAACTCATCCGATAAACGCCCCACCAGTGTTTTCAAGGCAAAATGCCGAGGTCGGTTCTTTACCACGCTGGCATCTAATCTGGAGATATCCAATAAGCCGTTTAGTAACTCATTAAGTGCCTGACGTGACTCACTCAGCTTTTCGACAATCTCTCGGTCTTTGGGGTCGCTGGTTCGCGCATATAACGTATCGGCGTAGAGACCGAGTGCATGCAATGGTTGTCGTAAGTCGTGGCTGGTTGCGGCTAAAAACTGATTTTTCTGATTAATCGCTCGATTGGCAGATTCTTTTTCTTCAGTGACCTGTTTCAATAAATGAACATTTTCATATTCGATTCTTTTGGCATTAACGTAATTGCGATTTGCGATCTTACCAAAAGCTCCCATTACCACAGTGTAAATCACAGCATAAGCGCCTAACACTGAATACATTCTCCCCTCAAGGAATACGTAACTTAAAACGAAGGGTATGGCGGCAGCCAAAATAAAACCGAAGAATTGTGGCAGGTATAGCGTGTTGGATATGACCGTTACGGATATATAACCGGTCAACGCACATATTAGGTATAAGCTAACAATTGGTACATTAATATCTTGAAAAAACAGCGCAGCACTGCCCCACACAGCGCCATTGAGCGCAGACCAAAATACATGTACTCGAAGTCTTTTCGAATAATTTTCGGCGTCTGTTGTTTCAGTCGTTAATGAATTAGTGGACCACCAGCGGCACACCACAACAGCTAATGAAACGGCAAGCCAGGCCAGTAATGCCGTGCCACCAAAGTATGGCCAAAGTACAAACACCAAGAGCGCATTAATCAATGCGCTGCTGATTACTAAAACGTGCATGTTTTCAGAAATCGCTTTTGCTTGTTCTATGCCAAGGTGCTGCTCGAAATTCATTGTTAAGCTGTGTGAATCACAAAAAATCAGACCAGGGGTTTAAAAAACCCCAATAATTGAGGTGAAAACAAAACAATTCTGACCAAAACGTTGTAATCAGCATTGGCAACCTTGTTGTTAGCCATCATATTATTTGTTATCAGTCACTATAATTAAGAGCCGGCTTAAAAATACCATGGGCGCCGCTAACTAAAAGGCGCGTTTACGGCCCGTCATCGAAAATAGGCTGGCGATGGGTACAGAAGGAGCATTCGACCTACACTCACCGGCTTTTAACAGCGCTTTAAGATATCACACTTAAGCACACTTTGGGCTCATTGGTAGGTTTCTGTGGAAGAGGGTTTATGATTTGACGAAGAGTATTGCAGGCATAAAAAAGCCTCTTAAGTCGAGGACTTAAAAGGCTTTTTTAATGGCGTCCCCAAGGGGATTCGAACCCCTGTTACCGCCGTGAAAGGGCGGTGTCCTAGGCCTCTAGACGATGGGGACGTCTATGACTTCAGGTCTATATAATGCCTAACCTGTTAAGTCTGCGGCGCATTATATTGAGTTAAAATAAAAAAACAACTCTTTTTAATGTTCCGCTTCCTTCACTTTCACCTGCGGTCTTTTGCCACCCAGTTTTAAGCTCAAAAAACGCTCAAAACCTTCTGACTG
>CALJWL010000062.1 GCA_937974565.1 uncultured Arenicella sp.
GGCCTCTGGTTTAGCTGATTTGACTTTGGCAGCTTTTTACGTTACCCAACTTAAGGCTTTTCCAATCAAGGTGAGCCATTCTAATGTAATGACAAATAACCCAAAACGGGTAACGTAAAGCCTCACCTCTAAAGAGTTCAACTCAAACACTGGACATACTAGCGTATGTTTTGTTTAGCGTAGGGCGGCGATGCATCAGCGTCTCAGTGGCATTAAATTAGCTTAAGAACTCTTCTTAAAAAAACTGCTTTGAGTATTAAAAACGCATTCAATTATTTCAATGTCAACTGATAAAGATTGTCCATTTTTTATTGTTCACTTTTTTAACCAAACTAAGCACCTCCTTAAGCTTACGTCACAATGATTGCAAGACAACAAACCAAATTTAAGCAAGAACCGCTTCGCGTGTTGACTGAATGTAAAACACATTATTTCATTGGTTATAAACGACGATCATGAAAACAAAGAGACAGCGCCTATTTCGCCATCTCTTTGTAGTTAAGTAACCAACTACTTTATTTATCAATCACAAAAGTAATTTTCAATTTCACTCGAAAATCAGTAACTTCGCCGTCTTTTACACCTATTTCTTGATCTTTAACCCATGCCCCAGAAATGTTTTTAATGGATTTACTCGCTTCGCGAATCCCTTTACGTGCCGCGTCTTCAAAGCTTTCAGTGCTGGAGGCGGATATTTCGATAATTTTTGCTACTGACATAAGTACTCCTTAATTAGGTTTAATTTATAAATTCATCACACGATTAATAAGTGTGATGATTGAATTTACACATGCCACTTAAATAGCTCAACGACATTAATGTCAGAATATGTAAACAATGACGCCTGTATTCCACTTCGCTACAAGCAAGGGAGTTCGAAAGCACGCTGAAATTTCACTACTTATCCGTTTAATGCTTTCAGAAAATCGAACGATTAAAAAACCATTTCTTCAGATGAGTCAGAGAGCGCACTTAACTCAGAGACCACCTCTTGAGTATTCCTATTATCGGGAGCTAGATCTCTCATTCTATATAAACCCGTTTCAATGCCGTTTTTAAAAAGTGTAGACAAGGTTGATCAAGTAAGTGCTTTGGGCTTAGTTTTGCATGGCCTGTTTATCGAGATAAATGTCATACAAATAAAGTAACTCTAGTGTTTACGGTACAAAGAGCCGACTTAAAAGAAAACAACACCGGCACGACTGATATTAAAAATAGCGACTTATTCGCTCAACAGAGCGCCTTTGCTAACAGCATGGAGAATTTTGATATTTGACTGGCACTGACTGCATCAGTAGTGATGCGCTCAATTTGATCACAATTTCACGCTATACCACCTCTAGGGATGATTGCTCAACCTACCCCACAAGGACTAACATAGAGTATCGATAATCACTCTTAATAGAATAAAACGGCATTATGAACCCAACTATCATAACTGAAGAGGTTATCAATCAACTTCTTCCTAAAATTGACATACAAAGCGCCCTTCGAGATATGTTTGTCGAATTAGCAAACCAGAGAGCGGTTCAACCCGCTCAAAGTGTCACTTTATTTCCCAATGGACAAGGTGACACGATAACGTATCAAGGTGTAATGGCAAAACAAGGTGTGTTTGGCGCTAAAATGTCGCCTTATATTATTGCTGATAACACAACAACCGTGACCGCTTGGACCTGTTTGATGTCAATGAAAACGGGGCAACCATTACTGCTTTGCGATGCCGCTAAACTAACAACGGAACGCACCGCAGCCACCACCGCCTTAGCCGTTGACCAATTAAGTAAACACGACAGCAAAGTGCTGGCGATTATTGGCTCTGGTGCTGTTGCCGCGGCGCATTGGCGACATGTGGCTGAGTTACGCAGCTGGAGCGACATTAGGTTATGGTCTCCTAATTTATCCACTAACGCCAGCCGCCGTGAAGAGTGGTCAACAACACGAGCGCCTATAGCAATGTCGGCGTCCGCCGAAGAAGCTTGCCATAACGCCGATGTGATATTACTGTGTACTTCATCGGGAGTGCCTGTTGTCGATGCCACCTTCCTTCAAGCTGGCGCCTTAGTTACTTCGATATCAACCAACGTGCCAGGTGCCCACGAAGTGCCGCCAGAGTTATTAAATAAAGCACAAGTTTATTGTGACTATCGTCAAACGACCCCAAGCTCTGCCGGTGAAATGATATTGGCCCAACGTGATCATGGTTGGTCTGCCAATAACATTGTTGGAGACTTGCCGGAGCTGATGATAGGGCAATGTCAAAAACCCGACGATGAGTCGATTGTGTTTTTTCGATCATTAGGCTTGGGTTTAGAAGACATCGCCATTGCAAATGAAGTTTACAAAGCCAATCTATCTATCGAGGAATCCTCATGAATATTGAACCATTTGGTGTCGAACTCTGGATGAACGAGTTCGAAACAAAGTGTGACTACAACCTAGCTGAAACCTGCGTAGAAAGCATCACCGTTGAGGAGTTATTTGAAATTGTAGGCCAAAACAGCCGCAATATTAACGACTTACTGTCACTTAAATTAACCTACGGGGCAATTGAAGGCAGTGACCGACTTCGAACGGCCATCGCGTCGCTCTACTCTAAGCAATCCGCAAGCAATACCCTAGTCACTCACGGCACCATTGGCGCCAACTCTCTGGTGCATCAAACGTTAGTCTCAAGAGGCGACCAAGTGATTGCTGTGGTACCAACATATCAACAACACTATTCAATCCCCGCCAGCATCGGCGCGGAGGTACACCAACTCAGACTCACGCAAGAAAATAACTTTCTGCCCGACCTTGATCTATTACGAAAGCAGGTCACCGCTGAAACAAAATTAATCGCTATCACTAACCCCAACAACCCCACAGGCAGTTTGATGGGCCATGAAATGTTGGAAGAACTGGCCTCAATCGCAAGGAGTGCGGATGCTTGGCTGTTGTGCGATGAAGTCTATCGAGGCATTGACCAACAAGGCTCTGGCACCACGGCATCGATTGCCGACATCTACGAAAAAGGCATCAGTACCGCGAGCATGTCAAAAGCCTTCTCATTAGCAGGCCTTCGTTTAGGGTGGGTTGTTGGCCCAGAAGAGGTTATTGAAGCCGTGATGATACATCGAGATTACAACACCATTTCGGTGGGAATGATCAACGACTATCTGGCGTCACTGGCATTGGAAAATCACGACAAAATGCTCGCCCGCAGCCGTGATATCACACGCACCAATTTGGCTATTTTATCAGCCTGGGTTGAGTCTGAACCCACCATCAGTTGGGTGAAACCGCAGTCCGGTACAACGGGGCTGTTAAAGTATGACTTAAACTTGTCATCACGTGACTTTTGCGTTGAGTTATTGGAACACACAGGCGTGATGCTCACACCAGGTTCAGCGATGGAAATGGAAGGCTACTTACGCATAGGCTTTGCTAATGCCACAGACGTATTAGAAAAAGGGCTTAGACTAATCTCTGAATTTCTCAGATCTAAAACCTCGTAATGGCATGACCTCATACCACAAATACCATGTCAATAGAGCCCACGAGGCTTGGACCAATGCAGATTAAATAGACTTAATTTGCAAATATTTGTTGTCGCCTGATCATGCAATTGGACATTAATAACACGTCAATCTGAGTAAAAAACCACATGAGCCTCATTCGCCTATCCATCACGTTTTCATGTTTTCTTCTGATGTCGCAATTTGCATTCGCAACGAGCAATGCAGCCAAGCAAAACACTCACTTATCTTCTTATGAATGTCCAAGCGACGAGGTACTCAACCGGTTCTCAGGTTTTGATGACTTAGCGCTGGGAGAGCATCACGGAACAGTGGAGACACCCATTTTTGTTCGATGTTTGGTGGACCATACAATCAAACATCAGAACCAACGCGTTATCGTTTCTTTAGAGATGCCAAGTTCTGCCAGAGAACCCGCGGCGGACTTTTGGCGCAAAAGCGATACTGAGGATGGGCGTTCTTCCATAGCCATGGGAGCGCTTGTTCGACATTTGGTGGACTTAGAAAACAAGTTGTTAGTTGATCTTCATTTTCAACACCGAACTCGTTTTTTTGATACCGCTGAAGTGGGAGAGCATTATTCTAAAAATCGCACAAAAGTCATTGGTTTAGAAATCAACGAACTGTCGCAGAAAGGAAAAGTAATTGCCTTGGCGGGAAACATTCACACCATGAAGCAGTGGCCAGAGTCTTTTCAAGGTATTGGGCCAGAGTTAGAGTTTGAGGGACAGTACTTTGGGGAAAGCTTCACTCACATTGTCATTGATGTGGCTAACGGAGGAAACACATGGTCATGCATCCCCGATTGCGGTATCCAACCCCATCGAAAAAACGAAGAAGCATCGAGAGGTGATTTTACGATAGATCAACACCGGGGGCATGACTTTGTCTACTATCTAGACGCCGATGGGTTTACCGCATCGCCCCCCAATGATGTAATCGTGCAACGTGGTGATTCGCTCAGCGTACAATAAACTCACCTCAATACCATGGCGTGTAAATCGAACTAAACGGCTACCTCACCGTAGAAACATACACCGTATTGATCGATTCGCCGCCTGAGTAGGGGTTGTCAAAGCGAACCACGTGAGCTTGAGTATCCATAAACACCTTATCCAGCAACGCAACGAAGTCATGGTCAGGCCAATCGTTGGACCAAAGCGCAAATACACCGTGTTTTACGATTTTGTTGGCTGTTGCCTGTAATGACGCTTGCGTGTAAAACGAGTGATTGTGTTCATTCAGCCAATGACTTGGTGAGTGATCTATATCCAACAGCAAGGCGTGAATCGGTGAGCCATTCAAAAAGCCGGCTTGACTATCAATGGCTACCTGAAAGAAGTCCGCGTGTATCAGTTCACTACGCGGGTTACTGGCAAGCACGTCACCCACGGGCAGCATGCCTTGTTGATGCCAAGAAATAACGGGGCGCATTACATCAATGGTGCGCAGTTGACTGACGCCTGGGTCATTTAACGCCGTAACGGCGGTGTAACCTAGCCCCAGCCCGCCAACCACAACGCTCAATTCATTTTGGTGACCGTTTTCCTTTAATTGAGCCAACCCCAGTTTCGACAATTGTTCTTCGGCCTCAACAAAAAGGCTGGACATCAAAAATTCTTCGCCAAGCTTAACCTCGTAAATAATTTGGTTGTCCAGCCGTGGCTCTGATCGGCGCCGCAGACTAATATCACCCAGTGCAGTCGTTTGGTAATCCAACTCTTCGAAGATCAGCGCCATTAGTTAACAAACCCTTCGTTGGCTTTGACCGTCAACGGATGGTAGCCTGACTTGGCTTTGTCAAACGCCGCCTTTCCCAAAGTCTTGCCCTTTTTTGTTTTTGAAAGTTCGCGATACAAAGGCTTAACCAATTTATTACGCCCAATCGAAACCAAGTATTCACGCAATCGTGGCAATGCAGGCTCATACCAATTACGCACACTCATCAATAACCAACTGTGTGCAATTTCATTATTTTTAGAGTTTGTTAGGTCAAACGCAGTGTCCAAATCAGCCAACTGATCCACGCTTAGTTGTTCCGGCAGGTTATTTAAAAAATACAACCATTGGTGAACCACCCACGCTTTAGTCTCTATTTGCGCTGCGTTAACTTCCCCTGCTAGCCACTTTGACCGGGCTGAGTCAACCAACGCAAATGCGTTAGACTCTTCAAGAGGCAAATCATCGACTAAACCACCTTCGAATATCCACCGTTTAATACGAGCGATATCCAATTTATCCGCGTGATCAACCAATAACGTTTTCTGCATATAATCAATAAACTGATCGGTGGTGATACTTTGGAAAGCAAATTCTTTGAAATACTCGGTGAGGAACGCGTCGAAATTAGCGCGCCCTACATTGCGCTCTAACTCACGCAGAAACAAAGCGCCCTTTTCGTAAGGAATATTGGAAAACACATCATCTGGATCACGGCCCCGCAGGTCAATGGCGAGTATTTGATCGTCCAGTTCTAAGCTCTCAATATCAGCTTCCAGATCTTCAAACCCTAATACCGCTTCCATTTTGTAACGATCCGTGCCGTAAACGATTTCCATAATGCGATAGGTCAGATAGGTGGTAAAACCTTCATTCAGCCAAAGATCACGCCACGTTGCGTTGGTCACTGTGTTACCAGACCATGAGTGCGCGAGTTCGTGAGCGATTAAAGCCACCAAGCTTTTATCGCCAGCAATAACGGTGGGCGTGATAAACGACAGCCTCGGATTCTCCATACCACCAAAAGGAAAAGAAGGGGGCAAAATGAGTAGATCATAGCGATCCCAACCATAGGGGCCATAGCGCTTTTCAGTTTCAATTAGCATGGCTTCGGTGTCTTCAAATTCGGCCGCAGCCGCATCCAACAACGCGGGTTCTGAGTACACGCCTGTGCGCTCGCCCATCGCTTTAAAGCGCAAATCACCCACCGCTAAGGCGATCAGGTACGACGGCACCGGTTGTGGCATTTCAAATTCGTAGACGCCATCTAATTCAGTGTCAGGATCATTAGACGCACTCATCACGGCCAGCAACTCTTTCGGAGTGCGTAACACAGCTTCGTAGGTTACTCGTACTTGAGGTGAATCTTGCAGAGGAATAAAACTTCTTGCATGAATGGCTTGCGCCTGAGAAAAGAGAAAGGGCTGCTCACCGCCCGCCGTCTGCGCAGGAGTAAGCCACTGCAAGCCCGAAGCGGATGGCGAGGTTGTGTAGTTTACCGTCACTTCGTCGCTCTCTTCTGGCAATTCAATGTCAAGTGCCGCACCTAAAAAAGAGTCTTGTTCTTTTAACGTAAACGCCACTTTTTGCCCACCTGACATAACGCTGTGAATAACCAAGTCTCGTGTATCCAAAACCAACCTATTAGCCGAAAGGTCATGACGGGTAAATGCCAACTTGACTGAACCCGTCAATACTCGGTTCTCAAAATCAACGCTCAGATCTAGACTGATATGGTCGACCTCCACTTGCTCAGGGTTAGCAAATGAGTGGTAATCTTTACCAACCTTAATCTCTTCTTTGAAACCAACTTCAGTTGTCGCCATATCAGTCTGGGCACCAATAGCAGAACTCTCTACGACTGGCGATGAGTTCGACTCAACTATGGCATTGCTGTTGTCCTTAGGTTGATCTGCGCAACCTGAGACTAATACGATCAATATGATCACAAAACTTGATAACACAGAAGAAAAAAAATGTCGCATGGTAGGCTTGACCGTTTAGTTTACACGTGGGCTATTTTACACACGGGTTATGTAAGATTCTAAGTCTACCTGTTTTCATCAAGAAAGCGACACACAAAATAACCTTGCCAACACGGCGATCAATATAATGGCTTTGTGTGATAAACCCTAGTCTATATGGGTAATTGAATCAAACCAGCCAACCGCCTATAACTTATATCACACGAGGTTGGTTTATGCGGTTCATCGCACAGTGACATGCAGATCATTCATAGGACCGCACCTCATTTATAAATCAAAATCCAAGGAGAATACAATGCCGACCACAACAACCAACTCTCAAGTCACCGATGGCGTGACTCAAGCAAACGTTAAAGTAGTGGCCGAGGCACCAGCCATAGCCATCGGCAACTTGATGCAATCCATGGCTCATTCGATGTCCATGTCGTTTGAAAATGCCACAGCCATTCAGCAGCAAACATGCCTCACAATGCAAGCCGCTACCACTCAAGGAGTGATGGCACTTTACTCTATTGATACGGTGGCAATAGCCGCCGCGTTTAAAGAGCGTATAGACCAACCATAAAAAACGGAATAACGTCAAAAAACATGAAGTTGCAATAACCAAAATGAGAGTCATCATGCCAGAAAAAAAAACGACTTCTGCTAACGCAGAAATAACCAACGCAATCACCCAAGCCGACACACTCACCTTGGGCGTGGCCCCTTCATTTTCCAATGCAGCCACCAGCATTGCCATGGCCGAAAGCATAAGTCACTTAATGCTTGACGCCGTACAAACTCATCAAAACGCCAGTATCACCTCAAGTTCTGCGGCCACCATGGGCAGCATTCGACTATTGCAAGCTGGGTTAATAAGCAATGCAGATAGCAACGCCACCAAGCCCATCATTGACCCCTCCGTTGCTCAAGACATTAGTAACCACGTAGACCGTTTGGCCAACCAAGCAATCAGCTTGATGGATAAGACCAGTGAGCATTATGAACCCGCGAAGAACGCGCTAAGCGACCTCGTTTCAAGGCTTACAAAAAGTGCCGTTAAAGAACCAGAAAAAGCGACAAACCCAAAAGCCAGTTCAAAGAAGTAACTCACGCAAATACACACAAATAAGGAATCAAACATGGCAGACAACACACACGAAAACAATCCGGTAGCAAACGCAATCAACTCCATTTCAACGGCTAACCTAAGCACCGAGGCAATACATCAAAGCACGGCGGGAAAAGCTTACAGCGCAATGGCGTTATCCAGCGCCATTGCCGTTCAAGATGCCACAAACCACTTAAGAAATATTGAAACGCTAACCACATCAGCAACCGCTGCGGCGCTCTCAAAGGCGATTGATAACGGCAATACCGAAGCACTATCAACAACGCTAGCGGAAATTCAAACCCTACTAATAAACAGCCAAAATAACTTCAAAATTGTGGCGGCTGATGCACGTGAAATTTTAAAGGCTGATATAGTTAGCAAATAGCGCGGCCTAAACAAGCTCTACACGAAGGAAATATTTAATTTCGTTGAGTATAGAGCTTTGTTCTCATTTCAAAAATCGTTCAACCAATACCGCCATGCGCTGCACCACCGTCGCTCTGGTTCAACATGGCAAACAATCGGCCCCAATGTTGGGAGCTAAATTATCGCCAGTAAATAAATAATATTGCACTTAACCCAAGAATAGACACTCTGCACTGATACATAACCATTTATGATATTAACTGCACTCGCTTTTATATTTGGGTTCCTTTTTCTATACGATCTGTTCAGATCGGATAAGCCATTACTCGACTATGACGCCTTTGACTGCGGCTATCTAATCGTTCTAGCCGCACTCACACTGACATTCGCGTGGACACCACTCAAATTTTGGCGACTGGAAAAAACCTTAACAAAACACGCAGCGGTGTTTTCTGAACGCTCAGAGGCTACGGTGAGTTGTACCTCAGTATTCGATTCAATTTTTGACCCCTACGACATGACTCGTGCTGCTTCAGCGTATTTTGATACGGGCGAGATTATTTTTCATTATGGGTGGTGTAAACGGTTTATGGGATATTTAGAAGACCCCGTCTATATCTCTGATGATGAGCTATTTAGTATGCATTTATTCACCCATGAAGTGATGCACATCCGTGGTGAGCGTAACGAGAGAGAAACCGATTGCCAAGCGATTCAACGCAATCACCTACTTGGCGAACAGGTGGGCATAGACCCTTTTGTCGCGCGGCAAAACGCAATTCAATATTACGAAACTCTTTATAAAACGCATCCTTATTACGACCCCTCCTGCGCTCCGCACAAAGCATTAGACGAGAAACTGCCAAACTCTATTTGGAATAACTGAAAGCGCCACAGTTTTACACGTAAAAAAACAGGCCGTTAAAGGGGAAAGGAGAAAGGCTAGTTTTAAAACGCCTTACGTTTTAGCGCGTTTAAAGCGCACGATAAAACCATCCAACTCATTGCCGAATGCACGACGATCTGCGCCACTTAAAGGTGCAGGGCCTTTTGAATGTTCGCCACTACCACGCAGTGTATCCATAAAGTCGCGCATGGTTAACCGAGCGGCAATATTATTAGTTGTAAAACGCTCGCCACGCGGTGTCATCACGTTGACGTTATTTTTCAGTACATCGGCCGCCAGTGGAATATCAGAAGTAATAACCAGATCACCTTCCAGTGATTGACGTACAATCTCATTATCGGCCACATCAAAACCGCGCCCAACCTGAATTGAGCGAATATAATTCGATCTAGGGTGTGAAACTGGTTGATTAGCCACAAAAATCACCATCACTTTAGCTCGCTCAGCTGCACGAAATAAAATTTCTTTTATAACAGCTGGACAAGCATCGGCGTCAACCCAGATTTTCATGCTTAGTATTTTCTCAAACCAGTTGATATGGCATTTTTAATGTCTGCTAAACAGGTGAAATGAAAGGCCACTAATACAAGCCAAAACGCTTCTTCATGAACATCGCTTGCCTCCGGCCTCATAATTTCAAAGCAAAATTGATCGGCTATAGGGAACTGATCATCGCACTACAATCACTAGTCCACACATCTACTTTTTTACCGGCGTGCTGTGTCGCCAGGAGTATACTGTACTGCTGTTCAAAGTATACGTTTTGAGGAACAACCGTCGTTGAACTGAGCGGGCCAAAGGCAATCACAAAAGCAACTGATCTCTCACAAGTTAAAAACGTGCCCGAACTCGTAACACTCTTACTATGGACTCACCCAAATTTGCTTAATCTCTAACTCATTGACAGCTTGGCCAAAAGTGTTAGCGTTAAACTTGCCAATAAAAGAAAAAAGACAGAATGCGTATTTTTCTCATGACCGGAACCGTTGAATTGATGTTTTAATTATAAAAATAGATTTCATAACAACATTGATCATCAAAGGTCATGAAACTCTAATCGCGTTATATAGGTTAATTTTTTGAGACCAAGAAACACCCCACGCTTGGCAAACATTTATTTCTCTAAACGACGCACCTTACCAGAATAAAATTACATAAAGCAACCACAGCTTTTAGAGTAAGCCTACATTGAAGGTGTACTTTGAGGTCAAAAATTGGGGCCGGACACAGAAAAGGCCTGTATCTAACAGGCCTTTCTTGCGCTTGACACTCACCCTGACTCGGTAGGCTAATATCAAACTCCTTGGTGTAACTAAACCAACTCTCCGTTGCGGGTCACACCCAGTTCGCTCCATGCAAACCGCTCCATTCCAAACTGCTTCTTTCCATACTTACCCGCTTCCATTCGAACTCTTAATACTCCAATCAAGACTCAAACTCGACATTCCATTGAAATGCCGATGCTTTACTTTTGGATGCCTCGCTAAGAAAGTAACAACTTTCGTACTGAGATAGCATGAATGTCCATCTTTTTCTGATCTCGCAAGACTTTGACCAACGCCTCGTGATTCGAAACTTCTCTCGCTAAGCTTTCCATCTCTCGAGTGCTGAGGTCTTCTCTCAACAACTCTTCTACCATTTGATTCAAAACTTCAATCATGACTCCCCCTCGTACCAAATTATACGGATCAAGACCACTCTCTACCCAAGGTCAGAAATTAGGCCAACGCTCGTGGAAAAGCACTTAATCTTTTCGACAAGGCAAAGATTCTCACAGACAGCTGAATTTCGTCCTGTGGGGAATGTGGAAAAAACATGATGGTTTCATGATGAAGAATAAACTGTTTTTAATCATGAACTTAGAAAACTCAATTAAGAGAAACATCCTTTTTTAATTGCAAATTAGTTGCCCATTTGAACCATCGGTACCTTCCACAGGTCGAACCGTTGATGGCCACCCATACTTTTGCCACGCTTTCACTAAGCCAATTTTATCGGCAAACATTGGAAAGTCAGCGTGTGTACGAACCGCTTTAGCTTCGTCCGTTGGCTCCCAAATGCGACTTAAAGCAAAGCCGACATAAGGGTTTGGTTTATTTAATATGTGTTCAAAAAATTTATCTGGACGGCCAATCATCAAAAAACCAACAATCGTCCCGAGTGCAGGCTGAACTTTGTCGCTCTTCATGCGTTTTGTCAGTACGATACCCACCATGAAGCGCGCAAATTTGGTCTTTTTAAAAAACGCGGCATAAGTCAGCTTACGAACAAAAGAATGCCTTAATTGTTCCGCAAGTACTGGGCCAAAGCCGTCGAAGTTTTTATTTAGAAAATCTATCGCCTCTTTGCTACGGCCCATGTGTGACAACAACTGCGCATAGAGTATGCCCCCGTAGCCAAAATTACAGTCAAATGATTTTTTGAACAGTTTTTCAGCTGTATCAAGCTCGCCGGATGCAAAGTGTGTGGTGCCTAGGGCGCCATACCATGACCCCATCAGCGGCTCTCTATCCAGGGCTTCTGACATCATTTCTCCGGCCTGCTTTTGTAAGCCAATGGCCGCCATAATATAACCATTCGTGAAGAGTAATTGAGGATCCTTGACGTCCAACTCCAAGGCTCGATTATAGGCATTCAATGCTTGATCTAATTTAAGATCGTAAGACAAAATACCAGCACGAGCTCGTTCAACCCAAGCAATATCAGGTGCTAACGTCAAAGCATGTTCGGTTTGTAAGCGCGCGGTATTGATGTGCTGCTTCCAGTCTGTGCTTGTCGAATACTCAGGGAGTGTGAAGTTGGCAATAGCCAGGTGTGCCCATGCAGTCGCAAATTTCGGATCATGTTCAACGGCCTCACTAAAAGCAGCAATGGCTCGTGGTATGGTACGTTGACCACTTAATTCATACATTAAGTGTCGGCCCACTAGAAATTGATTATACGCCTCTTTGCTGGTCGTTAACTTCTTAGACAACCGAGATGTCGTTTCATTGTGCCGTTCCACCCCAAACAAACGGCGTAATTCACCTTCAACGGCACGCGCAATATTCTCTTGCAGATCGAAAATGTCATCTTGGATTCCATCAAAGGTTTCAATCCAGATATGCTTATCTTTAGCGACGTCAATCAGTTGCGTACCAATACGCAGCTGGTTACCGTATTTTCTAACCGAGCCTTCTAATACATGGCTCACGTTCAAAGCCGCGGCGATGTCTGCAAGTTTGGTGGCGGTGCCCCTAAACGAAAAAGATGAAGTACGCCCCGACACCCTTAAAAAAGATAAACCGGCCAATGCGTTAATGATTTCGTCAGACACACCATCGGACAGATAAGCCTGATCCTGGTTTTCGCTTAAATCGAGAAAAGGCAATACGGCAAGCGAGGCCAGATAACTGGGTTGCTGCGTTGACTCTTGTTCAGATAAAGCAAACATTTGATTAGAATCAACAACGGATACGATTAAACGGTATCCGCGCTTTGGAATGGTTTCGATGTATTTGGTCTTATCGCAACCTACTTTTTTTAACGATTTTCTTAGTATTGAGATCGCGCGAGTAATGCCTTCATCAGACCCATGCTCGTCCAACAAATCGTTACGTAACACAACTTGGCCCGCCGATTTGGCTAATTGGCCTAGTATTTCCATAACACGCGGTTCTAGACGAACCTCCCCGCAAGGCCCCTTTAATAGGTTCGTGCTTAAATCAGCCTGCACTTGATCCATCAAAAAACGGGTTGATTGCTTGGCAGCAATGTCGTTGATGCTATTTTCTCGGCTATACATTAGTCGAACACCGTTCAGAGAATGCACTTTACAGTGCGCGAGTACAGATAGGCTGCCCGCGAGTCACGAACCGCTTATGTGCGTGATAGTAGCAGTATTTTTAATTAGTTCAAGATTTCAAACGCATCAAACCAAAGTAAGCCTTAATTGACTCATAATCTCTGACAAATAATAATTTCACACTTTTAAGACTTTCTGTAATGCATTACAAGAAACTCAGAGCGTTTTTAAAAACTCAACTAAATCGTATCGTTCTTTATCACCCAGTTGTGTTCCATACTCATGACCCACATTGGTATTGCCGTAAATCGACGTATCGAATTTGAATAAGCCATCTGCTTCGGAACTCACCTGCCCAACGTTTACTGGATCAAACTCTCTGTTGCCAGTATAAAAAATGGCATCACGCTCTTTGGCTGGCAGTAGCAGCTGATAGAGGCTAGGGACAGAACCATTATGAAGGTAAGGTGCGGTGGACCAAATACCATTTAATGGCCTTGCTTTATATTGGTACACGTTTTGAATCAACTTACCCTTGGTGCCTGTGAAGTCACGCAAGCCTTGGCGAATGGTCTCTAAAGGGTGACGCATCATTACGCCAATACTGGTGACATTGAGCAAATTCTTTGCTTGAGTGGTTGCGCCCAGTTTTTCGCCGGCAATGTAATACATTTTAGTGCCTTCTAACACGCCTGTTTTCTGCACCGAATCTTGAATTAACACCAGCTCTGCCCGATCGGTCCCCACTTCGGTTTGCGGCACCATCACGGCATTGTAAGGTTTCATTTGCGATTTACGAGTCAAGGTTAATTGGTGACACTTGGCGCATTCAGAGTCATAAATAGCTCGGCCACGCGCGGCTTTATTCTGATCAATCTCAGGCAAAATAAATTCTGGCCATTTGGGTGACTGAAGCACTTTAACCCAAGCCAACATGTCGCCTAACCCTTTAAAATTGGCCGTGGATTTATAGCCAAACGGAAAGGCCTGCGGAGCAACCAACTGTGCTTCGCCACCACCACCCCAAACGTCACCTAAAACGCGAAAAATAGGAGCAATGGGCGGCGTGTTCGACGCCATACCATTCCATTGCAATACATCGGATTGAGCCGTCCCCCAAATGAAATTATAATTTGCAGGCGCAATGCCATCGATGTGGTTCTCGGGTATACCAAGAAAGTTGACGCCGATATTATTGTAGGCGTAGGCAAACGCATCCACTCGGCCATAACCAAATTTAGCCGGTGTGCGATTATTGTGATTGAAATCCACTTGCCGCTGAGCCATCTCAGCAAAGTCGGCATGTAATTTAGAGCGTCCAGTAGGGTTGTCTTTATCACCCAAGATACTTTTTGCAAAGCGCGCAAACTTATCTTCCTGATTAAGAGTGGCCAACATGGCCTCTTCCAACTCTTTCATCATGGTTTGGAAGTCGCCCATCGTGGCTGCGCCATTAATCACCATTGATGTGTCTTGATATGAAATCTTTGTCGAATGGCACCCTCCACAGCTAAGCGCCATCCATTCACTCTTATCGGCAGGGTCGTAATTTTTCGCAAACCCAGCCGGCATGCCGTCAGGATTCCATTCTGATTTTGGGATGGGTGTGTAACGCAGGCGCTCCATGTTTTCATCAGAACGAAATAAGGCTTTGTTATTGGCTTGTTCAAGGTGTAAGAACCATTGATATGGAATAATGAGCGAACCGTCACCACCATACCAATAACCCGCTTGCATTGATTGGCTCCAACCTTGATTAAGATTAATTAGGTCTCCGTTACTCCCAGAAACCGGAGTGCCGTCATCAATGACCTTATCCTTTTCGTACGACATTAACGTATTCGAAAAAAGACCGATGACACCCGCAAAAACCAATGCTTTCAATTTCATTTCACCCCATTGCTGATGAGATGGATACCTCGACTTACGGCATCAATGTGCCCAATATGAGGTTTCTTTAAAACCAACTGCGAGGTACCCATCATGAATCATCATACTGTTGTAGGCATTGATTTGGCAAAGAATGTTTTTCAAGT
>CALJWL010000063.1 GCA_937974565.1 uncultured Arenicella sp.
TTTTCAGCGCATTGGATAATAGGTTCATCAATACTTTTTCTAAGGCATCGAGATCGAACCAAATTTCAGCTGGGGCATTGCCTAAATCAACACTGATGCTGATACGCTTCACGCTTGAAAGCGATTCAAAGTTTGCAATAACCCTAGACAATACATCGTTTAATTCAACCAACACCGGGTGATAGCCCGAATGATCTTGATCTAACTTTGACAGTTCCAAAAGTTGACCAACAAACCTTAGTAAGTTCCGATTATTGCTTACGACGTTTTCCAATACAGGGCGAAACTTACTTGGTAATTCCCCATGATACCCAACTAACGTGTCTGTAAGCTCACCAATACTCAGAGTGAGTGGTGTCCTGAATTCATGTGAGATACCAGCAAAAAAACGCGATTTTCGCTCATCAAGCTCGACTAACTTGTTATTGCTTAACACCAAAGATTGAGACGCTAGTTCGCGCTCTGTTACGTCTTGCAACAGCAATATATGCCCTAACCATTGTTTTGTTTTAGGGTTAACAATGGGAGTAAGGCTTGCGTCAAAAAAACAATGAGAGCTATTGCTTTTCTGGTTGCAAGCGAAGTCGAGCTCAACTATTGCCTCTTGATTTATCTTAGACTCAAAATCAAGGTCTTTGCCAATTGAATATGGGAGTTCAGAACTTGAAAAGCCAGTTTTTAGTTGTTTATTGCTAGCACCTTCACCGTCGTTAGAATTAGTCAGTAAATTTTTAGCGAGAGCGTTGCTATACACCAACTTCTTTTGAGCATTAAACACCAGAATACCAGCCTTCACTCGGCTCAACACGCCAGAAGTAGCGAGCGGCACAACATCCAATAAGCTAGACTGTTTTGCAGCCCATAACAAAATAAAAATCATTGCTGGCGCAGCGATCGGCTTTTCAATGACATCTTGCCAATAAAAAGCCACTAATACGATAGGTAATGACAAAGAAAAATAAAACAGGTAGCCACTAATGTTACTTATGCCAATCTTATAAATTGTCCAACAAAAAATACCAATCCATACAAAAAATACGCTAAGCCTAAAATAAAAATTTTGAAACCACAGGTATAGATTGCTAGAAAATAAAGTGAAGTCACCGGTTAATATCACGTAAAAAATACTTAATATCGCTAAGGCAACTAATGCAATATACAACCACCAAAATTTAGTATAAGACTGCTTTTTGCTATCTTTATATTCCAAAATACATTGCACCCAAATGGGCGCAAACAAGGTCGACGCAACACTATTGAGATACTTTAACAGCACTTCGCTTTGCTGGCTGTTAGTGTCTAAAAACAAATGACAATATAATTGCACAAAGCATGTAAATGACATTAAGCCAGAAAATATACTTAAAGGCGCAGCAATTGGTAAAAAACGGTTACGTAAAGAATTAATAGCTACGCTTAAAGAAACGACGAGGCCAGAGAAGTAAACTAATGTATATAAGATATTCAATTTACCTTCCTTTCTAGCGAGAGTGTAAACCTGAAGTGTACACTGTCCTCAGTAGCCATGTGACGGTTCAAAGGGCATTATCTCCTCTTAGTATTTCCGATGGTGATGAAGGCAGCTAATAAGAGCAGTTGGCGATATGCTTAATTGACAATTTAAGTTTAGATGCGTACACAGTCCTCAAATACCAAAAGTCAAAAATCACAGAGAACTCACTGAGCTATAATGGGAATACGTTTTTGATGGGGTCGAAAACGCTATCTCTATCTATATGCAATGAATACCATTACACCACAATAACTCTACTCTTCATCAATGGAAATCATTTTCAATTTTAGATTGTATTAACAGACATATCAATCTCCTGTAAAATCCTCATGTCTTGAACCTGCCCAAATAATAAATAAGTGAATCGACATATTTTCAGTATGCTTTTATCTGTAACGCTGCCTTTTACAGTATTCGCAGCCAATCAAGCAACTTGGACTATGGTGGATTGCAACATAGGTCGAGTTACTCAAGATTGTCACTTGTTACAAGAAGGCGGAATCACCGCCATCGTCGACACCGGCACTATAGAGGCAACTGAAAAGTATTTCATACCCTATCTTAAGCAAAATAATATAAACGAAGTTGAACATTTTATAGTCAGTCACCCACACAACAATCACGTTGGCGGACTATTAGAAATAATGAAATCGGGTGTTTCAATTGAAAATATTTACTTCAATATGCCTTTTAATGAGCATTCAGATTTTGCTTATAATCCTACAGATTTTCGAAGTATGTTAGATGAAGCTACTAAACTTGGCGCAAAACTTCATTCAGTAAAAAAAGGCGATACTATTCATCTTGGCGACAGTATCATTAGCATACTTGAGGCACCCAAAACCCGCCAAAATGAAATCAATGACTACTCAATAATTATGCGTTGGCAGGCAGGTGGCTATACGACTCTTTTTGCTGGTGATCTAAGTGTTAATTTAGGCTCAAAACTTTCGGGTGACCCTATTTTTTCAGCTGACTTTTATAAGGCACCTCACCACGGCGTAACTCCAATAGCGCCCACCAGTTTTTCTGAAACTGTCAATCCGATTTTAACAATGATACCCGGCCCAATTAATTTATGGGATCACCCTAGAGGGCGTGAGTTTAGGAAGTGGACGATATCAAGGGCGCGTGATAATAATATGATCACCTGCACAAATGGCCTAAACGGGCACGTTGCCATAGTAATGTCTAATGTTTTTTTTGAAATAAAACCACAACGAGAAGCCAATGGTTGCCAAACTCAGAAGGTGTCGACTTTAGGCCGTGAGCAACCTAAAACTCCAGCAAAGATTAATAGTATTCCGGCCTTTATCAACTATTTGCTCGACCTTATTGCATACTAAGGTTTTTATAAAATAAGCACCCTGTCGGAGCGATTTAAAAGCTGATTAATACTGAATATAAACATTGTATATGTGTTAGAAATAACCTGTTTTTATTTCATACACACCACTACCAACACCGTGTTCATTCCCATTATGGAACATAGATATATAGAGCTTATTTTCACTTTTAGTGAAATTGTATGTAATAGATTCTGGGTGAACTAAGTGCGATAAGTCCTCCCAATTAGAGTTTTCAAAGTCTTCCCATGTTTTCCAACGAATTAGTTTATTTTTAGATATCGCTGCTTCACTTAAATAATTGCTTTTATTCCCAGCATAATAATTCGATGCGTACCAATAGCCTTGAAAGTACTCAATATCATTAATAATTAAACCATCATCACTAAACCTGCCCTTCTCAGCATACTTTTTAGGTTGATTTTTATTAAAAATAGCTCTCCATGTCTCAGGTTCAAGGAAATTACGGATTTCAATAATATTGCCTTGAGTAGAGTTTGATAAATACAGAATACCATCCACAATCGTAAGTGATCTGACATAACCCACAGCAAAATCTGAACCGAGGTCGCTCTCTCTAATTCCGCTAGCTATATCCCTTTTCCCGATAAAATCTATTTCTTTGAAATCATTTTTATCGTCAATACCAAACCTAAGTATTCCAGAATTCAAAACTGTATACACTTTTTTATCGATTGGGTTGTAGGCAATGTCATGAGGGCGCTTACCTATTTGAATATCTCCAACCTCTGAGTATCTAGCTATGCTCTCATTAGAATCATCATCAAGAGATTTAAAACTTATTAATTGATGATTGTCCGTGTCAACAGCAAAAAACATTCCTGACTCTGGGTGAAAAGTAATTGCGTGAGGACGTTTAAGGCTTGGCATATTAGTGGCAAGCCAAGCATCTTTGTCTTCATAATCACTGTATATAAATCGACTATTTGCGAAATCAGCGATCACCTTCTTGTTTGACTTTTTATCAATATAAAAATGAGTTGGCATCATTCTCTTGCCATCAAAAACACCAAAAATAACTGGCGATATCCGAACAACTCTCTCTGAGGCGTCAGGCCATTTTTTGTTTACAACGTACATTATGACAGCCAACATCGTTAAAGCTGAAATTATGATTGCATAAATTTTACTAGTCATAAGTATAAAAAGACTTTAATGTCGATTGCTTTCTACTCGTTCAGAGAATAACTTTCCTATCTGACCACACTGAATACGGTTAGCTTTCATGATTCAATCGACCATTAGGTTTACGATTGTAGAGTCTGTTGGACTTGTTTTTCCCTGAATTAGGCCGATGCCTAAACTCTTCTGCATTCACATACCGCCATTGCCCTTCAGCAAGCTTACCAAGCCTTAGTTCACCTACACGCACTCGTTTTAAACCAGTAACATGCAAACCAACAGCTTCGCACATTCTGCGTATTTGGCGTTTCTTGCCTTCCCGTAAAATGATTTGCAGTTGATCGGGGTTTAATTGCCGGACCTTGGCTCGTTTGAGTGATTTACCATCAAGCTTTAAACCAAAAGTCAGTGTATTGAGACACTCTTGACTCACTTCACCTTTGACCCTAACCAAGTATTCTTTTTCTAACTCAGTATTTTCACCAATCAGTTGTTTGGCAATACGACCATCTTGAGTGAGTACTAAAAGGCCTTGAGAATCGATATCAAGCCGACCTGCTGGGGCCAGCCCTTTAAAGTGTTCCGGTTTAAGTTTACGCTTAGTTTGATCTGTCTCTGAGTGCGTGTCCTGCGTGATTAAGCGCACAGCGGGAATATAACCGTCTTCAGCCTGTCCTGAAACGTAGCCCACAGGTTTGTTAATCATGATGGTGACGCGCTCATTCTGCATTGCTTGAGCGCGCTGCGTTAATTCTATCTGGGCATTGTCAGCAAACTTGATACCCAACGTATTCACACGCTGACCGTTTACTTTAACCAAACCTTGTTCAATTAATTTGTCGGCTTCACGGCGCGAACACAAGCCGCGTTGCGACATCAGCTTTGAAAGTCTAACTAATTCCGTCATGAGTCTCTCATCTAAGCCGTGACAGTCTAAGCCGCCAACTTATCGCGACATAAAATCCAAATCATCACGCTTTGGCCAATGTCTCTGCTAAGCCAATGTAATTGGCCGGCGTTAACTTTTTCAGTTCGGTTTTGGTTGTTTCAGGCAGTTCTAAAGACTCAATGAAAGCCTCAAGAGTTGCTTGATCAATGCCGTCTTTACCACGCGTGAGCGCTTTAAGCTTCTCGTATGGCTCGGGTATGTCGTAGCGACGCATGACGGTTTGAATCGCTTCGCCCAGCACAGCCCAGTTGTCATCTAAGTCAGCCGCAAGTGCTTGCTCGTTCACCGCCAGTTTACCAATGCCTTTGAGTGCGGCTAAGCAAGCTAACACAGTATAACCAAAACCGACCCCAATATTACGCAGCACGGTCGAATCAGTCAGATCACGCTGCCATCGACTCACGGGTAATTTCAACGCTAAATGATCAAAAACGGCGTTAGCCAAACCTAAATTGCCTTCTGAATTTTCAAAGTCAATCGGATTAACCTTGTGTGGCATGGTGGATGAGCCTACTTCACCTGCCACTACTTTTTGCTTGAAGTAGCCAATGGAAATATAGCTCCATATGTCGCGATTAAAGTCCAACAATATCGTGTTAAATCGAATCACCGCGTGAAATAATTCCGCCATATAGTCGTGCGGTTCGATTTGGGTAGTAAGCGGGTTCCAAGTAAGCCCGAGAGATTCCACAAAGTCTTTTGAAAACCGTTCCCAATTCACTTCTGGATAAGCCACCACGTGGGCATTATAATTACCAGTAGCACCATTAATTTTTCCTAAAATAGACACCGCTTCAATTTGCTCAAATTGACGTTCTAAACGAGCAACCACGTTACGCATTTCTTTACCCAACGTTGTTGGCGAAGCTGGTTGCCCGTGAGTGCGGGCTAACATGGCCAACCCTGCATTGTCATTAGCCAAGTCATTAACAGCGGCAATCACCTTTTTGAACGTTGGCACTATCACATTGTTGCGTGCGTCTTTAAGCATCAATGCGTAAGATAAATTATTAATGTCTTCTGATGTGCAAGCAAAGTGGAAAAATTCACTTACTGCGTTGACTTCGTCAATGGGTTCACAGCTTTGCTTTAAGAAATACTCAACCGCCTTAACGTCATGGTTAGTGGTGGCTTCGATTGCTTTGACGGCCTCGGCGTCTGCAACCGAAAAACGTTCGATAATCGCATCTAACTTTTGATGTGCATCAGCCGAAAAGCTGGGTACCTCGGCAATATTACTCTCGTTCGACAGTGCTTGCAGCCAACGGACTTCGACTAAGGATCGGTATTTAATCAAACCAAACTCGCTAAAAATCGGCCTTAGGTCGGCAATTTTGCTGCCATAACGGCCATCTAAAGGGGTTAGAGCGGTGGTTTCAGTTAATGGAAAATCAATCATGATACGCTAAGAGGTGGCCTGTAACAGGGCTAAAAGTGTGACTAAACTCGGGGCGGAATGTTACCATAAAGCGCTTTACAGCTCTTCGTTTTACGACCTAAACATGACTTTTAATTGGCAAGAATACACCACGACTGAGCTGCGCGCCCACGCCACCACGCGCTTTCGCGAAGGCGGTGGCTCGCGGCCCGATGTCATGCTGGTGGAGATCGATGGTCATAAAGCGGTGCTTAAAGATCAAGGCGGTGCGGATAAATGGTTTGCACTTTTGATCGGGCCCATACTCAATTGGCGCGAATGCAAAGCACTGACAAGGTTGTCTGAACTTGAGTGCGTGCCTGAATTGCTCAGTGTGCCAGACAGCCGAGCCTTTTTGATGAGTTATCACGACTCTGAGCAGATCACCAAATTAAAAAGCAATCAGCCCAACTGGCCCGAGTTTTTCTCTGATTTGAAAAGCGCCATTGATCAGCTTCATCAGCACGGGGTTGCGCACAATGATTTGCGTAACCCCACCAACACGCTGGTCACGCCAGATGGGAAACCCATTTTAGTAGACTTAGTCGCGTGCTTTTGTCGAGGTCAAAAATGGAATTTACCCAACCGCTGGCTGTTTAATAAGTTTGCACAAGTTGACCACTCGGCGATTACAAAGCTAAAAACCAGGGTGGCGCCAGAGCTTTTAGAGGAGAGTGACGTGACCCCAGAAGAAATTGCTGGCCGCATCGGTATGGCGGCTAAAGAGCTAGGGCAATGGGTACGAAAAGTCTCTCGTAAACTGTTTACCAGTTAACACAGAACTAATAATAGAATTTCAACAGTAACGCTTCCCAAAAATAATGATCGACCAGCATCACCGCAAATAGGTACATCAAATATTTAATGGAGTAGAAGAATGTTCGTTTGGAAAGCTCGTCACTGTAATTACGGTAAAGCTTGACCACAAAAATCATAAATCGCGCATTCAAGTAGATAGCACCTAACAAATAGAGGCCGCCAAACATGTGTATTGTGAACGGCAATAATGTCACGGCCACCAATATATAGGTATAGAGCAGAATCTGTAAGCGCGTAAATTCTTCGCCGTGAGTTACTGGCAGCATCGGCACTCCTGCCTCAGCGTATTCTTCACGCCGATACAGTGCCAAAGCCCAAAAATGCGGTGGTGTCCAAGCAAAAATAATCAAAAACAACAAACACCCTTCAGGCGTGATGGCGTTCGTCATTGCGGTCCAACCTAGTAACGGGGGGGCCGCACCGGCCGCACCGCCAATGACTATATTCTGAGGTGTCGCTGGTTTTAGAAAAACCGTATAAATGATTCCGTAACCAACCATGGATATAAAGGTTAAAGCCGCAGTAAGAGGGTTAACCCACAGCACCAAAATCACCATGCCTGAGATGCATAGTAAAGCGGCAAACACAATGGCTTGCCAAACATTCAAGCCGCCAGTTGCTAGCGGGCGATTTTGTGTGCGCGCCATAATTGCGTCGGCGCGCATGTCGATAATTTGATTCATTGCCGCCCCCGAGGACGCCGCCAAACCAATGCCTAATGAGGCTAAAACAATGGTAAGAAAATTGGGCCAACCGGGGACCGCCAAAAGCATACCAACAATCGCGGTGAACACAATCAGCATGACAACCCGAGGTTTAGTCAAATCGTAGTATTGCTGAATCGCTGAACTGAATGATTCTGTCTGCTTAGAGTTCATGTGCTATACGCCTAAAACTTAACGTCGCGCTTTCAATAAGCGTTTGAGGTCTTTGTTAATTAATTTGGGCTGTGCAGTGCTTGGGTAACTGATCATCAACAAGCCTTTAGAGTCAACGACATAAAAACGGTCTTCTCGTTCTTGAGTACTAACACCTTCTGGAACCAATTGCTCTGCCCATGTTTCCAGCTCCACTGAATTGGCCTTAAACACTTGAATGGGTTGGTATTTTAAAGCCAAGTCCAGAGCCGCTTGGTCGGTCATTTCTGAATAAATCAGCACGCCCCGCAAACGCTCTAAATGCTTACCTTGCATGGCTCGTAACTGACGGCTATTGAGTATGCTGCGTTCGCACTCTTTATTACACCCTCCCTTAGCCACCACCAAAAAAGCCCACAAGTCTTGCATTTTATAATCAGAAAAATCATTCATTTCATTGGAACTGAAAGGTAATTCATCGGACGTTATGGGTTTTAGAAACAACGGTGCCAATTCACGCGCAGGCGTATACAGGTCGCCGTAATTATTAAATTTGGTGGGCTTATACACAAACGCCCCAACGATCGGAGCTATGAATACCACACAAACGGCTAATAACTGAACACGATTCCAAAACAGCGTTTTGTTATCGGGTTGGTATGAATTAGATTGCTCAGTCATAATCAGGCATTAAGTTAACGTTATAGACAGGCGTTTCCGTCTGATTGGGTATTTAGGGCTTTTGTTTAACTGCCAAGTTTCTTAGCAACAAAACTAAACAAGCAATGAAAAACGCAACGGCCATAGAGAACCATTGAAATGCGTAGGCTTTATGCTTATTCACCTGCTCACCCCCTATTTGTTGCCAAGCCACTTTCAACCTCTTAGGCGAGTTTTCATTGTCACTCGAATTGAGACCAACGCTTTCACCAATTAAGGTGCCCTGACTTTCGGGCGCTAATTCTAGCATTAATGGCAACACGCTTGCCTGAATTTGCTTAGCGTAAACATCAATGGGTAAGTACTGCCAAACCATGCCTTCGTTAACGGGAAACCCATCATCCCAAAGAGGTGGCTGAGCGAATGGCCTATTAAGTCGGCCTTCAATGGTCACAATGCCTTTAGGGGAACTAAACTCGGGCAAATCTTGCCTTGTAGGCCCTGCGGGCAACCAGCCTCGTGATACCAATATCAAATGATCCGTACCCTTTTCTTGAAATGGTGTTATTAACTGATAGCCAGCTTGATTATTCAACACTTGGTTCTCTATAAGAATTGAGCCTTCCGCAACAAAACGACCACGGCTTTGCACTGGTTGAAACCTGAGTTCTTTAAGCCAGTTCGGCCGTTCTGTAGAGCGGATCAATTCACCAACCGACATGGGCGCTGACATTGCTCGCGCCGCAGACAAATCAACAATGGCTTGTTTTTCATCGGCGCGATTAAGTTGCCAAATACCAAGTCGCACCATTGCCAACAACATGATCACCGCAATAATGAGTAATACGGGCACAACATACGGTTTTTTTACGGTATTCTTGCTGGGCATTCGCGCCTCATCGACGGAGTTACAGTAAACTTTGAGAACATAACACAGACCGCGTAGATAAACGCCATCATCATGCGGTCAACGTAAACTGATGCGCTGATTTTTCTTTTTTTACCTATTATTTCACGGGAATCACACTCATGACTAAAACCATTATCATCGTCTTAATGGTCGCAATGATCGCTAGCCTAGGGCTGGGCTTGTATCACCTTCTGAAAACACCAAATGAACGTGACACCGGCGATAAAGTAGTCAAAGCACTGACATGGCGCATCGGCATATGGGTGGTTTTATTTGGGTTTATTTTATTATCGATCAAACTCGGTTGGATCAAGCCAAGCAACTCGGTGAACCCAGAACGTTTTAACCAAGAGCAACAACAGCGCATTGATGATGCGAGCAGCAAAGTGGAAGAGTAGACTATAGGGAAACTGTAATCCCTTCGAAAATTTGAATTTTGTATTTTTGATTCATGTGCAAGAACAATAAAATTTGTCAATGTCGACCACATTGTTCTCAAAATGTCGTTCCGAAAAATCATAATAAGGCTCAAATTCACAATGGACTAGTGCATCGTGTATTTGCTCTTTGAAGTAGGGTTTGGATAGATTCGCTTCGGCCATAAATTGAAGGTATTTGGTTCTTGTTACTTTACTTACAAGTTCGGGGAAACTATCCACCTTGGTCACAAACGAAATTATGGAGCTCCTCTGATACACATTTAGCAAATCTATGACGTAAAAAAGAATCGCGGCAATATCGTTGATACCGCAAAGGAACTAATTCGAAAGATCGTTCGGACATACCCCCTTCAAAATCGCTTTTAGCGAAAATATAGCATTGGTGTAACTCTGATCATCTAGGCAATGCAGCGGACAATAAGCCTCACTGAATTGCCTCACGCTGTGTGATACCCTAAACTCTCTAGAAAGCACGACGCATTACCAATTAAATCACAAGTTGTATTTATCCTCTATCTCACTTTGCGAACTTAACTCATCATCCAACCCAAGAGATTCAGCTAGTCTCGGCCATATGAGAGGGTGATCTAACTGTCCGCTAAACCTAGACAAAACTTGGTGTAACTCAGGCATATTTTTCTTACTGGGAACAAGTACGTAAGCATATAAGCCAAGCAACTCATTCATACCACCTTCCTCATTGGGGTACTCAATTATATATTCCTCCGAGCTTCGCTTTTCGAACACGAAACCTAGCTCAGACAGCTCAGAGACTAATGCTTCATACTTAACCTGATTAGGCATCACTCCATCGATATCAAAACAAAGATAGGAACTACTATCGACCAATTTGTAAGAATTATAAAGGCTCGTGTAATAACCTTCAGAATCGCAAACATTACCATCTTCATCTTTTTGATCGAGCGTATTTAAGGGTGTTGGATCGAAAACAACAGTTTGTCCATAGCGCTGTGACTGCTCCACATTACAAATACCTCGCACTTCTGCCGTGACAGGGCCTGTACGTCTGGCGTAATAGATATCTTCGTCGTTATCAAAACGTATCCGACATCCACCAAATTCTTGTTGGTCAAATGGCTTATCATAATTAATGTCTAAGCCGATTTTCCCACAGGAATCTTTAACCACCTCCCAATTTTTGCTAAGCGTGGCCGGCAATAAACGATACCATAGACTTTCTGCATTACCCGGTTCTATCTCGATCAAAGTATTCCATCTCTCAACTGAACGACCGTAATCCTCATTGTCACAGTACAACCATGCTAAATTGTTAAGTGCAGCCAAATTATTTTTATTCTCATCTAGATACTTCTCAAAGTATTCGATTGCTTTTTCAGGTTCAGAATTTCGATAGGCCAAACCAAATAACCACCATAGGTTTTGCAATAGACCACCGTCAATTTTTTTGCCTAAATCTGACTGAAACTTGGAGATAAATGCATCTATACCCTGATGCTGAAAAATAAATTTGGCATAAGCACGGTGCAGAGATACATCGTTAGTTGCCTCGACGTATTTTTCTGACAACATAGCATAACCTGACTCAACATCTGTATAGTCTGCAAATAAATTCGCCAAACGGGCGACAGCTTCAATGTCGTCTGGCTGCTGCTGACAATACTGAGTTAACGCTTGTGCATACATATCATTAGACTCGAAATCAAACTCCAAAAGTTCGTTGATGTTATCAAAAATTTGATTGATAGAATCATGGCAGGTATCTAATTTGGTGCGCAATCTCTTTAGTGTGTCGGTTGCTCCCAAATCCTTATTCAGGTTTGATATTACATTTGGTATTTTTTCGATGGCGATTCGGGCACTAAATTGAAAGCCGTTTTCAAGCCCGAGTTCTGCCAAAATTACCAGTTGTTTTAACGCCTGACGATACGAACCATGCTCCACTAGCCTACTGGACGTGTCAAGTAAGCTTTGAGCTAGCTCATCGCAAAACAGCACGCGCCCTTCCCTAACCAAAATCTGCTGAATTTCTGCCCAATCATTGAAATAGCGATGAGATTTGAACACATCTTCATTTGACAACATAACCTCAGATATTTCGTCAAAACGCCTTGCGTGCGCAAGCGCCAGGCTTATTAAAATCTTAGTCGACTTGCCACCTGTTCCATCATTCGTGCTAATTTTTTTACTACGCAACATGTTTACGGCGTCTTCAGATCGCTCCAATGCTATTAACGCACGTGCTTCACAATGATCAAGATAATTTACAGTCTTTTCTTCAAGCTTGTCGTGCCGTGCGAGTTCTAATTTTAGACGAGCGTATTCGTCTATGACCTCTTTGTATCGCTCAGCATCGTAAAGGGCATCCAAGTATTCGCTACCAATACAAATATAACAGGACCAATTAGGATCGATTTCGGCAAGTGTTTCAGAAGAAACCGCTAAACGCTCGTCAACATAGCCAGGGCCATCCGCAACGCCATAACAATTTGACAAGTCCTGTACTGCACACACTCGCTGAGGGCACCCCCTAGCCTCTTCACGATGTGATAACTCTAGAAGTTCTATGGCCTCAGATAACATCCCTTTTGCATTGCATCGGTCAAGAACCTGACTTTGTAGAAACCAGTGTCGAATAAACACCTCAACCCAAGTCTCTTGCAACTTTTGCGCCAACGAAAGGCCTTCAGCATACAAAGCATCTACTTTGCTATGTTGTGAACTGCAACTGTAATGAGAGATATCATCTATTATTTCCGCCAACCTATATTCACCGGCCTCGCGTAAAAAGTCAGCTTTCTCGTGAACCCAAGCCCATATATCCATTACTATTTCTCCTCCAATATAGTGTTTAACTGTGTGTTGATTCTTGTGAGATGATCACTACCACCGTCATTAGACAAATTAGCCATGATTGAGTAGCTCAATCTGGCAACGGTTTCAGCCATATGACTTTTTTTAGCTACAATTTTTTGTATCAAAAGGCTGTCCATATTGATATAAAGATGATGAGTAACTTGATCGGAAATTTTATCTGTATGCAATCTTGCTAGCGCTAAAGCTGCTGCACCAATACGGCGATCACTCTCATCGTCGTCCATTTTCCTCTTGAGCTTAACATCCATATCTTCCACCACTACCACAGGGATTTCTTTTGGTTCAAAGCAGCTAAAGTGGATCTTATGATTATCTTGCATAAAAACGCGCTGCAAAAATTCTCTCTCATCAGTATCAACAGTTTTCGACTTAAATAGAGATTGATCAAACTGGCGAAAACCGATCCAATGAATGTCAATACTATGTCTATTCGCATAAAAACGACAGAATTCACTGACTGCAAATCGCGAACCTAATACTAAAGGTATATTGCGAGCACGAATAAAGATATCTTGCATACTATTTTCAACATCTTGCTTAACATAAATCTCATTTCCTGACTGTCTAACGACACTCTTTAGGTTCATATCTCCCAAGTTAGTAGGCACTCGTAAGGATGAAGACATAGCTTCAAATAACGCATCATCAGATACTGCGGCGCCTAATAAAGTTTGATTATGTTGCCGCAAGGTGCGTCGCCATGCTTCGGGCGACTTCAATACAAGTTTACGCAGTTCTGAAACGAGCAGTGTGCGTAGAAATTGAGCAACTCTTTTATAATAGTCGTCTGTTTTTAGAGCCTCTCGACTTGCGGTTGGCTGAAAGTGAGGTGACTCCAAAACTGCACCACAAAACCCGGCCCATTCTGGCAACAAGTCTTTTTCCTTATCCGAAATAAACATACCTCGTATAAAAACATGAACATTCCGATTATCCGTACTCGCATAGCTGCCACCGTCTTGCACCCAAATTAAGCCACTAATATGAAGGTCGTTATCAGCAGGAATAGGTATACAAACAATGGGCTCGAATAAATTTTCAAATGTAGCTGCAAAACTTAAACATTCTTTGTTAAGACTTAGCTGAGATTGTTCTTTACCCTGTCGCCAAGGCCTTTTTAGCTGGTTAAGCGGTGTTTTTGTACCTGATAAGAGAATAGGAACAGACAGCAAACAACAATACTTAGAGACGAGATTTACCAGCGTTTCCGTATCACATAGATGGACAAAGTCATCGTTTAAATGCAACTTAATTACAGTACCCACTGAAGACTCACTGGCTTGATCTAACACAAATCGCTTACCCCCCATACTAGAGAAATACCAAGATTCTGTAGGCGATTGATAAGATGATGTCCATACCTCAACCTTTTGTGATACCACATACGCGCTCAGAAAGCCCAGGCCAAAATAGCCGATCATATCTTGTGTGTCTGTTTGATTGCGCAGCACACGCGTGTACCCAGACCCAACAGTGGCTAGGTAATCGATAATTTCCTGTCGGGTTAGTCCAGAACCATTGTCTTGTATGGTCAGAGTTTTATCTTCAAAATTACACGTCAATACGATCTGAAACTCTTTATCACCATATTCCAGCTTGTGCCTCTCACAAGCATCGTGAGCATTTTGAATCAATTCTCGAATTGCTACAGATGCCGTTGAGTATAAGTTTTTACCTAATACTTCTAATAAGCCATCCATATCAACCGAAGTATCGTGAAATTGGTTTAGCATAATTTTGTTTTGTTAAACTATTTGAGGATAAAGTTGTGATTATTTTGACATACCTGCCGCTTGGTTTTTAGGGAAATTCCCTCTGACTAGCTAACCAAGCCTTACCCGTGGTGCATTTAGGAAATAACGATTTTCAAGTTATTGATATTGTTTCCACTGCGTTTGTTAATCCATTGAATGATGGTTAACGCGGTTATTTTAGAAATCATTCGAGTGGCAAAGCCACTGAATGATTTGGCGTAA
>CALJWL010000064.1 GCA_937974565.1 uncultured Arenicella sp.
AACAAATAGTACGGCTATTACAGATGAACTTGTTTGAAAAAAGAGACCTTATGGCATTACTCAGAGGCGACCCGCCCGATCGAAGTTACATCAATCCTAATCAATTGGCTTTAGTATGATAAGTTAGCGGGACAGCAGTGACTCAATAATCAATAAAGCTCCTGGTAGTATTAACTAAAAAAGCGACTTCAGTTAAGTCTTTTCGGTTTGGATAGGTATTATTACCTTAGATATACAAAGGCATTAAGCGGATAGTCTTTTTCTTAGAAGTCGAATAAGAAGGCCGTATTTAAGTTTTTACACAACCTTTACTTAAAGTAGTTATTCAGGCCCATTTGATATTAAGGTCTGAAGGCCAAGAGAGGCTTCGGACGTTCAAATATCCTAATGATTTCTCTGAATTGATTTTATTTGCGACCTACTCCTCATCGAATAGCAGCAGTAGCAGTGTTGGCGTTATTACCCTTGCGTTTGTTTCCACTGAATCTGGCACACCATTATTGTTGTTATCAGTATCGGCGACCTGAGGGTCACTGCCTGCTTCAAATTCTTCAATATTGCTAAAACCGTCATTATCGGCATCGGCACTCGCGTCACTTGGGTCTAACGGGTTTAAACCGTTTGCGGTTTCATAGTCATCGTTGTCATCGTCGCTGTCACAGGCATCGCCTTGACTATCGCCATCAAAATTATTTTGATTAGTATTAACGATGAGAGGGCAGTTGTCAGCGTCATTGGCAATGGTGTCACCATCAATGTCGCTGTCGCAGGCATCACCCTGATTATCTCCATCTAAATTGGCTTGGTCAGTATTGGCAATGGCCGGGCAATTATCAACTTGATTTGCAATACTGTCTCCATCGCCATCTAGGTCGTTATCGCTAATGTTTAAGCTGGCGACACCGTTTGAAAAACCAGCGGCACTGGCGGTAAACGTAACGGTTCGTAAACCATCGATCAGGTCGTTGTCGACGATGGAAATTAGCGTTGATGCTGCCGTTTGGTTAGCGCCAAGCGAAAGAACAGACGTTGTCACTGATGCATTACCCGCAGATGAACTGCTGATCGTTACACTTGTCATTGGATTAAGTGACCCAAATCGAGATACCGTTAATACCGCCGTGCCATCTTGTTCATTCACTTGATTGTTTGATAGCGAAACCGTTAGTGCTTGCTCTACTTCATACGCGCCACTGTCACTGGCATTGCCTTGCGGGCGTGTAAGGCCACGCTGGTCTTGCAAAGTATCTATCGTTACTTGGTCCACTGCATTACTGTCAACGGCCAACGCAAACGTTGGGCTTGGGCCGCCATTATCGGCCAAATCACGCGCCAACCCAGTGATGGGGCTTGCGACGATTAGGCTACAACCGCTGCTGGCTAAATTGCCACCGACATCGACAGGGACGGTGCCTGCGCACGCCGATTCATCAGAGATTAAAGAAGATTGAATCGTCAAGCTGGTTGGCGAAGACGCAAACACGTAAATAGGCGGCGCCGTATCCGTTGGGTTGTTATCAACAATGCTAGAGTGGTTTATCGACGTGGTTCCGCCGTACACGAATAATACGCTGCCGAGTGCAGCACCGTCTTGTGAGGCTGAGTGCGTAATATTATCTGGGTCGTCGACCCCTCTGCCGTTAATAACCTGATTGCGGGAGAGCGTTGAATTGACGATGGACAGTGAACCAGAAAATTGGAAAATGGCTCCTCCAGCCCCCATTCCACCGCCAGCAGACCCTTGACTAGAGGAGTTAATACCAAAAATATTGAGAGATTGTGAGCCGTCTCCTCCGCCAAAACCGCCACGTCCACCTGTGCTATTACCAGGGGCAAGGTCAAAGCTACGAAAGCCGCGACCACTGGCACCGCCGCCGCCGCCGCCACCGAAGCCGCCGTTGCCACCAGAATCACCCGCGGCGCTACCAGAGCCCTCTAAGCCATCTTGGGTGCGGGTACTGCCGCCACCGCCCTGTCCGCCGTTGCCGAACGCCCCGTTACTACCGTCAAGGCCAATAGGTGCGCCGCTGACTGCGTTACCACCGCCCAAGTTGCCGCCTCCAGTACCTTGCCCATAAAAAGGTTGAGTGGTTAGTTGAGAAACATCATCGCCGTTACCACCTGCGGCAATATTTTCCATCAACGTGCTATTGGTCAACGTTAAATTGCCGAAATTGAACACAGCCCCACCGAACCCTGCGCCGATCGCCCCCTTTGCTGAATCCATTGCTTAGCGTTAAGCCATTACAGTCAACGTGCCTGAAGCCTCAACCGTGAAGACTCGCCGTTGTTGCTGCGCATTCAAATTAATCATGCCCAAGCCTTCAGTGCCGTCGGCACTTAGGTTGTCACCATTGATTGTGATTTAGGTTGAAATGTAAAAGGCACTCGAACCGGCATTGCGGGCAGGGTCATTCGGCGTATCGTCAACATTAAGCAACAAGTCGCCTGTTAAGCCGTTGGCAAACACAATGGTGTCAGCACCGGGGTTAGTGGTTTCATCTTCCGCCGCGTCTATGGCTTGGCGCAAAGTGCAGCTGATGACCGAACAGGGCTCAGTCGGCACGGCATCGCCGTTTAGAGTAGTGACCACAAAGGTGGCGGCATAGCCACTGTTGATGTGAGCAAAAAGTAGACAAAAACCGAGCATTAATCGACGGGCGTATAAATGCAAGTGGTGAACGAAAGAAGTGAATATAGTCATGCGATGTATTCGATAGTTATTATCACGGCTAAAACAAATAAATACAAAGGCATAAAACTGCAGCTTTTGTTTGTAATCAGGCTGGAAAGCGTCTTATTGCAACTTTGTTGTTTTTATTGTTATGCAATCAAGGCTGAGCACTTTGCCTTGATTTGAACGTTTAGTTCAGCTTAGTGCTCATAATAGATCTTCTTTAAAACCCCTAAATGCATACTTATACACTTTATTGATTGTAGGAACGGTTTCTATTCAATTCATGTCAGCTATTAATGACCGTTTTGGGCAATTAGCTGACTGTCAGATCTGATAGAAGGCTCGTTACGCTGACTATCAGATTGGGGCTATGCTTCTCCAGGTAAGGTTACTAGCACATAGGCAGTTCGGTTTAGCTTTTACGTTTCACCGATAGAATGTTTGGCAATTGATCCAACTTAGCGAGAAGTTTACTCATCGCCTCAATGCTGGCGACTTCCAGTAAGGCTTCCATATACACGGTCTGATTTTGCCGTTCAGTGCGCGTATTCATCTCTAGGACATTAATTTTTTCATCCGCCATGACCGTTGAGATATCTCGCAGCAACCCTTTACGATCAAACGCGTTAATTAGAACCGTCATGGGGTAAGTTCTTTCATCAACTTGCCCCCAATTCACTTCAACCACCCGCTCACTGGCGGTGTTTTGTTGGTACAAAATGTTCGGGCACTGTCGACGGTGAATGGTAATTCCCGTGCCACGGGTAACAAAGCCTAAAACCTGATCTCCCGGCACAGGCTGACAACACTTAGCCAAACTCGTCATCAGGTCACTGACGCCCAAGATCGACAAATCCGCCGCTTTTTTGAGCAATGCTTGGCTGGGTTTAGAGTGGCGAAAACTGATTTCCAGTTGTTCATCCTCGTCTTCCTCTTTGGGTTTTAGCAGGCGCTGCGCGACCATAGTTGCTCGGCCAGGTTTAATTGAACCATCAATGATTTTAAAAAACATCTCATCAGTGTCTTCAGCACCCAGCTGTTTGGCCAACTGATCAAGATTCACCTGGCCTACATTCATCCGGTCCAGTTCTCTCTCTAAAACACTGCGCCCATGGCTGATGGTTTCATCTCGGTTTTCATGTCGGAACCAATGCTGAATACGGGAACGTGCGCGACGACTATTAACATAACCTTTATGGGGGTCTAACCAATCCAAGCTTGGGCCACCGTTTTTAACAGTTTGAATATCTACTTGCTCGCCTGTTTTTAAGGCGTAAGTGAGTGGCACCATCTTGCCGTTTACTCGAGCGCCTCGGCAACGATGGCCAATCTCAGTATGGATAGCGTAAGCAAAATCTATAGGAGTACTGGTGGCCGCTAAATCGATTACTTTTCCTTTTGGGCTAAATACGTAGATACGGTCTTCGAATACTTCGTCTTTTACACGATCAATAAACTCACTGGCGTCGGAAACTTCATCTTTCCACTCAAGCAACTGACGCAACCACAAAATTTTGTTATTAACCGCGGCATCATTGTCCTTACTGCCTTCTTTGTATCGCCAATGCGCTGCGATACCAAGCTCATTGTATTCGTGCATCTCATGCGTGCGAATTTGCACTTCAACAACCCTACCCATAGGGCCGATTACCGCGGTGTGGATAGAGCGATAATTGTTCTCTTTAGGCGTGGCAATATAATCGTCAAACTCACCCTTAATAAATTTAAATTTGGTGTGAATTGCTCCTAAAACGGCGTAACAATCTTCAACACTGTCGACCAAAACGCGCACTGCGCGAACATCAAACAGTTGCTCAAATTCCAGGCCTTTTCTCTGCATCTTGCTCCAGATGCTGTATATATGTTTTGGGCGCCCTTTTATATCACCTTGAATGCCCTTAGATTCTAGCGCGTTTGACAGTTCATCGATAAATTGATCAATATATTGCTGCCGATCAATGCGCCTCTCCGACAACTTCTTAGCAATCTTCTTATACGTTTCAGGCTGCATATAACGGAAAGATAAGTCTTCCAGTTCCCACTTAATCTGCCAAACGCCTAAGCGGTTCGCTAACGGCGAGAAAATTTCCAACGTTTCAGTCGCCACTCGCCGTTGCTTTTCTTCTCTCACAGCGCCAAGAGTGCGCATGTTATGCAAACGATCGCATAGTTTCACCAACACCACGCGCACATCGTCAACCATCGCTAACATCATTTTTCGTAAGCTTTCCGCTTTGGCTATTTGCTTTGAGTTGCCACCGGAGAGTTCAGAAAACTCTTGAATCACCTCCATTTTAGTAACGCCATCAACCAAACTGGCCACATCCATACCGAACTCTTTACGCAATTGCGCCAATGTAACATCGGTATCCTCAACCGTATCATGCAACAGTGCGGCAATGACAACGTCAGAATCAAGACTGAGTTCATGTACAATCGCCGCCACAGCAAAAGTGTGATTAACGTAGTCTTCCCCTGAAGCACGCTTTTGACCACTGTGTGCTTGAATGGCAAATTCAGCGGCTTTTTTGATACGCGCCACCCCTTCTGCCGAACGCCCTTGGGCAACTTCAGCTAACCAGCTTTCAACATGACTGGCCGGCAACTCCATTTCCGACAACGCTTTTACCGCAACTTGAACCATAAACTAAAACTACTCAAACACATCAATGAAAGTCGATTAATTTCAAAACACAAATAGACTAAGGAGACTTATATAAAACTACTTTTACGTGCATTTTTGATGGCTGACAACTGTGTTTGAGAAAAAACTTGCAAATATTCATAAGACATTAACCTGACGACACAACCTTACTCATCATACTGGCCTTATCTATTAACTCTTGATACTCATCTTTAACGTCTGAATCAATCACCACCCCTCCTCCAGCTGAGTAGCGAGCCATGCCGTCTTTGACCACAATCGTACGGATTGCGATATTCGTTTCCAAACTGCCATCCGTGCCCACGTAACCAATTGCCCCACAATACAAACCTCTGCGATTAGGTTCTAGCTCCTCAATGATTTCCATTGCGCGAATCTTCGGGGCACCCGTGATAGAGCCACCTGGAAAACAACTGCGCAGCAGATCTAATGGATGCAATTCTTTTCTTAATTTACCCACCACTTTACTAATCAAATGATGCACATTAGCGAAACTATGCAGAGTAAACAGCTCAGGCACTTTAACGCTGCCCAACTCGCAGGCTCGGCTAAGGTCATTCCGCATCAAGTCGACAATCATTAAGTTTTCAGCTTTATCTTTAGCACTGCCAAGCAATTCTTGCGCTATGCCTTGATCAATTTCAACGTCAGTGTGGTTTCTGGGTCTTGTGCCTTTAATAGGGCTAGTAACCACTTTACGGTTACGACACTGAATAAAACTTTCTGGGGAGTTAGAAAGTATTTGCGCAAATGGCAAATTCATATAGCACCCGTAGGGGGCGGGGCTGGATTTTCGTAAGCCCTTATAAGTACTCCAGCTTGATGAGTCCAGTTGCTTTGAAAACCGTTTAGTTAAGTTAACCTGATAACAATCACCTTGTTCGATGTACCCATGTATCTGATCAAA
Source organism: uncultured Arenicella sp. (assembly GCA_937974565.1). Taxonomy (GTDB): domain Bacteria; phylum Pseudomonadota; class Gammaproteobacteria; order Arenicellales; family Arenicellaceae; genus Arenicella. The sequence goes on from CALJWL010000064.1 coordinate 6,250, forward strand.
AGCCAACTGATATTGCGCCCAAGTTAGGCTTTCTTGAGGGTCGTCGTCAACCATGACTAATCTAAGCTCGCTGAAATCGCCTGCACTAGACTCATGCTCAGACTCACTCACTCGCTTTATTTCTTGCTGCACTAAATTAGCTTGATGAGTTAATAGTAAGTCCAGCCAACGTTGTTCTACTTTTATGGCTTCGGGTGAATTTCCCAAACGAATCAAACGTGACTTTTCTCGCTTATGATCGACCACCAAAACCACGTGGTAAATACCCATGGCCATATGTGGCAGCTTCTCATCATCGACAGCGATTTCAGGCAAATTCTCATATTGGCGCCCCAAGTCATATGAAAAATAACCATAAGCGCCCGGTAAATAGGCGCTTTTTCTTGTCTGTTCACTCTCAGGAATCGCCGCCTGCAATATAGCTAACGGGTCTCCATATAGTTTTTGCACAAAGCCATTGCGATTAAAACTTGTGGTTTCGCCATCAAATACTAACGTTGCTTGAGGGTTAATGGCTAAAATATCGTAACGCGCTGATGCAGATCGTCCTTCGCCTTGAGTGCCCGAATCAAAAAAAACAGACCACGGCTCATCACTCACCAATTCAAACAACTCGGCGGAGTCTAAATAAGGCAAACGAGTTGCTTTAAATTTGTTTGATTGCATTGGCGGCAGTGGCTAAGTTAGGTGTTGTTCTAAATGGAAAAACCTTAATGGTTACTTGATGCGCACAACAATAGGCAGCAGCTATCACTTAGAGATGATACCCACAAGTTCACGTAAAATAGAAGTAGCAAACTGACCTGTTTGCAAATCAAACTTCAAATAAATGTCTCTATCACGAATCTCGGCACTTAAGGATTTCGGAACACTGCGTATGGCGCGTCGTTGATAATCCAAACCGGCTCGTTCTAAACCCTCAGACAATTTAGTATATGCATGAATAATTTCAGACTCAAAGACAGATAACGCATGATAATCACTTGCGCTTTGCGTTGCGCCTCGCCCCCACAAAGGTGCCGTTGGATGAATATCTAATTCATGCAATCTAGTGTCATTTTCTGGCTCTTGATTTGACGGAAAGACTGCATTACTGCCATCTAAGGCTGCTGGTTCAAATGGTAATAACTGACACCAAGACCCGTTTTTAATTCGTTCCGATAACACAATATTAAATAAAAAAGAACGCGCTGAAGATAAGACAATACTTCGTAAATTTCGATCTTTTATTCTGCGACTGCTTTCAAACAACTTCTCAGCTTTTAGTAGGTTTCCAGCTTCTCGGCCAAACCGTTGTTCACCAAAGTAATTGGGGGCACCACATGCTAATAGACTCTGTAAGCGGTTATTAAATAAGCTCAAATCGCCTTCAACATCAGAAATTCGTATGTCAAATCGATTAGCTTTATGAGTCGAACGTTTAATTTTTCGAGTGTGCCTCGATGCACAGTGGATTACCACACCCTCCATTTCAAAATCTGACCAATCAAAGCTCGGATTTTTAGGCAGCCAAACACTGAACCACTGGCGAGTAATAGCCCGCACATCTTTAATACCTGAAAAACCAACGTCCCGATACGCCACACCGGCATGTCGCGCCAACGCCTTAGCCACTCTGTCTGTGCTTAACCCTGTCTTAACAACATCCAACCAAGCGTGTTCGCCCTCACCAGATGGAATCACTTCCATTAATTCAGTCACCACAAAGTCTTGCGGCTCACACTTTATGCCGCCCGCAATCTCGGGTTTACCGTTTGCGTAACTCAAACCGGCTAAGGCAACTTGATATTTATTCTGGTCAGGCATATTTAGGCAGATAAAAGGAGAAGCAATAAGAGGACAATAGTTAGGGAGCCGCTGATTTCAATCGACTTATCTTTGACGGAGTCTTTAGGTTATCCAATCAAAGCACGTAAAAATCAGCATGAGCGATTCTAACATGATAAGCGATAACACAGTGGGTAACGTAACGGTCACCCCCTAATTAAGGTATGAGCCCTCACGTCAACGCGAACTGAATAATACACGTTGCAATCAAACAATAACCTCGCCCATACTTTTACTTATAAATCACACATGAATGGCATCAACTTGGCTATACTTGCGCGCGAAACAACCCCCGTATTTTCAGTCACAGCTATGCATTACAACCATCAACAACATGGTAAAACCACGCCTCTGATTCTCATCATTGCCGTGATCGCTTTACTCTTTGGCCTGTTATTGCAGCCTCATCATAAAAACAACATTCAAGCGCCAACGTTTGAAAAAATCACCCTATTGCCGAAGCCTAAGCCACTCTTAAACGTTGAGTTCACCGACCACAACGGTCAACTGTTCACAAAAGAACGATTGCAAGGCAAGTGGAGCATTCTCTTTTTTGCATTCACCAACTGCCCTGATGTCTGCCCAAGCACCCTACACACTCTAAAACAAGTAAAGGGAAAACTTGGCCAAGCATGGTCGCCCTTTCAACTGTTGATGATCAGTGTCGACCCCGAACGTGATACGCCTGAGCGCTTAAAACAGTACGTACCATTCTTTGACCCTGAGTTTATCGGCCTAAGAGCTGACCTAGATTACACCACCTCATTTGCCAAGAATGTCGGTGTTCTTTTTTTTAAAGGAAAAACTCAAAAAAACGGCGGCTACGATGTTGACCACAGCGCCTATATGATTTTACTCAACCCTAAAGGGCAGTATGCCGGAGTGATTAGCGCGCCACATAAAGAGGCAACGTTAACGTCTGATTTAACTAAACTCAGCAAATACGCACAAAAAACAACCGACCAATCGATGGTGGCTACTAACACAAACACAAAAAGCAACGCCCGCGATAACGATAACCAAGGCAAAAACCATAATTCTGACCATGCCACCTCAGATGGCAACGACTTAGTTATCAAAAATGCGTGGATAAGACCTGCCCCACCCAATGCCGCGGGGATGGCAGCCTATCTTGAAATCGAAAATCGACGAAGTGGCTCTGTCAATATTGTGGGCGTGCATAGCCCCGTATTTAATGAAGCCACCCTTCATCAAACCTTAATTGAAAGGGGCGCCGTCAGCATGAAGCATGTCTCTAAGCTAAAAATAAACGCCGGTGAAGTGGTTACACTTGAGCCTATGAATACTCATATAATGCTGATGGAACCTGATGAAATACCTCAAAGAGGCAGCAAAGTACCGTTACAGTTAACTCTTGAAAGTGGTGAAACATTAAACATTAACATCGAAGTTCGTAACAACCCAAACGCTGAGTAAATTATGGCTCTGGACTTTGAAATTATCCCAGTTACTCCATTTCAACAAAATTGCAGTGTGATCTGGTGTACCCAAACTAAGCTAGCCGCAGTAGTGGACCCAGGCGGTGAACTGGAAAAGGTGCTATCAGTGATCGAAGAGAAAACATTATCACTGGATAAAATTCTCATCACACATGCGCATCTAGACCATGCCGGTGGCACAGCTGAGTTGGCTCGCTTTACCGGTGTACCAATTATCGGGCCACACAAAGAAGATCAATTCTGGATAGATCTATTGCCTCAACAATGTGCTCAATTTGGTTTTGAAGGAAGTGTATTTACACCAGATCAATGGCTCAATCACGGTGACCTAATTGAGTTGGGCAAGCTTACTTTTGATGTGGTGCATTGCCCAGGGCACACCCCGGGGCACGTTGTCTTTGTGGAAAAGAAACATAAGTTCGCTGCGGTAGGTGACGTGATATTTAACGGCTCGATTGGCCGTTCTGACTTCCCCAGAGGCAATCAGCGGCAACTTGTCAGCTCAATTAGAGAAAAGCTTTTTCCTCTCGGTGACGACATTCGTTTTATTCCAGGCCATGGATCAATGTCCACACTGGGGCACGAACGTAAAAACAACCCCTTTGTTGCCGATCAACGCTTCGGTTAAATATTTTTAAATAGTTATTGAAATAGCGAATAGAGCGGGATTATAATCCCGCCTCCAGTGGGACGCCGGGGTGGCGGAACTGGTAGACGCGCCGGATTCAAAATCCGGTTCCTTCACGGGAGTGTCGGTTCGATTCCGACCCTCGGTACCACTGGAAAATAAAGAATGCTCTGTTCTCTTTTTGAGACAGGGCTTTTTTTTGTCCGTTTTATATTGCATTACCGGCCCAGCTATTTCACTCTTTATCATCGCGGCGTAAAAACACTAA
>CALJWL010000065.1 GCA_937974565.1 uncultured Arenicella sp.
CTCATCGCCGCCTCGTTCAAGGTGCGCGCATTTTACAGTCTTAACACCTCAGGTCAACCTCTTTTTGAAATTAATTTCTTACCCAATTTCAAATCGTTTTAATGACCTTACAAACTCGCTTCATCAACGCTATAAAAGCCCTCAAAAAGCAAACCCTCGGTGTCTCAAGGAAGGCGCATTCTATAGACTTCAAACCTTAAGTCAACGCCTTTTTTAAACTATTTCTTAAAGCTCTCCTCGCACTCACCTAACACACCAAATTAAGCGCAAATTTACGTCCGACTTAGAACCTTTATCCTCTTAGGTGCGCGCATTCCAGTCGCTTCAATCTCCACGTCACCGCTTTATGAACATATCAGTGACACACTCTCACTGAGTGCTTACTCCCCCTTGGTGTTCGACACGGCTTAATTCTCTTCTTTAATTTCTCTGTAAGCGTTCAATAGGTGAGCTGATTTCGTTTTGGCGCCCAGTGCCGACACAAACGTGAATACTCCGGTTAATTTTCGAACCATTAGCATGAACTCCGACGGCGGTACGGTAAACCCTTTCACCAACATTCCCTGCGACCCTACTCGACCCGCTCTTTTGAGCAAGCGAGAAGCTTTCCAGTGATACACATCACCGTCTATTGCGAAGCTTGGCACACCTTCAAATGAATTTTTAAACGGTTCTAATATGAATTGGCAAAATTCAGCGAAAGACTTTTTAACAGCTTCGCTGTCTGATTGGCGTAAGCAATTTAATGCAATCAATCCTTCGACAAGTGAAGGGGTATCGCCTTCTTGAGCCGCCATAATGGCGACTTGCAAGGCTTTGCTAAACGACTCAGATAACTCGTGTACGGCACCAAAATCCAGTAGAACTAACTTGTCGTTATCACTGTGATTATCGATCGAAATTCGATAATTGCCAAAATTAGGGTCCGTTTGCATCAATCTCCACTCAAAAGCTTCTTTGAAGAACAACTCCAACATACTTTCAGCCAACGCATTTCGGCGCTTTTGACTCAACGACTGGACTGAAGGGTCGGTAACGTCAACGCCGTCGACATACTCCATTGTAAGCACTTTTTTTGTACATGCTTTTTCATAATAATGAGGAACTTGGTATCGATTATCTCCTCTTAATAGGTCGCCCACCTTGCTGGCGGTTTCAAGTTCGTAACGGTAGTTGGTCTCACGAACCAAGTAATGTTTCAACTCTTTGGTTAGCGATTCCATTTGGCGCCCAGACTTTACCCAGCGTGCTAGGGCGAGCATCTGCATCATATTTTTGAAATCATCTTCGATAGCATTGGCGATTTCGGGGTATTGAATCTTGATGCAAATTGCGGATTCATCATCCGCATTTTGGGTGAAATTAGCTTTAGTCAAATCAAATCGAGCTTTATGAACTTGAGATAGCGAAGCAGCCGCGAGCGCTTGTTGATCAATCATCATTGCGGACACCACTTCTTGGCCAAGCTCACTCACCAATACGGGTCTCATGACGCCCCAGTCTAACGGTGTTGTGGATGACTCCAGCGTATGAAGGGCTGAAGTCACTTGCACTGGCAAAATGTGTTCGCCATAAAGTGCCAGCATCTGCCCTATTTTGACGTACGCTCCTTTTAGCTCCCCCAAATGTTCGACAAAGCGCTTCGCTTCACGCTCAAGTGCTTTGTCGTTATGCGCTTGTTGCTGATCTTTGGGAAGCAATAAACTACCGGCTTTTGCCTGAAGCAAACCGAGACCGCCTTTGGCCCCAGCCACACCAATACTGAGGCGGCGACTTAAACCACCTTTTTTAATACTTTTCATTTGCGTATTTTAACGTGAATGCTTACCCGATAAAGTGATAGGCATTTCAAATTGAGTAAATAACGTTCATTTATAACGAGTTTTTATTTGCCTCATCTCGGTGATTTTTTAGGTATTGCATTAATAAGGAGGGAAGCATTGCGAAAAAAGTAAGGGACGTTCACAAGACGACTGTGATCAACGAGCCTTTGCTGCATTTAAGTGATTTCATTCCGCAGTTTTGGGTAAATTGCCTCAAGGGTATAATACGAGTTGGCATATTGTCTTATATCTACCCAAGAGGTGGGTACGCTTAGAGCAGAATAAAACAACTTAAAAAGCAGTAAGGTAAAACGATGTTTTCAATGAACTTCATTTAACCAGCGTTGTGAAAAGCCTTCGATGCACCCTATACACGTTATGACGTAGACTCTAAGCTAAGCGCAATGATCGATTAGTGCATAAACACTAACTCTCTAATATTGACCTCAAACACTGAACGGAAACCAACATGGAAATGAACTTAGGCAAAACTGAACGCTTGAAACCGATACTTGAGAAAGTCACTCAACTCATGCAAGAAGAGGTGTTGGCAGCCGATATGGAGTTTCATCAAGAAATTGGCAAAGACGGCGCTGATCGTTGGGATATGACGCCTCGGCAAGCGGACATTTTAGAAGGGTTACAAACTAAGGCTCGCGAACAAGGCCTATGGAACTTTTGGTTAACCGACTCAGATAAAGGCTATGGTTTAAGCACTGTTGAATATGCGCATTTGGCTGAACAAATGGGTTGGTGCGTTCTTGGCCCGCAAGTGTTTAATTGCTCTGCTCCTGACACCGGCAATATGGAGGTGTTCGAGCGTTATGGCACTCAAGAGCATAAGGACAGATGGCTTGCGCCTTTGCTTGAAAGCAAAATCAAGTCTGCCTACCTAATGACCGAGCCTGACGTTGCTTCATCAGACGCAACCAATCTTAGGTTTGAGGCCATTTTGGACGGTGACGAGTATGTGTTAAACGGCGAAAAGTATTGGTCTTCAGGCGCTGGAGACAAGCGTTGTGAAGTGTATATTCTAATGGCAAAAACTGCGGGCGAAGAAGCACCTCGCCATGCTCGCCACTCCATGTTTGTTGTGCCAGCCGATACGCCCGGCATAGAAATACTGCGTGCTATGACGGTATTTGGACACGACGATGCACCACATGGTCACATGCACATTCGGTTCACCGACGTGCGAATTCCCAAATCAGCGTTGTTGCTCGGCGAAGGTCGAGGCTTTGAGGTAAGCCAAGGGCGCCTAGGCCCTGGGAGGATACACCACTGTATGCGAGCAATTGGCCAAGCAGAGCGCGCGCTGGAACTTATGTGTAAACGCTCAATGAGCCGCACGGCTTTTGGTAAACCTCTCGCCAAACTGGGCGGTAATTACGACATCATCGCCGATTGCCGTATTGGCATAGAGCAAGCTCGCCTATTATGTCTAAAAGCGGCTTGGATGATGGATCAAGGCGACCCTTCTGCCGCCGCACCTTGGATATCTCAAATTAAAGTGGTGGCCCCAAATATGGCACTCAAGGTAATCGACGAAGCCATTCAAATGTTTGGTGGCACGGGTATCTCGCAAGACACACCGTTGGCCGAGATGTACGCTCAGATGCGAACCTTACGATTTGCCGACGGCCCAGATTCCGTTCATCGCATGCAAGTTGCGCGTAAAGAATTGGCACAGTATCGTTAACCATCAAGCAAACGCCGTGGCTCTAAACCGTGACTACGATTAAATCAGGGTGCCAATACCCAAGTTCAGTTACGGCTTGACGGCCACAACGCCACGCCAGTCGTAACCATTCTTCTATCGATATAAGCACAATTTGAGTATACTCAGCAGTCGCAAGCCACAGCCATGCTTGGCTATAAAAACCTAACAATTGTGGCGAGAGATGCTCAGCAAATTCCACCAACCCTTTGCATTAATTTTGGCTTTTTTCGCAGCCATTACTGCATTTGTACTGATCCATGTGTTTTTTCAAAACACCACGGCACGAGTGCTAATTCTAGGAACGTTCTCACACGACACTAAAGTTACGATCAATGCTGTCTCTGGCAACGGGCATGCCGTGCCCATCGAGAGCTACACAATAAAAGGAAGCCGTCAACCTAAGCCCCAACGCACAGGAACCACGCAACTGAACGTGCCGCTAAAACAGTTACGAGTCGAGTTTGATTACTTGGGGCCCGACAGTGACGTGAATAATGCTCAGGTCACATTGACCGGCATTGAAGTCGTTAAGCCGTACATGAAGCACTACTACTTCAACGGCGAAAACATTGATGTTTTTTTCTCAAGCAGCAATGATCAATCTAAGTCGATACGAGCGTTTAACTTCTCAAGCGATAACACCACAGTAGCTCTGACGTCTAAAGAAGCCATTCATGACACCAATTGGGCGCTCATTCTTGGCATGCCCATTTTATTTTTCTTCGGCATTTTATTCATCGTTAAAAACTCGGCATGGTCACAAATACCCGCGTTTGCTGACATGTCTCTTGGACACCGCATTTCAAGTAGCGGTGAGTTCGACGCTATTAACGGAATTAGAGGTTTAGCGGCCCTCCTGGTACTCTTCAGCCACACAGCCCCTGGTTACGAAGCCGTGCAAGTCGGGCTGGCTTTACTGTTTGTTATCAGCGGTTTTCTGTTATCAAAGCCATTTATTCTTGACCCTAAGAAAGTCTATAGCTGGAAAAACGTAGAACGCTATCTGACCAAACGGTTAAAGCGCATATTACCGATGTACTATTTTTATGTCTTTTTGATCTACGTCATCGATTTCAAAATAGACCTTGCGTTAAAGCACTTTTTCTTTGTTCAGGCCGAAGGTCATTTATGGCCAATGACTCAGATCTTTTTGTTCTACGTCATGCTGCCGTTTGTCTTAATGATATGCTGCGCTGCCTATCGAATTCACCGAATAGCGCCGATCGTTTTGTTGGTGGTTGCCACGTACTTTAGTGTTATCTACGCGCGCGACTGGACCCCATTCTACAATGGTCGATTTTCTAAGCCCTTTTATTTATACGCGTTTTTTATGGGCATAATTGGCTCATATATCCAATATGATTTGATTGGGAAAAAGTGGCTAGACCCTTGGGGCAAACGTTGGGTAAGAGAGCTGGTGAGCATGCTTGCCATCGTGTTTGTGTTCTATCTTATCGCTTGGTCCGCGCCAATGCGGCCATCACTGGCAATTTTTCACTGGGTATCTCAATTTTGGTTAAAGTGCATCGCTTCGGTGGTGCTAATTATCCTTGCATTAAATACACCAAAGACCTTATTCAGAACAATCATCGCAAACCCTCTGTTTAGATCAGTCGGGGTGATCGGCTTTAGTTTCTATATATTGCACGGTCTTGGAATGCAGATTTTCGAACAAGTGCAGATTCAATACTTGGCAGACAGTTCGCCCGGCGGTCGCAGTTGGAGATTTATGGCTGGTGCCTTTGTTACCACCTACTTCATGGCAATAATCGCTTATTCATATATCGAAAGGCCCTTTTTTGGCTATCGAGGCAAAAAGAGCGAGTGACAAGCAACCCATTAAGCCACGTTAGCTGTCTACATCTAAATTAATGCCCAAAATACTCTCTAATAATTGGGTATTTCGATAATCATCAATTTGAATTGCGTGATCCGTTCGATCTCCAACAAGAACAAAGTCAAAGCCAAGCTCGGCACAAGCTTTCTTATCCCAAGCCGCATCACCAAAGTAGGTCGGCGTTAAAATCAACTCAGAGACATCACCGTTTAGGGCTTGTCGCATAATCTCAGTCCTTTGGAAATGATCATTAGATGATGCAATACGGCAACCGTGAGTATCAAACCCTGCTGACTCGAGCTTGATCAAAGCGGATTCCAACCACCCGCCAGTGGCGAAGCTTACCGTCACATTTCTCATCTGCTGCAATTGTGCGACAAACTCAGTCGCCCCAGCTATTGGCTTTACTCCGTAAACATCAGCGTGTTCACGAATTTTCTTAATAAACAATGCTTTTACACGAGCAATTAATTCATTTATCGGCATACGGCTGCCCGTACGTTCAAGTAACTCCATTAACAAACCTGTGTCGGTCACATTGACATATGAATCCCAGTCAGTATCAACATGACTGTTTAGTACCGCTTTGACTGAGTCAGTAAAACACACTTCATCGAATTCGAATGACTGCACCAAGGTACCATCGATATCAAACATGATATGCCTTTGCATTTAATCTCCTAGCTTATTACCTATATCAAAACAAAAAAGCCGAACCATCTCTGGCTCGGCTTTTAAGATACGGCCGCAAAATGCTTTCAGCCGAACTTCAACACGAAACGTAGCGCGCTAGCTTAACGCAGCTTGAAGAGTCGAACCCATTTCAGATGGGTTTACCGTCACATGAACGCCCGCTTCTTTTAGTGCATCAATCTTAGATTGAGCTGTGCCTTGACCACCGGAGATGATCGCACCGGCATGCCCCATACGCTTTCCAGGAGGCGCTGTCACACCAGCGATAAAACCAACAACAGGCTTAGTCATGTTTTCTTTGATCCATGCAGCACACTCTTCTTCGTCCGTGCCGCCAATCTCACCACACATCACAACGGCTTCGGTTTCTGGGTCGTCATTGAACATTTTGATAACGTCAATGTGTTTCATGCCATTAACCGGGTCGCCGCCAATGCCAACACACGACGATTGCCCCATACCAAGCTGAGTCAGCTGATGCACCGCCTCATACGTCAACGTACCTGAGCGAGACACAACTCCGATGTTTCCTTTTTTATGAATGTAACCCGGCATAATGCCAATCTTAACTTCTTCAGGTGTAATCACACCTGGGCAGTTAGGGCCAACAAGAACCGTTTTACTGTTCATTTTACGCATGCGATCACGCGTTTTGATCATGTCCGCAACAGGAATGCCTTCCGTGATGCAAATCACCAAATCCAGTTCGGCGTCTACGGCTTCATCAATCGCCGCCGCCGCAAAACGTGGAGGCACATAGATGACGGACGCATTCACGCCGTGTTGTTCTTTGGCATCTTTCACCGTGTTATAAACCGGAACGCCTTGAACATTTTGGCCTTCTTTCCCAGGCGTAACCCCTGCCACAAAGCAGTCTTTACCGAACGCGTAATCCAAACACTGAGTCGTGTGGAATTCACCCGTGTTACCAGTAATACCTTGAGTAACGATACGAGTGTCTTTGTTAATTAGAATAGACATTATTCACTTTCTCCCAACAGGCTCTAACCTTTTACTGCCGCAGCGATCTTTTCTGCAGCGTCAGCCATGGTGGTGGCTGTTTGTAGTTTCACGTCTGATTCATCAAGAATCTTACGGCCTTGTTCAACATTGGTGCCCTCAAGACGAACAACCAACGGAACACTCAAACCGACTTCTTGCGCCGCCGCAACGATACCGCCTGCAATCACATCGCACTGCATAATGCCGCCAAAAATGTTCACCAAGATGCCTTCCACTTTAGAGTTGGCCAACATGATTTTGAACGCTTCGGTTACTTGTTCTTTATTCGCACCACCGCCAACATCAAGAAAATTGGCTGGTTCAGCACCATACAACTGAATGATGTCCATAGTGGCCATTGCCAGACCCGCACCGTTAACCAAACAACCAATATTGCCATCTAGAGAAATATACGAAAGGCCCCATTTAGACGCTTCGATTTCATTGGTATCTTCTTCGGTTAAATCACGATACTCAACGATCTCCGGTTGACGATACAAGGCATTCGAATCGATATTGAATTTGGCATCCAGCGCGATCACTCGCTTATCGCCGGTAACAACCAAAGGGTTGATCTCAGCCAAAGATGCATCGGACTCGACGAACGCCTCATACAAGCCTTCGAGAAAGTCAGCACCCTCTTTAACAGCTTCACGAGGCATGCCCATTTTTTCACACACGTCTTCGGCTTCAGCACGATCTAAACCGTCTGTTGGATCTACAAATATCTTTAGAATCTTTTCCGGTGTTTCTTCGGCCACCTCTTCGATGTCCATGCCGCCTTCAGAGCTGCACATCAACACAACCTTTTGCGTCTCACGATCAACCAGTGCGCCCACATAAAGTTCATCGGCAATATCAGCGCCTTCTTCGATATACAAACGGTTAACTTGTTTGCCTTCTGGACCCGTTTGGTGAGTAACTAATTGCATGCCTAGAATGGCATCGGCGTACTCACGTACTTGATCCATGCTAGTCGCTACTTTAACGCCACCGCCTTTACCTCGACCGCCAGCGTGAATTTGTGCTTTAACAACCCATACGTTGCCGCCGAGTTCTTCCGCCGCAGCCACGGCTTCGTCTACTGAGAAAGCAGGAATACCTCGTGGTGTTACCACTCCGTATTTCCTCAGGATTTCTTTACCCTGATACTCATGAACATTCATTTAACCTTACCTTTGATTGATACACTAGAGCTTGATTTGGAGAGAATTCCCCAAGGAGTTGAAGCACCTCTTACAAGATGCCCAGAAACGCGCTGATAATAGCCGTTTTTGAGCTATTTGGGTAGCCACTTACCGCCAAGATACGCAGTTTTAGATGGATATTAGAGTCTTAAGGCGACGAAATGTCTTGGATTATTTCAATATTTCACTCATGCTTCGCTGGCAATCGACGGGAACCTACAAAAAAGCATTAAAATGAGTCTTAAATTTTCAGTCTCCACTATGACCTCGGGCTTCCTATTGGCGATTGCTTCCGCTGCATTGTTTGCTATTCGCCCCATTTTTGTCAAACTTGTCTATGCCGAAGGCACAGACCCCACAACTTTAATCGGTTTTCGAATGCTGTTTTCACTGCCGATATATACGCTGATACTATGTTGGTTGCTGCGTGACCCTGAGTTAAGGCAACGTTTGAATAAAACCAACGTCGCAAAAACTTGCGTGGTTGGCTGGTTTGGCTACTACTTTGCCAGTTACTTAGACCTTATCGGCCTGCAATACGTGACCGCTCAACTGGGTAGAATGGTGCTTTACGTCTACCCAACCTTTGTCGTTATTTTTGGTGCGTTACTATTCAAACAAGCCATCACCACCAGAACCATTGCATCACTGTCTATTACTTACGTTGGGGTGCTGATCATCTTTGGGCATGACTTACAAAGCTTTGGGCCAAGTGTGATAAAAGGGTCACTGATTATCCTTCTTTGTGCGGCGTGTTTTTCATTTTACTTACTGTTTGGGAAATCACTTATCAATGAAATCGGGAGTCGCTTATTTACAACCATTGCATTAATAAGTGCGAGCATAGCCATCCTGACTCATTACTCAATTACCGAGTCGATCACCTCACCCAACATCACTCAAACAGGCATGTTCTGGGTGGCCATTATTGCCCTATTTTGTACGGTTATCCCTAGCTTCTTCACGACCGCGGCTGTGGCACGAATTGGCTCTGATAGAACGGGCATCATTTCCATGATTGGGCCAGGGTTTACGTCTTTATTCGCAGTAACGATTATCAATGAGGCTTTCACTGTTTATCATTTGACGGGTATTTTAATAACAACGTTTGGTGTTTGGGTCTTAAGTCGCTCTAAGGCTTAGCAACCGTCAGACTTCTTCGTCAAACTTTTTGCCTTTATTTATGCAGTGTCTACCGAGGTACCCACAAATTAATAGCCGCTTGCAAATGAGTTTTCTTCACAACTTTTGACAAAACCTCAATTTCACTTATATTCTTAGGTTAAGGACACATAGAAATTAAAGTGGGAACAATGCGTTTATCATTAAATTCGAAGGCACCAGATTTTACAGCAACAGATATATATGGAAAATCATTTAATCTGAGTGACTACAAAGGCAAACCTGTCATTCTTTCGTTTTTCCGTGACGCGGCTTGCCCTTTTTGTAACATGCGCGTTTTTGAGTACACGCAAAAGTTTAAAGAGTGGAATGCGTTGGGTATTGATGTGGTTGCGGTGTTTAGCTCACCGCCAGAAGCGGTGCGTGAGTTTGTTGCTAAGCACCCACGCCCGTTTCGAACCATTGGTGACCCCAACCTGGACCTATACAAAACCTACGGAATCAGCTCTTCGCTTCTTGGCTTTATAAAGGCCATACTCTTTAAAACCCATATTGCTCGCAAAGGTCGAAAGCTGGGTGCCAAAATCGATACTAAAAACCCAAACCGCTACCTTTTACCCGCTGACTTTATGATTGGACCCAATAATAAAGTCATTGATGCCTGGTATGGAAGTGACCCAACAGACCATATGCCGATGGCGAGACTGGAAAAATTCATCGACAAAGTAAAATTTGCTCGTATGAAAATGCAAGAAAAAAAGTCGCTATCCACATAAGTCACGACTCACTTCGGCGAGCCTAATAGATAAGCTAACGGCTCAACTCCTCCATGAATCAAGTTACTGACATTGGCTAACAAAGCCTAACAACTTAAGTTACCCCAACTGAAAAACGGCCCCCTTGTTTATTATCGAGTTTGAAATCCGATGGGTTGAACTAATGACTGAATTGGGCATCACGATTGTGTTATCCAAGCTTGCTCGACTTTCAACATAAACGTCTTGATTTAAAATTACCGTGTTCAGTAACGCTTGGCGGCCAATTTGACAGCGTTTGTCTATCATCACATCAGACCAATTACCCGAAACCCCTTTAGAGACATGCGATGACCAATGCTGACGCCGCCCAAACTGATTATTAACAACAACACTGGGTTCTAAACCAACAAAAGCACCCGACATAAGATCAAAGTTAGCTTTATGAAAATCTTGGGCTGAACTTAAATTGTTTATTTTCATCGATTCAATAACGATTGGCATTGGGTTAATAACGAAGCTTGCCAAGGTTGGTTTTAACAGTGATAGCCCAATAGCACCAGCCCCATCTCGAGCTTCCAATAACGAGTACTCACTGCGCTGAGCCTCACTAAGAAATTCTCTTAAACAATGCCCCCTAAGCTTTGATGCTTCAATCACCAACAAACCGCTTTCTTCACTCAGAGACTTAAATTCACTGAGAATTTGCTCTGTTGATCGGGCGTAATTCATGACAGTCAAGGTCATGCCCCAGCGTCCATCACTTCCCACCATTTCTTGAATACCAGCCGCGTTGCTTCCGGCAAGCACAATGCATTGATCAAAGTTTAGGTCTTGCAACTCAATCAACACGTGTTCTAAAACCGACCGGCCAGCAATCATTAAAGAAGCCAGTTCAACGTTGCCAAATATTTCTCTTAATTCCTCACCGACCAGCGTATCCGCCAACACGATAGCAACGGGCTTAGTTTCGTTTAACGACCTGTTTTTTAATGGTGCTTTAGGTTTGTTATTTTTCATAATAGTAAGTCTCTTTTTAGCGATTTTTTTATTAGTAAGCACCTTTCGCGAGCAACACCGCTGGAATGGTTTTAATCAATAAAGTGATATCCAACCACAAAGATTGTGCCTCTATGTATTGAACGTCTAGCGCTACTTGTTTATCAAAAGGAATGTCCGAGCGACCGCACACTTGCCAGAAGCAGGTCAACCCGGGCACAACAGCCAACCGGCGGTGATCTGAGCGCTTATATTGAGCAACTTCATTAGCAAGAGGCGGCCGCGGACCCACCAACGACATATCCCCTCGGATTATGTTATAGAGCTGAGGCAATTCATCAATAGAGAGTTTGCGGATGATACGTCCAACTCTGGTCACGCGTGGATCACGCTTCATTTTGAACAGCACTCCGTTTTGCATCTCATTCTTTTCCGCTAAGAGGTGTTTGTTGTCATCGGCGGCAACGGCCATGGAACGAAATTTCCACATAATAAAATGACGGCCCTCTAACCCCACTCTCTGTTGCTTGAAAAAAACAGGACCTTTAGATTCGAGTTTGATTAATAATGCAACAATCAACAGTACTGGGCTTAAACACAATACTCCAACTAATGCCCCTGTAACGTCCAACAAACGTTTTGTTATTGGGCGTATTGAAAATTTAATACGCCAATAGAACGACTTAAGACGCGTGAATTTTGTTTCATTTATTTGGTATCGTTTCATTAGTTCACCTCCAACGTATTTTTAAAATTATCTTGTTGGCCGATCGATTTTAAGACTCGCGCTAAAAACAAAGGGGTTCCGAGCAGGTAACGCGTAGCTTTGGCTTTGGGTTGCATCAATAAGCGCCACACCCACTCTAAAGATAACTCTCTGACCCAAATAGGGGCACGACTGACGTGCCCTGAATAAAAGTCAAACAAACCTCCTACCCCAATCGCAACCTTAGCCCGTAAATAGTGCGCATTTTCTTGCACCCAGCACTCTTGCAGCGGAGCGCCCTTAGCGACAAAGATGATGTCGGCTTCACTCGCATTAATCTGATCACAAACGGCTTTTGCGTCACTCATTAAGCTGAACCCATCAACTGCGCCCACCACGGCTAATTCAGGAAATTCTATTTTCAGTCTTTCAGCCACACGACTGACCACGGCTTTACTGCCTCCGTATAGAAATACTCTCTTACGCTGTTCAGATAACTGTTTGCACAAGGGTACAAACAGATCAGTGCCATTAACGTTGTCCAATAATCTGGCTTTGTGCCAACGCACCGCTAAACGCATGCCAATACCGTCGGCAAACACATGATCGGCTTGAGTAAGTGCTGAGTAGTAACGCTTATTTTTAACGTACTTATTTACGCAATCAGCATTCACAAAGGCAACTTTTGTCAACTTAGAGCCAAGCGGTCTATTTAAGTCGGTCATAATCTGCTCTACCGCATTGCGCATAGACAAATTACGAATTCTGACGCCGAACAATAAAAAAGAATTCGGTGTTGCAAGACTCTTGCACCCGTTGCCTATAAGAATCTGAAACAGCGCAGCAAGCAGAACCTGAAAGCGACGACCGTGGCTTGCGGATACAGCAAATTCACTTGCCACTTCTTTTTCATCAAGGTACGCAATGCCTGATCGTTTACGAACTTGATAAGGGCAAATCATCCCAGGGGCCACATTAAAGCGGCGGCACTGCAATGACGTTAGACGATTGGCGAATGTTATGTTCAGGGCTTTCGGCCCCACCAAATCAATATTGCCTTTAAAGTACTGAAACCAAACATCGACGTTTGCTAATGGTTTATTGGCTACTTTAAAAATTTTCAACGTGATTGGCGTTTGCCCCTTACCAAGCACGGTGCTGCTAAACACGGTTACTGTTTGTTGATAATAAAGTGCGCGCAACACCCCCAGACATAACTTTAGTGACGTTACTGAAATTCCAACTATTGATATTACTAATCGCATTAGGCACCTCCGCCATATGATTTAAATTTATTATTATCATAATTTTCATTTAGTCAATATTTAATTTCATATTTATCACCAATGTATTTATTTTTTACAATTTCAAACTAAAATGACACTCATTAAGTCGAAAAAATGATAATAAATGAAAAATAATAGCAATATCTAATATTTAAACTTGATCAAAATGATAATTATGATAAAAATATAGGAAATATCATTTATTCGGTTATTACCAATGTCTTTCAATCAAACAGTCACTTCAAAGTTTCTATTACTGACACTCATCATGGTCCAAGTCGTGATTCAAGGTTGCGCTGTGGCTCCACGAGATTTAGACAATAACGACACCAGCAGCAAACATTTTTTTGTTCGCAAAGTGGTTTTCAACGCCGTTTACCATTCGTCTTTAAAGAGGCTTAAACAAACGGTCATCAACAATCGTGATTGGAGTCAATTAAGTAACATCGTTATTTCTCGTGGAGATTGGCTAACGATTAAAGTCCATGCAATGCCAAGTTTAGACGGCCTATATCAAGTGAACACGATGGGCCACATAGAATTCCCTTTTGGCGAATCACTTAAACTGGCTGGGTTAAAACGCTCTACGGCTATCCACACACTAAAAAGTCAGCTAAAAGACTTAGGGTGGTTTAACGACCTATCAACATTCGTAGATATAAGTTTGGTTCGCTATTCGAGTGTCGACGTGACCGTGGTGGGTGCTGTATTTAGCCCTGGGCTTGTCACAATAAACAACACACCGGCACAAAAGCAACAAGACAACATTCTGCAAGAAGCGGGGGCTTTTTCAAGTAATCGAAACTTAATCTCAGCTCTGGCGGCGGCGGGCGGTGTTAGGCCAGATGCTGACCTCTATCAAATTTACCTAAAAAGAGATGAAAAATTGTTTTCTATCGATCTAAGCAAACTGATCGACGGCAGTGGGTTTCATTCAACGCCAGTGTTAATTCAAGGCGATGAGATATTCGTTGCATCAAAAGGGGTTGAGAGTACCGACCTTATTCGTCCAACCCAAATCACCCCTCCTGGAATGAGAGTGTTAATGTCTAACCTTACTGCTCCCGCTCTAAATAATGCGCTCTCAGCCGTAGGCGCTGAAGCCACGCGCCTGCCATATGGTTCCAGCCTGATAGACGCTGCGATCTCAGCTAACTGCGTAGGTGGCACTCACCAAGCCAATGCTTCCAGAAGTATCATTTTGATCACTCGACACCACGGTTCAAAAGAACAAGTCGCCATTCGCCGCTCAATCAACCAATTATTAGCAAACACTTCAGACTACGCGGTCAACCCCTTTTTAATGCCCAATGATGGTGTCGCATGTTACGACTCACGCTTTACAAACATCCGAGATGTGGCTCGGGGTATTGGTGAATTGTTTGGCCCTATTTTAATCGGGAGAGTGTTGTGAACTGGCCCTTAGTATTTAAATCGATTATTGCCAGTGCGTGGGCCATTAAGAGTAGCCTTATTGGCGTCCTTTTGTTTACGATACTACTCGCCAGTGCTTACATTTTGTTAGAGAAGCCTAAATACAAAACCTCATGGGTTGTTTTATTACCCGGCACAGAGCGTACTTCAACCATCAATCTGGACAACCTTGGGGAGGCTCGTAGCAATGGAAAAAACGCCTATGGCAGCGTATCGATAAGCCCCAAAAACACCTATAAAGAAATTGCCTTAAGCGATGCCGTGATTGAACGAGCGGCGATCAAATATGAAGTTGAGGCTTACGCATTCAGCAAACCGCGAATAAAGCTGGTAGATCAAACACCGGCGATGACGTTTACCCTTAAAGGTAACTCGGCAGACGAATTGCGGTTCAGAGCAGAACTGTACAATGAGGTTTTTCATGATGTCTTAGATGAATTACGCAACAACGAAATTGAACGCCATTATGAAGGGGTGGAAGGCAACCTCAGTGAGGCTAGAAAAAGACTGTCTGTCGCACGCGAAGCAATTATTGAATATCAAACATCTGGCAGCATTGTCTCGGATAACCAGTTTCAAACATGGTTATCCGACGCTGAAGGGCTGCGCACAAATCAGAGCGACTTTGAAATCAAACTTGCCGCACAACACGGTCATATACAAGCGCAACTCAAACAACTGAACATCAGCTCTGAGCAAGCTCAAGCATTTTTACTCTTACAGGCGAACCCTGCAAATCGAAGCGCTCTTGCCTTGCTCAGTGATAAACTGGCAGAGCATTCAAGTGTCAGTAAAGTGTACGGCCCTAAAAACCCAATACGAAAACAATTGGATAACGAAATATTGGGGCTTCGAAAAAGCCTGGCTCAAAGCTTGGTGGCCGTGCCTGAGTTAAAAAATATAAAGCGTCCGCAGCTTTATGGTCTGTTGTCTCCGGAGATGGGCGACACTCTGAAGCAGATCAATATTAAACTTGCTGAACTGCAAGCAACGAAAGCTCAAATTAAAGCCATAGGTAAACAACGAAGCCAGTATGCGCAACGCATAAAAGACCACACTAGAGAGGCGGCAAAATTGGCTGATTTAAAACGCGACCACCAAATTGCAGAGGCAATTTTCAGCTCGGCACTGACCAAATTAGACAGCAACCGCCTGGACATTTACGCAACCTACCCTCTAACTCAACTTCTCACCGAACCCGGTGGCACCATTAAACGTGATCGTTTACAGACCAAGCTGATGCTAGTGGTAATGTTCCTTATATACGGCTTGGTGTCATTGGCTTTGACTTTAACTCACCTAAAGCGCTCAATCGCCGAACAGGGTCTAAATCAAATAGCCAGCCACTCTACTGACGAGGGCCTTTAAGATGTTCGTAACGTCATTAATAACATTGTTAAATCAGCGCTGGAGGGGTTTTGGTAGTTTAAGCACTGACGAAGTGTTGATAACCCGATGCATCACTTACACCTTCGCTTTCTACCTTATCGGCGCTCTGTATCTCGTTGCGCCAGTGATTGCATGGTCGCTGCTGGTGGTAATCGCTGGGCGTTGGGTTGCCGGCGAAAAAGTCAGTCATAAGAACACAAAGTGGCTGATTTTAATGTGGTGTTTATGCGCTCTGCTGCTAGAGGTTTGCTTGATTTTAGGTCACATCGATTTTAATTTGGGGTTCGGAAAGATAATTAAATCCACCATTGGTTGGGCAAAGGGTTGGGCATTGCTGAGCTTATTCTTAGTGCTAGGCTATATGTTACGGATTCGCTATCAGCTTATTTGTCGCGCGGCTTGCATCGTAGGTTTATGTGCCATTCTGGCAACACCGGTATTAATTTTCTCATACTTACTCGGCTTACCAGAAACATTATACGTCTCGCCTTTAAAAGTATTTGGCGGCGCTGGGCCAGAGTTTTTTACCGTCAGGTTGTATGAAATAGACCCATTTAATGGGCAACCTCGATGGCGTTTTTTCGCGCCTTGGGCACCGGCTGTAGGCTTTGTGGCGAATATCTATTTTATGTGTGCGTGGTTTGAAAAAAACATTAAATGGAAATGCATTGGCCTCTTTGGTAATGCGTTGATGATCTTTTTAGCGGCGTCAAGGATGGGAATATTAGTGTTGCTTCTTGCGCCGCTCACGGTTTGGTTTCTCTCTAGAATGACTCGCCCTTGGGTAATGCTCTGTAGTGCATGTTTGCTGCTAACCATCGCGCTATTCTTTGAACCCTTATTCGAACTTGTAACAACGACCATGGACAATATAAAAGGTGCGAGAGCTGACTCCACAAGGGTGCGCACCAGTTTGGCTAATATCGCTTTATACAGATGGCAAACCGAAGCATTCTGGTTTGGCCATGGCGTGGTAGAAACCGGCACTCATTTAGTGGAATTTATGCCCATTGGCTCCCACCACAATTGGTATGGTTTATTGTTCGTTAAAGGCTTCGTTGGCTTTCTCAGCTTTTTGATTCCATTTTCCTTAACAACCTTAATATTATTCATTAAGGCTCAGTATCAAGTCAGCTCCAGGTTAGGTTTAGGCATGTGTTTGATTCTTGGCTTTTTTTCACTCAGCGAGAACATCGAAGCTTTAGCTTATATGACGTGGCCAGCATGGTTAATCATAGGCTTAGGCATACGCGAAGCTATTGACGACGTGGACACGTACCGCGAAAACTTACTAAGTCAATTCAGATTATTGTCTGAGCCAGACTCAAGCTCCATTTACTCCCGGCTGAGCCCGAAGGCACGCTTATGAAATATTCAATCATCATCCCTTTGTACAACAAACAGCACACGATTAGGCGTGCGATCTATTCAGTGCTAGACCAGGAGAACGTGAACAGCCAAGACGTTGAGGTCCTTATCATTGATGACGGATCAACGGACCAATCAGTAGAATGCGTTAAAGCCATTCAGCAGGCCATGCCTAGCAGAATGATCACGCTCCACCAACAAACTAACAAAGGCGTGTCTTCTGCTCGAAACCAAGGCGTAACATTTGCGGCTCATGACTTAATTGCATTTCTTGATGCTGATGACGCTTACAAACCAGCGTTTATCTCTACGTTGGATAAACTGGTGAATGCACACCCTAAATGCGGCGCTTTTGCCACGGCCTATGAATTTATCTCATCCGATTCGGGGGTTAAAAAGCCCGTTAAGCTGTATGGCATCGAAACGCAAA
The DNA here is from genome assembly GCA_937974565.1 of uncultured Arenicella sp. Lineage (GTDB taxonomy): Bacteria > Pseudomonadota > Gammaproteobacteria > Arenicellales > Arenicellaceae > Arenicella. The sequence continues at coordinate 17,752 of CALJWL010000065.1, forward strand.
GAGCAAGTCAGACCCTCAAAAACTATTTTGCCAGTGCCGCCATGGGTGATTTACCTTTTTGCTCATCAAGCATCTGCGTACGTAAAAATATATTTAAGGCACTCAATGGCTTTCCAGAGGGTGAAAATATGGGGGAAGACCAATCACTGTTCAGTCAAATCGCTCTAAGATGCGACATTGCTTATAGTGCCGCGGCCTGTGCGAGTTACTATGTGGGTGTTTCAGGCTCTCTTATGCAATCTGAGCCGGCGCTGGCTGAAATGCCCTTCTCTGAACGCCTGCAAATTCGGCTTGAAAACAATGAGCTTCCAAACAAATTTAAAGACTCTGTGAAGCAATACATAGCCGGGCACTTAATAGACTTAATAAGACGCAACCTCAAGGCTGGCAACATTGATTCGGCAGAAAAATTACTATCAGACCCAAGATCACAGTCGCAATTGGCTCGATGGTTATATTGGAACGGTCACCTGCAACTCGCTAAATTAAGGCTCAGCTTTGGCTCACTGACCAAATAAAACACGAGTCATGTTGTGTTCATAGTATCGACTTTTAACGATTTTTGAAATTCGAATAAAAATTGAACTCGACTGCCAAAACCAATGTTCTCGATCTCATGTTACAACGATTCCAACAATTGCGTATCACCGGTTTTTAACGCACAACTGGTGTTGCCTTGCGTGCCACATTGAGTGTTCGACGACTCTTGCTCTTTGAGCATTCTGACCGACTTATAACTACCCCAAAAACAGCTTGGACAAGGTCGATTGGGGTTAGCTTCTGGCAACGTCGAACTTGCGCCCATGGTAAACACACGTTGAGGTAAAATTTGAGTCCAATCCATGCCACTAACGTCCGGAATTGGATTTTTATCTTGCTTAGAAGGCCAAGGGTAATTCAAAATAGTGCCCCACCCTAAATGCACTTTACTCGACAAAATCACACCATTGATCAGCACGCTGTTAGGGTCGTTGTACGCTAAGCCATCACTGACAGACTCAGTTTTCAACTCGCCAATTTTGTCAACTGCGTTGCGGAGTTTCGCAAACAACTTAACATCACCTTGCTCTTTTGCCGCCCATAATCCAAATATTTGCGCTACCTGATTCGGCTCGCCGGAATCAAACTCTTTAACACCGGCATAAGGTCCAAATTGCTCCACCAACCTTGCTTTGAAATTCGGATAACCATCAGCGAGTTCGGCGTTGGCAAACGGTGCCAGAATAGAAAAAATCCACGCATTAGCATACCCACTGATTTGCTCTTTCACTAAGTCATGATTAGGTAAATACGCGCGATAAAACAGCCCACTTTCAGGGTCACGCATGCGGCCTAAAATGAAATCCAGAGACCACTGAACTTCATTCTCAGTATAGTTAGTCTGATAGAGTTGATCATAGACGTGCAAGCTCAACATGCTAATCGCATTGCACTCAACAAACCAAGCATTGGGTTCACAAGTAACGCCTTCGTACTTTCCTTGATGATGCAAACGCATTTCATCGGCGATTTTTTTAGTCAACCATGTGTATTCACGTTCGTAGCGTTTGTCATTGGTGGATAATTGGTAAAGCCCATACATCAAATTCAAGTGGCCTTTGTACATTATATTCTGAACCGAGACGGGGTCGGCACCAAAGCCCCAGTCGGTAAAATCACCCCAAACACGTTTCGATTTCATTTTCCAAATCATGGTGTCCATCATGGACTGGTAACGTGCCTTGTTGTCTGGGTCAATTAAAATTAAAGATGGAATGCCATAGGCCGAAAACGCAATAGAATACTTCCAAAAATGCTGGTGTTCAGTATCCCAACCTTTAAATTCGTCGCCGTGTAAAGATAGGCTGTAAAACGTGTGTTCCACAGAGTTGCGTTGCCCTATTTCATCGGCTTGTAATTGGCGCTCTCCCAGCGCTTTAAAATACAGCTCGGCCTCCGGCAAACCTAACGGCAAAAATCTGTTAACCAGCCAGCCGCCTATTATTACCGCAGCAATAAGGGTAATTAACCCAAAGGATTTGTGTGTTGCCGTCATGCGTTACCCTCTCATCGTTATCACTTTGAAAAAGAATATATATAAGCATTGGCTCAGGCAATGCTATTGTAGGCCAGCACTGTGAACGCGACTCACTCATTCGAATTATCCCTGAGTGTTAGCTAGCAGCATAACCGGCGGCAATATGATTTAAAAATAGACAAGAGGGGCATCACAATGCACGGTCTAGCTTGACTCTTCATCTTTACCACGCCCCATAAAACGCTCTTTGAAATTAAACACCGACGCCACGCCTGAACCTAATTTTAACATCTTGGCCAAGTCTTTGGAGCTTAACCCCGCTAACTCATCCACCC
>CALJWL010000066.1 GCA_937974565.1 uncultured Arenicella sp.
GTACAGCAATCGTTAGATTTGAAGTAGTTAATGAAACGCGGAATTAACTCAGAAGTGCCTTCTAGGAAGGCACTTCATACACGCCCCCTTTTAGGGGGCTTAAGGCAAAGCCACGTTCTGAGAACGTGGATCTTTATTGATTAAAAGTGCGCTAACGTCCTTAGTTAGCTCTGGTATCACTACCACCTCTTTGATTGTCTAATAATAGGCCCAGAACAGTGAAGGCTGCCTTGGGAAGGCGGCGTACAAGTTTGTGTTTAATTGGCCGCTTCTTCAAGCCGTTGGGTGCGTTCATTCATTAGAGTTTGAACCTCTTTGGCATCCTTTATCAAAGTTTCTATGGTTTCTGGTTTGTAGGTCTGAATATCCAAGGCTGTTGGTTCCACGGATACACTGGGCTCACCTGCGGCTCGTTCTTCTTTGGGTTGAGTCTCGATTCTTTTTACGATGTTTTGATTTGGATCAATAACCACTGTTTCTGTTATCAATGTGTTATCTGGTGGTTCTGATGAGTAATGTATCTTACCGTTTGCGTCAGTCCACTTGTAGACGGCTTGCTGGTCGTCAACCACCCCCTCAAACGTGGAAACGATATCCGCGGGAATATCGTTTGCCATGATACTGAGTTCCGATTTACTGGGCAGTACAGATGAAATATCGATGTTCGCAAGCTCGCCAATCATCATCTTTCCAGTGTGTAAATAGAGCATATAATTCACGATGCCTAGCACGATGCCCAGGATAAGAATGGATTTGAAAATCAGAGTTTTCATCAAACGGATTACTGTATTGAGAACGAATTAAGTTCATCATATCTCAGGCTTAATCGCAGTGAAACATAAGTGCGATCATTGTCATTAACGTAACCTTGTTTTTATCCATAGTATTGTACCCCGTTGCCAATTTAATTTGCCTGTGTTGTATTGGCGGTGAAATGGCCCATGTTACCCTTACTTTCTTAGGTTGCGAATGTAAGAAAGTAAGGGCAGGTGGCTTTTAGGCTTTACTTAAGTATTGAACGGATTCAATTTGGCCTTTTTTATTAACGCGGCAGCGGACTACTCCCAGCTCTTTACCGGATTTAGAGTTGACCAGTTGCATTTTGAATTCGCGAAATCTAGAAGACTGATCGTGATCCATTGCTTGAACTTCCGTGCTTGGAAGTCTAACGCTGATCTTTTTGGTACTGGTGTTGTGCGATTCAAGCGCCGTGTTTGCACATTGGCTGAATTGTGTGTTTAGGTTGGCAAAGCTAGTGTTGTTGAATACGAGTGCCGTTAATGCGCTAAGTAATGCTGCTGTTCGTTTGCTTGCAATAGTCATAGTAAATTTCTCTGAAAATAGTCAGTTTTGAAAGGGTCATTACTAAACAAATTGATGATCGCCGTTGAAAATGCAATGAGTTAGTGAAGACAACAGTAGCAATGCTGAGAGTAATGAATCTAATGGTGTATTTTTATTGAAATCAGTCGTATTAGTTATATGGCACTTGTTGCCTGTTGCGTTTTTTTAGCGAGGTTACTAACAGTGTTGATTTTTTATGATTAACAAAATCAAAGGTTTAACGGTTTTCAAATGAGTTAATTAATGCATTTTTAAGCTTGAGGCTCACGTCATATTTGCGGCTGTAAAACGATGATGAAATATTTCGCTGTCATAAAAAAATCATCAAAATTTTGGAAAAATAGAAACCACGGCCTCAAATAAAAGATACGCAGTGAGAGTCAGAAAGTACTTTTTTCATGAATTCTTATTTGATGACGTATAAGTTTAAGCTCAGGTGACGTTCAATTTTTTTAACTGAATGGTCTCAGGTTAAATCAGTCAAAGATACAGAGCAGCGCTTTGCGGTTTACGTTGATAATACCGTGTTTTAGGCTGGCCACGATGGTGTGGGGATCATTGAATAGTTTGGTTCTGGGGATAACCGAAAAACCACGCTCAAACAATTAAAACTAAAACGAATTAAAGATTCGTGGCTGATGAGCATCAAAAAAGCATTGTTTTTTATTAGTGTCAGTGCTTATCGCAAACACGCTAATCTCAAATACAGATATAGTTCGCTGTGATGCATTGCGTTTAAAATTTACCTTAAGCCTTACTTATGCATTACGTAAGAGCGTGTCTGTACCAAGTGATGCGTTATTGTATTTATCTTAATGCTCAATCGAAACCTCGGCCCTAAAATTATGAAAAATAAAAATGTGATGATTGTTATTTTAGTGATTATTGCGGCCATCATCATTTGGATATTGAGACCCAGTGAGCCGTTAGAACACTTTGGGCTGTGGTCATTGTTGCCTGCGGTGGTCACCATTGTGTTTTGCTTTTCGACACGCAATGTGATTTTCGCTTTGTTGATCGGGGTGTTTGCCGGTGGCTTGGTGTCGGGGCAGCTTAATGTTATCAAGGCGTTTTTGATCCCAGCGTTAGGCAGTGAAAACTACGCACAAATGCTCTTGGTGTACTTGTGGGCGTTAGGCAGTTTGTTAGGCCTTTGGAATAAAAACGGGGGCGCACGCCATTTTGCCGAAACCTTGGCCAAACGTTTTGTAAACTCTCGACAGTCAGCCAAGGTGTTTACTTGGTTTTTGGGGGTGCTGTTTCACCAAGGTGGAACGATCAGCACGGTATTAACCGGCACAACGGTAAGGCCTATGTCGGATCGTCATAAGGTGGCGCATGAAGAGCTTTCTTATATTGTTGATTCAACCGCGTCGCCGGTGGCCACTATTTTGCCATTCAATGTGTGGCCGGTTTATATTGCGGGCTTGATAGCGATTGAACCTTTGGCTAACTTAGTGCCAGATCAAGCGACGGCAATTAAACTGTATTTTATGGCTATCCCGTTTAATTTTTACGCGTGGATTGCCGTGAGCATGACGTTGCTGTTTGCCTTGGATAAGTTGCCGTTATTCAATACGCCAATGGCAAAAGCCGTTAAGCGCGTTAAAACCACCGGTGAGCTGGATGCCCCACATTCGCAGCCAATGGCGGCGGCCGAGCTGGCGAATGTGTCACCACTCGACGGTTATCAGCCAAGCATGGTGGACTTTTTAGCCCCCATTTCAACCTTGTTGGCTTTTTGCGCCGTTCCTTTGGTGCTTGGGCTTAGCCCTCTGGTTTTTGAAGGCTTCGGTGCCGCGGTGGTGGTTGCGTTTACCCTCAGTGTGGTTCGCGGCATGTCGTTGAATGTGGCTTTTGATGCGATGTTAAGTGGCATTAAAGGCGTCACAATCGGGGCGTTGGTTTTAGGGTTAGCCGTGACGCTGGCCAAGGTGTCAGAGCATTTGGGCACGGCCGTATTTGTGATTAATGCCACGTCGGGCTTTTTGAGCCTTTGGCCTCACATTTTGCCAAGCTTATTGTTGGCCGTTTGTATGTTAGTGGCTTTTTCAATTGGCTCTTCTTGGGGAACCTACGCGGTGGTTTTTCCCATTGCCTTGCCCTTAGCAATCGTGCTTTCGAGCGACCCCGTCTTTATTTCCTTATGCTTCGGCGCCATTGTGGGTGGGGCGGTGTTTGGTGACCAATGCTCTCCGATATCCGACACCACCGTATTATCTTCGCTGGCGTGCGGGGCTGATGTGATGGATCATGTCAGGACTCAATTGCCATTCGCGTTGTTTGCCGCGGGGGTATCGGCTATTTTATATTTTATTGGAGCCATCTTAGTTCTGTAATGAGCTTAGGTTATGTGAGGTGTGCCGTTAGGCAAGTCTCACTGTACTTTCAAAAGCCATTATTTATAATATAATTTTTGCGGCACGATTACTTTCGCAGTAACTTTCAGGTTGTTGGGTGTCAAATGTCCTATTTCTTTGTGTGTCATGCACTGAGAATTAACATGGCGTTGTCAGGCAATCACGATATGATTAAGCACCGTTTATTTCTCTTTATTTGCGATTCATGAATTTACGTACCAGTAACATCCAAAGACTGAAACGAACGACTCACGTTTACGACGCACTTGTGATCGGTGGTGGCGTAAACGGCGCCGTGTCAGCCGCATCATTGTCGGCTAAAGGGGCGAACGTTGCATTGATTGATAAGGGCGATTTTGCCGGTTTAACCAGTTCCAATTCATCGAATTTGGCGTGGGGCGGTATTAAATATTTAGAATCGCATGAATATTTGTTGGTAAACAATTTGTGTAAAAGCCGCAATCATTTAATGCGCAGCTACCCGTCCACCGTTAAGGAGATTCGGTTTCTCACTACGATTCAAAAAGGGTTTCGATTTCCCTCATGGTTTGTTTATTTAGGGACGATTTTTTACTGGATTATTGGCCGCTTTTTTACCCAAGCTCCTGATTACATGAACGTCAAAACCATTAAACAGCGAGAACCGGTGATTAATACCGATAACGCGGTGGGTGGCTTTGAGTACTCAGACGCTTATCTCTACGATAATGATGCGCGTTTTGTGTTCAACTTCATACGCTCGGCCATGAATCATGGCTGTGACGCAGTGAATTACGTTGAGTCCACCGATGCGATACGCAAAGATGGCCTGTGGCACATCGCGGCTAAAGATACTATTTCGGGTGAAGAATTTGAAATTAAAGCCAAGGTATTAGTGAATGCCTGTGGCCCGTATGTTGATCAACATAACGAAAGCGCTGAACAAAAAACCGAACATCGTCATTTGTTCTCCAAAGGCATTCATTTAATTGTTGATAGGCTAACGAAAGAGAGCCGAATTTTGGCGTTTTTTGCCAGTGATGGCCGTTTGTTTTTCGTGATTCCGATGGGTAATAAGACCTGTGTTGGAACCACCGACACACAAGTTGAATCACCTGACGTCACCGTGACAGCCGACGATCGTAAATTTGTGTTGGATAACATTAATACGCTGTTAAAATTGGACAAACCAATCACTGAAGAAGACGTAATAGCGGAACGTTGCGGTGTTCGCCCCTTGGCACAGAAGGGCGGTGATGGCGTGGCTGATTGGGTTAAGCTGTCTCGCAAGCACGCCGTAGACGTCAATGAGAATGACAAACACTTGAGCATTTTCGGAGGCAAGACCACGGACTGCATTAACGTGGGTGACGAAATCGCCGGTTTAGTGAAGGAAATGGGGGTCAAATTGCCGTATGAGGATTATAAATGGTATGGCGAAGACGACGACACGGTAAAAGACAAGTTCTACCATCAAGCTGAATTGATGAACTTGGATGAACACACGGTTGAAGGTTCTTCTGAGCCGTTAACGCAACGTTTATGGCGTCGCTATGGTGGTAATGCTTTGGAGTTGTTGGAAGACATCAGGCAAGACCCAAGGCAAGCAGAGCGATTAATGAAAGACGCTGAATATCTTCGATGTGAAATTGAGCATACCGCGCGATTTGAAATGGTAACTAAATTGGAAGACTTTTTGCGTCGCCGCTCAAAAATCACTCAAGTGGTGCGTGAAGAAGACATTATTGATGCACCTGGGTTGAAAGAAGCGTGCAAGATATTTTTTGGCGATGAATGGGAAGCCAAGTTGCAAGAATATAAAGACTCGATGGCGTAATGTAAAAGCCCAAATTTGATGATTTCAATCCATTAATCAAGTGGCCTTAATATTATCTTGTACTCAATGATTGGTTGCTGTGTCCTTCAAGATAAATTCGGCTTCTCTAAGGCCCTTGAAACGGGTCTGATAAACAAACACATGCCCCGCATTCTCGTCTCTGTTGGTTTCCAAATCGGCCCAAGCACTGGTTACAAATAGCAAATCCAATGACTCGCCGCCGAACACCACGCAACTCGGTTGGCGGGTAGGCACGGTGACTTCGAGGTCGACCTCGCCCTTGTTTGAATAACGAACCACCTTGCTGCCGCCCCATTGAGCATTCCACAGATACCCTTGCGCATCGACTATAGAACCGTCCGGATAGCATCCATCTTGGGTCTTAACCAGCGGCTTGGCATTTCCTAAAGTGCCAGAACGGGTATCAAATGCATGAGCATTGATGATGCGAGTTGGTGTGTCAGTGTGATAAACGGTCTTGCCGTCAGGGCTCCAACATAAGCTGTTGGTGATTGATAAGCCGCTGATGGATTTTTTGATACTCAGATCGTTATTTAAGCAGTACAAGCTGCCTTTGTAGGTTGCTTTTTCTTCATCTTCAACCATGGTGCCAGCCCATAAACGCCCTTGTCGGTCTGTGCGCCCGTCATTGAAACGAGTGCCTGGGTTGTCCTGCTCCAGTTTTTCTATCCATTTAATTTGGTTTGTCTCAGGCCAATAAAAAGCAAAGCCCGATTCAAACGCGCAAACTAATTCACCTTTTCCAGTTACCGGGGCAAAACAACACAGACGCTCGGGTGTTTCCCATTGCTCTACGTTTTGGCTGACGGGGTCGTATCGATACAACTTACATTGCAGAATATCCACCCACCAAACACGTTGCCGAGTGTGGTCCCAAATAATGCCTTCGCCCAATTGGTTTGATACGTTAATGGTGTCTATCAGTTGCATAATGGCTCTTTTTTGAAGTGAAATAAGTGTTGGGTGGTGTTGGGTGGTGTTGGGTTTAGTTTAGTTCTAAACGTGGCTCATCTTGAGCGGCTTTAATGCTCTCAACTATTTCACTTGTGTGCTGATACACCTGGGTTGCATTGCACCCAGCGGTGTATATTTCACTGCCAATGCCAAAACCATTGACACCGGCGGCAAGCCATTCGGCGGCGTTGTGTGCCCCCACGCCACCTACCGCTAACACGTTGGTGTCGTTAGGCAGCACGGCACGTAAGGCTTTTACGTGTCCGGCGCCGTAAGTTCCGGCTGGAAACAGCTTTAGATATCGGGCGCCTGCGCGATAAGCTGAAAATGCTTCTGACGGTGTGGCCCAGCCAGGCATAGGGGTCAGGTTAAGTTCGATGCAGCGTTTGATAATAGCCGCATCGGTATTGGGCATAACGGCGATGGTCCCTCCGATATCCGCCACGCGTTGTGCGTCCTCTTCATTCAGCAAAGTGCCACAACCGATGACGCAGCGATCGCCCAAGCTATTGCTGAGGCTCTCTATGCTTTGAAACGGTTGAGGTGAATTCAATGGAACCTCGATAACGCCTACCCCTGCCTCTAATATAGCGGCTCCTATTTCAGGCGCTTCGTCTGGTTGTACGCCACGAATAATGGCCACCACGGGTACTTTACTAAGCCAAGTTTCTAATAATGTGATCATGATGCGTCTCTTAATTTAGAACTGAATTATTTCTTCGTAGATGGCTTCAAAGCCAGCCACCGCAATGGTGGTCGGGTCGCAACTGTTTGATTCGAAACCAAAGTGCTTAAGTGCCAGTTGGTAATGCTGGGAGAGTGTGGGGTCTCCTATAATGGTAATGGTGTCGTAATTGTCAAACATCGTTAGAGCCCCAGCCACATCGGCGCCGATAATCAGGCCCGACAGATACGATAGGCTGTCTTCGTGTGACATTTCCCCTAGTACTTGTTTGGATCGCGTTGCAAACAAAGTGTGCAAAAGGTGTGCTTCACCCAAGTTGGGTGTGGCCTCTAGGCCTTGTTGGAAAATTGTTTCATTGAAATTAAAGGTGTTTTTTTCGGTGATCAAAATGCTGTGATTACGTAATAGGGCAAACATTTCGCCAGTAAACGCAGTCAGAAAATTATGGATTTTGCCGTCCTCACATAACGCCCATTTATTGTGAGTGCCGGGCAATACGAACAACTGCTTTCCAGACGTTTTGTGTTGCGAGCGCATCCAGCCAAGCAGTTGCAATTCTTCGCCGCGCATCACGTCTGGTGCTGATAACGGGTTAATTGTTTTAAGCCCAGCCAAAATCGAGAATGTCACGCCGCGCGCCACGAAATTGGTTTGCCCCTCGGCTATCTGCTTGCGATTGACTGGGCAGGTTAAATAGGGGGCTTCTTTCCAGCCAATGGTTGAACCAACCATCCCAGAGAGCAGTACTGGCATATCCGGGGTTGCGTCTAACCATTCCTGCGCGATGCTAAAGAAATGACCTTCAAAGTCACCGCTGATCTGACTGATGCCTGAACCAAACTTGGTGTCGATGATGGTTGCGCTGCCGGCTTGATATTCGCATAAATACAGGCGCAGGTTGCTGGTGCCCCAGTCACCGGCAATAAATTGATGTTTTACGGTCATTGAAAATGCGTCGATGTTTAATCTAAGGCTTTTTAGATGGTCTTGTTTATGGCACTAAGCTATTACGTCTAGCGTACTAGAGACGTTTGTTATCAGTGTTTCTCTTAAGCCACAGGTCGTCTTATTTTGAGTAAGCTCATGGGTAACACTGTAATGTCTTTAGGCGATACGCTCTCCCATCCGTGATGATATCGTACACAAAAAAACTCACACGGTTATCAATATAATTGTATTATAAATAATACGTTAAACATGAGAAGACATAAACACTCATTAAAACGCGTGTTGATAACGCACAGGTTTAACACTAAGCAACACGAAGGCAATTTATGAAACCCGTATTAGGAACGTGTTACTACCCAGAGCATTGGCCAGAAGAAACGTGGCAAGAAGACGCACAACGAATGGTGTCTTTAGGTTTGTCGTTGGTGCGGATTGGGGAGTTCGCATGGTCACGGCTTGAGCCCACACCGGGAACGTATCAGTGGGGTTGGTTAGATCGAGCCATTGATACCTTAGGCCGTTGCGGTCTGAGTGTGGTGCTGGGAACCCCTTCAGCAACCCCGCCACGATGGATGCTCGAGCGTTACCCAGACATGTTGGCAGTTGATGAAAATAATAATACGCGCAAGTTTGGTTCGCGTCGGCATTACTGTTTTAGTCACCCAGGCTTTCGTGTTGAAGCGGCGAAGATCGCCAGCGTGATGGCGGAACGTTATGGTAATTCGCCTCACGTTCATTCATGGCAATTGGATAATGAGTATGGTTGCCACGATACGATCGTTTCTTACAGTGAGCCAGCACGGCAGGCTTTCCGAGATTGGTTGAGTGTGAAGTATGTCTCCATAGACGCATTAAACGAAGCTTGGGGCAATGTGTTTTGGTCCATGGAATACGCAAGTTTCGGTGATGTTGATTTGCCGAACCTGACGGTGACAGAGCCTAACCCATCGCACGTGCTGGATTTTAGACGTTTCTCTAGCGATCAGGTGAGAGTCTTTAATAAAGCGTTGGCCGATGCGGTACGCCAGCACAGCGCCAAGCCGCTGATTCACAACTACATGGGGCGGGTTACCGAATTTGATCATTACAAAGTCGGAGATGACCTTGATATTGCCAGTTGGGACAGTTACCCGCTAGGGTTTTTAGTGGACCGTTGTGGTGCCAGCCCTGAGTGGCAAAAGCGTTTTGAAAGGCAAGGTGATCCAGACTTGCAGGCCTTGCATCATGATTTGTATCGCCAAGTTGGGCGTGGCCGTTGGTGGGTAATGGAACAACAACCTGGGCCTGTGAATTGGGCGCCGTTTAATCCAGCACCATTGCCAGGAATGGTCCGGCTTTGGACTTGGGAAGCCATTGCACACCAAGCCGAAGCGGTTTGCTACTTTCGCTGGCGACAAGCCCCTTTTGCGCAAGAGCAAATGCACGCAGGTCTATTAAGGCCGGATTCAAAAGAGTCAGCAACCTACTCCGAAATTGAACAGACACACCGAGAAATTACAGAACTCGGCGATATTCAAGTGGGTAGAGCGGATGTGGCATTGGTGTTTGATTATGAGTCGTGTTGGGCGTGGGAAACACAACCTCAAGGCCAAGATTTTGATGCTTTTACGATTGTCTTTGAGTTTTATCGTGGGCTGCGGCGTTTGGGGCTTACCTTGGACATACTGCGGCCAGATGCGACTTCACTAGAAGGGTACAAACTGGTTTTTGTGCCCGGCCTGTTTGATCTCACCACTGATCTACGGTTATTAATCAGTAACCATGATGGCGTTGTGGTTGTTGGGCCAAGATCTGGGTCACGAAATGAAAACTTCAGAATCCCTAACCCATTACCCCCAGCGATCAAAGAATTGGATTGTGAAATAGACTATGTTGAGACGTTCCCTAAAGGCTCTGCACGTGAAGTGCAAGGCGGTGGAGCAATACATACTTGGTTTGAGTCGTTGAAAACAAGCGCTAAAGTTGTTGAACGGTTAGCGGATAATTCGCCGATTTTAGTCGCAAACGCGAATGTGTACTATCTCGGAGCGTGGCCCGATGAGCAAGCGATGGCAAGCATGTTTGAGAAACTGGCCGTGAGTGCCGGAGTGAATGTTGAGCGTTTACCTGAAGGCCTGCGAAAACGGGAAACCCTTAGCCATGAGTTTATCTTCAATCATAATGCTCATGCTGTTGAGTTTCGAGGAGAACAAATAGAAGCCGCTGGCGTGCGAATTCATAAAAAGTAAGCGTTCAACTTGTCTGAAGTTTGCTTTGATGGGCGATAGACCGTTCGTTGCATACAATAGTGTGGAAAATTCTTTCTTGGCGCTAATGAGCGAGCTACAATTCGGTTTTACGTTTACCAGCTCAAAAAACAATGAAAGTAGAAGCCACCAAATTAGAAGGCGTTTTGCTCGTCACCCCACAAGTGTTTGGCGATGATCGCGGGTTTTTTATGGAAACCTATAATCGGCAAAAAGCCATTGAGTTAGGTTTGCCAGGGCAATTTGTACAAGATAACCACTCAAAGTCCAGTAAAAATGTGTTGCGCGGTTTACATTATCAAAACCCACAGTGGCAAGGTAAACTTGTTCGGACCGTGCAAGGTGAAATTTTCGATGTGGCTGTCGACATTCGCGATGGTTCTCCAACGTATGGCGAGTGGGTAGGGTTTTATCTGAACGATGAAAACAAACAACAGATCTACGTGCCCGAGGGTTTTGCTCATGGGTTTGTGGTCACCAGCGATACCGCTGAAGTGGTTTATAAATGCACTTCTTTATACGAGCCAGCACAAGAGGGCAGTGTGTTGTGGAACGACCCTGATATTGGTATTCAATGGCCTACTGACGAACCTTTATTATCGGCCAAAGATCAAGTAGGCCAGCGCTTGGTTGATTTGCCCGCGTTGTCAGTCTGATTTTATTGCCAATCGCCCCATTGATTTAAACACGATTCAAAGTCCTAGCGTAACTTATGTCTGACATACTTATTATTGGTCAACACGGTCAAGTAAGCACCTACCTGCAACGTGAGATGATCGCGTTAGATAACGTGAAAGTGGCAGGGCGCGATGAGATTGACCTTAGTCAAGTGGACTTAGTCTATTCCGCTTTAGAGGCAATCGAGCCTAAATTGATTATTAACCCAGCCGCTTATACGGCTGTAGACGCCGCTGAGCAAGAGCGAGAACAGGCGTTCGCCATCAATAGCCTAGCGGTGGGTGAGATTGCTCGATATGCGAAAGATTATGACGTGCCACTGATACACTTTTCCACTGACTATGTGTTTACTGGCGATTCAGACGTTCCTTATTCTGAAAATAGCTCTGTCGGTCCAAACGGCGTTTACGGTCAAAGTAAGCTTGAGGGAGAAAAAGCGATTTTAGATTCAGGTGCTTCGGCGCTTATTTTGCGCACGGCATGGGTTTACTCGAATCACGGTAACAATTTTTACAAAACGATGTTGCGTTTGAGCGAACAACGGACCGAACTTAATGTGGTTAATGATCAAATTGGCGCTCCAACTTACGCCGGTAGCATCGCCGCCGTGACCAAGCAATTAGTTGATTTGATTCTTGAGCAAGGTGGTTTAAAACCAGAACAGGTCGGCGTGTACCATTTTACTTGCCAAGGGCAGACGTCGTGGGCTGAGTTTGCAAGGGCGATTTTTGTGGAAAACGAAATTACTGAGATGGCGGTTCATGGTATTCCTACTTCGGAATACCCCACACCAGCTCAGCGCCCTGCGTTTTCGGTACTCAATACAGAAAAACTTTTAGACGTGTTCGACGTGTCGCTTCCTCACTGGGGAACGGCGCTCAGTCAATGCGTTGCTGAGACGCGTTCTGTGATTGATGAGCGCCTGCGGTAACATGGAAGTCATACTCAGTGCCGTGAAAATGAGTGTGTTCCATGGGTGAGGCACTTGATGGTGCAACGGCCGCTGAAGTGTTAGGAGAACACGGCCCTTTTGCTTCAGCAATCGCCAATTTCTCTGTGCGTGATGCGCAAGTTCAAATGGCCTCGGCCATTGAAAAAACCATTGAGTCTAAACAAACCTTATTGGCTGAGTCAGGTACAGGCACGGGTAAAACCTACGCCTATTTGGTGCCCGCACTGTTATCTGGTAAGACAACATTGGTTTCGACGGGCACCAAGCATTTGCAAGAACAACTGTTTCATCGTGATATTCCCGCCGTACTTAAGCATTTAGAATTAAGCTCTAAGGTCTCTTTATTGAAGGGGCGAAGCAATTACGTGTGCTTACACCGCACGATGTTGGCGCGCAGTGATGCTCGCCGTATGGATAAAGTGCAGCTACACGAATTTGAGACATTAAACTCGTGGTTGCCTAGAACCGGTTCAGGCGATATTGGCGATCTGAGTGAGGTTCCTGAGGATTCGCGTATATGGCCTTCCGTCACGTCCACGGTGGATAATTGCATTGGTACTAATTGCAGTTTTTTCGAGGACTGTTACGTTAATAAGGCGAGAAAAGCAGCACTTGAGAGCGATGTGGTTGTGGTCAATCATCACCTTTTCTTTGCCGACAAGTCCCTTAAAGACGACGGCTTTGGTGCTTTATTGCCAGAGGTCAATACGGTCATCTTTGATGAAGCTCATCAAATACCAGATATTGCGTCAAATTTTCTGGGTCGCAGTTTCAGCTCTTGGCAGGTGATGGAACTTATTGCTGATACGCGTGCCGCCGAATTGAAAGAAAAAAGCTTAATTCGTGACTTGATACCCAGCGCAGACGCATTAGATAAATTAACCGCGGATTATCGTTTGAGCTTGGGGCTTAATGAGCGGCGGGTATCGTGGCTTGAATTAGTTGATGAAGTGCCTAATTTACCCAAAAAGCTTACCGCTCTTGCTGGTAATTTAACCGCGTTTTCTGAATTGCTTGAAGACGCCGCCGTGGCCGGTGAAGCGTTAGGGCGATGCCATGAGCGGGCGGTTGAGCTAGCACAGGAGTGTGAGCGTATCGCGGCCGATGAAGATAATGAAGATGTGGTGCGTTGGGTTGAAGTGTCTCGGCGTACGTTTCGCATACACGAAACGCCTCTTAATATTGGTAATGAGTTAAGCAACTATTTTGGGAATAATCAGCAAGCACGCATTTTTACGTCGGCGACGTTATCAGTCGACGGAGACTTTAAGCATTTTCAGCAACTGGTTGGTTTGCAGTCAGGCTACCGAGAAGAAACTTGGGATAGCCCATTTGATTACTTTAATCAAGCCGTACTTTATGTGCCTGAAGGCATGCCTGCGCCAAAAGACGATGGTTTTGGTGATGCGGTATTTGCTGAAGTGTTGCCATTAATTACGGCCAGCAAAGGCGGGGCCTTTGTGCTGTTCACCAGCTTTCGCGTGATGCAGCAATTTGAGGAGCGATTGATCGAATGCAAGGAGAGCGGTGGCGCTAAATTTAATATTTTAACGCAGGGTGATACCAGTAAACGCGAGTTGTTACGTGAGTTTGTCGAAAAAGAGAACTCAGTATTATTGGGAACCATGAGTTTTTGGGAAGGCGTCGACGTGCCAGGCGATGCTTTGCGTTGTGTGATCATCGATAAATTGCCTTTTGAATCTCCTTTTGATCCAGTGATTAAAGCAAGATTAAATGCAATGCAAGAAGCCGGTGATAATCCGTTTATGAATTACCAAGTTCCTAGAGCGGTGATAACATTACGCCAAGGGGCTGGGCGACTTATACGAAGCACTGATGACAAGGGCGTATTAATGATTTGCGATGGCCGTCTGCGCACTACTCACTATGGTCGAACCTTCTTAAACAGCCTGCCGAAGATGCGTCGTACGGCTGATCAGGCGAAGATATGCGCATTTTTAGAGCGCTTGTCGGCCGCGTCAAAGGCATGATATACAGTCTGTCTTTAACGAACCTGAGTTGAATCACTTCAATCATGAACCAAAGACATCCAACGTACACTTGTGTGGGTGTCTTCAACCCCATTGTCACTAACGTATGCCGCCTGATGTAAATCCAACGATATTGGCCATTGAAACTTCGACTAAAGCTTGCTCTGTCGCGTTGTTGCATGACGGCGATACTCAATCGCTTTGTGAAGTGGGCAATAACATTCATTCCCAAGTTCTCTTAGAAATGGTGCAGTCATTGCAAGATAAAATGGGGATAAAGCCCAGTGACTATAGCGCAGTGGCGGTTGGGCAAGGGCCGGGTTCGTTTACCGGTCTTAGAATTGGTGTGGGGGTAGCGCAAGGCATAGCTTATGGCGTTAATTGCCCAATGATCGGCCTGTCTTCGTTGGATGTGTTAGCTTATATGGCCTCTGTTGATGTGTCTTTAAATGGCGCAAGTGATCATCGAGTGTTGGCCGGTATTGATGCCCGTATGGGCGAGGTATATTGGGCTGATTATTCCATTAAATCGGGTGCTGTTCAAAGAGTGGGAGAGATGCGGGTTGGGCCACCCAATTCAATTTCAAGCATCTGTGAGAAAACGGCTTGTTCTCAAACCGTCTTAGTCGGTAATGCATGGTCAGAGTATCAATTTCAGTTCGAGGATGACTTTATCAATGAAGCGCACCGGTTAGAGACGTTGTTGTACCCTCATGCTGCTCAGTTAGTACAACTTGCCAGCGACAGTTACGCCGCAGGAAAATGGGTCGATGCAATGGAGTTTGCCCCGATTTACGTTCGTAATGATGTGGCTAAAAAGTCCAACAAACCGTTGCCAGGAAAACGAATTTAAGCCCTTCCTGCAAAAAGTGACGAAGGGCAGGCAGTTAACAACTGACTTCGAATTCGCCTTTTTTCAGTGATTTTCCGTCGACAAAAAGTTCGACTTCCCAAACGCCTATAAACTCTTCTAGGCCGGCTGCTGGGTTTATCCATTGAATCATTGCAGCGCCCTTGGCTCGCGACAATTCTAGCCACGCCCAAAGTTGTGTGCTGGGTTTATTGGTGATATAAAAATCGTACTTGGTGTGTTCGCGTGAAGCGCCATTAGGGCCCGTCCACTGAAACTCAATTTCATGCTTTCCTTTATCAAGGTTTGCGAGTTCAGTCACCGCGTAGATTTTATCCAGACAATCAAAGTGTTTTTGGCTCTCGTTCTCAGGAAAACCATGCTGGTCTGGGATGGTAAAGCGCAGTGACCCTGTAGTACGATTAGTACGATGGTCGTTGGATATGGCTTGAGCCAGTGACATTTGACCGAACGTTAATGCAATAATAACGGTTAAAAATGGTGTGTATAAAGCCATTTTAAGCCTTGGTCTCATGCTTTTAGTGCGCTTATTCTTTGGATGAAACGTAAGAAGGGTGCCGACATCGACACCCCTCGTTATCTTACTAGGAGTGTTTTATCAGCCGCGAGTAAGTGTGATTGTGCCGCTGCCCGTTTGGCCGCTGCAACCCGTTGAAGGGGTGCCACCTTGTACATAGCTGCCTGACAGAGTGTTCCCACCATCCGATAAAGTTAGCTGAAACATTGTGTTGCCGGCCTCAAGTGATACACCAAAACCTTGAACTAGGCCCGTGACTGCCACACTGATTAAGCAGGTGTTTGTTCCGTTAGAATCGAATAACACATTGCCAGTAATCTCGCTTGAGTTGAGCGGTTGCGAAAGATTGAACGACGCGGTGCCGTTCTGTGTTCCTGGTGTGTTACCCCATGTGCCGTTAAATGTGCCGCTCACGTTCTGGGGCTCAGGAGTTGAGCTTGAGCCGCCGCTGCTGCAGCCAATCAAGATCGTAGCGAGTGCTGGGATTAATAGGGCGGTCGCTAATTTATTCATAATATGCTTTCGGTTTAGTTTGTATGTATTTGTTATTTCAAAGAATATATCGCATAAACTTGTCGGCTAGCAAGCATGAAATAGTGATTGCCCGACATTTGTGATTATTTTTTATTCTGTGATGGGTATTCAGCCCCTGCGTTCAAAAAAATCAGATCAAAAAATAATGACTTTGACGTGTATGCAAATGATCAGAAAAACCAACTAATGGGAGACTAACGTTATGCGTGTGACACAGGGTTGATGCTTAACGTTTCTTTAAGTAAGTTTGATGATTCGTGCTACCTTAACCGACGTGTCTCGAGTTTGCACGATCTCAATAACGTATGGGTCTAGTTTAAAACAAGTGGCGGCTTCCGGAATATCTTCTAACTGCTCTGTAATTAAACCGTTTATGGTCTTTGCGTTTTGTGTGGGTAAATCCCACTCAAGTTTGCGATTGATGTCGCGAATGTTGGTGCTGCCGCGCACCAAGTAAGACCCAGAGGCTTCTTCATCAATGTCATCGTCCAGCGCTGGGGCGATGCTGGTAAATTCACCGACCACCTCTTCTAAAATCAATTCAAGCGTGACCAAGCCCTTGATGTCCCCGTATTCATCAACCACAACACCAAAACGCCGTCGCCTGTCTTGTAAATTGGTCAAAGCGTGAGTGATGGAGGTGTTTTCAGGAATAAAGTAAGGGGTGCGAATCATGCTCAGCATGGTTTCCTTATTAAACTCACCAAGTTGAGACAAGTAAAACATTTTACGAATGTGAACAATGCCAATGATATTGTCTAAGCTGCCTTCAAACACCGGCACACGCGTGTGATGAGAGGTGGCCAATTGTTCCACGATTTCTTCCCAATCGTCTTCCAAATCAATGGCTTCCATTTCAGCTCTGGGCACCATCACGTCTTCGACAGTGACTTTTTCCATTTCTAATATGCGCAGCAACATGCTCTGATGCGATGTGTTTAACAAACCACTGGACTCCGCCACCGCCGCCCTTAACTCATCATTGCTGAGAGCGTCATTTTGTGTTGTCACGCGTACCCTGAATAATCTTAATAGCCCATTAGAGAAGAATTTAACCAGCCAAACGGCTGGGGCTAATACAACTTGCAGGCCCGCTAAAATCCACGCAGCCGGGAAAGCAATGACTTCAGGGTAAAGAGCCGCCAAGGTTTTCGGAGCCACTTCTGCAAAAATAAGCACAACGAACACCAAAACCATCGGGGCATAGGCTAACCCCGAATCACCGAATAGCCTAAGACCAATGACCGTGGCTAAGGTTGAGGCTGCAATGTTGGCTACGTTATTGCCGAACAGAATTGTCCCTAATAAGCGGTCGGGTTCATCCAACAGTTTGACTACTAGTTTCGCGCTGCGGTTACCGCCCTCGGCACGAGTTTTGATACGATAACGGTTCACCGCCATCATGGCGGTTTCTGAAGAAGAGAAAAAGGCCGATAAGAAAATCAGCAAAACTAGGGCTAGAAATAAAACCCCGATCGGAACATCGTTCAATGTGTATTCACACTCATGATAGTGATAATTTGCTCATTCGAGCCAACGTTAGACATTGTACCACTTCAAGTTTGGCCTTGTGTATAGTAAAATCACCAACCTAAATTTTGGCGATGTCGACATTTTACACGATGTGCTTGCTACAATGTTAATACCAAAAGAAGTGGTTCTTTAACGTTGTCAGAGACGCAACGATCATTGTTATTATAGACAATACCCAGTTGTAAATCGTAGATCAGCCAAGTCGTTGTCGACCCCATCTTCCACTCCTAACGAATTTAACAGCAAACGCCGAGGATTTATTGTGTTAGAAGCCTACCGCGCGCACGTCGCTGAACGTGCAGAAATGGGCATTGTGCCTAAGCCTTTAGATGCGACTCAAGTTGCAGACCTTATCGAGTTATTGAAAAACCCACCGGCAGGCGAAGAAGAGTTTTTAATGGAGCTGTTTACCGAGCGTGTTCCTGCTGGTGTTGACCAAGCTGCCTATGTTAAAGCGAGCTTTTTAGCCGCCATTACGACTGGCGAAGCCTCTTCTCCGTTGATTTCCGATGAGCGAGCAACTGAAATTTTGGGCACCATGTTGGGTGGCTACAATATCCAACCGCTGATTGAGGCGTTGGATAAGCCTCAATTGGCCGATGAGGCGGCAGAGTCGCTCTCACACACCTTGTTGATGTTTGATGCTTTCTATGATGTAAAAGAGAAGGCAGACGCAGGCAATGAACACGCTAAAAAGGTAGTGCAGTCATGGGCCGATGCGCAGTGGTTTACCGCAAAAAATAAAGTGGCCGAAAAAATTACGGTTACGGTTTATATGGTTCCTGGTGAAACGAACACCGATGATTTATCACCAGCACCAGATGCGTGGTCGCGCCCCGATATCCCGTTGCACGCATTAGCCATGTTGAAAATGCCGCGCGAAGGGTTTGATGTTAATGGTGACCCATTGGGCAAAATTGAAGAACTTAAGAAAAAAGGTCATCCAGTTGCCTATGTTGGTGACGTGGTAGGCACGGGCTCTTCACGTAAATCAGCCACAAACTCAGTGCTTTGGACGATGGGTGATGATATTCCTCATATTCCTAATAAGCGTGCAGGTGGTTATTGTTTTGGTAACAAAATTGCCCCTATCTTCTATAACACGATGGAAGATTCCGGTGCTTTGCCTATTGAAATGGACGTTACAAAAATGGAAATGGGTGATGTGATTGACGTTTACCCTTATGAAGGTGTGGTGAAACGTCACGGTACTGACGACGTTATTTCAACGTTTGAATTGAAAACCCAAGTGTTGTTAGATGAAGTGCAGGCCGGTGGTCGCATTCCTTTGATTATTGGCCGTGGCCTGACGGCGAAGGCTCGTGAGTCACTGGGGTTGCCTACATCGGACTTGTTCCGCCTACCAGAGCCTGTGAGTGAGTCGGCAAAAGGTTACACATTGGCGCAAAAGATGGTGGGCAAAGCCTGCGGCCTTGACGGCGTTCGACCAGGTCAATACTGTGAGCCAAAAATGACCACTGTAGGGTCGCAAGACACCACTGGGCCAATGACGCGTGATGAATTGAAAGACTTGGCGTGCTTGGGTTTTACCGCCGATTTAACCATGCAGTCTTTTTGCCATACTGCGGCTTACCCGAAACCCGTCGATGTTACAACGCACGCTGAGTTGCCTGATTTCATCATGAATCGTGGCGGTGTATCGCTTAAGCCTGGTGATGGTATTATCCACTCGTGGTTAAATCGCATGCTATTGCCAGACACCGTTGGTACCGGTGGCGATTCTCACACGCGCTTTCCTCTGGGTATATCTTTTCCAGCCGGTTCTGGCTTGGTGGCGTTTGCTGCCGCCACTGGGGTGATGCCTCTGGATATGCCTGAGTCGGTCTTGGTTCGTTTTACAGGGAAAATGCAACCGGGCATCACATTGCGTGATCTCGTTCATGCGATTCCTTACTACGCGATTCAGCAAGGCTTATTAACGGTTGAAAAAGAAGGTAAGAAGAATATTTTCTCAGGCCGCATTCTTGAAATCGAAGGCTTGTCTCAACTTAAAGTAGAGCAGGCTTTTGAATTGGCGGATGCCTCGGCCGAGCGTTCAGCGGGCGGTTGCACAATCAAGCTGGATAAAGAACCGATCATTGAATACCTGACGTCTAACATTACCATGCTGAAATGGATGATTGCCGAAGGGTATGGCGATAAGCGCACGATCTCTCGTCGTATTTTGGCTATGCAAGAGTGGCTAGCAAACCCTGAATTGATGGAAGCCGATGCTGACGCTGAGTACACCGAAGTCATCGAAATCAACATGGATGACATTACATCCCCGATTTTATGTTGCCCGAATGACCCTGATGATGCGAAAACATTGTCAGAAGTGCTGAGTGATGGCGAAGTAAGCATTGATGAAGTATTTATTGGGTCGTGCATGACGAACATTGGCCATTTCCGCGCAGCGGCCAAGTTGTTTGACGAAATGGGTGAGCCAACGCCAACGCGTACTTGGATTGTGCCACCCACTAAGATGGACGAAGCTCAGTTGACCGCCGAAGGCCATTACGCCACGTTTGGTCGCGCAGGAGCGCGAACTGAGATGCCAGGTTGTTCGTTATGCATGGGGAATCAAGCACGTGTTGCAGCTAATTCTACGGTTGTATCCACCTCAACGCGTAACTTCCCGAACCGCTTAGGCGATGGTGCTAATGTGTATCTTGCCTCAGCCGAACTAGCCGCGGTAGCGGCAGTCAAGGGGCGGTTGCCAAGCGTTACCGAGTATTTGGACATTGCAAAAAATATTGATACGGTGGCGGATGATATCTATAAATACCTAAATTTCAACGAGTTGCCTAGCTATCAAAGCATCGCCGATCAAGTGGTATTAGAAGCGTAAAACGACTGGCGTTAACACTGTTAAATCTATAGCAACTACTATAGCCGCTTCAACAACAAAAGCCCCAGCCGTGGAAATACGGCTGGGGCTTTTTTGTGTTGTGTTTACTTATTAAGCGCGGCTGCTCATTGTCTAACCCTCTCAAGAAAATTAGTCTCCGACCAACCCAGTGCGAACCACTTAACACTCCAACGGACAACTGGAGTTGATTCGCGATTAAGCTGTTTCCAGACTATTCGAGCGCCATAAACACTGCGGTTTTCTTCACACAGTTAGCCCTTTGCCGTGACTTTCTGTTGTTCAAAGAACAGACTAAAGTCCACCTAAAAGCAGCTTATTGCAAAGGGATTAAAGCGGTTGATCAATCAAGTAGCCAGCACTTTTTAGCGGCCGTGCTTATTTCTTTATCAATGAGCGGAAAAATCGATCTATGTCTTTGGCCACATCGTCCTCTTTCTTAAACCATGGGTGTAAGTGCGTTACCATGTCGATATGAGAAAGTTGAGAATAGAGTACCTTTTGGGAGATCACGGCGTTGTTTTGTAATAGCCCAAACAAGCCTTCAGTGTTGTATTGCCCCACTTGAGTGTCGGCCGATGAGTGAAGCAGAATTATTGGCGGTTCGTTGCCATCGATGTAGTTAAATACATCCATTAGCGGGTAACGTGATTCGGGTCCAAACACCGCTTTGGTCACTTCCCAATCGGGAATAAAGCTGTAAGGCCCGGCGATGCCAGCCACCCCGCTGATGTCCGACTCGCTTAAACCGACCTCTTTTAAATATTGGTCGTCGGTGCTGAGCATGGCTACGGTATGCGCGCCAGCGGAATGCCCGGCGAGAAAGAGTTTACTCTGATCGCCGTTGTGCTGCGAAATGTTTTGTTTAACCCACGCTAAGGCCGCCGCGGCGTCTTGCACAAATGAGGGGAAAGTGGCTTCTGCCGAAGGGTGTTTTATGTAATCGGGCACGACTACGGTATAACCTAAGCGGGTAAACGCATCCGCGGCAAATCGATACTGGTCTTTGCGCCCATGCCACCAACTGCCTCCGTGAATGAATATTAGAACGGGTGCGTTTTGAACTTCTTGCGCCGGATAGATGTCCAATTTCTGCCAAGGTTTCTCGCCGTAGTTAATATCTGATTTTACTGGGTGTGGGTTGACGACATTGATCGTTGTATTGAGCAGCCACATTCCTCGATCTCGGTCGCGAATAAACCACACTGACGCAGCAACGAGAACAAGGACGGTTGACAGTGTTATAAGCCATTTTTTCATGTGTTTATTCTGAACTGTATTTTTCGGGGGTATTGTCGCGCTTTGTTGATTTTTTGATGTGAAAAAATATAAGAATATTCCAAAGAGGCGTCTAAATATTGTTTTCCTCCCCAACCGCGTTTTCTTCGAAGCGGCCACTTTGGGGTTTGCTCTGTAGGCGGTTGAACGCATGACCAAGCCAAAAGGCCGTACTGCACCAAGCCACGCCTAATAGCAAGCTTACGCCGGCGATTGTTGAACTTGCACCGGCGATTGATTTTACGGCTGTGTAAATCCAAGCACTTGAGGCGCTGCCAGATCTTAAAACCGTGGTGTCGATGAAGTTTTTGGCTTTGTACTTTTCTTCTCGTGACACCACATTAAACAGCATTTCACGGGCGGGCTTCATGATGGAGTAGTCGCCAACGCGTCGAAAGACCTCAAGACAAATCATGATCATGAGTGAGGGGGCGGCGGTGGCGATGCCAAAGCCTAATGTAATGCCAAGAGGAACGATCATTAAAGTCGTTCGAAAGCCCAGCCATTTTATGATTCGACTGGTAATAAATAACTGAAAAACCAGCACTAATACATTCACAACCAAGTCTATCGTAGCGAACAGTTGGGTGCGCTGCGCAGGGTTGTTGTAAGTGGCTTCAACCAGCTCGGCCTGACGTATTTGCACAAATGTAATGCTGACTGCGTACAGTAAAATAAAGACGCAGATGCCCATCAGGTAAGGTGAGCGGTAAATCAAGGTTATGCCACCGATGACGCCGCCTTTTAACGCTTTATCGTTGACTTTGTGGGTGGTTTGAGTGTCATCGTAGCCCTCGTTATTCCAACGAATGAGCCATAATATCAGCAACAAAGATAATGCGAGTGTAAACGCCGAAATTAATAATAAGGGCGCAAGCCCCACGGTTTCTACTAACGAGCGCGTTATTATTGGCCCGCAGATAGCCCCAGCTGTTCCGCCTGCCGCAATAAACGCAAACAAACGTTTGGCTTGTTCACGACCAAACACGTCATTCATAAAGCTCCAGAAGAGTGACACGATAAACATATTGAACACATTTACCCAGATGTAAAACGCTTGAGTGACCGCTGGGGAACGTTGTTCAACGTCGAATAAAAAGTAGAAGATCACCAAGTGGCTGGCGAAAAAGAGCGTGCAATAAGATAAAAATTGTCGTGTTTTAAAACGAGTGGTTACCCAGCCAAAGAGGGGTGTTAAGAGCAAAAGAACCACTACGGTAGCCAATAACATCCACTGAATATTGGCTACGCCGTTGGCAATAACCATTTCATCGCGTATGGGTCTGATTATGTAGTAGGAACACAGAATTAGGAAAAAATAGGCGCATGAGGCAAACAAAGCCTGTGTTTCTCTGGGTTTTACCGAGACCAAACGCGTTAGAAAATTCATGTAGTTTCACATTTGTTGTGTAATGATGGGTGTCACAGTGCAACACCGTGCAAAAATACGCAAGAATTGCAAATAAAACGAACGCTCGTTCTATTTTTGTGCTAATCTGCATTCATGACTTCAATGATAGACCTGAAAGAATGTGATAAAACCGACGCCAGTGAGCTGTGTGAATCGCCAGTGGATTTGAGTTCCTTTACGTCATTCTTAGAGAGTTTTCCATTGCAAGGCGAGCAACTCTACCGCACAGTTTTTGATCGCCACGCTGAAATCATTCAGACTCAGAAGGCTCGTTTTGCTGTTGCAAACTTAGAAAAAATACTCAGTGCTACCTTCGAAGTATCAGCCGTTTCAGGTTTTGATCGTATGTCTTTGCGTGATTTATCGCGTCAAACTGGCATGAGCATGGGGGCAATCTACTCTTGCATTAGTAAGAAAGAAGACATCGCTTTAATGGTGGCCGACATTGTGCGTTTGAGCAATGACTTGATTCAACAGCACGCCATGCTAGCGGGCTCCACTTGGCAGTCGGTGGAGCAAAGCATCAAATTCCATCTTTACGCAAGCACCTTGCTGCAACCTTGGTACTTTTTTCTGTATTTTGAAACGCGCAGTTTGCCTCAAGCTCAGCAAGAAGAGTCTAAGCAAATTGAGCTGGATGGAATTAACGGTTTCGAGGCACAAATATTAGCCGGTGTGGAGGCTGGCGAGTTTGCCACTGAAAACGCTCGTACTGTCGCCAACGCCATCGTGGTGTTATTGGAAGATTGGTATTTGAAACCTTGGAAAACCAAGTCCCTCTCTATCAATAAAGAAGGCCGTTATGAACTGCAGCTCGGTGAAATTGAAGAAAAAATTAATACCTATAACCAGTCGATTATCGAACTGGTGAGAAAACTGTTGGCAACAGACCGATCTGAATAATATGTATCGAGTCCCTTCCACGAAAGGCCAACCCTATTTTAACTTAAACGTTTGGCTCAAAGCTTGACCAACAAGTTTTATTAACAAGAGATGTAAACATGAATTACAAAGTCCCTTTAAAAGACATTAAATTCGTATCTGAACGCGTGTTGGACATGCCAACTCATTACACCAAATTCACCAAAGGTCAAAACACGGACCCCGACACGTTGGAGGCCATATTTGAAGAAGCTGCTAAATTTTGCGAAAACGAACTTCAGCCTCTTAATAAAGTGGGTGACGAACAAGGGTGCAAGTTTGAGAATGGTGAAGTCACTACACCAAGTGGCTTCAAAGAAGCGTACACCAGCTTTGTTGACAACGGCTGGCCTGCGCTAACTGGCCCAGTCGAATACGACGGCCAAGGCATGCCTGAGTCGGTTGGCTTGGTTATGATGGAAATGATGATCGCGTGTAACCACAGTTGGTCCATGTACCCAGGCCTGAGTTCTGGTGCGATCAAAACAGTTTACACCCATGCTTCGCAAGAAATCAAAGATCGTTTTATGCCGCCGATGGTGGCAGGTACTTGGACTGGCACCATGTGCCTGACTGAGCCGCACTGTGGTTCAGATCTCGGTTTGTTAAAGACGTACGCTGAAAGCACTAGCGACGACGGCGTTTACAACATAACCGGAAGCAAAATTTTCATTTCTTCAGGCGAGCATGATATGGCCGACAATATTGTGCATATTGTGTTAGCTCGTTTGCCAGATGCCCCTGAGGGAATCAAAGGCATTTCATTGTTCTTAGTGCCTAAATTCAGCGTGAATGACGACGGTTCTATCGGTGATCGCAATGCGGTCACTTGTGGTTCGATTGAAGAAAAAATGGGCATCCACGGCAATTCAACGTGTGTGATCAATTTTGACGGTGCCAAAGGTTACCTGATCAGTGAACCACACAAAGGCATGCGAGCGATGTTTACGTTTATCAACGAGTCTCGTCTTGGTGTTGCAATGCATGGCCAAGCGCACTCTGAAGTGTCGTTTCAAAAGGCGTTGTCTTACGCTAAAGATCGTCTTCAGTTCCGTACTAAAGAACGTAAAGACGAAAGCAAAGCGGCAGACCCCATCATTGGCCATCCTGATGTGCGGCGTATGTTGCTGACGCAAAAAGCGTTTGCTGAAGGTGGTCGCATGTTAAACATGTTTTGTGGGCAGCTGGTCGATATAGAACAATCAAAAGATTTTAGCGAGGCTGAACATGAGCGGGCCGAGACTCTTTTAGCCGTACTTACGCCTATTGCGAAGGGCTTTTTGTCTGAGACCTCATTAGAAGCCACCAACTATGGCATACAAGTTCTGGGTGGCCACGGTTTTGTTAAAGAGTGGGGAATGGAGCAAGAAGTTCGTGATGCTCGTATTTCTCAGCTTTACGAAGGCACAACAGGCATCCAAGGTTTGGATTTGCTGGGTCGTAAAATTTTAGGTTCTCGTGGCAAGGTATTGAAGCCACTAGTTAAAGAAGTGGAAGCGTTCATCAAAGAGAACCGCCGCAACAAGTTCGCCAAGCAGCTTAAACCGTATCTAAGCACTTGGGAGAGTTTGACGCGCTCTATTGGCATGTCGGCCATGCGTAATACCGATGAGGTTAATGCGGCCGCGGTGGACTACCTAATGATGGCCGGCTATGTAACTATTGCTTACTTTTGGGCTAAAGCGGCGGTTGCGGCGGATCAGGCAATCAGCGATGGGGCGTCTGAGCCAGAGTTCTATAAGGCGAAAATTGCCACTGCGGATTTCTATTTCCAGCGTATTATGCCCCGAGTTTTAGCGCATGAAGCTGCGATTAAAAACGGCGTGGATTCTATGATGGCACTGGATGAAGAACACTTTGTGTTTGTCTAGACTTAGACACAACAAACAGTGCTAGAACTGAAGAGGCTCGCTTAATTGCGGGCCTTTTTACGTTATACGTTGCGGTTAAAGCATTGAGAAATGAATTTTTAGTCAAGTTGCATGGTTTATCCGCTGGTCTGAATTAGAGTGTGTTCATAACGGTTATCAATGTTGATGACAGAGGTTCTAATTAATTCCATGAAAAAGCCGATAAAAATCACACATGTGCTGTTAGGGGGCGCTGGGTTGTTCTTGACAAGCGGTTTCATCGCAGCAAATTCAACGGGTCAAAAAAGGGCTGATGGAATGGCCGCCACCGACAGAGACATTGATCGAAAAGCGAACGTTCAAGCAACGTCAGACCTAAGCACACAATTCACTCAAACGGAACAAAAGAAGGCCGCTATAGCGGCTTTAGCCGATAAGTTAAACGTGCCGAGTGACGCATTAAACGTAGTGAGTGTTACGTCGGTGGTTTGGGCTTCTGGTGGATTGGGTTGTCCAGAGTTTGGTAAACAATATACGCAGGCATTGGTGCCAGGGACGCTGATTGTGTTGTCTGACAAACAAGCGCAGTACCGTTTTCATGCGATGGCCGGCGGCAAGCCATTTTATTGCCCTGCCCCTAGAAGCCGGGCCCCGGTTAATAATGCGACTGAGCGTTGATTGCTCATTTGAAAGCCAATCCTAACCCTTAAACCAGTTAACACGAAAAAAAGCCGCAAACGTATTTGCGGCCTTGATTGGTTGAATGTAGAAGCCTTTGCATTATTGGCTCTCTACAGCAAGCGAATAGGCCAACCTCAAATAGTGCCTGAAGTTGGCCTAACTTAATTGATAGCAACTTTGATAAATCGCTTACTTTTATCGATTAGAAGCTCTTACATTAATAATTTGAGCTTGCTCGCGTGCTTGATTTTGTTGATATAACCACAACATTTCGCCGTCGTTCTCAGACGTTAGTTCTGATGTGGCGTTGCCGTTCTTCGGCATAATGAATGAGTTTGTATCAACCGTTACTTCGTTGGCAAGATCAATGGTGCCGCTCAATTCCGATACCTGGCCTGTGAACAGGTTTTGGAAAGTAACGGTGTAATTGAAATCGGTGTCGCCTGGGTCAAGAAAACCAACATCAGGGGCTAAGCCATTGCGATCAATTAAAAAGCGGGCAATCAGCACCCGGTCATTGTAATCGTAATCGGCAGAACCTAATCCGTAACCACCGGGAAAAATACTCACATCACTCACCCCATCAAACTCTTCGGTGGCTGAGCTGAAGTCCGTGATTTGCATTGTGGTTTCGCTAATACCGTCTTCGTTGCTATCGATATCAATGAAGAACGCCAATGGGCTGTGTGATGCCCACGCGCCTTTAGCGACAAAAGCGAAGTCAATTGCTTCGCCGCCGAATAAGCTTACGCCGGTACGATACCCAAATGAATCTATGTCATGAGATGCGTCACCTTCAGCGTCAGACTCACCGGCTAAGGTGAACCCTTCGGCGTAACTGTCGCTGCCGCCTGCATTATAGAAACCCAGGCTATTGTAGTTGTTGAAGGCTCTGACGCCTGAGGCCGGGTCAACCACCGCCATATAGCCAACACGCAGTGTTTCATTGCTACGCTCGTCTTCCAGCACAAACCAACCGTCGACTTCACTTTGGCTGTTGTTTAAGAGATCGAATGGCGCGTCATTCGGATTAAAATCCATGGCTATTTTGAAGGTACGTTTGCCGCCTGCGGGCACATACAAGCGTTGTGAGTAAGAGCGTATGGTAACGCCATCCATTGCCTGTGCAGGTTCATGCTTGACGTTAAATACCTTGGTATCTCCAGACAAATTTTGCACCGTTACTTTGCGTGACAAATGTGTGCCCCACTTAGCATTAACGCGGCCAAACGATACACCGCCTGGTTTGGCGTAGCTGGTAAGATTATTGGCCACATCAGCTTGCACACGGCCAACGCCTTGCAACGTCAGTGGGTACGGATCATTGGAGCCCGCAACGCCATCACGATAAGTCGGCGTTGTTGAGTTTTGAATCATGGCTTTGATTGCTTCAGAGTCTAGGTTTGGCCATTTCTGCTTTAGTAAAGCCGCTACCCCGGCTACGTGTGGAGCCGCCATTGATGTACCGCTTGCACTGGCTGAACCAATGCCACTACCAACACCGGTAGACAGAATACCTGTGCCTGGTGCTGCAACATCTGGCTTAAAGCTGTTATCTAGGCCAGGCCCCCGAGATGTGGAACCCGCTAAGGTGTCATCGTTGCTTGGGTTGGTGTTTGTTTGAATGCTTGAATCTGCGAAGACAGTAACGGTCTGACCACTGTCTAATGCGGCTTTCATTGCCGCACCATCAGTGAAACTCACCATCACACCGGTTAGACCCGCAGATGGGTCTATGCCACCCATGCCGATGGGATTGATGCGCGTTGCATCAGCGCCATCGTTATAGACCACCAGCCCGGTCGCACCAGCCG
The DNA here is from genome assembly GCA_937974565.1 of uncultured Arenicella sp. Classification (GTDB taxonomy): domain Bacteria; phylum Pseudomonadota; class Gammaproteobacteria; order Arenicellales; family Arenicellaceae; genus Arenicella. The sequence goes on from CALJWL010000066.1 coordinate 28,275, forward strand.
CTTCGGCGTTGACGTATTTGTCGTTAAAAGCACACCCACCGCGAATGACCAAAGCAACGTTTCCGGCCATTTCGGCTGCGTTACTTAAGGCTGTACAGCCGTCTAATGCGCTGGCCGCAACGAGGTCACCACTGATGATACCGCCATTAGCAAAGGTGTTAGTGTGACCGCCTTCAAGCGCAAGGAAGGTGCCGTTTGCATCGGCATCGGCTGATACCGCTTGCAGCCCTTGCACCAAACCGCCAGCAATTGAGTTTGCCACTGAAATAGCACCAGGAGCAACCGCCGGCCCGCCGTGTATGTAAGGTATGTCGCCACTATTGCCTGCCGAGATAACGACAACCGCGCCAGCTTCAGAGGCCTCATTTGCCGCGATAGAACTGACATCGTCAGTGCGCCCATAAGAGGAACCCAAGCTTAAATTAAGTACATCGGCGTGATCGCTGATATCACCGTCTTGATTCGGATCCATAGCCCACTCAATGCCCAAGTGAGCCACTCCGGTGCTGCCGCCGTCATCAGCGAATACTTTCACGGCGTATAGATCAGCGCCTGGAGCAACGCCAGATGACACTTGTTCGGTACCAATATTGGCCGCAATTCCTGCTACGTGAGTGCCGTGGAAGGAACCCACTCCTGTTGGATCAGGGTCGGTCACAAAAGCCGCTTGATTGGCGCCGGCAAAATCTATACCGCCAATGACTTTGGCTGTTGGAAAACTTCCAGGTTCAATCGTGGCTGGGTCGTTGTTAGCAAACTCAGCGGGATCGCCGGAGCCGCCGAAACCCGCATGAAAATAGTCGATACCACTATCGATGATTGCAATTGATACAGGCTCTCCATTACCGTTGTCATCACCCGTACCTGTTGATTCCCATACCGCTGGCGCGCCAATCCAAGGCACACTATTACTCAAACCTGCTTCAGCAGGAATGATATACGAAACACGTTTTACTTCAGGCATGGCCTTAATTTTTTCCACGTCTTTTGTATTTAACATCCAAGCCACGCCTTTTTCATTAGACTTTTCACGCATTTCTTTGCCGTGAAGCTTTTGCATGTCGTTACGTAGTTTTGCCATCATCTGGCCCTTACTGGAACGAGCCGGAGATGCCAAGATATTAAACTTCGAAGCCGGTTCTTCTAATTCCACAAAGACTTCAACTAAATCAGCTTGATCTCGTTGAATGTAATCGTTTGCATCGAGTTTTTTAAATGTTGTTGGCCGTTCAAGCTTTGTCACGTCAGACGCTGATGCACTGCCTGCATAGGTAGCAGAAAGCGAAACGACGAATGCGTTTGCGACACTGAGTCCGATTAGGTTCTTTCTCAGATACTTATTTAACATGGGTTGTAACTCCGTTTCAAATTAGTTAATGCCCACCGCACACGGGATTAGTTTTTGTGTGATAGGGCATTTCGTTTTTATTAAGAGTAGTGAACAAACCTGCAATGCGGTTGTCCGCTGTGGTCGGTGAGGATGTATATGATGAAGTTTGCTCTGGGTTAACGCGCAAAGCGTCAATCTAACAAACGGCAGGGTTGTTGTTCGCTTATTAAAGCTACTGATAAACAGGTCGCAGCTAAACAAACAATAATAGGGTGTAAACAGATGGACAAAACATGGACTGGCTTAAGAGTCAGGCTCTTACTGCGCTTAGAATAAACACACAGGCAAGTCATGGATCGACAACACGGCTTTGTGTTGCTCACTGTCTATGACCCTACCCGTAATACTCGCAACATCGGTGAAGAAATGTTGGAGTCATTGTGTTCATACATGAACATAATTCACTTGGTTGTATGATACATATTAATGGTTGCTTCAACAACTTTAATTGTTGAGTGCTTTTACTGAATAGCCCTTTAGCATTGTTCCTGGGCTTTCGTATTGACGGTTATGTCTTATTACATTGAATAGTTAAATGTTTTAAAAATATGTTCTAAAATTGCCATCTTAGTTACGTTAGAGTAGGCGTTTGCTTTAAAATTACAAAGTAAGAGGCTTTACGAGTATTATTGATTAACTAATATGAGTGGCCTAACGCGTTTCCGCTCGGTGCTTTTGGGGTAACAAGCAATGCTTGTTGCTCACTGCCAACATAAAAAAGAAAATAAATTCTAAGGTAGTTATATGGGTCACGACAGTGCCAAAACAGGAAAGTATGTTGGAAATGAGCTGGAGGTTTTTGCGTTAGCTAAAAATTGGAAAAGTTACTGGGTTTCATTTATTAAGCCTTTGCTTGGCAACCGCGTCCTTGAAGTTGGCGCTGGGGTTGGCAGTAATCTTCTGCTGTTGCATTCAAAGCAAGAGTTATGGCTGGCGCTTGAACCTGACGCCCAACAATGTGAACAAATTAAGAGTCACGTTCAAGGTAAAAACGTGACTGTCATGGTTGGCAAGCTTGACGATTTGCCGGTGGGTGCCAAGTACGACTCAATTGTATACATTGATGTGCTTGAACATATTGAAGAAGATACGGCCGAAGTGGAGCGAGCATTGGGGCTCTTAAGTGATAATGGAAAATTGATTGTGTTATCTCCAGCGCACCAATCTTTATACAGTCCTTTCGATGAGGCGGTGGGGCATTTTCGTCGATACAACAAAGCGAGTTTAGCGGCAACAGCGCCCAGAAATGCAAATATAGAGCAGTTGTATTACTTAGACAGTGTGGGCTTTCTTGCATCATGGGTGAATGCAAAAATCCTACGAAGTGACATGCCCACGACCAAACAAGTCTGGATTTGGGATACCTTGATGGTGCCGCTGTCTCGTTTTATTGACCCGTTACTCAGGTACGGTGTGGGTAAAACTGTGGTGATGGTGTTGAGTAACGGTGTGCAAAGCTCACGCCCCTTATCCCGTAAGTCACCCGTAAGTCACCCGTAAGTCATCAGCCACATTGGGTGCAGGTCAGTAACTCAGTGGCTGAGCCTTTAGCGATTTTCGGTTGAGCTTTTAGTACCTATTTACCAGTACGTTAATTAGCTTTCAACGAAAGCGCGTTCGATCACGTACTCAGCGATTTCACCACGGATGGTTTCTTTGAAGCCTCGCTCGTCAAGAATTTCGCAAAAGTCTTTCAACATGGAGGGAGAACCACAAATCATAAAACGATCATCTTCAACGTTGATTTCTGGTAAGCCAAGCTTTTTTTGCATATCGCCCGACGTCAGTGCGTCGGTTAAGCGGCCTTGAGTGTGGAACTCTTCACGAGTTACGGTTGGGTAGTAAAGCAAGTTACCTTTTACCATTTCGCCGAAGTATTCATTCTCTGGCAGTTCATTTATAACATCTTGGTACGCCAGTTCTGACACTTCACGTACACCGTGCGTCAAAATAACTTTGTCAAAGCGTTCGTACACTTCCGGGTCTTTAATCACACTCATAAACGGTGCGAGGCCAGTGCCGGTTGAAAGAAGGTACAAGTGCTTGGCGGGTTTTAAAGCATCAGCCAGTAAGGTGCCGGTTGGTTTGGTGCTGGTTAATAGCGTATCTCCAGGTTGGATTTTTTGCAGGCGAGACGTTAATGGCCCGTCTTGTACCTTAATGCTGAAAAACTCCATGTGTTCTTCGTAGTTGGCGCTGGCGATGCTGTACGCACGCATAAGAGGTTTGCCATCCACCATTAAGCCAATCATAATGAATTGGCCATTTTGGAAACGAAAGCCCGGGTCACGAGTGGTAGTGAAACTGAATAGGGTGTCGTTCCAATGATGAACAGTTAGCACTTCTACTTCACGAAATTTTGAGGACATAATAACTTCTCTTTGCGATCAAAAAGGCTGCGGTAAATTAAGGTGCAACGCTGACTAATAAACTGGGCGCAAGGTTATAGAGTTGGCGCGGTTTTGTCCATAAGATCGCCGAATATTCTTAGAATACTTAGTGATATCTTATATAAGAATTTATATAAGCGCTTTTTGATACAATAATCCGTCATAAAGCCTCTTCTAGTTTACGCAAGTGCTGGCCTGAACACGGCCAATCTGGCAAACAAAATTAAATGACAGATTAAAGCCAGTTGCACTATGGGATTTGAAACAGGGGGCGGTATTACATTGTTTAAAAAATGATGCCTAAATTATGCAACGCTTGGTTGTATCCAGATACTCGATTAAGTAGCATGCCGCTATGACTGAATTTTCTCATTTAAACAGCGCGGGCGAGGCCAATATGGTTGATGTGTCCGCCAAGCCAAATACTGAGCGTGTTGCTGTTGCACAGGCTCGGGTGTTACTCAGCAACACGCTTTTGGCTAAAGTGCGGAACCAGTCCATTGCCAAAGGCGATCTGTTGGCCACGGCCAGAATTGCTGGTATTCAAGCGGCCAAGAAGTGTTCTGAACTGATTCCGTTATGCCATCCGCTTCCATTATCCAAGGTCACTCTCGAGATTCATGAATTCACCGATCAGCTGGTTGCTGGTGAGGGAGAGGGAGAGGGTAACTGTGGTTTAGAGATACGTGCTTTATGCAAAACTAACGGTAAAACAGGGGTTGAGATGGAAGCGTTAACCGCCGCCTCAGTCGCCGCATTGACAATTTACGACATGTGCAAAGCCGTTGATAAAGGCATCGTGATTGAACGGGTTCAATTATTAGAAAAGCACGGTGGTAAGTCGGGCGCGTGGGTGAGAGCCGCTGACGCTGGGGTAAATTATGATTAGGGTGCTTTTTTTTGCTGGTTTAAGAGACGCGGCTCAAACAGACAAGATGGACGTTGACGCCATGGGCATCACTGATGTTCGTAGCTTGGTGGCGGAACTTATAAGACAGCTACCACAAGAGCTTAGTGATGCGTTGAGTGACGAGACCGCTATGGTGTCGATTGATCACCAGTACGCGGGCTGGGACGCCGGCATTGTTGACGGCGTGGAAGTCGGTTTTTTGCCGCCGGTGTCGGGTGGCTAATGTCGGTTTTCGTCAACATGAGGTTGGCAGGGCCTAATTGCCGATGACGCCAACCTATCACAGTTACGTTTGGATTGGTGAGGCCGACTTTGACGTAGCCCATGAATACCGTAAGGCCTGTGATGTGTCACCGCATGCCGGTGCGGTGGTGTTTTTTGTGGGTCTCGTTAGGGATTTGTATTCTGAGCAATTGAAGGGGGAGTCAGTTGATTATATTGAGCTTCAGCATTACCCACAGATGACGGAGTCCTTATGCGCAAATATTATCCAACAAGCGTTTGAACGACACCCGTTTGACAGCGCCAGAGTGCTGCATCGCGTTGGCAAGATACACTCAGGCGAGCAGATTGTTATGGTGGTAGTGGCCAGCCAACATCGTGAAAATGCCTTTCAGGCATCTCAATTTATTATGGACTACCTTAAAACACGAGCCACCTTTTGGAAGCGCGAAGTTGGCAGTCGCGGTTCAAATTGGTTGGGCGTTAAAGACAAAGACAAAGTCGCCGCCGAGCGTTGGAAAAATAATGATCAGCCGTGAAAAAGAATGTACCCCGATGAACGTGGCCGTGTTAACGGTGTCCGATACGAGAACGACAGAGACCGATACCTCGGGCCAATATTTAGTTGATCGGTTGACTGAAGCTGGGCACCGTATTGTCGCTCGCAACATCGTTATCGATGATGTCTACCTTCTCAGGGCGCAAGTCTCGGCTTGGATAGCCGATGCTCGGGTACACGCAATCATCTCAACTGGCGGCACTGGTTTTACGGGCCGAGACAGCACCCCTGAAGCCTTAGCCCCGTTGTTTGATAAACAGATAGACGGTTTTGGTGAGTTGTTTAGGCACGTTTCACTCGTTGATATTGGCACTTCTACGGTGCAATCCAGAGCCTTGGGTGGCATGGCGAATAAAACGGTTATATTCTGTTTGCCGGGCTCCACGGGAGCCTGTAGAACAGCTTGGGAAAACATTCTCAAGGAGCAGTTAGACAGCCGTCACCGGCCCTGTAACTTTGTGCCTCACACTCTAGCGGGTAAAGAGTAAGCCGCTCTTTGAAACTGTGTTATGAAGTTATTAGCGCAAGCCCAAGCTGAACTGCAGGCCAACACACCGAGTGTGTCGGTGATTGAACGCGTGCCTCTGCTGCAGGCTCTGGGTCGTATTGCCGCGTGCGATGTGATGTCTGAGCTGGCTATTCCTCCGGCAGACAATTCCGCAATGGACGGCTTTGCTGTTCATGCCTCGGCGTTAAGTGAAAACGTAATACTATCAATTTCGCAGCGCATACCCGCCGGAGTCGCCCCCATGCCTTTAGAGGCCGGCACGGCCGCGCGCATTTTTACTGGGGCTAATATTCCAAGCAATGCTGATACCGTTGTCATTCAGGAGAACTGCAAGTTCGAAGGTTCTGAGGTTGGCGGTGCGGTTCAGATACGTAACGTTCCTGAACGTGGTGCTAACATTCGTCCGCGTGGGCAAGATATTCAGGTTGGCGCTACTGTGATTAGCAAGGGGCAACGCTTAAATGCGGTCGACCTTAGCTTATTGGCGTCGGTTGGCGTTGTCGAGGTGGCCGTCTATGAGCGGTTGAGAGTAGCAATTTTTTCAACTGGTGATGAACTGGCCGAACCCGGTCAAGCCCTAAAAGAAGGGCAGATATACAATTCCAATCGACCGTTACTTGCGGCTCTTTGTACTGAACTCGGTTATGAGGTTATTGACTGTGGCGTTGTCGTTGATACATTGGAATCCACCAAAGTGGCTTTGAGTGGCGCGGCCAGTAACGCCCACCTTATTTTAAGTAGCGGCGGTGTGTCCGTTGGTGAAGAAGACCATGTAAGGCCAGCCGTAGAGGCATTAGGCACCCTGGATATGTGGAAAGTGCAGATCAAACCTGGAAAGCCTGTGGCCTATGGCAAAGTTGCCGATGCGGCGTTTCTTGGTTTGCCGGGCAACCCAGTGTCATCGTTTGTGGTGTTTCAGTTACTGGGACTGCCGTTAATGCGAGCGTTGCAAGGCGATAACAGTGCTATGCCAACGACGTTTAAGGTTCGGTCTGGGTTTAATAAGAAAGCCACCACACGCGAGGAATACATTCGAGTTAAGTTAATGCAATCTGATAATGGCGATTGGCTAGCCGATCGATTTCCTAATTCCAGCAGTGGTGTCATGTCATCGTTGTCATGGGCCGATGGATTGGTGCGACACAAGATCAACAGCACGATTAAGGTTGGCTCTGATGTGGAGTTCTTACCCTTAAGGCGGGCGTTGTTATGAGCTCAAACGCCAAAAGCGCTGAAGTACAAGAGTCGGCAGCAGAAAACTCAGAGCAAGAGTATAAACCGCTTAAATCGTCGTTAATCGATTCGTTTAACCGACAAGTCCGATATTTGCGGCTCTCAGTCACCGACAGATGCAATTTGCGGTGTACCTATTGCATGGCTGAAGACATGACTTTTTTACCTAAATCACGTGTACTCAGCTTAGAAGAAATGGCGCTGGTAGGGAGGGCCTTTGTTGAGTTGGGTGTTGAAAAGATTCGATTAACCGGTGGTGAGCCGTTGGTGCGTAAAGGCATTGTTGAGTTGGCGGAAAACTTAAGCCAATTAAACGGTTTGCGTGAATTAGTCATGACGACGAATGGCGTGTTGCTTGATAAGTTTGCGCAGCCGTTAAATAATGCAGGTGTTCGACGATTAAACATCAGTATCGACAGCCTAAAAGCCGAGCGATTTAGAGAGCTAACTCGATTTGGTGTGGTGGAAGACGTTTTTCGAGGCATTGATGCCGCACGTCAGGCCGGTTTTCAACGAATTAAACTCAACGCCGTGGTGCTGAAAGGAATTAATGACGACGAAGTATTGAACCTCACTCGATTTGCCATTGATAAAGGGTTGGATATTTCATTTATTGAGGAGATGCCCTTAGGTGAAATCACCAGCCACGAGCGCGCCAAGACCGCGGTTGAAAACGTTTCGATACGTGAGCAACTGGATGCTGAATTTGGGCTTGAGGAGTCCGACTTTCACGACGCTGCTTCAGGGCCGTCAAGGTACGTGAAAATTTCTAATTCACAGACCAAGGTTGGCTTTATTTCGCCCATGAGCAACAATTTTTGCGCCAGTTGCAACCGAGTAAGGGTAACAGCGGAAGGAAAACTGTTGCTGTGCTTGGGTAACGAACACTCTTTAGACTTGCGCTCAATTTTACGTGAACGGCCTGGCAGTTTGAAAGACGAGATTATTCAATCCATGCAGCGCAAGCCACAGAAACATGAGTTTGACCCTAACGATATCACCATCACTCGTCACATGAGTGCCACAGGCGGTTAATGTGATTGCGGTTGTCAACGATCAATACAAATATATCTTTTTATATTCCGGTAAAGCGGGTTGCACGTCGTTACGGCAGTTGTATTTGGCCGTGCATAAAGATGAGATGAGTGCGGCCCAGCTAGAATCTCTGGATTGGTATCATAATCTCAATGAGATACACCCCTATGACCCTCAACAAGATTATTCCGACTATTTCAGTTTTATCATCACTCGCAATCCTTATGCTCGTATCGTTAGTGCGTTTTTGGATCAATATGTTTACAGTCGCAGTGCGGCAGTGCAAAAAATGGTCTCTCTTGATGGTCGTGACGTTAATGATAGCCCAAATAATTTTTTAGAGTTTTTGCAGGTGCTTGCCAATGTTCCTGATGCGTTGCGTGATACGCACTTTCAAACGCAATTTTATTTTCCTTATGCGTCAATGGTGGTGACCACCGCGAGCCCACGCTTTCGTTGGTTGGGTCAAAAGCCCCCGCATGCATTTGGAATAAACTACATGGGTGACATCGGTGGTTTTAGACCCCATATGCGCAAAATACATAAACGAATCTTTAAGGGTGATAAAGTAAAACGAAGCTTTGCTTTGGCTCAAATAGAGCAGATCAAGAAGAGCAATTCGTCATTTTACGGTTCGACGTCTTACCAAGACGCCGCCCAATTGTCGGTGGACGAGTTGGATCAGTTGGTGTTTGCTCCTAAACCACAAGACTTTTTACGCTCACCCGATGTCGTCAGATTGATAGAAGATATTTATCGGCAAGACTTCGAGTTTTTAGGGTATGAGTTGGGCAGTTGGCCGATAAAGTCCGCCTCGCCTGAAATCGATCAGGTGCCCAATGATTTAGATTGGGAAATGTACATTCGTTTAAACCCAGACCTACCGCGCGATCAAATTTATAATGAGCGCGGTGTTGTACGACATTACCTTGAATTTGGCCGCTATGAAGAACACCCAAGATCCTATAAGATTGAGGCCCCAACTGGTTTTGATTGGCAACGTTATTTGAATTTAAATTCAGACCTGTTAGAAGCCGGTATCGACAATGCCGAAGCGGCAATTGAACATTACATTAGCTATGGCATTCGCCAGCATCGCCCCACTTGAGGGGCGATGGTCTATTTTCTGGCGGACCTCAAGCTAAGCTTGAGGCCTTATATTAGGTTTCTCTGGAGACACCCCATGTCAATTTACGATTATTCAGCCACCAATATTCGTGGTGAAGAAGTTAGCCTATCCGACTATCGCGGCAACGTGATGCTGATCGTTAACACCGCCAGCAAATGTGGGTTTACACCCCAATTTGAAGGTTTGGAAACCCTGTATAACGACCTGCGAGAACAAGGTTTAATAATACTTGGATTCCCTTGCAACCAATTTGGCAGTCAAGACCCGGGCGCTGATGGCGAAATTGAAGAGTTTTGTCAGCTAAATTACGGCGTCTCATTTCCAATGTTCTCAAAAATTGAAGTCAATGGGGGAGGCACGCATCCTTTGTTTAAGTATCTAAAAAGCGAAGCTAAAGGAACAATGGGTTCAAAATCAATCAAATGGAATTTTACGAAGTTTTTAGTCGACAGAGAAGGCAACGTGGTTCGCCGTTATGGGTCAGTCGATAAACCGTCGGCCATCAAAAAAGACATCGAAGCGTTGTTGTAGTGTTTTTCATGACAAAGCATGAGCAAGGTAGGTGTGATTTGAGGAGTCGTCCTTATGAATAATATTATCGACGTGGCGGCTATACTAATCAGTATTTCGGCACTCTTTGCCTATATTAATCATCGTTTTATTGGTTTACCAACCACGATTGGTGTGATGGTTATTGCCATGTTGGTGTCGCTGTTTACTTACGTGTTGAGTTTAATTGGTTTTGGTGATTTTCACACCGAAGCTACGCATCTCCTTGAAGGCATTGATTTCAACCAAACCTTGTTGCATGGCATGTTGAGTTTTCTTTTATTTGCTGGTGCATTACACGTTAACTTAAGTGATTTAAGTAAGCAAAAGTGGGTGATTCTCAGTTTGGCAACGGTTGGTGTCTGTCTCTCTACTTTTTTAGTTGGTACCGCCGCTTATTATCTATTGGATGCACTAAGTTGTCATCTGCCTTACATTTATTGCTTATTGTTTGGTGCTTTGATTTCGCCGACTGACCCCATTGCTGTCATGTCGACGGTTAAGCGATTAGGCGTTAGTAAAGAACTAGAGACCACCATCGCCGGTGAGTCATTGTTTAACGATGGAGTGGGGGTGGTTGTGTTCACTGTGCTGCTGATGTTGCTTAACATGCCGGGAGAATTAGACGCTGCGCATATAGCATTGTTGTTTGTTGAGGAGGCTTTAGGGGGCATCGTTTTTGGTTTAGTTCTGGGTGCCGTGGGTTACTACTTGTTAAAGACAATAGATAACTATAAGGTCGAAGTGCTGATCACCCTCGCAATGGTCATGGGCGGTTATGGTTTGGCTATGTACTTGCATACGTCTGGGCCAATTGCGGTGGTTGTGGCAGGTTTATTGACGGGAAGTTTGCTACGAAAACATGTGATGTCAGATCGAACGCGACAAAGTGTCGATGATTTTTGGGAATTAATTGATGAGATACTCAATGTAATTCTGTTTGCGCTGATTGGTCTGGAAATGCTCATCATTCCATTCGAAGGCCAATGGTTAATTGCTGGCTTATTGCTAATCGTGGTGGTTGTTATGGTGCGTGTGGTTAGCGTTGGTGTGCCAATTAGGTTAGTCGGCTTGAGGATTCGTGTTGCGCCACACCTTGTCAAAATACTCACGTGGGGTGGTCTTAGAGGGGGGATTTCAGTAGCATTAGCGTTGAGTTTACCGCCCAGCGAGTACCGTGATATCGTGCTGTTCATCACCTATATAATCGTTGTTTTTTCAATAGTGGTTCAAGGTTTGACTATTGGACCATTTATTAAACGTCTGACTGAGGTTTAAGTTTGGGTCTACCACGCCTCATACGTTGATGACGCGCTTATATGAATTTTGTTGGCGTCAAACCTGTATCACTGAGTTGTGCTTTTATCGATTAGGCTTTGTTGTGCGTAAATTAAGCGTGGGCTTATGGCTGTGCCTTAGCAATCAGTGTTAATAAATTCAGGGTTTAAGTTGATCTGGAGTATTTTCATTTCTTCACACATCATTAACGTATGTTTTTACTTTAGGATGTATACTTTCGCAGCGATGAAAGTCAGCTTAAGCTTCCGCAATTATTTGATACCCCAACAGACTATACGAGTGTCGGTTCTTTAAAGACGTTAAAACAATTATGGTATTCAACAAACTTAAGGAAGCCTTGGCCAGTAACACACAACCGGCAACAAGTAACTTGCCGACGATTTTGGTGGTTGAAGATGACATTGATCAGTTGGATATGTTGACTGAAGTGGTGTTGACGGAAATCCGCGAGATAGCGAAAGAGCCAACGTTGGACGGCGATGAACAACTTAATTTAAGAAGTATCAAGGTGGCGAAAGTGACCAATGCACAGTCACTGTTAGAGGCTGTAAACTCACTCAACAACATCATTTTGGTAATCCTTGATTGCAATATTCCCGATTCAAAAACTCAGCGTGCCAATGATCAATTTGTAACGAACAATCATAAAATCACAGGGCAACACAAATCAGTGGATACAGTCATAGCTCATGCCCCTAACACTGAATTATTGCTGATCTCATCCATGAAACGCTTCAAACGGATGGTGTTGCGCTACTACAAAACTAAACATGACTTACAACTGAAGTTTGTTGATAAAACCGATGTTGAAATCATGATGTCGAGTATTAGGGTTAGTATTCAACATTTTCTTAAAAAACAGCCTTAGAATGCCAACCATGTAAAGTTTTTTGGCTATGTCTAGCGAATAGCGAATGACAAGGCCTGTCCTATTTCTTCCCCAAGACAAAAAACAGAATGCCAGCAGCATGTCTTAACTTCTTGTTGTGGCAGTAAGATCACATCTCCAGCCTCGAGTATCTGGGAGTGCCCTTGAGTGATCATGTACTGAATGAATTCTTCCGTTTCATTAATAAGTTGAATCAGGGCGTCATGCGTAAAGCTATTTAATTGATCACTGAGCAGGTTTTTATCTTGGCAAAGCGCCCGCAACTCTTGTTTCGCCTGTTCGCTTAACGAATCGGGCAAAGTGTGATCGCGAATGAATTCGCTAATCTGACTTACTAATTGTTGTTGAGGCAAGGCGAGCCAAAGAGTCGAACCACTAATTTGGGCGTACACAACGCCTGCGTGACCTCGCTCTAAATCGTGATGCAAATACGCACCGCCGTTGGGTGCATTAAAGTACAAAATACGTTCTACAAACTCAGGGTGATCATCATTGAGTAGTGTTCGGAGGGTTTCTAGTAAGGCGTTATTGTCTGTAACAATGCGTGATTCGGGAAACACCGCTTCAGCAAGGTTGGCTGCGGCTTTTTGGCGTACTGGGTCAGCCGCAACGTCTTCCTCTAAGTCTACGCCAAAGGAAAAGCGAAAGCGAATAGATGCATCTTCGTCATGAAATGACAACCAAGACACCTTCATCCACAAATCCTTTGCGTCGATACCTTGTGTCGACAATGCGTCGAACATGACAGTCTCGACCTCTTGATCGTCACCTTCATTATATGCTGCGCCCATTGACTCGAAAGTGTTTTTAAGCCGATTAACGTAAGGAGGTTGATCAAGCATTTCTTCAGCGCTATTACCATCAAGTATTGCGAGAACAAACTTTTCGGTGTCACTAATCTGGTTTTCATGAGTTGAAATCAAGTGGCTGCATACGCCTTTTAGCTTGGTAGGTAAGCCTTTTTGCCAATTGGATATAGCATCAACACGAGTTGTCGATTCGGTGGCGACTGGAGTCGGAACTGGGCCAAGGTCAAAACCACGCCTATAGAGATGTTGCATTTGTTAACAGATGCTTAGCGCATTCGTTGGTATTATGTTGATATAAGATAAATATAAGGGTTGGGTAAGTTCAATGAAAGCAGATTTAAATGATATCAGTCTTTTTGATTTGGACAGTCAAACGGTTTTGTTGATTACTAAGTTTGTTCGCTGTGTGCGAGATCAAGAAAACGTGGCGTTAAAGTTAACTGACGGTAAGATTGTTCGAAAGGTATTTGATATTGGCATGACCACATCAAAGCCAGAAGTGAAATTGTTGTTTTTGAAGATTCGAGATGCGTTGAGACTAAAAGGCCAAGTTGCTGATGTTCAAAGCAAAGGCCGAGATCGTGGTACAGAAAAGCGTCACGTTGTAAAAAGAGGCTTAATGCATGATGACAATGCGGCGGCCTAAACAGTGTTTTTTTAAGGTCTGAAAATTTAGTAGAAGTGAAATAAAGATTTTATATTCGGTGTTCAGTGGGTATTAAGTTGGTCAAGGGAAGCTAATCTATAGCGAAATCAGGGGTTGGGTTTGGGGAATTTAAGGGTGCTTCGGCACCCTTTTTTACGTCTGTTATAGGCGAAATCAGGTCACACACTCTTAAAAAGAACATTATTAGACTTAGGTCGCATCAAGTTTAGACCAACGTTGTAATGGCATTTTGGTATTGTTAAGTGACGAATTTTTCGATAGAGATATCATTAATGAGAGTGAGATTAAGAGAAATAAAAGTGGCGAAATTGAATTCGAGGACCGTTATCTTATTGACTCAATTCGTGCGGCTGGCAAGAGTAAGAGAAGGGGCTAACCTGAAAATGCAACAGCCTGATATTATTCGTCGAGTTTTTAGATACGCTGCGATCTCAGAAAACCCTGATTTGATTGTCATCTTTATGCGTATTCGTTACCAATTGATTAAATACGTTGTTAAAGAAAACCTTGAAAACCCTTCGTTTACTACTTACCCCAATGTGGCTTAAGTGGGTTCATTGTAGCGTTGATTTTTTTGTTGAAATAAATGGCATTTTACGACAAAAAATAGGCCACACATGCAACAGTTAGAGTTAAAAGGCTGACGCAAACTTGCGTAATATGAACAAACGTAAATAAGATAAAGACGTGACCGAGGTGAAAATAAAGGTAACTGGCGTTATAAGTCTTGGTCGATCATATCTTGCCTTAGTCAGTTTCAGTGAATCGTCGAAAGATAAAACTTTTTAGTCTTCCGCTCAATTTGATCGATATTCACCGCTTGCATGTGGAAGTTCATAAGGTGTTGTGACGTTCTCATTCGTCTAAAAAACAAAAGGGGGCTTCTTTTCCTGCCCCCTTTTGTTGATTAATTGTTACATGTTCGAATAGCTTGGGCCACCACCGCCTTCAGGCGAGATCCACACAATGTTTTGTGTTGGATCTTTAATGTCGCAGGTCTTACAATGAATGCAGTTTTGAGCGTTGATTTGCAAGGCTGGTTTGCCTTCATCTTCGCCAACAATTTCGTATACGCCTGCAGGGCAGTATCGCGTTTCAGGAGCGTTGAAATCTTTTAAGTTAACCTCAATCGGCACACTGTTATCTTTCAAAGTTAAATGGCAGAAAATGTTTTCTTCATGATAAGTGTTTGACAGAAATACCGAAGAGGGTTTGTCGAAACTCAATTTTCCGTCTGGCTTAGGGTAATCAATTTTTTCACATTCAGACGCCTTTTTTAGTTGTGAATGATCGGTGCTGTTATCGCGAAGTGTGGGTAGAATTCCCCCAAGCACTTGATCGATATAATTATATATGCCGCCTCCCCAAGGTCCAAATTTGTGTAAGGCTGGGCCAAAGGAACGAGACTTTTTCAGTTCTTTACCGGCCCAAGAGGTACGGAACGCTTCATCGAATTGGCTTAAGGTTTGGCCGCCTTCACCGCCGCTAGCAAGATGGTCAAACAGTGTTTGAGCCGCAACCATGCCTGATTTCATTGCGGTATGAGTGCCTTTGATCTTGGCGAAATTCAGCGTGCCTGCATCGCAGCCCACCAATAGCGCCCCTGGCAAGCTCATTTTCCCCAGTGCATTCCATCCGCCTTTGGTAATGGCCCTAGCTCCATAGCCCAGACGTTTGCCGCCTTCAAGCACACTGGCAAACTCAGGATGGTGTTTCATGCGTTGAAATTCATCAAATGGGCTGATGTGTGGGTTGCTGTAATTTAGGTCAATAATGATGCCCATGGTCACCATATTGTCTTTCAGATGATATAAGAAAGAACCTCCGGTGGTGCCTTTTGATAATGGCCAGCCAGAGCCATGTATCACTTTACCTTCTTCGTGGTTTTCAGGTTTGATTTCCCACAGCTCTTTGAAGCCGATGCCGTAATGCTGGGCATCGGCATCTTGGTCAAGATTAAACTTGGCAATCAGTTCTTTACCAAGTTGGCCTCGACAACCTTCAGCAAACACTGTGTACTTTGCGTGTAATTCCATCCCTGGTTCGAAGTGGGCTTTATGACTGCCGTCAGGGTTTACACCGTTGTTCGGTGTGGCCACGCCTTTCACGCTGCCATCGTCGTTGTAAACAATCTCAGCACCGGCAAAGCCAGGGTAAATTTCGATGCCAAGCGCTTCGGCTTGTTCGCCTAACCAACGAACCACGCTTGACAAACTCACGATGTAATTGCCGTTGTTATGCATGCTCGGTGGAATCATAAAGCCAGGGAATTTGATGGAACCCTTTTCGTTGAACATATGAAGTTCATCGCGTTTGACTGGCGTATTCAATGGCGCCCCCAACTCTTTCCAGTTGGGGATAAGTTCATTCAATGCTTTAGGTTCAATTACCGCGCCAGACAGAATATGAGCCCCGACTTCAGCGCTTTTCTCAAGTAAGCAGATAGAGAGTTCTTGGCCGTTGTCGTTGGCAAGTTGTTTTAGTTTGATGGCGGTTGCCATGCCAGCGGGCCCACCGCCAACAATGACTACGTCATATTCCATACTTTCACGTTGAATTTCACTCATCATCGTTCTCCGAGTTATGTCGTGCTGTTTACTAATACTGTTATTATGGTTACTGCGCCGCTTTTAGACGACGTTCAATGCGGTTGCGGGCTCGAACAATATGCCGCCTCACTGTGACTTCTGCCAGCTCTGGGTCACGCTGTTCAATGGCGTAAACAATTTGCCGATGCTCTAATAATGAATTAGAGGTGCTGGTATTTGCAAAATCGTGCTGATATCGAAACATTTTGATTAAATGATAAAGTCGCCGTAACAATGCGCTCTCGATTACGTTGTTTTTAGCGCCACGAATCAGAGTGTTGTGAAACGCATAATCGCTTTCAGCAGGAATAAACGCATTGGAGTTGTCATGCATAAATTTGCTTTGTGCATCGATGACACGGTGTAGTTCGTCAATTTCGCCCGATGTCATATTGGTGGCGGCCAGTGATGCAGCCTTGCTCTCCAGTGCTTCACGCGTGTCGTATATCTCTAAAATTGTTTGCATGTTTAGCGTAACAACGCGTGCGCCTTGTTGCGCTACGTGCTCAATTAAATTCATGCCTTCAAGATTACGAATGGCTTCTCGCAATGGGCCGCGGCTAACATCAAGATCACGGGCCAGTTTAGTTTCACTCAATTTGCTGCCTTGAGTGATTTCGCCGGTAATAATCGCATCGCGCAATGTTTCTGTTATTTCACTGCTGATGGTGCTGCCATGGGATGCCAATGTTGTCGAATACATGCTCATATATCGCTGAAATATAGATTAAAATGCATAAATGTCAACATTTTGCTTATTTTACTCCATTCATTTAAGGAATATAGTCAATTTCATTTAAAAAATGTCGACAATTGTTGCGAACCGTTCTCAATTCACATAAACTGCCATTATTCGGTAAATCGTGCACTCATTAAGTGACCGTTTACCAAGATTCGAATTACGATAAAATCTGGAGTAAGCAATGAAAGTTTTAGTCCCTGTAAAACGCGTTATCGATGCCTATGTCAGCATTCGCGTTAAAAGTGATGGTTCAGGCGTTGATACCGACAACGTCAAAATGTCACTTAATCCATTTTGTGAAATAGCATTAGAAGAAGCCATTCGTCTAAAAGAGGCTGGCACCGTCACTGAAGTGGTGCTAGTAA
This sequence comes from uncultured Arenicella sp., assembly GCA_937974565.1. GTDB lineage: Bacteria > Pseudomonadota > Gammaproteobacteria > Arenicellales > Arenicellaceae > Arenicella. The sequence goes on from CALJWL010000066.1 coordinate 45,559, forward strand.
GTGTTGGCTCTTCTGACATTGATACGGTTATTCGCTCAGGTTTAGCGATGGGGGCTGATCGTGCTGTTCGTATCGATGCGGACAACGACGTCGAGCCGCTGGCCATTGCGAAAATTTTGAAGCATGTGGTTGAAACTGAAGAGGCGGGTTTGGTGATTACGGGTAAGCAGTCAATTGATGGTGACAACAATCAAACCGGTCAAATGCTGTCTGCCTTACTTGGTTGGCCCCAAGCGACCTTCGCATCAGAAGTGGTGCTTGAAGGTGATACGGGCAAAGTCACTCGTGAGGTTGATGGCGGTTTGGAAACCGTTTCTATTTCGATGCCAGCCGTTGTGACAACGGACTTACGTTTGAATGAACCACGCTATCCCACCTTGCCTAACATTATGAAGGCGAAGAAAAAGCCATTAGACGTAATAGCGTTGGCTGACACGGGCGTTGATGTCACCAAGCGTGTCGCCACATTGAACGTGAGCCCACCAGAGGAACGTTCAGCGGGTGTGTTGGTTGGTTCAGTAGCCGAGTTAGTTGAAAAGCTAAAGAACGAAGCGAAAGTAATTTAAGCGGGGTAAATGATAATGAATAATTTAGTAATTGCAGAACACAACAATGAGGCGTTGGGTGCCGCGACACTAAACGCCATCACCGCGGCTTCTCAGATCGGCGGCGATGTACATGTTTTAGTTGCAGGCCATGGCGCGAGTGGCGTTGTTAGTGAAGTCGCCGCCGTTGTCGGTGTTACAAAAGTGCTGCACGCTGATGCGGACCAATACAAAGAAGGTGTATCGGTTGAGTTGGCTAACCTGATTGTTAGCCTTGCGGGTGATTACAGTCACATCTTGGCGGCCTCAAGTACGTCTGGCAAGGACGTAATGCCGCGCGTTGCCGCCTTATTAGACGTTGCACAAATTTCAGACATTATTGCCGTCGACTCGGCTGACACGTTCAAGCGTCCAATTTATGCAGGAAATGCCATTGCCACTGTGCAAAGCAGCGATAGCACTAAAGTGTTGACGGTTCGCCCAACTGGTTTTGACGCGGCGACCGATGGTGGTTCAGCCGAAGTAGTAACAGTAGATGCGGTTGACGCTGTGGGGTCAACGTCTGTTGTTGGCCGTGAGTTAACGGTTTCAGAACGTCCAGACCTTGGTTCAGCAGACATCGTCGTTTCGGGCGGTCGCGGCGTGGGCAGTGCCGAAAATTTTCAAATTATCGAAGCGTTGGCTGATAAATTAGGTGCGGCGGTTGGTGCATCGCGCGCGGCGGTAGACGCTGGCTATATGCCAAACGATTATCAAGTGGGTCAAACGGGTAAAGTTGTTGCCCCAAGTCTCTATGTTGCGGTAGGCATTTCAGGCGCTATTCAGCATTTGGCTGGCATGAAAGACAGTAAAGTTATCGTGGCGATTAACAAAGATGACGAAGCCCCGATATTTCAAGTGGCTGATTATGGTTTGGTTGCTGATTTATTCGAAGCTGTTCCAGAGCTTGTCGAGGCATTGTAATTAGGCGTTGTAATTAAACTTTGTAATTAGCTTTCAAGTTTAAGACTTAGTTCGAAGGCCTCTTTGAGAAATCAAAGGGGCCTTTTCATTTCCAGATTCAAAGTATGAGTGGCTTTGGTGCTGGATTGTCAGTGTCTGTTGCATCATGCGTTCAAATTTGGTTGTAATTAAATTACATAAGCCATTGAAAAGCATGATCAATATTTGCAATGAAAATACCGAAAACAATAAGAGATTGTTTATAATTAAATTTTCACGAAACCGCTGAATTAGATGTTTCAGTAGATCTGGCAATATAAACCTTTGCTCATGTTATGAGCAAAGCTTAAAGGCAAAAAGAGAGGCTCCTATGACTCGTGAAGTTAGTCAGCAATACCTGATTAATTGGAATGAACGACAAGCATTAGCTGAGAAGATGATCCCATTGTTGGGGTCGCTTTATCGAGGTTCGAGTGTTGTGGTTCGTGTGTTTGGACAAAAAATTGCCAACACATCAACCATTGAAATCATTAAAGCTCATTTGCATGGCAGGCTGATCGTGGGGCAGCCCTTGGACATGGCTAAGAGTTTTAAAATGTTGCAGCTTATAGAGCAAATGAACTTGCGGCCTTGTCGAATTGACCTTGGTAAACTCTGTCATGAATATTTAAAACAAGACAGTGATGAAGGCATGCAAGCCTTTTTAGATCGTCGTATCGAGAAATTGTTAGGTGAATTAACTTCTGAAGATATTGAATCGCATGATGTGGTTCTTTATGGGTTTGGTCGTATTGGTCGCCTGTTGGCACGCCTTCTTATTGAGCGCACTGGCACGGGCGCTAAATTGCGCCTGCGAGGGGTGGTGGTGCGCTCCAAAGGGGATGTTAAACAAGATTTGGAAAAACGCGCTGAATTGTTACGTCGTGATTCGGTGCATGGTGAGTTCGATGGTTCGATTTTAGTCGATGCTGCAGCGCAAGCAATTATCGCTAATGGCAATTTCATTCAGTTTATCTATGCCAACAGCCCAACTGAAATTGACTACACGCAATATGGCATTAAAGATGCTTTGGTTGTGGATAATACCGGGATATGGAAAGACGAAGCGGGTTTGGGGCAACACACTTCCTGCTCAGGTGTGGCCAAGGCACTTTTAACGGCTCCGGCAAAAGGGAACATCAAGAACATTGTTTATGGTATTAACGATGATCTAATTGAAGCCAGTGACACCGTTTTGTGTGCAGCCTCGTGTACCACCAATGCCATCGTGCCGCCATTGCAGGTGATTAATGAAAAGTATGGAATTGACAGTGGGCACATTGAAACCATTCATTCGTATACAAACGATCAAAACTTGATTGATAACTATCACAGCGCCGAAAGGCGTGGTCGCAGTGCCCCGCTCAATATGGTGATCACATCAACCGGTGCTGCGAAAGCAGTGGCCAAAGTGTTGCCGGAACTCAGTGGCGTACTAACAGGTAATGCAATACGTGTTCCAACTCCGAACGTTTCCATGGCGGTAATGAATCTGAATCTTAATGTTGATGTGACGGCAGAAGAGTTGAATGAAACGTTTAAACAAATTTCATATCACTCACCCCTGCAAGAACAAATCGGTTTCACATATTCAACGGAAGTTGTTTCGTCTGACTTAGTCGGTTCAACGCACGCAGGCGTGGTGGATGGTGGTGCCACCATTGCGGATGGAAAACGTGTTGTGCTTTACGTTTGGTATGATAACGAAGCCGGTTATTCAAACCAGGTTGTGCGTGTAATGCAAAAGGTGGTTGGCTTATCTCTGGACTGTTTGACTGTTTGAGAGCGGCTTTTAAATGTTGAAAGCCGCTTCGGTAATGCGTGGCGGCTTGTTCAAAATTAATGACGCATGATAGTAAAGGTGGGTTATTTCAACTGGTGCGTTTAATGATTGGAGTGACTGGTTATTTTAAGCGTATGATTCTGAAACCCTTTTAAACTCTAAATACGTTCTTAGTGACACTTAAATTTTGATCAAGGCAAGTCATTCTCTGTCACTTCTTGCAATCATTTACTGAGAATTTAAAGGCCCGTGGCAGGTCGTATGCTTGCTATGTTCGAACAAGAGCGGAAAAGTTTAAGGTTGAATATCTAAGGGTATTGAGTATTCGCGCCGACAGTCGTAAGTAAAACAATCGCTAACATCATTTGTTTTAAATTTGTCATGAAAATGTATCTAAGGCACTGTCCATGCAGAATGCGTTGATTATATATCGCTCTATTTTGGTTTTTGATAAGACTGAAAATTGTAATTTGCTTTACCTCTTGGGCTTGAAGGGTAAATCACACCATTACATCTAAACGTTCAAAAAAGCTTAAATGACACTAATGTGACACTTTAATGTGACGCTTAAGGAGCCCTGTAAACGTACGGTTTCCAGGCAATATTCGGGAGTGTAAATCAGGGATTAGTCATTGAGCCACCACCTTAGTGTTTCAAATTCTTAATTGTTTCTTCACTGAATCGTCATTGATTGGAAGGCTTGGGAGCATAGGCTTAAAGCTCCTTTTAACCACCCCATAACCTCAGAGGTTATGACTACCAAATAGGATACAGACAATGAAATCCCTTTTAATCGCAACCCTACTTTTTGCCGGCACAACACACGCGGCTAATGTAAGCGTCACCACTAATCCCAATGTTAGCAATGTGAAATACACTGAGGTGTTTATACAGGTTAAAGATACGGGCAGCACGCTGACGGCAGGTGGAACTTACATTTACCATCGGCCTATGGCAAGAAATCAGTTTGGGCAATTTAAAGAAATTTTTATTAACGCTAGCAACGGCACTCAGTTCTGTCGAGCTCTTGGCCATCGAGCTCGTAATACCAGTGGTGACGGTGGTGAAATTACTTGTGGTGAGGATGAATCTTCATTTGTAGGGTATGATTCTTTCAGTCGCCGTTGGGTTTCGCAATCAACAGGAGGTGCAAACCAGTGCTATCCTTTGTATAAAACTATCGAGTGCAAATAAGACATAAAAAGTTGCTTTAACGCTGGCAATCTCGGTAAATTTGCTACGGAGGTTGCTGGCAAAGTATTGTCAAATGGCAGGGAGCCGCTCGTTGGGGACTGTTTTATGGATGAGTTGAAAGCAGGGCGGGAAAGCTCAACATTGTTATCCGTCAAAAAACAAGCGAAAGTTTTGCTTAGGCTTTGCTCATCAAAAACCAAACCAGTACACTACGCTCGTCAAAATTCATAGCAAGCATACTTCGAGCTTAACAATCATGATTTCAACGTCGAATATCACCATGCAATTCGGTGACAAGCCTCTTTTCGAAAATATTTCCGTCAACTTCAGTGACGGCAATCGTTACGGCCTTATTGGTGCCAATGGCAGTGGTAAGTCTACGTTTATGAAGATATTGCAGGGCGAGTTGGAGCCGACAAATGGCAATGTCAGCGTGACGCCCAATGAACGCATTGGCAAACTGAACCAAGATCAGTTTGCGTATGAAGAGTTCAGTGTGATTGATACCGTCATCATGGGCTATAGAGAGCTATGGGATGTTAAGGTTGAACGTGATCGCATCTACGGTTTGCCCGAGATGTCAGAAGAAGAGGGTATGCGCGTTGGTGATCTTGAGATGGAATTTGCCGAAATGGACGGCTACACCGCCGAGTCACGCGCGGGTGAATTGCTCATGTCTGTCGGCATACCCATTGAGCAACATTTTGGGCCGATGAGCGCCGTAGCTCCGGGTTGGAAGCTGCGAGTATTATTAGCGCAAGCGTTGTTCTCAGACCCTGATATTTTGTTACTTGACGAACCAACCAATAACTTGGACATTCACACCATTCGTTGGTTGGAAAAAGTGTTGCAAGAACGACGAAGTACCATGATCGTCATTTCGCATGACCGACACTTTTTAAATACGGTTTGTACGCATATGGCCGATTTGGATTACGGTGATATTAAATTGTTTCCCGGCAATTATGATGAGTATATGACGGCAGCTGAGATGGTGCGCGAGCGCACCCAAGCTGAAAACGCTAAGAAAAAGGCGCAGATTGCCGAGCTTAAAACCTTCGTGAGTCGTTTCTCGGCAAATGCATCAAAGGCTAAACAGGCTACGTCCCGTCAGAAACAATTGGATAAAATCAAGCTTGATGAAATGAAGCCATCGAGCCGCGTCAATCCATTTATACGCTTTAAGCAAGATAAGAAATTGTATCGAAATGCGGTTGAGGTGGAAGGGTTAAGTATGGCCTATAACGAGCCTCTTTTTTCGAATGAAACGTTTAATGTGGAAGTGGGGGAGCGTCTTGCGGTCATCGGCCAAAATGGCGTTGGTAAAACCACTTTGCTGCAAAATTTGCTTGGTGAGGTTGATTCAACGGCTGGGTCGGTCAAGTGGTCTGAAAATGCTGACATTGCTTATTACGCCCAAGATCATGAGCATGAGTTTGAGGAAAATATTTCGGTTTACGACTGGATGTACCAGTGGCGCAAAGACGATGAGGATGAACAGTTTGTGCGTGGCGTGCTTGGTCAAATGTTGTTCTCGAAAAACGATATTAAGAAGCCAGTACAAGTCCTTTCTGGTGGAGAGAAAGGTCGTATGTTGTTCGGTAAGATTATGATGCAACGTCCTAACGTGATTGTGATGGATGAACCGACTAATCACCTTGATATGGAATCTATTGAATCTCTTAACTTGGCGTTAGATAACTACGATGGAACGTTGATTTTTGTAAGTCATGATCGAGAGTTTGTAAGCAGTTTGGCAACCCAAGTGTTCGAAATTACGCCAGAGCGGATAGAACACTTTGTAGGGCCTTATGACGAATACCTGAAATTCAAAGATGCACAAGCAGCTTAGTTAAATATCGGTCTGATCTCATATGAAAGCGTATGAAATAGGCAGAAAAAAAACCGTTGTGTTTTACCTTCATGGTTTGCGTGGACATGCTTTTGCTCAAGTTTCGGCATTGCGGCACATGGTGAAAAATCTTGGTGTGCGCGTGGTAACGCTTGAGTTACCTGGGCATGGGCGCGACTCTGAAAAAGAGCAATGCATGGTGCCTAAGTATTGCGATATCGTCGACATGATTGTAGAAGAGATTAAAAGCCGTGCCGGTGATGCTTCGCAAGTGGTGTTGACGGGTTACTCTTTTGGCGGTGCGCTAATGACACTGGCGGCCAAAGAGTTGGAGGAAGATCGTCGTTTTCGTGCCCGAGTGGTTGGTTTTGTTGGCATTAGTACGGCGTATAATGTTTCGCACAATGTGCCTAAATGGCAAGTCGGTTTGGTGGATATCATTGCTCCGGTGTCTCAATTTTTGCACATACGCTTGCCCAGCATGAGTAAGCTGGTTACGATTCGAGAGATGAATGTGGCGCTTATTTCACCGGATAAGCACGTGCAGGATTCCATCACCGCTGATCGTAAAGTCTACAAAGGCCGTATCCCTCTATACACATCAGCTCAGGTTTTTAAGTGCAGCCTTAAAGCTCGCGCCGCGGTAAATCAATTAAAAGCCCCTGTGTTATTGTTACACTCTAAAGACGATAGTATTGCCTTGGCTCCTGTGCGTGAAGATTTAGGAGGACACATTGTGCTTAAACTATTCAAAAATTTACGCCACAATTGCATAGACGGTTTGATGCGCGAAGCCGTGGTGGCGCGCAAAACCATCACTCAGTTTATTGCTGATAAATTATGAGGCTTCCCCACTTTAGACTTAACTGGTAAAAAAGATGAATGCATCAGATATTCGTTGCGCCAATGATTTGGCCCTTTATGAAAAATTGACATCGCACCGAGATGTAACGAGGGTAAACGAGCAAATTGCACGACATGAAGCTGAAGGTCCAAGTGGTGTGAGGCGTAACCTGTTAGCAACTTCAGTGCGCTTAACCCCTTCGATGGCGCCAGACATTGCCAAGATGGCTGATGAATGTGTGGAAAAATTAGGCGTAAGCCTGCCGTTGGAACTCTATGTTTACTCCAGTCCACAATTTAATGCCGCTTGCTTTAAGCCCGAGAACGAACGTCTTTATGTGATGTTTTCGTCAAGCTTGTTAGAGGGGTTTAATTCCCAAGAGCTTAAGTTTGTCATGGGGCATGAGTTGGGTCATCATGTGTATGACCATCATGCGGTGCCTATTGGTTATTTGCTGCGCGGACAACAACGACCAGACCCACAATTAGCCCTTGAGCTATTTGCCTGGTCTAGGTACGCCGAAATTTCCGCAGATCGAGCAGGTGCCCATTGTGCGCAGCATATGGATGCCGTTGCCAGTGCGTTGTTTAAACTGTCATCGGGTTTAACTTCTAAAGTGATTGAATTTAGTTTAAATGACTTTGTTGCGCAGGTTGATGACATGATGATTGATGATCAAGAACCAGGGCAAGGGGCACCGCAGTCGGATTGGTTCTCCACTCACCCATTTAGCCCTTTGCGAGTTAAAGCGCTCAAGTTGTTTGAAAAGTCAGAGCTTTATGGTGGCAAGGGCAGTAAAGCTGATTTAGAAGTGGGGGTACAGTCGGTATTGAGTTTGATGGAACCCAGTTATTTGGAAGCCAAAACCGACACGGCTGAAGCAATGAGACGTCTTTTGTTTGCCGGCTTAATCGCGGTGGCTGACGCTCACGGTGGTATTACCTCAGAAGAATTAGAAGTGTTTGCTAAGTTTTTTGGAAAATACGCATTCAGTGAAAAATTGCACATTGAAAAAATTAAAGAAACCATTACTCGGCGCGCCAAGGAGGTGAAAGAAAAAGCATCCGATACTCGACGCATGCAGGTGTTGCACGATATGTGTTTGATGGCTCAAGCGGATGGGGGTGTGAAAGCCGGTGAGCGGTTGGTGTTGGATCAAATGGCTTTGCTTCTTGAAATACCAGTGAGTTTTATTGATCAAGCATTGCAACCACTTAACGAGCTGGATTAATAAAATTACGCCTTTGCTTGTGCTGTTAGCGCAGTAAAACTGCTCCTTAGTTGATTAGGCGCGTTTTTCTTGAAAGATAAATACGCATTCTTTTTAAGACATAAAACAAATAAGGAAAGTCTTAATAATTATTTTTCATGCGTGATTAAATACTTATACTGGATTAATTGAGGGTTATTAGCAGCCCAGTTCAACCTTAACTAATCCGGTGGTATGCAGTAATGAGTTTAGAATTGGCCCAAAGTCTTGATGCGGGTGTTTTTACCTTCTCAGGTGAATCAAACCTGATCGAGTTGAATCAGCAATTTCGTGATGCAAAACCCAGTGAAATCATGAAGTTCACCATTGAACACGCGAAAAACCCCGTTATTTTTACTAACTTTCGCCCGTTAGCGGTCGCTTTTCTGCACTTGGTTACCCAACCTAAACCGGATATTCCGGTTGTTTGGGTTGATCATGGCTTTAACACACCTGAGACTTATCGGCACATTGAACGCGTGGTTGAGCGTTTGAAGTTAAATCTTCAGGTCTATTCTCCCAAGATGTCAGCGGCGCATTACACCGCCGTCCATGGGCCTATTCCGCAGGTTGATACGCCAGAACACGATCGGTTCTCAGAAATTGTTAAGTTAGAGCCATTTAATCGCGCCATGTCAGAAATTAGACCAGATGTTTGGTTGAATGGTATTCGCCATGATCAAAATGCGCATCGTAAAAACCTGGATGTTTTTACCTTTGGCAGCCATAGCACGGTCAGAGTCGCACCTATGTTCAACCTTACTGAACTTGATGTTGAAGAGTATATCTATGATCGAGATTTGCCCGACAACAATGATTATTTTGATCCGACCAAAGTGGAAGAACACAGAGAGTGTGGCCTAATGCTAATGAAATGAGCGGTATGGAGACCATTTCGAAGTGTGAGGCACGACGCTGATAACCGCCGATGCCTGCCTGCAAGGAAGCACTTATCATCAGTGTCAAAATTAGTGCAATTTATTCCAGTTAAACAAAACAATCCAAGATTAATTATAAGTTTGCTAAACTCGCTAATATGCAAGAAGCGAGTAAAATCATAGAGTTTTTAAATCGGCCTGGGCCAACCTCAGGCGCTGAATTGGGCGAGGTTCTTGGTGTAACCCGAATGGCCGTGCAAAAACGTATTCAAGCGTTAGTCGATTTGGGTTTGCCGTTGACCGCGTCCCGCGGAGTCGGTTACACCCTTGATTCTGGGGTCTCTTTGTTAGAGGCCAAGCGTATAAGGCAAAAGCTTATTCCCGCCGTTGCAGATTTGGTTGATTCGGTCAATGTGTTGCAGTCGGTCGAATCGACCAACTCTCATTTGTTATCACAGCCCATAATGAACGGTAAGGCAAAGGTTTGTTTGAGCGAGTCGCAATCGGCTGGGCGAGGTCGCCGTGGTAATGATTGGCAGTCGGCCCCGTACCGCAATATCATGCTCTCAATCAGTTGGGGGTTTGATCATTGGCCGAGTACAATTACCGGTTTGGGCTTGGCTGTTGGTTTGGTGGTGGCGGAGTATTTGAATCTGCAATACGAGGCAGGCGTCACAATTAAATGGCCTAATGATCTGTTGGTGGGTGGTGGTAAATTGGCTGGGATATTGGTTGATGTCGCTGGCGAATCAACAGGAACCTGCAATGTCGTGGTCGGGTTAGGGTTAAATGTGCATCAACCTGACTGGTCAGATGAGTCCGGCTATCAATGGCGAGATTTGAATGGCTTAGGTGTGCAGCCTGATAGGAATGACTTGGCGGCTGATTTGGTGTCCGTTATTTCGGCCATGTTGTCTGAATTTTCAAACAGTGGTTTCTTGCCGTTAACAACGCGCTGGAATGCGCTCAGCAGTTACGCCAACAGGCGCATCAAAGTTGGCGCCGACGAGGCATCTTCGATCATCGGGTACATGTCTGGGGTGGATGAAACAGGGGCGTTGTTGGTGGAGGTAAGCACTCATGGTGAGAGTGAAATCGTTCGTATTGACGACAGCAGTGTTAGTGTCAGGTTGGTCTAAGTTATGATATTGCTGTTTGATGCTGGTAATACGCGTTTGAAGTGGGCGGTTGTTAAAAGCGATTGCAACAGCATGGAACATGACAATGGGATTTTCGAGCAAGGGTCAGTAGACTATCGCATTGCTGGCAATGGCGAGAATGAGATGAGTAAAGCGCTAAGTGAGATGGCAGCGGTATTTGAGTTTAGTGAAATTTGGGCTTCAAGTGTGGCTGGTGGTCAGCGAGAAGCCACATTATCTCACTTGTCCGTCAGTTTGTTTGGTTTGACTCCAAAGTACGTGGGCGTAACCGAAACAGCGTGCGGAATTAAAAACACGTATCGAAGCCTAAAAAATTTGGGGGTGGATAGGTGGGTTGCGGCAATGGGGCTCAGTGCATCCGTTGGCGTAAATCGAGTGATTATTGATGCGGGTACAGCGGTAACCGTAGATTTAGTGAGGGCCGACAATACTTTCATGGGGGGGGGAATATTGCCCGGCGCACAATTAATGCACGATTCTTTGGTGGGTGAGACTGCTGGAATAAAATCGGCTCGGCAAGATGTGTTGGTTGCGATTGGGCGAGATACTCAAGAGTGTGTCAATGTTGGTGCCAAGTATGGTTTGGCTGGTGCTATTGATCGAGTTGTCAATGAGCTTGTCGCCACCGTAAATAACGGCAAGCCTTGGCAGGTTGTTGTGTGTGGTGGTGACGCTCGTTGGCTTAAAGATATTGTGAACACGCCGCTGCCGGTTTTTTATAAGCCAAACCTGATCTTTGATGGGTTACTTAACTTAAGGCAGTTTGGCGAATCAAGGTGATGGGTTTGTTAAAAGTATCAATGTTGTTGGTGTTGATAAACGCCGTGGTTTTTTTGTGGCCGAGTAACGTTAATCATGCGCCGCACGTGCATCACGCCCAAGACGAACTCAAGCCGCATTTTGTAAGGTTAAATAAGGAAATCGAAGAGCGATTTTACAGTCAGTTGAATAATGAAATCAGTTTAAACTCGTCAAGTCGAGATGGGACAGTGTTGGTTGAGCCTGATGACAGCGAATCTCAAGATATTGCTCCATTTGAGTTTCTTGATGGTGGTGCCTTAGCGCAGTCCGGCAATGAGGATTGTTACCGTTTAGGACCCTTTATGCACAGAGAGAGTTACGAGTTGGCGCAAGCGGTTCTGTTTAATGCGGGTGTCGAATATCAAAAATCCACACGAAAAACTCAAGAGTCAGATGTGCTTCGCCTTTTTCTCGGGCCTTATGACACCGAGACGCAAGCTTCTGATGCCCGTTTGGGCCTAACTAAAAAGCGAATACTGGATCACTTTTCTCGCAAATTGGACGATGATACATACATTATCTCTCTTGGTATTTACAGTTCAGAGGAGACGGCGGATGCTGCATTACGTCTGTTTGCCGATGAAATTGACGGCGTTAAAGTTCAAAGTGAGACCGTAGTGCTACCCAATAGCTACTGGCTGCATTTCATTTTACAAAGGGAATCCAGTAAGCTTGAGCAGCTTTCAGGGATAGATTGGGGTGAAAATTCGGTCAAATTAGGTCTGCATGAATGTAGAGTGTAATGATTTCATTGTTTTTCCTAATGGCATCCGCGTCGCCTTTAAAAAAACCAAAATATTTGCTAAAAAAATCCAAAGAAACGTTGTATTTGATGTCAAGTAGACCTAAAATGCGCGACCTGAATGAGGCACAAGCCTGCATAGCTCAGTAGGTAGAGCAACTGACTTGTAATCAGTAGGTCGTTGGTTCGATTCCGACTGCAGGCTCCATTCTTTAGTTTGTGAAGGTTGCTTTGCAATCGGCAGTACTGAATAGGCCATTGAAGCTAAATGTCTGGTCTGTGTTTGAGTGTTGGTAAGCGATCATAAATTAAGTGTCGGTGGGGTGGCCGAGTGGTTAAAGGCGACGGACTGTAAATCCGTTCTCTCTGAGTACGCTGGTTCGAATCCAGCCCCCACCACCATTTTTTCTTAGCGTGTCGGCAGTTGAATAGCGATTCTTTTTTTAAGAAAAAATTATGCGCGTTAGGCATGTCATAAAAAAGGCATCGCAACTTTTTGCTAAAAATTAGGTTTTGAGTGAATGTGCGGGTGTAGTTCAACGGTAGAACCTTAGCCTTCCAAGCTAATGATGTGGGTTCGATTCCCATCACCCGCTCCATAATCTCATGTGATGACATGGGGTTAGTCGAATTAAAAAGCTGGGCTTTTGTCGGGCTTTTGTGTGTCCTCGACGGGGTGCATATTTGTTTTTTGTTTCAAGGCTGATTTTAGCCTGGCGTGAAAGCAAAGGCTTGATGATGTTAGCCCACGTAGCTCAGGGGTAGAGCACTCCCTTGGTAAGGGAGAGGCCATCGGTTCAATTCCGATCGTGGGCACCATTTGCGATATTAGGTTTTGCAGAAAAATAAAGCTCGTATGAGTTTGTATGTCGAGTTTAAGCTTTAAAAGCACTCAATGTTTAGGTTTGTTAGTCAAGCTTAAACTTAAGCCGCGGGCACAAAAGTGTCTGTGGCATTTATGGTTTTTGTAAGTCAGTGTAACCATTTTGTGACACTGGTTTGCGATAAGGCGCTGTAAGCAGTTGTTTGCTTAACTTAGCGCAGAATGATTACCGTCTGGATGTGAATGCGTTTATCGCAAATCAATCTGGTTCGGTATCGCATTTAGTTGGTAATTATTTAACGAAAGAAAGATAGGTTAATACGATGTCTAAAGAAAAATTTGAACGTACCAAGCCGCACGTCAATGTAGGCACCATCGGTCACGTAGACCACGGTAAAACCACATTGACCGCTGCGATCACAAAATGTTTGTCAGAAGCCTACGGCGGTGAAGCGGTGGATTTTGCCAACATCGACAACGCTCCAGAA
>CALJWL010000067.1 GCA_937974565.1 uncultured Arenicella sp.
GCGTGTATTCTGGTATAACTACGAAGTAAGTTGCTCATATCATTGAGTTTTTTGGCGAAAAAGTAATGATAAACCTTCTTGGCTAATGAGCAACTCGCTTTTCAATTTACAGAATCAAGTCCTAAATGCACCACGGGTTAAGCTTATATTCCCATTCGTTTACTGATAATTTCAAGCATCACTTCATCGGCACCGCCCCCTATTGAAGCCAATCTGGCGTCTCGATAAGTTCTTGATATGGGGTTGTCCCACATAAAGCCTTGGCCGCCGTAATATTGCAAACAAGCGTCGCTCACCTTGCGCGCCAAACGCCCGGATATCAACTTTGCCATCGACGCTTTAGTGGTCACGTCTCGGCCGTTTACGTATTCGTTCGTTGTGATGTAAACCAAAGCACGCAAGGCTTCCACCTCGGTCATCAGTTCGGCTAAAGTAAAGCGCACTACTTGATTATCGATAATTGACTTGCCAAACGCCTGCCGTTCTTTGGTGTAGTCAATCGTTTGTTGTATGCATCGCTCTAACATCAAGATATTAGTGGCTGCGGCGTACAGGCGTTCTTCTTGAAATTGCTCCATTTGATACATAAAGCCTTTTCCTTCTTCGCCAATCAAATAAGATTGAGGTACTCGCACGTTATCTAAAAAGACTTGCGCTGTATCTGATGCCCGCATGCCCAGTTTATTTAAGCGCTCGGAGAACGACACTCCTTTAGTGCTAGTTGGCACTAAAATCAACGACTTATTCACGTGAGATGGGCCATCGGATGTGTTTGCAAGCAGGCACAACACATCCGCTTGAGTACAATTCGTAATCCACATCTTGGTACCATTAATAACAAAATCATCACCGTCTTTGACCGCAGTAGTTTTAATCGCGGCCACATCAGAACCGGCGTGCGGTTCGCTGACGGCGATCGACATTACGAAGTCACCGTTTAAGGCGGGGCGCAGGTACTCTTCTCTTAAATTATCAGAGCCGTGTTTTGCCAACGCCGGCGTTGCCATATCGGTTTGCACCCCAATGCCCATGGAAACGCCAGCGCTTTCAATTAAGCCTAACTGTTCAGTAAACGCTAGCTGATAACTGTAATCTAGGCCCATACCGCCAAATTCAGCGGGTTTATTGATCCCTAAAAGCCCTAAACGACCGAATTTTCTAAACACCTCCCGGGCTGGAAAAATGCCGTCTTCTTCCCATTGGTCACAATGGGGGTTAATTTCAGTTTTAATGAGTTTCGCGGCGGTTTTTGCCAGCGCTAAATGTTCTTCAGTGTATAGCATCTTGTTTTATAAAGAGAAAATCAATTTCAAGCTAACCTATTTCATTAGCACGCTTAAAAGCTGGCCGCTCTAGTAAACGATCCAAATAATCCGACACCTGTAAGCTGTATTGTGCGGAAAAGCCGTTCAGCTTACCCAAGTACAAGGCGTATCCAATGGCAATATCAGCGATGGTAAAACGGTCATCGTTAAGGAATTTTCGTTTAATCATATGCGCATCCAATCTCTTTAAACGAGCGTGAAACCAAATTCGATAATCGTCAACTATTTGCGGCTGACGCCGTTCTTGCGGTTCCATTTTGCTGTAACGCAGACACAAGGTTTGAGGAAAGGTTAAGGTAGCATCGCTGTGATACAACCAATTGAGGTGGTCCCCATATTCTGAGTGATCTACGGCCACAGAAAGTTTAAGTTGGTTGTACTTCTGTGATAGGTAGTGGCAAATCGCACTGGATTCAGTCATGGATATCTCACCATCCACAAAATAAGGTACCGTGCCCAGCGGGTTATCCTCAAGAAACTCGCGCTGTCTTATGCGGGGCGGAAACGGTAATAATTCCAGTTCGTAGTTTAAGCCCATTTCCTCAAGCGCCCACAAAGGTCTTAAAGATCGACTGTGTTTACAATGCCAGAGTTTCATTGTATTTCTAATACCCGTATTAGCCATGTTAGGTTTGATGCTCATTCATAACTGCATCTGCCGAGCCGCTAAATCTCGCATAATCTCTTCAGAACCACCGCCAATAGCATTCACTCTTACTTCGCGGTAAATTCGTTCAACTTTGCTACCGCGCATATACGCGACTCCCCCCAAAATTTGCATGGCTTCGCGTGCGCAAAACTCCATGGTTAAACTGCATTGCACTTTTAACAAAGCAATCGCAGCGGCGTCCTCATGACCAAGTTCTATTTGCTTAGAAACGGCTTGAATATAAGCTTGCGTTGCGTACAAATGACGTTGCATTTCAGCCAGCTTGTGCCGTATTACCTGATGATCGGCTAAACGCTTGCCAAACGTCTTTCGCTCAGCAGCCCAAGCTGCCGCTTCGATCAAACAGACTCTGGCCGCGCCCTCCATGCCGGCGGCCATGGCCATGCGCTCAGCATTAAAGTTATGCATTATTACCTTAAAACCTTGGTTTTCAATGCCAAGTAAATTTTCAACTGGCACCTTTACATTATCAAAAAAGATAGCCGCCGTATCTGAACACCACCACCCCTGTTTCTTGTCCAACAATGTCCTAGATACCCCTGAAAGCTCGGCTGGAATTAACAACATAGACACTCCATCGGCACCTTCCGAGCCAGTACGCACGGCCGTGGTCAACCAAGAGGCATTCATACCGCCAGTGATATACAGCTTGGAACCATTAACAATATAAAAGTCCCCTTCTCTGCGCGCAGTAGTCGTAATTTGCGCAACATCCGAACCAACGTTGGGCTCAGTGATGGCAAGCGAAATTCGTTTGTTTCCAGAAAGTATTTGTGGAGCAACCACTTGTTTTAGCGATGCACGAGCAAAGTGAATCACGGGTGGCAGGCCAATATTATGTACCAATAAGGTTGCAGCTACACCTCCCACTCCCATGCGCCCCATTTCTTCATTCAGAATATTTTTGTGCCAAATATCGATTCCATCATTGGTTCCGCCAAATTCCTCGGGGTAACCTAAGCCCAAAATACCCATTTGAGCGGCCTTATGCCAAAGCTCACCCGGCACCTGACCGGCTTCGTCCCAATCATCAGCGTAAGGAATAATTTCTTTGTCGAAGAAACGCCTAAGCTGCTTTTGCCACTCACGGTGTTCGGCAGTGAGAAATGGATTCGCTAATTTAGCACTATCAAAATCGATTGACATGAATACTGAGCCCTCTTCGTACTTGTTTACATTATTGTTAACAGTCGAAAGAAAAGAAAGGCCCAGTGTTGCCTAACGCAGTCTCAAAGCAATAAGTTTTGTCTACTTTAAGGCATGATTCAATAACTTCCATTACCTAAGAGTTCAATTTCAATACTCGGAGAAACATTTAACGTTGTTTGGGTGGCATGGGTACTAATAAAGATGTGTTTGCTAGGTACGCTTGATACTCGGCGTTATTACCCCACCGCTCTTGGCCTTTTTTAGCCAACAAGGGAATTCCACTGACTTTAGTAAGCAACAAGACCACAAACACCGGTGAGATCAAGCATACGAACTGCCAGCCTTGTAGTATTGGAAGAGCCATGATGGCCATACCAACCCACAATACGATTTCACCAAAATAATTAGGGTGACGCGACCAAGACCAAAGGCCGACGTTTATAAATTTTCCTTTATTACTGGCATCTTTGCGAAATTGGCGCTTTTGCCGATCGGCAATGACCTCACAAATAAACCCAAACACCCAAATTACAGCGCCCGTTGAACCGATAAGCCCTAACTCTTTCTTCTCAACGCTGGTGATAATTGCTAAGGCACAAGCCGCCGTCAATAGCGCCCATAGCCCTTGGATGGTCCAAGCGGTAAAAAAACGTAATGGCGCTACTTTAATTTCATCAAAGCGATCATCATGCCCATCTTGACTGATTCGAATGAACAGAAACGACCCAAGTCGAACGGCCCATATTACAACCATAGCGGCAGCCAACATGCTCCGTGTGTCCATCTGACCTGACAACACAACCGCCACCGTAATAATAGACAAATAAGTTAGGCTGCCCGTGAGATCATAATATTTTTCCGTTTTTGCCATATTAGACGGTAAAAACACCGCCCAGTTAATAACAAACACCATCAAGCCGCACACAGCAAAAACGGGGTAACCGCTGTGCATCACACCGTGTTGGCTGCCCGCCCAACTCACGGCTATCGCAATCAATAAAATGACAGCCAGTGCTATCAGAGACGTCATTGGTGTTCGCTTCATTATATAATTGCCTTAGTTTTATAGTTAAAGAGTCGGCGACATGTCAGGGCAGTGTCATATGTTTGCCGTGGTTAATCTCGCTTATTGCACTGATTATGGCATCACCGATTCACAGATACATGAACGCACATTCATTTCTTTAAACACTCATGATTGTAAGAAAACTACGTTTAGCAAATGGTTGGTCACAAGAGCAGTTAGCCACGCTAACCGGCTTAAATACACGCACTATCCAACGTATTGAACGAGGCCATACCTCAAGCTTAGAAAGCAAACGCGCATTGGCGTCTGTATTTGAAATCGGCATCGAGACTCTTGACGAGTCACAAACACCCATTTCAGATACTAAAGAGAGTGACATGACAACGACTCACACAACAATTGATAGCGACGAAAAATTAGCGATTCAATACGCGAAAAGCATCAATGAATTCTACACGCATCTGCTTTTTTTTATAATTTTCACGCCCATTATAATGATTTCTAAAGGGGTATCGGACCCGCAAGTTTGGATGATCTGCGGAGGCTGGACACTTGGCATTATGTTTCATGGCCTGGTTGCTTATGAAAAAATCACTCTTTTCACCCCCACTTGGGAGCGCAAGTTAATTGAAAAAAAGCTCGGACGAAAATTAAACAAATGACACGTTGAAACGACTCAAAAAAGCCCAGCAATATCCAGTTGCTGGGCTTTTTTGATGGGTAACGTTACTACCAATTAGCTATTTAGTTACTTAGCCGTTAAGCCCTTACGTTCTAACAGTGGTTGAATATTAGGCTCAGCGCCACGGAATTTTTTGAAGAGAGTCATGGCTTCTTCAGCACCGCCACGCGATAACAACGTCTTACGAAAATGGTCGCCATTTTCACGTTTCATTCCACCATTTTCTTTAAACCACTCAACCGAATCGGCGTCTAAGACTTCACTCCAAATGTAGGAGTAATAACCTGCTGAATAGCCACCTAGAATGTGAGAGAAATAGGTTGTGCGGTATCTTGGCGGCACTTCATCTAATTTAATGCCGGCTTTTGCTAAGGCATTGGCCTCGAAGTCGATGACTTTGTCCGCCGAAGGCACTTGGTCTGGCGTCAGCTGATGCCAAGCTTGATCCAATAACGATGCGGCCAAATATTCGGTTGTGGCATAACCCTGATTAAATTTTGAACTGGCTAAGACTTTATCCAATAATTCACGCGGCATGGCCTCGCCTGTCTCATAATGTTTTGCGTAATTAGCTAAAACTTCTGGCCAATCAGCCCACATTTCATTCACTTGCGATGGGTACTCAACAAAATCGCGAGGCACAGAAGTACCAGAAAAGCTAGGATACTGAACATCTGAGAACATGCCGTGCAAAGCATGGCCAAATTCATGAAACATGGTTGTCACTTCATCCCACGTTAATAATGTAGGTTCTCCTTCAGGCGGCTTAGGCACGTTTAAATGGTTAGCAACAACTGGTTGCGAGCCCATTAAACCACTTTGCGGTACGTAAGCATTCATCCAAGCGCCGCCACGTTTTGATTCACGCGCATAAAAGTCTTCAATAAATAGCGCCAACGTTGAACCGTCTGCATCAAACACCTCCCATACATTTACATCAGGATGATAGGTAGGCAAGTCGTTGCGTTTTTTAAAGGTCAAACCGAACACTTTCTCAGCCGCGAAAAACACGCCATTTACTAATACATTATTCATTTCCAGGTAAGGCTTAAGTTGAGACTCATCAAAGTTGTAGCGTTCAGCCCGAACCTTCTCAGTGTAAAAGTCCCAATCCCAAGCTTGCAGATCAAACTCACCACCTTGATTTTTAATCATGGCTTGCAAATCGGCAGCTTCTTTCTTTGCATTAGCCACCGCTGGCGGCGCCAATGTTTGCAATCGCTGATTAACGGCCTCAACCGTCTGCGCTGTCTGGTTTACTAAGGTCATTGCCGCATGATTTGGGTAACCTAATAATTGCGCACGCTCGGCCCGTAATTTCATGACCTTAGCCACAACGTCAGTGTTATCAAATTCACCGCCCGCACTACCTCGCGACAAAGAAGTTTTTAAAATACGTTCTCGTACGGCTCTGTTTTCTAAGGCAGACAGCGCTGGTTGTTGACTGGTGTTGAGCAATGGAATAACAAATTTCCCTTCCATTTCTCTCGCTTTAGCCGCCGCTTTAGCAGACGCAATTTGGCCGTCAGACATCCCGGCCAAATCATCCTTGCTATCAATAACAATCGCCTTGTCATTAACCTCTTTTTTCACGTTTTGACTGAACGTGGTCGATAATGTTGCAAGCTCAGCGTTCATCGCCTTAAGCTTTTCTTTTTCCTGTGGACTTAGCTTGGCACCCGCACCAATAAAATCTTTATAAGTTTCGGTTACCAAACGTTTTGACTCTGCATCGAGTTCCAACTCTTCGAGCCGGTCGTACACCGCCTTAACACGCAAAAATAATTCAGGGTTTAGCAAAATTTCATCTGAATGAGCTGATAATTTAGGTGCATACTCGGCTCGTAGCGTTTCAATATCATCGTTGGTATCGGCGGAAGATAATGCGAAAAACACACGAGCGACACGAGACAAGGTTTGACCACTTTTCTCCATCGCCACAAAGGTATTCTCAAACGTTGGAGTCTGCGTATTAGTCGTAATCTCAGCAATTTCCTTCAACTGCTGCTCCATACCAGCATCAAAAGCCGGTGCGTAATGGGCATTTGATATTTTATCGAATGGGGGGTAGTTAAAATAAAGTGAGCTGTCTTGAAAAAACGGATTGGTTGTCGTTTTGTCTTGCGCATTGCTTTCGTTGGTTTTAGCCATTTTCTCTATTTTTTCTTCGGGCGCCACCACGTCTGCAGACGTCGAGTTAGGCTCACTTTGATCGCATGCGACGAGCATGGTTCCGATTGCTAAAGCAGTCAAACTAAGTCTTAGCTTATGGGGTAGGTTTTGACTTGATTTTTGCAAAGTCGTTTCAGTGGGGCTGTTGGCGATTGAAGGCAGGTTATCAATATTATTTTGTGTCATCGTTTTTGTCATAAACATCTCGTGCAATACGGTTTTGGAAACTCGCTCGTTTCAGGGTTACTTACTAGCGACAAACATCATAAAGCGCCGCGTTATATCGCTACTCTATCCAATGCTTCTTTGCGTTGCGACATTGCTTGATGACATCATAACTCAAGTGATGTGGGCGTCCATTTTATCGGCCTAATTAAATAGAATGAATTTCTAAAACAAAAAAACACCGAGTGCTAAAAAAGATCATTAAAAAAAGAAATCGCACACCCTGCCCCCAACGATTTATAATGCGATGCATGAACATAACGAGAAGTAACACACTGAATTTTATTGGATTAGAAACCGTCTACCCCACAGCAAGCGGCGAAACCTTAACGCGCCTGCACTTAGATGGCGCGGCTTCACCGTTGCCCTGCACGGCCGCATTGGATGCAATCACCGAATTATTACCCCATTACTCAAACACCCACAGTTACGTACACAATTGCGCTAAAATTTCCACTAAGGCTCTGACCTGGGCACACTCACAAATTTTGAATTTCGTGAACGCACCACAACAAACCTATACGTCAATTTTTTTAGGTGCTGGAACAACCTCTGCTGTCAATAGAGTTGCTCGAGGCCTTCATGGCCTGCGGCCTGAGAAGAAAGTAGTATTGATTTCCGCCATGGAGCATCACGCCAACGACCTGCCCCATCGCCAATACGAGAACCAAGTTCATTACATACCACTAACGGGTGATGGCATTCAGTTAGGCGCTATCGACTTAAAGGCACTGGAGAACTTACTAGTAGCACATTCGGGCAACGTCAATTACATCGCCGTGTCCTCAGTCAGTAATGTCACTGGCATCAAAAACCCTGTGGCCGAGATGGCTGATCTCGCGCACAAGCATGATGCATTCATATTAGTGGACGGTGCGCAGAGCGTTTCTCACACTAATACGGACTTGGGGGCGGACGATGTGGACTTCTTTATTTTTTCTGGTCACAAGCTCTACGCCCCAATGTCACCGGGCGTAATGATTGCAAAACAGTCGTTATTATCACAAATGAGCGGGCAAGATTTAGGCGGCGGTTCCGTTTCCACTGTCAGCTATTACGACTACGAACTGTTACCCAATTATCCAGACCGAGAGCAAGCCGGTACGCCTAACATCGTTGGGGCTGTTGCATTGGCCAACGTTGCTCAGGTGCTTAGCCAACAAGCACAAACCGTTCAAGCCAATGAAAAAGTCGTTATTTCCACATTGTTTGATGCTCTTAACAATTTGCCAAACATCACGGTGTACGGTGACCACTTGTTAGCCAGGACCGGCGCTCTTGCATTCAATCATCGTAATATTGATCACGGACTGTTGGCTGCAATTTTAAACGACTACTATGCCATTGCCGTACGCAACGAGTGTTTCTGCGCGCACCCATACGTAAGCAGCTTGCTAAAACAAGAACTCTGGGAATTGGATTTATCCGACATTCCAGAAGAAGAGCAAGAGGGGTATATAAACCGTAAGCGAGGTATGGTCAGAGTCAGCATCAGTGCTTATAACACCAACGCTGATGTCGAACGGCTAATCAAAGCTCTAAATGAGATCGAGATAAACATGAAGGAATTGGAACAAAACTACCAACCACAAGCCGATGGTTCGTATGCTCATATTAATTTTAGGTTGGACTGGTCTAAGGAACTGAGTTTTCTTTAGGTTTTGACACCTTAGAATGGGTAAACTTTAAACGGCTGAACTGAGTATTAAACTTTGAGTGTTCAATCGTCACAACGCCTTCCCTGTTAATTAGATTTTAATACCTACAATGGCACATGGATTAATGTGTGGCCAAACAAGCAGGTCTCCGGCCTTCTTACATTGCCTGTATTTTTTATATATGAGATAAAAAAGAAGCTCAGAATGCCTTATTTACGAAAGCCTTTGCCATAGACTAAGCTGAGATTCGCGGGAAATTTTACACTATTGCTTGCTTTGCCAAGCTTCTGTGCGGCGCGTTTTCTAACCATCTCTTCAATCACGCTGTCGTCTTCTGGGTTTAACTCAACTGATAGCCAATCATGACATTCCATTCCCGCCTCATAAGGGATTAATGGCCCCTCTATGCGCTCCGGGTGGTTGTATATCATATCATCTGTAACAGGCACAAAAACTTGTTGATTCATACGGCTAACCTCTTAACTTCTCTGACTTACTTTGGCTTTCTACTGTGGCTTCTTTTGAGCGATAAGCGCACTGTTAAAACCTTAAATTATGTACTATATACACTCTCAATAGCGTCTATTTTAAACAGCACCGATTTAAAAAAGCTGATGCTTGGCCTCTAAAATAGAGTAAAAATTTCACCATCAATGCTGCCCGTAATGCTACTCTGGTCTGCCAAGTATCAAAATCGACACAACAACTCTGGCCTTACATAACAGCACTGATTTTAAGAGTGCTTAGAGAAAAACAATCTCTCAGCGACTACCCATTCCCATACCTTTATTAGACCTTGCTCATGTGTCTTTCTTATGGTGTAAGTTGTGGTAAAAAAATGGTTTTAATGTGAAGGCGTGCCTACCCATTACATTTAGTGCAAAATAGAGTGCCCTCAAGCTTATGCTTTGTGTGGCAAACATCACGAATATATAAAACATCGACCATCGCTGGGTGCGTAATAAGACAAAATGGTAAAAAGTACAGCTAGAAAAGTGGCCATCGTTGAGGACGATTTTGATCAACGTGAAAATTATCGCGATGCTCTGCAACAATCAGGCTACGAAGTTGACACCTACGCCAATCGACCAAGCGCACTAACGGGCATGCGGGAAAATATGCCTGATTTGGCTATCTTGGATATCATGTTGGAAAACGAAATGGACGGCGGCTTTGACCTTTGTCGAGACCTAAGAGCATTGTCGCCAACATTACCCATCATTTTTTTAACGGCCAGAGACAGCGACATAGATCGTGTATCAGGTCTCAGACTGGATGCTTGGGACTATTTAACCAAACCATTGAATATGCAGTTTTTGAGCGTGAGAATAAACTCGTTGTTCCGCATCGTAGACAGTTTGAACCAAACAGCGGAACAAACAGAAGCTGACACGCTGGTGGTTGACGATCTAAGCATTAACGAAGAAAGCATGTCGATTAAATGGAAGGGGCAAGAGTTAAGTCTCACTCTCACTGAGTTTTGGTTAATTGAATCAATGGCACGACACCCTGGCCACGTTAAAACCTACGAAAATATGATGCAAATCACACGCCAGAGTTACGTCGAGCGCAACACCATTAACGGTTATATTCGAAGGATTCGTAATAAATTCAAAGAAATTGACTCGGATTTCAAACGTATTCAAACGGTGTTTGGCGTAGGTTATAAGTGGAACTCTGATGTTTAATGACAAATCGCACACAAACTAGGGCAAGCTAACAAACATGCGCTCCGGTTTCTCAATTCGTACCAAGCTTTTATTAGTAGCACTGTTATTACTTCTGATTCCCTGGATGTCATACGTGTACGTTCGTGATATGAAGACCTACCTGTTGGCAGGTCAAGAAGACGCGCTGACATTAACATCGCGTGCAGTAGCAACGGTATTACATGGCCGGCCCGAACTGTTTTCAGAACAATCCTCATTTGCCCCAGATGAGATCGAAGGCAATGAAATCTATGCCGCGCCCTTGCCCAATTTCATTAATATAAATGGCGACTTAAGCGACTGGGGAGAACAAGCCAAGCAAACCGTCACCGCCATGCCCTCGCCGGTAGATACTTTACTTAACCCAGAGAATGTTATTTCAGTAGATCACGCAATGGGGTATCGAGGCAATTTTATTTATGCGTTGTTTAAAGTTACTGATGATGAAGTGATCTTTCGCCAACCCGAATTCTTACGAGTGGACGCCGCAGACCATATTCGCCTGACACTGCAAGAGCCTAATCGCCCCCAGCAACGTTATACCATCATTTCAGGGGAACCTGGGCGCATGAGTATTTACTTAATGGATGAGGCTTGGCAATACCCAGTGACTGGCAAACCCAATTACGACCTATCGGCCGAGCTTAAACTCACGCCCACAGGCTATAACGTAGAATTAAGAATACCTCGCTTTATGCTCAACTCGGACACTCGAGTAAGCGTGGCTGTGACCGACGTTGACAACCCCGACACATACGAAATCGAAGCCATTGTCAGGACCACACCGCAAAGTGATAACGATCTTTTATCTAAGTTATTGGTTCGTTCGCCCGAAATAGACCAATTGTTGATCGGGTTGGATCGGGCCGATACTCGTATCTGGGTGTTTGGCGAAGACAACCAAATTCCTCGCACTGTGGTCGGCGAGATACTCAATGCGCCGACCGCCTACCAAATAATCAAACCGGTTAATACTGGTCAACCTTTTAGTTATGCTTGGAGGCTGGCGTCATACTATTACAATGTGACGCTACAAACGATTTTCACGTTTATCATCGAGCAACAAAGTGAGGTCACTTTGGCTCCTGAGGAAGAGCAAGAGCGCAACTATGAGTTAGTGCAACAAGCGCTCGAAGGTTCAACCTCAAGTACGCGCATTAAGTCGAGCGAAGGCAGTGGTGCTATTTTGATGTCGGCTCACCCAGTCTATTCGGACGACAAAATTTTGGGGGCCGTGGTGGTTGAACAAAGCACCAACCAAGTCACCCGACAACAACAGGCCATTCTAGAAAACGTCATCAGTATTACCTTGTTGGTATTGATTACGGTTGCTACGGCGCTACTTTTATTCTCATCCAGGCTCACTTTACGCATTCGGCGCTTACGCAATGCCACAGAGACCGCCATTGATAGAGACGGTCGCATATTGCATCAGCGCCTTAACGCCGAGGCCAAGGCCGGCGATGAAATTGGTGATTTATCACGTTCGGTCAGCAACATGTTAGGCCGTCTTTCCCAATACACCAATTACCTTAAAGGCTTGCCTGACACGCTAGCACACGAGGTTAGTAACCCACTCAATGTGGTCAATTCTTCATTGCATAATCTTAGCCGCGAAGCCCCTGAGTTAGCGGAAAGTAAGTACATGGCTCGTGCCCAAAATGGGCTCAACAGAATCGGCTCTATTTTGAGGAATCTAACGGAAGCCGCTAACCTTGAACAGGCCATGCAGTCAGAAACACGCGAGCAAATTGATCTGGTGGAACTGATTGAAAGTTACGTTGATGGCTATTCGTTTTCTAATCCCGAACAGCCCTTTAATGTGGTAATACAGACGGGCCCACTTCCTGTCGAAATAGCACCCGATTACATTGCGCAGGCGTTGGACAAACTCGTCGACAACGCGATCGACTTTGCCGCCAAAGACACACCCATTGTGGTAAAAGCTAAGCGCCTAAATAACTTTGCGCAAATTGACATCATTAATCAAGGTTCGAGGTTACCCGAAGGCATGGCTGAACGTATCTTTGAACCTCTGGTTTCCCTTGGTCGTAAAGACGCACAAAAAATAAGCTTGGGCATGGGTTTGTATATAGTGAAATTGATAGCAAGCTTTCATGGCGGCGAAGTCATTGCCAGAAATCTTCTCAGCTCTGACGGCGTTATATTTTCATTGTCACTGCCGATATACGAACCACATAATAATGCGGCTTAGATGCATAACAACCGAATGAACGTCTGATTTAATTGAGTTAGAGTGACGGCATGACTAAGCCTGATCCAACAACACCTTAATTGGGTAATGCCAAAGCGCCACACAGGTAAAATCGGCCGCGTCATGATTCACTAAATTAAAATAACCAAATCACAGACCCCAACAATAGGTAAGGCTATGGGACACAGACTTAGTAAACTGTATACACGAACCGGTGACGATGGCACTTCGGGCTTGAGCGGCGGCGTTAGAGTACCCAAAAATCACGAACGCATGAACGCCATGGGCGCGGTGGACGAATTAAACAGCGTGGTTGGTTTGCTGGTGTGTAAACTTGAAGACGAAGAACTGAAAACCCTTTTTACCACCATTCAACATGACTTATTCAATATTGGTGGCGAAATCAGCATGCCAGGCCACAGTTTTATTCAGAAAAGTAAAATCGAAACCTTAGAAGCCAAAATTGATGAATTTAATGAGCTAGTTGAACCTCTTAAAGACTTTATCTTGCCTGGTGGCAGTGAAGCGGCTTCGATCTGCCACATGGCACGATCAATCGCACGCCGAGCCGAGCGCGATGTCATCACACTCCACTACGCTGAGCCGGTTTGCGATACTACGCGCCAATATCTAAACCGCTTGTCGGATCTCTTGTTTGCGGTCGCCCGAGTGATCAATTTGCGTTTAGGTCATGACGATGTGCTGTGGAAGAAAGAACTAGCCTAAAAAGCATCAAGGCAACAAAAAACAATAATTTCAACGAACACAGTAAAAGAGGAATGCCATGGGTGCATTGTTTAATGCTTACACTAATTCAAGTTTAGTTCTTAGAATCGCAGCGGGTATTGTCTTGGGCGCAATCGTAGCCAGTGCATCGCCTAACATAGGTCATTCCATCGCATTTTTAGGTCATCTATTTGTCGCGGCATTAAAAGCCGTTGCACCGATACTCATTTTTGTATTGGTACTGGCGTCCTTAGCAAATCAAAAGTCAGGCAAAAGCAGCAACATGGGCGGCATTCTTGTACTCTATGCCTTAGGCACCTTGTCTGCGGCCACCGTTGCCGTATTGTTGAGTTTCCTTTTCCCCGCCGAACTTAATTTAGTGTCTGGTGACTTAAGCCGCTCAGCGCCACAAGGCATTGCCGAAGTTTTAAACACACTCCTTTTTAAGGTCGTGGATAACCCAATTAACGCACTGCTGACCAGTAATTATGTCGGTATTCTAGCTTGGTCTATCGGCCTTGGTTTGCTGATGCGCCAATCCAACGAATCCACCAAAGACCTATTAACGGACATGAGTAATGCGGTCACAGGTCTGGTCGGGGTCGTAATCCAACTCGCGCCAATCGGTATTTTAGGTTTAGTTGCAGGCACCGTTGCATCAACAGGGTTTTCTGCGCTCGCCAGTTATTCGCACTTACTCGGTTTGCTATTAGCTTCTATGTTATTGGTCGCCTTGCTGATAAATCCTATCATTGTATTTATCAAAACACGCAAAAACCCTTACCCCTTGGTGCTTACGGCATTAAAAGACAGTGGCTTAACCGCGTTTTTCACTCGAAGCTCGGCCGCCAATATTCCGGTCAATATGCGTTTATGTCACAAGCTGGGGCTCAATGAGGACACCTATTCTGTTTCTATCCCCTTAGGCGCCACTATTAACATGGCAGGCGCAGCCATCACTATCACCATAATGACCTTAGCTGCGGTACACACGTTAGGCATTGCCGTAGACCTTCCAACAGCACTACTGCTTTGTGTGATAGCCAGTGTCGGGGCCTGCGGCTCATCAGGCGTTGCGGGTGGCAGTTTATTGTTAATCCCTCTAGCCTGTTCGTTATTTAATATACCGAATGAAGTGGCAATGCAGGTTGTCGGGGTTGGCTTTATTATCGGCGTCATTCAAGATTCGGCTGAGACCGCACTTAACAGTTCCACCGACGTCGTGTTTACAGCGGCCATCAGTCAAAAAAGATGACAAACTTAAAAAGCCGTTGTAAGCGCAGAGTTAGCAAGCCGGTTGTTTGAACCCAATCGGCGTGTTTCCTGAAGAAAACTTGCGCAATATGATGATCCTCAATGCGCGTCTGCAGTGGAGTTACAATGTAAGCTATTAGAAGAAACAGCAAATTGACGACGAATGGCCAAATTTGGTGGTGAAAAACCCTAAAAAAGCAATCAATCAAGTTGCGTACAAGCTCTTAAGCATTCACAACCCATGCCATGAGCAACGTGAGCTAACCCGCCCTTAGAATTTGGTTCCTTTATCATGCAGTCGAGTGACGCCCAGCCAGTGAGGGTACTTTGCGATCACAATCAGTGCAATCACATCGTATACAGTGTGAATGGTGATTAACAACAACATACTTTGAGAGTAATGGAAGAGAACGCCAAAACAGAGACTGATAAAAAATGTAATCAGAAAGTAATACAGCGTCATGGCGTGAAGTATGGCAAAAATGAGGGATGAAATCACCACGGCACTATAAAAACCGATAAGCTCCTGCAACCAGCTTTGCAAAGCGCCTCGAAACAGTAGCTCTTCACCCACCCCAGCGCAAAATGAGATCAGTATAATTTGCCCAAAACTTAAACCCGACGTCATTTTATGCAAATAAGCAATCAACTCGTAGAAAGAGTGCAATCTCAGCCAATGGTGGGTTATCAGCCATACCGGACAAACAAACATGAAAACAGCGATAACAATACCCAATGGAACCGACAGCCAACCAGTATGGCCAAAAAGCGACCATGAATAATCATGCCCGTAAGTCAAAGCCACACTAATAATCAATAAGCCTAGCGAGAAAAATAACAGCTGAGAGAATGACACTTGATCCGTATTGTGGTTCATGGCTGTTACTGTGTAATCCAAATAAAGGTCGCCATACGCCCAGTAATGCCGTCGCGACGATAAGAAAAGAAGCGCTGTGAGTCCGTATAAGTGCATAAGTCGGCAGAATAAAATCCACGTATGCCTTTATTATGTAATCGCTGTTTAGCCAGTTCAGTTAAATCAGCGTAGATTTTGGTATTGTCGGGGTGTGGCCGATAAGCTGAATCTGCCCCACCCAGCCGCGTCTTCACCTCCAACCCAACTTCAAAGTGAGACGCACCAATGCATGGCCCAGCCCACGCCAATATTTGAGAAACATCGCATTCGATGGCCTTGATTGCTTGCTCAATAATACCGTCGGCCATGCCGCGCCAACCCACATGAATGGCTGCAACAAAAGAGCCCGCACGATCAGTCAATAACAGCGGCAAACAATCGGCGGTCATCACCGTACAAATTTGATCGGTTTTTCTAGTGAAAGAGCCATCCGCAGGTAATGGGCATTCAGACAATAAAAATTCCTCGGCCAGATCAACGACCTTACTGCTGTGCGTCTGATCCAGCCACACAGGTTGTTCGGGCATGCCCATGCTAGTCTGAAGGCAAGTTCGATTGGCGATAACCGCTGACGGCACATCACCAACATGAGCCCCCAGATTCAACCCATTATAGGGAGGCTGGCTCTCGCCATTGGAACGCATGGTACTGAAGGCTTTAATATGAGACGGCGCGGGCCAACTGGGTATAACAACGTCCTTCACGATTCAAGCAGGCTAATGATTGTCTACGTCACAAGCTTCAACTAAGGCCTGCATATCCTGTGGCATCGGTCGCTCCCATGATTGATGCTCACCCAAGACAGGGTGAACGTACTCGATGCGTGTGGCGTGTAATGCCTGACGTTTAAACGCCCTAAGTTGCTCTTCTAACTGAGGATGGCAATCGCCGGAGATAGCCAATCGACGCCCGTATACCGGGTCACCAACCAAAGAAAAGCCAATGTGATTCATATGAACACGAATTTGATGCGTTCTACCGGTTTCTAACTGCACGCGCAACAAGGTGTGGTTGCGATAACGTGAGTCAACACGATAATGAGTTACGGCCTCTTTGCCCATCATATTAATGCCCATTTTACGCCTGTCGTGTTTATCACGCGCAATTGGCTCGTCAACGGTATTGCCCGAAATAATTCGCCCATTGGTCAAGGCTAAATACTCACGATGTAAGCTGTGATCAACCAGTTGTGACGTTAACCCCAAGCGCGCAACTTCAGTTTTCGCCACAACCATCAAACCAGACGTATCTTTGTCAAGGCGATGCACAATGCCTGCTCGTGCCAACTGACGGCTTTCAGGGAAATAAAACAATAATGCATTCAATAAAGTACCATCTGGGTTTCCAGCTCCCGGATGAACCACCCAACCAGCCGGTTTATTGATGACCATCATATGGTCATCTTCAAACACAATATCGATCGGCAGATCTTGCGCCTCCCATTCCCCTTGACGAATCTCTGGAACATGCACCTCCAAGTGCTCGCCACCATAAACCTTGTCTTTCTGCTTAGGGGCTTCGTCATCAAGCATAACCAACCCTTTTTTAATCCAACTCTGAATCGTACTTCTTGAATGGCCCTCACACAATTCAGCCAACGCTTTATCAACGCGTTGACCAATCATTTCATCGGGAACAATATAACTGTGTTTGGAAAAACTCATAACTCGGGTCTTAAAATACGCTGGTCCAACAAAAATAAACTGGGGCGATTAACCATCGTCCCCATTAAACAAAAAACGCACGAGGTTAAGCTGCGAATTACTATCGTATTTAGGCAAAACACTCACATCCCGCAAACCGTATACGACTGTTAATATTTCACGTGCCCTTATAGCTTCAATACGAATCAATTTCGCGCTATGCTTACGCGCATTGATGATAACCCATAACGATAATTTCATGAGCCTTTTAACCGTACTTTCATCGTTCATAGCCATACCGCATGAAAAGCATAAGAAATCGAAACTCAGGTCAACCAATACCCGTGTTTTAGGTTTTTTACCGCCGCACAGAGGCTTCGCTTATCGCCACAAAGGGATAGATAGAGGTTTTACTAAACTCGCTGTCTTAGTATTGTCAGCGGTGATTATAAGCGGTTGCTCATCAAAGCGAAAAAACAGTGGCATTAACCAGAGCCTCGCACAACAGCAGGTCCAAGAGTTGTATTCCAAAGCAAACAAAGCGCTCAGTGCTGGTAACTACTCTTTTGCAATTGACCATTATCGCGCATTGGAAGCCGCCTTCCCATTTGGGGAATACACTGAACAAGCAAAGTTGGATATGATTTTTGCCTTCAACAAAACTCAGCAACCTGAAAAAGCAATAGAGGCCGCCGACAACTTTATCTCTCTATACCCAACACATAAAAATGTCGACTACGCCTATTACATGAAAGGCGTTGCAACTTTTGAGAAAAAAGCAGGCCGTATAGATCGGTTTATCAAAGGCAGTAAGGGCTCAGTACGCGACCCTAAACCTTACAAAGACTCAATGGATGCCTTTGAAGAGCTGTTAAAACGTTACCCTGACAGTAAATATGCCAACGATGCTAAACAGAGAATTGTCTATATACGCAATGCCTTAGCCGAACGTGAATTGGCCGTAGCGCAATTTTACTTTGACAATCGAACCTACGTAGCGGCGGTCAATCGCTGTAAACACATTGTTTATCGCTTTGAGACTTCCCCAGCCGTCGAAGGCGCGCTTAAACTAATGGAGAAGGCCTACGTCGAAATGGGCTTAACGGATTTGGCCGAAAGCACGCATGAGGTGTTGTTGGCAAATTTTCCAGAAAACGAAAAAGGCATTTATAAGAAAAAGAAAAGCCTTTTTGACCGACTTAATCCATTTAGATAAAGAGTCATTAACTGTCCATTTAAATAAAGAGTCATTAACGGTCCATTTAAATAAAAAGTTATTAACGTAATTTGCGCTAACTGGGTTCTGATTTAATCGGATTCAGCAATCGTCTCATTGAAACACGGACACCCATGTTTGACAGTTATCGCCTGACTGTCAAACATGTGAACAATGATAAACCGGCCCACTTCTCCACTCATTGATTTAAAACACAAAAAGTAAAATTAAATCAAAAGTTTATTAGCAAATTCTCATACTTAACCAAAAGATTTAGCACACCAACCAGTAAACAATCTGATTGTGATATAAAGGAAACCACACATTAGTTGAACGAATTTAACTTGACACCAGTTAATCTGGCTCACATAGAACCTACAATTATCAAGCTTGCATCACGTTACCCCTTCAAGGGCTCTGCTAGTATTTAGCATTAGACTATTACCGACCTATTTTTAGGCAGGATTTAGACACATCGAAAACGTTGTCACCGCGTGGTTAAGAGACAACCAAGCTTATGCGCCACTGATTATATTGTTGATTGCGTTTTTAGAAGCCTGTGTCGGAGTGGGCTTATTGGTTTCGGGCACAATACTCTTATCCGTTTGCAGCTATCTGTACGTAGAACAGATTGTCGGCCTAGAACAACTGATGCCATGGGCTTTTGCTGGCGCGGTCCTTGGCGATCATTCTGGGTACTATATTGGCAAATTTTTCGGTCCGTTTTTTCATGACACTTGGCTGCCTAAAAATCAAAGCGAACGCATTAAAAAAATAGAACGGCGCATTATTCAGTATGGCAGTTTCACTATTTTTTTGGGCCGTATCATGCCCCCCATACGCAGCCTCGTTCCATTACTGATAGGCGTCAGCGGCATGCCTAACTCTAAATACACCGCCTATGATTTACTCGCCTGCTTAATTTGGTCGTTAATGCTAGGTATCTTGGTTGTTGGGATAGATAAACTTTGGCACCTTGGAAACCTTTAATTATACAAACTCACACGACCTGCCAACAAAAAATGCGACCTTTACTCAAGTAAAAACATCATGGATAAGTAGCTAAAGAAACACGCCACTGAGTAATGTTGCCGATCGTACTTATCAATGTCGGCTTTTGTTATTGTATTTTGCATGAGTGGACACTAAAAATCGAACGGCACCAAAATGAATACGACCCGCTTTTTTGTTAATAACCCAGCGATTACAGCCTCAGTGGTCTGCCTTTTAGTGCTGTTAGGTTTCGTATCAGTAACCAAACTCCCCATTCAACTATTACCCACCATTGATCGCCCAGTATTGGGGGTTCAAGTATCTTGGCGCGCAGCCAGCCCTCGTGAGATCGAAAGTGAAGTGGTTGACCCGATTGAGCGGGAGTTGCGTGGTATTGCTGGAATGACCGATTTGATCTCGTTCTCAAACTCGGGCAATGCTTTCATCAATCTCGAATTCGCTCTCGGCACAGACATGGATCAAACTTTTACCGAGGTTGCCAGCCGATTACAGCGCGTGAGAGGCTTACCAGCCGACGCTCAACGACCACAAATTTCCAGAAACGGGGGCGGAAATTCAGCGGAGTCATTGATATTTTTATTCGTACAACGAACGGAAGATTCCAGTATTCCACTTAATGAGCTGCAAGATTTCGTAGAAAACAATATTGCACCGGAGTTTGAAGGCATTGAAGGCGTTGGTGGCATTGATGTTAATCAAAACGGTGGCAGCCATGTAATATCAGTAAAATTTGACCCATTTATCGCTGCTCAGTTGGGGCTCTCAATAGAAACGATTATTGCCAACATAAATCGTTCTAATGATGTTAGCGGGGGCTCCGTGGGGGTGGGTCGTCGAGATTTCACCTTGCGCTTTGAAGGGCGATACCAAGCGAATCAACTGGAAGACACCATTATTGACTGGCGCAATGGCGCACCGATACGCTTAGGTGATATTGCCACGGTTGTGGTTGGCCCTGATGAAGCACGTGGTGTGGTGTATCAAAATGGCAATCCAGCTCTGGGGATGCGGCTGTTAAGAGAGCCAGGTGGTAATACATTACAGGCCATCGACAACGTTCTAAAGCGGATGAACGAACTGAATGCATCGTTAACCCCCACTTACGGAGTAACGATCGAGAAGAGCTTTGATCCTTCGGTTTTTATCCAACGCGCAATAGGTTTACTTACCGGAAACATGGGCATTGGTATCGCGCTTGCGGTTGGTTGTCTCTGGTTATTTGTACGGCGATTAAGAGCAACGTTAATCATCGCCGCATCAATTCCTATTTGCCTGCTCGCCACTTTTGTGGTGCTTAATATTTTCGGCCGTACGATTAACGTCATTTCCCTTGCCGGCTTGGCTTTTGCCACCGGCATGGTGTTGGATGCCGCAATCGTAATGCTGGAAAACTTTGTGCGAAAAATTGACCAAGGTGAGTCATCCACTTCGGCCGCTCTATCATCGGTGCAACAGATAGGCGGTGCCCTGCTGGCGTCCACTGTGACTACCGTGGTTATTTTTGTGCCCATCGTCTTTTTCGAAGACGTTGAGGGCCAATTGTTTGCTGACCTCGCACTGACCATTGCCATTGCCGTTGTCTTCAGTTTCTTAGTTGCCCTTTTTTTGCTGCCCGCAGGTGCCGCACATTTAATTCGGCACCAAAAACAGCCTTCAGATGAGATCAAAAAAGATC
This sequence comes from uncultured Arenicella sp., assembly GCA_937974565.1. Taxonomy (GTDB): domain Bacteria; phylum Pseudomonadota; class Gammaproteobacteria; order Arenicellales; family Arenicellaceae; genus Arenicella. The sequence continues at coordinate 21,277 of CALJWL010000067.1, forward strand.
CTTGGCACATCATAACCGCACGCCTGATGTCTCTTACTGATAGCACGAAAAAGCGCTATGCATGGATCCTCAGCCTCACCTCTGTGCCTCTGCTGTTAGGTTGGTTATTATGGCCACAACTGAATTATTTACCACCCGTTAAGCGTGACGCGGTGGATGCATTTATCTCTTTTCCTTCGGGTGCCAGCCCAGATATCGTGCGCGATGAGTTTGCCAAGGTTGTAGTTGATCGTCTAGCTCCGTACTTGCGTGGTGAAAAAGAACCCGCTTTACGAAATTACTACCTCTTTACAGGCCCCTGGGGCGGCAATGTGGGGATTCGTGTAAAAGACCAATCCCGTGTGGATGACATGGTGGCAATCGCGAACAACGAGATTTTGACTAACATTCCAGACGTTAGAGCTTTCGCGCAACAAGGCAGCTTATTTGGCCGTTTTGGTGGTGGTGCCAGCATTCGCTTGAATTTACAATCAACTGACTTCGCTCAGCTAAGCACCTCAGCATTAGAAGTTGCTGATATTGTGCGTGCTAACTTACAAGGTGGCCGAGTCAACCTAAACCCTGATCCACAAGTGGTCAGACCAGAATACCGTTTATTACCTGACGATAGGCGTTTAGCCGAAGTCGGCATGACGCGCGAGTCTCTTGCTCGAACCATCAGGGCTTATGGCGACGGGTTGTGGCTGGGTGAATTTTTTCACCAAGATTCACGTCTAGACATCTTGCTTAGAACCGAGCAATGGACCACCCCAGAACAACTTGAAACCATGCCTGTTGTAACCCCCTCAGGGGCGATTATTCCGTTCGGTGATTTAGCCAACATCGAACGCGGTGTGGGCCCTAATCAGGTGTTCAGACTGAATGCCAAACGCACAATCGCGTTAAATATCAATGCTCCTGAAGGCATGCCTTTGGGACAAACGATTGAAATTTTGAAGTCATTAGAGCCTCAAATTCGCGCCGTGGCACCGCAAGACGTAAGCATTCTTTACGGCGGCGACGCAGACTCACTGTCAAGAGCCATAGGCAACCTTAGCGGTAACTTCGCGTTGGCTATTTTATTATTATTTCTGGTCATGGCTGCATTGTTCAAATCCGCCAAGGACGCAGCATTGGTTTTAATATCATTGCCGATGGCCGCGGTTGGCGGCATTGTTGCCGTGCGTTTAATCGATTTGGTTGTTCCTACCCCTTTGGACCTGCTGGGAATGATAGGTTTTATCATTCTATTGGGCTTGGTCGTAAACAACGCAATTTTACTGGTGGCTGAAACACGCAGACGAGAACAACTCGGTGATGACAAAACCACCGCAGTACAACACGCGCTGGAGGCTCGTATACGCCCCATTCTCATGTCCACCTTAACGTCTTTAATGGGAATGTTACCGCTGGTCATTGCACCTGGCGAAGGCAGCGCAATCTACAAAGGTTTAGCAACCGTCATTGTGGGTGGCATGAGCGTTTCAACACTCTTCACTTTGGTGTTGTTGCCGTGTTTACTGCGGCTCGGAAATAATCCTTCTTATGATAAGAAACCAGGTTCCAACCGCCTCAACGGTTCAATATCTCTACAGGATTAGACACGCGTGCAGAGCAATAAAAATTTTATTACCCCTATTTATGCCTCCAATAAAGTAAACAAGTAATGGTTAAGCAACAAAAACAAAAAGTAAATCTTAGGTCTGAATCATCCGAACACTACTTCGATGATGTGGGTGATCAAGGCTCCTTAGGCCCCAACAATCATCAGACATTATGGAACAAGAGAAATCGTCTAATTACTGTTGGCGTTGTGTTGGTTGTGACCCTGGGTTTATTGCTGGCCTATCTGTTTGGTGGGTTTAACGCCTCTAATACCGTCAATGCGAGTGACTATGAAATTCCAGCAGCAGTGGTGTCTGTGGCCAAAGTACAACAAACCACATTATCACCTAATACCACGCTCCCCGGTACTGTGGTCAGCGTTCGCGATGCTGTAATCGCTGCCGAGACGTCAGGCAAAGTGACGTCTGTTGCGCTTGTTGGGGATAGCATTGAAAAAGGACAACCCTTGGCCACCATAGACAATAAAAATGCCAGTCAACTCGTAGCGCAACGAATGGCGGAACTGGCAAGGTTAAAAAGCCTGTATCAGTATCACAAAGACTATTTTACTCGAGTCAATATTGATGACCAACGGTTAGGCATACCCGAAATTGGTATTGCTGAATTACGCTCTAACATGGAAACAGCCAAAGCCGATGTCGCTCGCGCACAAGCGGCAATGAATGCAGCTGAAACTGACTTACAACGAACCACCATTACAGCGCCTTTCTCTGGTCGCGTAGTCAGCCAATCAATACAACCTGGTGAATTCGCACAAATTGGTACGTCAGTCGCACGATTAGTCGACATCAATTCGCTTGAAATTAGCGCCCAAGTACCGGCAGCATTAGTGCAACCTTTGGCATCAGGTACTAAACTAATTGTTAGTGGGTTTGGCAAAGAAGTGTCAGCGCCTTTAAGAGCCTTGGTGCCCGTCGGCAATCAAATCAGCCGCACTATGGAAGTGCGAGTCAGTTTAGAAACCCCAGAATTTTTGGTCGGTTCACCGGTGCGAGTTACCTTACCCACCGCCGAACCCAGAGACGTTTTAGCCATACCACGTGATGCGGTAATCCTACGTCCTAATAATCAATACATTTTCGTGGTAGACGCTCAAGGCAAAGCGCACAAGCGCGACATCAAGTTGGGTTATGCGCAAGGCGATTTAATTGAAGTGATCGGCAACGTGGCCAATGGAGATACCGTCATTGTTCGCGGTGGAGAACGTTTACGCGATGGCCAACAGGTCTCTTGGACAAAAGACAAAGCATCAAATACCAACTAACAACACAAACCTCGGATCTAATGTTGATATGTGGCCTCAGTCTAACAGCCCTATTGGTTTTCAAATGGAAACGTTAAACCCAATTGATCTCGTACTTCGTCCATTATTTTCATCACTTTAAGGCTGTTGCCCCAAGTTAACTCTGGACTCTGTAACTCTTGTTGTGCAAGACAGCGATGTACCTCAAGGATTTCGGCTTCATAGCCATTAGGTTGATGCGGTAGATACGCTGAGTCTACAACGTTCATATCAGCTCGCGAGCCAGTGATAAGCTCGGCTGATTCGGCACACCAAAACATAGGTACTTTTATCTTACCTCTAGAGCCGATAATCCAAGCGTCATAAACGGTATCGGCCAATACAGTTGACGTTAATGTGGCAATTTGACCTTCGTCGTACTGAAGAGTAACCGCCGAGCGTTCATCAACACCCGTGGAACCCAAAGACCCCACTGCAGAAATAGAGGCAGGGTATTGATCTTGCATTACCCATTGAGAAAAAGTGATTGGGTAAATGCCCACGTCCAATAAAGCACCGCCTGCTAAATTAGGGTCATACAAACGGCTTTTCGGATCAAACGGAAAATTGAAACCGAAACTGGCTTGGATCAACTGAATATCACCAATATCGCCATTATCAATCCATTGGCGAATGCGTTTATAAACAGGTAAAAAACGACTCCACACGGCTTCCATGTAGAACGTGTTGTTATCATCGGCCACCCGAATAACCTCAGTAGCCTGCCGGCTATTAACGGTCATCGGTTTCTCACATAACACAGGCTTACCCGCTCGCAAACAAGCAAGGCTTTGTTCAGCATGGCAATTATGCGGCGAAGCGATATAAATCACATCAACATTATCATCGTTAATGAGGTCTTGATAGCTTTCAGCCGTATGAAGAAAGCCATTTTGGGCAGCAAAGCATTTGGCTTTTTCTACATCTCGGCTGGCAACACTGTATAAAACCGCATCATCAACCTGCCGCAAAGCCGCCGAAAATTTAGCGGCTATGTTTCCCGGAGCAATGATTCCCCAACGTATTTTTTGCATAGAAATGAGTACTTATTATTTACGCCACATCATGATTATAACGCGTTTTCAGTAGCAAAAATAATGAGGTTAGAAATACGTTTTCCAGCAGCTTGTTAATGAGTACTTTCAACCTAATAGCCCGATCAGATGGGTATTGATGATGCGACTAACCCAGTCTTTGAAGATATGCAAAACAATCAAAAGAATGGTCAAGGTCAGCCCTAAAAAGTCGAGTCATCCCGAGTAAGGCTTAACCCTGCATGAGCCTGACATCATCATTTAAGTTCCAGCAATAACTTTTAAAAAGACACTTTTTCCATTGTGTTGATGCTAACGTGTGGCCACTGAATTAGGCCTTTACCATCGGGGCGATCAAAGAAATCCAACATGACAACTTGCGAGTATTGCAAGCGTAACTTTGGCGAACCGTCTTTATTTTTTTCATCCAACTCTTGTATCCAAAACGTTGAATGCATATTCGTTGCATTTGCCTGTTTGGTTACAAATGGAATATTAACAATGCCACCGGTTTCAAAAGCCGTATCCACATGAAGCTCAGTTGTGTGTTTGATGTTCACACCCTTGTTCGCCTCGGCCAACAGCTGATTAGGCACCGTTGGGTCGAAGAGCTTTTCGAAAGGTTTGTTATGGAAATGATCGTAAGGTGCCAAATAAGGACTGCTCAAAGGCTCATCAAGGCCCGTGATCGGCAAGCCGCTGATTTCGGGTATATCGAAAGTTCCATCAATGGCTCGGTGACGCCCTAGTGCTAACACGGAGTCTCCGTGTGGAATTGTGCCCAACCTCGCGATGTCCAAACCTTCGGTCACGTTATTTGCCATATGCAACCAAAGCCCGGGCTCTCTATGGATAGCTAGGCCTGGCGCACCGGCTTTACCACTATCAGGAAAATCCTGCGCAGCAATTTGAGTAATCGACTGTGTGTATTCGATGGTTGCTAAGAACTGATCATTATCAGTAGTAACACCGTGTTTGGTGATGCCGCGATTAGGCACGGCCTTATCAACTATGGTGAACTCCAACTCTTCATTATATTGGTTTAATAGTAACCGATAGTTCAATTTTGATTTTGGCTCGGTGGCAAACGGTAACGCAATCATATTCCACCCATGACCGGGCAGGTCGGGCACATTAGCCCACTTACCCGGCAATAATTGCAGTGGACCAAGGGCATCGTCGCCCTCTTGTCCCATTTCTATAGTACGACCACTGGCCGCCAAGCGGCGGATTTGTTTAATATCTAACATTGGTAATGCTCCTTATTTGACTTAAAGGGTGCGACTTAAGAACGCCGCCCCCGAGTGTTTTTTAAGTGTCATGAATGATGTCAAAGCTACACGCCTTCTACCATCAACCGAGTATCGGGCAGCGACTTCAAATACGGGATACTCAAATCCGGCCTCGCCATTCGACTCAATGCATTCAAAGCGGCAGCAATCGCGCCCTCTTGCCAACCAGGAAGTGACGATATTTGATCACCAATCACAAAAAATATTGGATCAGACAATACGCCATCAGCCTGATGGACTCCCGACCCTTGATCCAGCACATTAAAATGAGCCACACCGTCTTCGACCTCTTGCCATTGGGCCCATCCGCCTTTTATATAGGGCATATTTTGCCATGCGATTGCCACGCCATCCTCAAGGCCATCAGCAAAATTCTCATCAAATTCAGCCGCGCCTTTTTTGGCGTTATCTAACCGTTCAGATACGTCCTGTTTACCGCACTTGTACGCTACTTTACCGAAATTATAGGCCCCGGTTAATACGCCCTTTTGATCGTGGTAAGCATTAGACGGATACCAAATTTGAGTGATTTCATTATCCGTCCAAGAAATTCCACCAAATATCGGTACCACACCCACTTCAGACTTTGGTAAGTCCAAGGTTTTAATTGTCTCGACATTCGAGTCAAGCTCTGCACTACCCTGTTTTTTTTGTGGTGTGTCCTTAGATTCAAAGGCACTGCCTTGCCATAAAGAACGCTCTGCCTGCCAGCCAACTTTGGTCGTACACGCCAGAAAGCGTTTTGAATAACACTCACTATCACCCTTAAATTGCGCTCGATATACGGCTTGCAAGGATTGTTTGAAATTCAAACCCAGACCTTGATTAGGCTGCTCTGGATTTTGTAAATTGTCTGACAATATCTCCTTTAAGAATGGCATCGCAAGATTGCAGAAACAATAATCAGCTCGGTACTGTAAATACTCTTTCGTGCCAATTTGCTCAACATGAACAATAAACTCTTGCGCGTCTGCGTCCCAATCGATTTTTTTGACTGGGCTGTTTAAATACACCACACCACCTAAGGCTGCCACTTGCTGAGCAAATGCACGTTGAACCTGATCCATGCCACCTACAGGTTGAAACAACGTGGGTTGCCATAAGAAATCAGAGGGCTGATAAAAACGAGTCTTTTCCCAATACTCTGATGCTAAGAGCCGCTTAAATGGAATCGGTTTTGCAATTTCCCCCACTTGCACACCCGGCAGCTCAGTGTAACCTGCACGGCTTCGTCCATTTTCAAACCCTTCCTCACCAGCGGTAGGTACGTACTTGCCATAATCTGGATTTGGACAGTCTTCACTTCCAGGGCCAATTAACTCACCAAACGACACCATTAACCGTTTAAGTTGATCTGCCATTTCCGCTTGTGATTCCTCTTCGATCGCCAAGTCAGGAGACTTAACCAAGGATTCGGCGTTCTCAAATACCATCTGAGCCAACCACCCACGTGTATTATGATCTATACGCCGGTAGGTCAGTGGCTTATTAGGATGAGTACCGGGGCCGCCTTGCATTTGAACTAAGTTAGCATCCGAGTTCATCACGTAGACTTCCACTTCAACACCAAATTTTTTAAGGTAAGAAAGTAAGCGCTTATGCGCCGATGGTATACGACCTGGCCCGGCATTTAGATAAGGCTCGCTGTCGCCAAGTGGGCGCTTAAATCGCACAGTTTGGGGATCGCCAGGCTCTGAGTTAAACAGATCACTGTTAATGTCTTCAGTAAACGTATCACCGGTGCGCAAGCTCAGACATCGGCCTCCGGTTCTATTTTGCGCTTCAAGCAACGTCACCTCCATACCCGACTCCTGTGCTAATAGCTCATAAGCCGTGGTAAGCCCTGAAACGCCGGCGCCAATAATCAAAGCTTTTTTGCCTTCATAGCGGCCTTTTTCTAACACAACCGGTCCTGGAGTCAGTGTGGTCAATTTATTTTCTGCATCGTTAAGTGCGGCCCATGCTGACGCTCTTGGGTTTTCTTGAAAAAATTTAGCTCTACTCATTGCGTATACCTACCTGTGTGAATGTGTGTTCTTCGCGTGAGTTGTCACGCCCCTGATTCTGTCCGCCTTCAAAGCGGTAACGCAGAGCAATGTTTTGAGTTCACTGTCACGCTGAATACTCAATATTAAGCCTATCTGCAAACCTTAAGAATCATCCCTTGCTATACATCTGCCTTGTTTTTAACACCTGCCAGAGTTAATTATTATTACAGCTCATTACACACAGGCTCCCAATTGGAAAACATAAATAGCGTCTCAGGCCACCTTGAGCAACGTTAAAAAAAGTAGCATGCAACGTGAATTCAGCGCTCTTTCCTTGAGTGCCGTAAGAAGAATTTAAAAAACTTAAGTGACTTTTTTGTCGTCAACAATATTCATTAAGGCCACACCACTATTACCAAGCTGTACTGAGGCAAATGGCCCACCAATATATAAGTGTTCTGTGTCACGCAAGTCCAACACAGGTGCTTGTGCCAATACTTGCTCAGCGTATTGTTCTGCATTGTCCTTTGGACGATAGCCTAAGAAATTAGCTTTGCTGTTATCGACAGGTGAACGATCATTATTGGAGACACCATAAATAACGGTAAACTTGGTGACTGGTGTGTTTATGGATTGTTCTACCAAATGAATCAAATCATCGTAAGATAACCAAGTGCCTAGGGCTCTTGAATTATTAACTTGGGCACAGCTAAAAATTCTCATGCACACCGACTCGATACCACGTTTATCCCAATACAGGCTAGCTAAGTCTTCAGCAAAACATTTAGCCAAACCGTAAAACGTATCTGGTCTATGCGGCGCATCCAACCCAACCCCTGCGGTGCGTGAATGCATGCCTACAGCGTGTACTGAGCTTGCGTAAACCACTCGGCGAACACCGTGACGATACGCCGCCTCCCACACATTATAGGCGCCGACAATATTAGGGCTCAGCATCTCTTCAAACGGCGCTTCATCGGCCAGGGCTCCAAAATGCACCACCATGTCGGCGCCCTCAATCACCGCCTCCATTTGCTCCAAGCTGCCTAAATCTGCTTTCATGTAGGTTTCGCCGCCGTAAAGCTTACCCATATCATCCACGACATCTGTGCTGACTAATTGATTCGCCATCTTAGTTAACGGCTCACGTAAATAAGACCCCAACCGCCCCGCGGCACCGGTTAATACAATTTTCTCCAGTTTCATTTTTTACCTTCCTATTGCCTCTGAGCTTTTAAAAATATCTTTTAAACGATGCCTTCCAGTTCACAATGAACTTTGTGGTTTAGAAACACCTTTATTACGAATTAACGCCTCTAACCCAATTCACCCTTGATTAAGGCCTGTTCTATTTTTTCTACCTGATCTAGGCTGAGGCCATACTGATCGATGGCCGCCTTTTTGGAAATGTAGCCTTTGGCAAAATCTTGACGGATTAAGTCAGTGTCTCGTTTGTCAACATCGCCATAGCCTGCGCCACCAGGGAATGCCAACATTACACGTTGCCCATTGGGAACAAATTGCTTGCCCTTGCCTCGCATCACTTTGCCGTTTGAACGCTCAATTTTTGTCGCGGCGCCATCGCCTCCGCCTTGACGACCACGAGCAGGGTGTTCTACGCGATCAAACATGGCTTGGAAATCAAACTCATGCCCAGCCATTGCCCCCACTTCCATATACTGACCTAAGCCACCACGATATTTTCCAAGGCCGCCGCTGTCCGGTCTTAACTCTTTACGCCAAATAATAATTGGACCAGCGTGTTCGGTGGCTTCCACCGGCATGGTCATCACCCCAGAAGGAAACGCGGTTGCACTTAAACCGTCTTTCGTGGGCCTAGCCCCAGCGCCACCTGAATTAAAGGTCAACACTTCACCATGGCATGCCCGTTCTTTGTTTTCCAACTCAGGGCTCGGTCTCAGAGACACTTGAAAATTACACAGCGTACTTGAACCTTCAGCGGGAACCGTCTTGGGCAACAATTGATCTAAAGCATTGTAGACCGTGTCTGGAATTAATTGCCCTACCACGTGACGCAGAGCCACCGGTGCAGGGTGTAACGCGTTCAAAATGCAATTCTTAGGAGCCGTAATCTCAAAAGGGGCAAGCGATGCGGCATTGTTAGGAACCGTTGGTGCAATGGCGCATTTTAAGGCGTAGCACGCGTAAGCTTGTGTGTACACCAACGGCACATTAATGCCTTTCTTATCTAAGTTTGAACTGCCTGCAAAATCACAGAGTACCTTATTCTCTTCAATACTTAGTCGAGCAACCAGCGTGATTGGCGTATCGTAACCGTCTATGGTCATTGACGCCACCGCTTCATTTTTGACTCGGTTTTGGCAAGCAACAGCAATACGCTCAAGCGTTGCTTGCTTAGAGTTATGCAGAATAAACTCCGCAATCTCTTGCAAATCGGACAAGCCAAACTCGCTCATCATTTCCACTAGGCGCTTATGGCCAATTCCGTTACACGTCACCAACGCAAAAATATCGCCAACGACTTGCTCTGGCTCACGCACATTGCCACGCAATAAATGCACAAACGGCTGATCGACTTCACCTTTGTCAATTAATTTCATGATCGGGATATACAAGCCCTCTTCATACACTGACGCCGCATCAGCACCAAAGCCACGCCCCCCAATGTCCACCACATGAGAGGTGGAAGCGAAAAACCCAATCAACTTACCATTAACAAATGAAGGGCTAACAACGGTAATATCATGGAGATGACCAGTGCCTTCCCAAGGATCATTAGTAAGGTAGACGTCTCCTTCAAACATATTGTCGATGCCGATACGACGAATAAAGTGCGCTACCGAGGCGGCCATGGCATTCACGTGCCCCGGTGTTCCGGTGACAGCCTGCGCCAACATTCGCCCTTGAGCATCATAAACCCCGGCCGATAAATCACCGGCTTCGCGTACCGATGTCGAGAAGGCCGTACGAATCAAAGCTTGAGCTTGTTCTTCTACCACCGATATCAACCGATTCCACATCACTTGTTTTACGACTGAGTTTGTTTTCATTGAATTGTTCTCTAGCGTCTTTGGTGATTTAGTTGCGGTTAAATCATTCATATCAATATTATTTGGGTTTAGCGCGTGGCCGTTGAGTTCAATCAACAACGAGCCGTCTATTGGCGTACAATATAAATGCACCCATCTGGTTGCTTAATAGCCAATCGGCTGCTTGGTACGATAATGGTGGTTTCCTCTTCAGTAATGGCGGCAGGGCCTTGAACGTAATCCCCATTAGACATATCGTGACGATTCACCACTTTGGCCTTTTTTATTTCGGCCAATGCGGGCTCAAAAAGATCGCGAACGGCACTTACGTTGGCTAATTGACCTTTAGTACACTCCCCTATCTTCGCCACCTGATCGGGGGGCGTAGTTGCATTAACCGCCCAGACGGTTATTTCAATATCCATCCCATCGACTGGTCGGCCGAAAAGAGCGGTGTACTGCGTTTCAAACAGCCGTTTAAACGTCTCCTGATGTGGTTCATTGGCTTGAGCCTCAGTCAGCGAGACAGGTATTTCCCAGCCTTGGCCAGAATAACGCATATACACCTTGTACTCGGCCAAGACAGTCGAGTTTTGATCGCAATCACGCACAAACTCAGTGGCTTCGCTGGCCAAGTTTTCGAACAACAACTTTACTTGGCAAGAATCAAATTCAGACAAGCGCATAAACACACTGCGGTTTGCTTCAAAACTAAAAGAGGCACGCAAAAAACCAATAGCGGACCCAACGCCAGCACCACTGGGTATCAACAACCGGTTAATGCCCAATTTTTCACATAAACGGCCCGCGTGTAACGGCGCAGCACCACCAAAAGCAATCATGGTAAATTCAGTTAAATCTTCGCCATTTTCAACGGCATGAACACGCGCCGCGTTGGCCATATTTTCATCCACAACCTCAACTAAACCGTACGCTGCGGTCAATGCATCCATGTTTAATTTATGGCCAAGCTCCACTGTCAAAGCCGTATTGGCGTTTTCTATATTCAAATTAATGCTACCACCAGCGAAGCCGTTGGGGTCTAACTTACCTAATACTAAATCTGCATCCGTAACGGCTGGCTTTTCGCCGCCTCGATTGTAACAGGCAGGCCCTGGTTCCGAACCGGCAGACTCCGGCCCAACCCTAATTTGTCGCATGGAATCTACGTGTGCTAATGAGCCACCACCAGCGCCAATTTCAACCATATCAATGACCGGAATCGATATTGGCATACCGGAACCTTTCTTAAACCGATAAGTACGTGCGACTTCAAAGACGCGACTGGTTTTGGGGGTTTGCTTGTTAATCAAACAAATTTTAGCGGTTGTGCCACCCATATCAAAAGACAGCACCTTATCCAAACCGTAACGCGCGGCAATATTAGCCGCAAACACAGCACCGCCAGCGGGTCCAGACTCAACGAGACGAACCGGAAACTCAGCCGCACTCTCAATGGAAATAATGCCGCCACCGGAATGCATCAAAAATACGGCACACCCCACCTTTTCATCACGCAAGCGACGTTCCAAACGGCTGAGGTAACTTTTCATCAACGGTTTGATATAAGCGTTCGCGACCACAGTATTAAAACGCTCATACTCACGCATCTGCGGTGAGACTTCGCTGGACAATGAAACCATAACCTCAGGCGCTTGCTCGGCCAACACTTCACGGACCAATCGTTCATGACTGTCATTCAAGTAAGAATGCAATAAACCAACAGCAACGCTCTCGTAGCCAGCCTCAATAATGGCCTTGACTACTGTTTCAACGTCAGCACGTTGAAGAGGAATCAGCACATCCCCACTGGCCCCCATGCGTTCTTCCACGGTGTAACGACGCTGTCTGGGTAAAAGGGGCTCAGGCAAAGTTAAGTTCAAGTCGTACTGTTCAAACCGTGATTCGGTACGCATTTCAATGACGTCACGAAAACCTTGAGTCGTAATTAGCGCGGTCTTGGCCCCCTTGCGTTCAATCAGTGCATTGGTTGCCAAGGTGGTACCATGAATGATTTGATCAATCTGACTTGGGATAATGCCCGCCTTGCAACACACCTGCTGCATGCCGTCAATAATCGCATTCTCGGGCGCCGCATAGGTGGTGAGTACTTTGCTTGAGTATTGTCGAGTCGACTGTTGATCAGGCACCTCCAACACCACGTCGGTAAACGTTCCCCCAATATCAACACCCAATCTAATTCGTTGTTTATCATCCATTTTGCGTACGTAAGAATATTATTTATGCCGCAATTTTACGCACACAAATCAATAAAAATAAATTATTTATTTTTATTGATTTGATAGATTATTTTAATGAATTAACTTGAAAACTGCGCCAAGAAGTCGTTAGAAATTCGTTGCGCTAGTAAGGCGGCTTCAACAATGACTCGACTCGCACGCGACTGATCAAAGCGCGCAAAAAAAGCCAAATTCTCTGGCGCCCATTGATAATGAAGCTTGTTCAGCGACCCATCTTTTATACGCCGCTCAACCAAAGGTTCTAGCAACGCCCCAATCCCATACCCATCCACCACCATTTGCACTGAAACCAGTAAATTGCTTGAGGGTATTAGACGAACTCGTGACTCTCGAAGGTCTTGAAAGTGTCGAGATATTTCTTGGTACGCTATGGTGTTCTTTGCGTGAGTGATCACTGGGTGTTGCTGAAAAATTGAACCGTTGATTTGTTCGCCTTTCGCCACTTTAAGCTTGGGGGATGCCACCCAAACCATAGGAAACGTGCCCAAATCAAAATTGCCACTGACTTGCTGAGTAAAAGGTCCACTTTGAAATGTTAAATCAAGCGTTCGATCCAGTAACTCACGCTCAAGGCCAGTAGCCAAATCCACCGACAATTCGAGCAAGACGTTTGGGTAGAGTTCCTTAAACTCTTTAAGAAATTGGTTCAGCCACGTATGAGCCACCATCTCAGTAACACCCACACGCACAATATTGTCATGCACTCCATTCGAATCAGCCGTCTCAATAAATTCATCCACTGAACGCATAACTCTCCTCGCTTTTTCAAGCAGTTCTGCTCCTTGCGTAGTTAATCGCACCGATCCGGCATCGCGTGCCATTAAGCCGACTCCAAGCGTCTCCTCAAGCGATGAAATTCGGGATGAAACATTCGGTTGAGTCGTATTAAGACGTTCAGCAGCCAACCTAAAACTGCCAAGGTCAGCAACCAAGATAAACGTTTCAAGCTGTTTAAGATTGAGTTTCATGAAAGTAACGGTTTCTATTTTGGCCAGTCAATTTAATCAATGAGACTGACATAGTAACTGTTTTAAATCATCACGCGAACGAACTTCAATTCCCTATACACCCGCTTAATTAATGATTACTGTTTCCACATTTTTAAATATTTTGGTGATACTTTGCAGCGAGAGTCCCAAGCCCACTCCAATTTTGTTGACTAAGTTCAATAAAATCGGCTGCCAAACCTCACGTTCACATTGCCAATATCACCTAAATTCACGCCACCAACCGTTTCAACTTTTGTGCCAACATTAGAAGTCATCAACAGAGTTGCCTAGCTAACATCTGGGCTAGACTTAAGAGCAAAATCGCTTTAATAGCTCAGCACAGGAAATTGCCATAACACTATCTAAAAAAACTACTAATCAAAAAAACGGGATTTGCACGTATGTACAAACCCCGTTGAAAGCCACCGTTTTCTTGAAGGAGATTATGAGTGGAAATTCGAGCGCTCGATAGAGAGGGGTAAACAACATCTACACAGAACACAAGTTGCGATTCTGAAATAGCATTAAATAAGCCACTCGTTTCATCATACAAGGAATAGGCTGAGTCAGATTTCGCGGAACAATATCTGCATCTATCATATTATTCTGTAAAAGAATTTCAAAGGCTTTCGCTCAAAACAGACCAATCAAAGCACGGTAAACGTATACATTTTATGAGTCTACAACCAAACCGGTAAATAATAAGCATAATCTAGGGGTAGACCGTCGCTTTTACTTAAATAAACTGGGTATGCAAGCCCCTAAATCCATATTAATAGGCTCCGAAGAAAACGACGTTTAGTGTTATTGATGCTCCTCACGTTGTACCTAAATAAGTAAAATGAGTCTGCAAATAAACAATACAAGCCTACCTTAAATTTCAATATTGACTAGGCTCTGTTGACAATTAGTTTTCAAACCGAGATAGTGCCTAGACAGCCTATTAAAACTGCCCATTTTGACAATCGATTGTTCTAAGTCAAAAATAGGCATCTGAGCAACTTAAAAGTTTAAACATGAGGCGCGCACTTAATTACAGATTGCACTTCACTTAAGCTCATGCTTTCTTAGGCTTACGTTTCCTAAAATGACTCAAACATCACCATATTGCCTAGACTGAACCAAAGTTAAGACGATAATTTTGATTGCAGATTAATTGTCGGCAAGCTCTATATAACTGGGATTTTATTACCCAGATAATATTTGCGTAAGTTAGTGCCGTTAGCGATTGATATAGAAGCAGACCCATCTGTCTTCACTTGGCATTGTTACCAGACATTGTTTAAATAATTTTACTAACAGAAAAAGTTAAAAAAGTGGCCTCTTTCAACTACAAAAGCCCCGATAGTAATGGGGTATTCTATTTGCGTGATTACCATACATTTGGGCGCCGTGGTGAATCAGTTGATACAACGCTGAAATACCCTTATATCTCAAAGTTACACGCCGTCATCGAGTGGCGAGAACCCAACTGGTTGTTAAAAGACGTTTCTAAAAACGGGCTTAAACTTAACAACAAAATCATACCTGCGCAAAAGCCCATAACCTTAAATGCCGGTGACGTGATTGATTTTGCGGGAATGAATGAAGTTACGCTCACGATCAATGACCTTTCTCCACCAAAGCCCATGCTGATTAATAATAATCAGCCTGAACACACCATTGAACTTCCAGACACTTGCCTATTACCTACAGAAAACAACCCTGAGTTGGCCTTATACTTATGCCCTGATCGTAAGCAGTGGTATGCTGAAAGTGTTGCTGAAGGTGTCGAAACAGGTCCTTATAAACACGACGATTTGATAAACTTTGACGGTGATCAGTGGAAGTTTTTATTAGTGGCAGACGAAGACATCACCACCGAGTTTGTAAAAGAGCAACTGACTCTCGATGACATAGTATTCAGGTTTGACCTCAGCCAAGACGAAGAGAGTACTAACTTAACCTTAATTAACGATGGAGTCGAAGTTGAACTGGGTGAACGCTCACATCATTACTTATTGGTATATTTGTTGCGCAACAAAATGCACAACGAAACTGGATGGCTAGATAGCCACATACTAATGAAGGAACTGGGGCTCGAAGAAGCTCATATGAATATTCAAATTTTTCGTGCAAGAAAACAAGTAAGAAACGCAATGCCAATGGCAAGTGGGCATTCACAGCTAATAGAACGGCGACGCGGCGCTTTGCGTTCCAGTATTAAAAATATCGAAATTTATAAAGAAGGCGTTAGAGAAATTTAGCCTTCTTGCTTTCCTGAATAACGATTGTTCTGTTCGAGGTGGTTTTTTCAAAAACAGCACAATTAAGTGTTAGGCCTGTAAGAAGGTGTAATATTGCGGGCCATCATTTATTGGCATACTGCGATTGATCGATCACGTGTTTCTTGCACTCTTCAAGTGCTCAGCAACACTTGAACTATCTGGGAGAGTTACCTAATTGTTATTGAGTCAACCAATCAGGGCGGGTAAGGAATGATTTCAGGTGAACACGTGCAGGAGATCACTGCCATGGACGGTACACAAAAAAGTTTTCTTTAATCAATTGGTTTATATTCATTATGCGAATTATTCTACAGCCTCAACGCCGCGTAATAGGCGCGAGCTTGCGAGCGTCCTGATTGACGCGTTTGTTAAATTTATTGGTGGTACATCTTGTAGTGATAATAAACTCTATCTCTTTGTAAGCGCCCAGTAACCGACACCCTAGCAATTCATCCGTACGGGTGAGGCGGGCTGGATTAAGTTTGTTTACTATTCGTTTAACAGCACACATCAGGATGATGGCTTGAGCAGGAAGCTCGGTGTTGTTATAGAGCGCCGCCTTTTTTATGCCCTTCGGGTGTCGGCGGCGTTCTAATTTTCT
>CALJWL010000068.1 GCA_937974565.1 uncultured Arenicella sp.
GTCGCTATTTCCAAGTCTGGCAAGATTGTCTCAAATCAAAAATTAAGTCGTAAGGAGTTGTCACGGTGGTTAGCTAATCACCCTTCTTCTGCCATTTTTATGGAAGCCTGTTACTCAGCTCATTATTGGGGGCGGGTTGCGCAAGAGGCTGGCCACACGGTCAAGCTTATTCCGGTTCAACATGTCACGCCGTTCATACGTGGCAATAAAAAGACCATGCTGGGAATCAGTAAGCGTGGAGACGCGTATCTGCGCAAACAACTGATTCATGGTGCGCGTGCCTTGATGATTCAAGTGTCAAAGTGGCCAGACGATGCGCTGTGTCAATGGCTCTCAGGCTGAAACAACGCCGCGGCTACAATGTGGCTATTGTGGCATTAACCAATCGTTTAGCGAGACTGGCTTGGACTCTATTGCAAAAACAAGAAATGTATAAAAGCCAACCGGCCTAAGAAGATCACACCATAGAGATTGTCTAACTGATGAATTAAGAGTTAATCCCGCTTGAGATGAGCCTGTCTGGGACAAGGCGTACAATGCCGTACTGCTGTTTAGGCCCTCAAGCGCGGATTTCATCCGAGTCCCGCTCATTGATGAGCGATTAGAGACCGTATATATGTCAGCGCAACTCAACTGCCAGTTTGACGTTTCTGTGAAAACAAGACTCGATTTTATGACGACAATTTGTCGGCACAACACTCTTTTGCTTGACGGGGCTGGGGTATCCATATATGTCCCATTAACTTAAAAGAAAAGGCCTGATTTCCCACAGTATTTGATCAAATGTGTTTAGCGATAAACCATTGAATCAACTGAGAAAACCAGACCATGCCACATTGTAATACAGTATTGAATCAAATCCTAAAAATTGTCCCGAGACATGAATTCGAGGCTCTCGCAAAACAGTATCTTCAGGGCGTGCGTTCTGCACGGCATCACGCTGGTTTCAGTTTGTGAGCCTTTCAATGGCGCAGTTAACGGGGCGCAATAGTCTTTGAGATGTGGTTGAGAATGTCAGCGCTCAAGCACATCGTCTCTATCATCTGGGCAGTGCTCGCTTAACGAGGTCGAACCTCTCCCGAATAAACGAAAACAAGCCTTATGAATTGTATGAGGCGCTATTTAGTAAGTTACTTAAGCGTTGTCAAAGTAAAACATCGGGACATCGTTTTCGGTTCGACAGTCCTCTTTACTCGCTGGATGCGTCCACCATTGATTTATGTTTGTCGGTATTTCCGTGGGCGGATTTTCGCACCACCAAAGGTGCCATCAAGTTACACGTTGGCTTAAACCATGATGGGTACTTGCCTGAATTCGTTAGTATTACTGATGGGAAGTGCGCTGATGTTACTGTGGGACGCAAGGTGAATTTCTCGAAAGGAAGTATTGTGGTGACGGATAAGGGCTACAACGACTACCAGTGGTATAAGCAGTTGAATGATAAAGAGATAATCTTTGTAACTCGGTTAAAGAAAAACGCAAAGTACCGCGTTGTGAAGCGCCATGCCAGCCTAAAAAACAAAGGCATCAGCAGCGATTAAACGATTGAATTCACGGGAGTGAACACCGTTAAAAAATGCCCCATCCGTCTGCGCCGTATCGGTTACCGCGATGCGGTAACGGGAAAACACTATGTCTTCCTGACTAATAATTCCAAGCTATCAGCGAAAACGATTGCCGATATTTATAAATCGCGTTGGCAGGTAGAATTGTTCTTCAAGTGGATCAAACAAAACTTGAAAATCAAATCATTCATCGGCACCAGCAAGAACGCGGTGATGACTCAAATCTGGATAGCAATGTGTGTTTATCTAATTCTCGCATTTCTTAAATTACAGTCGGTAACGAATAAGAGTATGCAGCAAATATTACGATTATTGCAGTTCAACCTGTTCGAGAAACGAGACCTAATGGCCTTAATTCGAGGCGATGTAGTTCACCATCAACACTACAACCCAAACCAATTCTCGTTGTTGTGATAGTTAACGGGACATACATGACTTTGGCTACAAGTTACATGCCGTATGTACGGCAAGCGGAGTGTTCAAAATCTTTGATATTACTCAGGCTTCTGTACATGACACCCACTTTCTAAACGATGTTAAAACACAATTTTCAAATTGCGTTTTAATTGGTGATCGTGGTTATTTAATCAGCAAAGTTTATTTGTCAGTAATGCGATTGAACTCGCAACACCTGCACGTAAAAATCAATTAAATCCTAAATCGTTTAGCTCGGTTGAGTAACTCAGTCAACGCCTCATCTTGCTTGGTTGCTTTGCGTGCAGTGTCGCGAATTACTCGGCCCAGATAGGTTTTGAGTTTACGCGTTTGTTTCGCTACACGCTTACTCTGGCGGGCGTGGCTACAACGACCCTGCATAATTAAGGCCTTCTTACCGATCTTCACATAACTCTGGCGCAATCGGATCTCGTGTGCTTGCGCTGCGCAAACAAGATGCTCACGCATCCGCTGGTAGAGCTTGGCATCGGTGGGAAAGGTGATTGCCTTTTCTTGCATCGTCGTGTTCACATTGACGTGATCAAGCTCTCGCCAACGCGTTAAGCTGGTTGGACGCAAAGGCAACTTATGTTGCAAATACTCATAACCACAAAAGTACTGCCAATATGGGTTCTCAACCCAACGTTTCACCACGCTTTCATTAAACGCGTATTTGAGGTAGCGCAAACCAACCAATAGCCGAGTCGGCAATGACGATTGACCTGCGGCATCACTGTAGATGAGATCCACCTCGGCTTCTAACTTTTCCCAATTCACCTTCTGTGGCAGGCACACTAATGGGCGCGACATACTCAACATTTGAGAGAGTTGCGCACGAAATAAATCAGCCGAATTATTCGGTGTTTTGGGTGTCATGATTGCAAGGAAATGAGCAAATAAATCAATAAACTTGCAATCAAGATTAACAAGTTAGACTGCGACGGCTCAAGCTCGAGATAGATGTGGGGACACAGGCGGTGATCTCGTTAATCAAATGGGCCCCGTCGGCGCATGCTATAGGGGCCAAAGGTAGTCGTAGCAACAGTTTCACAACAGGCTAGATGTAAGAGTGCAACTGATTTTACTGTTTCTCTCAATTTTTACTTGGCAAATTGTCAGTGCCGATATAAGAGTCTCCTTAGGTTAGAAAAGTGAGCCTTGCCCAAAGCAAGTGGCGTTGTGATTACTCATGTGATATTAGCTCTATAATTGCTGGTATTGCTTTCATGGCTTGCTCAAATGAGTCGGGTATTCCATTATTGTTTTTATCATCATCGAAAAGTTGTGGGTTTGAACCGAATTCAAATTCTTGGAGGTTTGTAAATCCATCGCCATCGGGATCTGCTTGTTGGTCGAAAGAATTTAATGGATTTAACCCGTTGGCCAGTTCGTAGTTATCGGATAGGCCGTCTCCGTCATCATCGTTGTCGCATACGTCCCCCAATCCATCTCCTTCGAAGTCAGACTGATCAGTATTTGCATTTAAAGGGCAGTTGTCTAACCTGTCAGGTATGTTATCGCCATCGTCGTCATCTTCATCGTCCGTCACAGTTAGTGATGCTATTGCGCTCTCAAAATTGGTTGCATTGACGGTTAGCTTTACTGAGCGTGAACCGTCAACTACGATGTTATCGAAGACCGTGACAGGTACTTCTATGTTAGTTGCATTTCCTGCAAAGCTAGCCATAGAAGGTACATTGGCTATACTGTTGTCGCTACTACTAAGATTTATCTCTAGATTAATAGGGGTAATTGTTGAGCGAGTAATGCTTAAGGTTACATCTGTTGATCCTTCATCAACGCTATTTTGCGAAAGAGCTAAAGTCAAAAAGCGGGCGAACTCAAAGGACCCAATATCAGCAGCTACGTTTTGCGGGCGAGCTATGCCGCGCTGATCGACTGCTGCAGTAGAATTGATTGCCGCATCAAAGGCATTGCTACTTTCAGTAATAGCTAAGGTTCGTGTAGGCCCCCCGTTATTAGCTAACGAGCGTTCTAAACCGATAATGCTAGGTGCAAAGTTCTCGCCACAATTCATATCTGTATATAGGTTTGTATTACTGATCGACAAATTTGCATTTAGTGTTGGCCGGCTTTGTTCAAAGAGAGTGCCTTGGATTGGTGTTGCAGCACCGCAGCTATTGATGTCGGCTAATATTGAGTTTTTAATTACTAAGTCAGCTTGAATAACATGGTCTGGAATGCCGTTGTTGTCTTTGTCAAAATCACTATCGCGGTTAAAAATGAAAATTGTTGAATTGACATCATTGTCAGCGAAGGTAGAGTGGCTCACATCAACACTGCCCCCAAATATGAAAAGCGCACTGCCAAGGCCTAGGCCATGATTGCGTTCAGATTCGAGTCCGCCAAGGCCTCCTAGGCTGGAGTTAGCTGTAAACGTGGTATTGAAAAGGTTGAGTTGACCATCATACTGAAATATTGCGCCCCCCATTCCAGCACCACCTCCGCCAAAAGAACCGTTAATACCTTGTTCTCCGAAGCCGCCACCAAACCTGCTTATGCCATTTACTGCGCCGCCGCCGCCAAACCCTCCATTACCTCCAATTTGTAGCGTGCTGCCGTTTCCGCCACCACCACCGAATCCTCCGTTGCCGCCAATTCGATCGATATTAGCATTATTTATACCAAAACCACCGGCACCGCCGCCGCCGAACCCTCCATTACCTCCGATCTGTCCTGCACCTCCACCAGACCCCATCGCGACCCCACCAGTAAATTGGCGGCGACCTAATACGGGGTTAATACCATTCTGTCCTCCGATTCCACCTGATCCTCCATAACCTGCTGAGACGTCTCCATCAATTCCATTAAATTTAGACCTTAATCCGTTGCCAAAAGTACCACCACCACCTCCTAGGCCGACAGAACCATCACCTGCAAGACCGCCGCCGCCACCAGCAAAACTGTTATCAGTTCCCCCGCCTTGAGCCGTATTATTACTTAGCGTGCAATTGTTAATATTCAATTGCCCAAAGTTGAATATCGCCCCGCCAAGGCCGGCGCCTCCTCCACCTTTTCCTCTTCCGCCCAGTGCTTTCCCGTTAATTAGTGTTAGGCCATTAAGTGTTAATGATCCTGTGGGTTCTACGGTGAAATGGCGAGATAACATCTGCGCATCGATTGAAATACCTCCAGTTCCTGATGAGTCCAAGTTGTTTCCGTCGATGGTGATATTTGTGAAAATATTGAATGCCGATGGCCCTGCGCTGGGTGCGCTGGAAGCTAAACCAGGGTTGCCTGAGTTATTTGCTCGTTCTTGATATTCTTCTAGTTCAATTGGTGGCTTGACTGAAATTACTGCGCGTATACTTGGTAGAAACTCTATAATGTTTGCATTAGGGTGGGCTTCAGCTAATGCTATGGCATCTCTAAGAGCCAAACAACGATTAGCGTTACATGGGGTGTTTATGTCTGGGTGAGTTAGGCTTGTTACTGTAATTAGCTGACTGGCATCCACAATAGTCAGTGTGGTTTGACCAAATAGGCCGCTTTCGTCACTTTTGGCAGTTATGTTGATATCGATATTCGTGCCGCCAGTGTCAATTGCAGCAATTGACACTGGAACGCTCACTTGTTGCTTGTTGGCTGAAATTGTGACACTTCTAGGTAGGGTAATTGCTGAATTGTTGCTTTGTAGAAACAGCTCGCGCGCCTGAGGCTCAGTTCTCTCTACAGATAGCATTAAGGTGGTGTTGGTTGAGGTATTGGCGCGAATATTAGGTTGAGCCAAACTTAAATCTATAGTTAATGATTGTAGTTCAAAAGCACCTATATCAGCCTTGTCAAACCTGGGGCGTGTTCTTCCACGCTGATCTTTGTCTAAGTTGGACGTAGGCGCTGCGTCGAACGCGTTACTGGTGTCATTAATGGCGAATGTTTTAGTGGGGCCGCCATTGTCAGCAATAGTTTCTGCTAACCCAAAAATGCTCTCGACGGGATTGTTTCCACATGATTTATCGGTATAAAGATTGGTATTGCTAATTGATAATTTTGCCCCAGGGGTTGGTCGGGATCGTTTAAAGGCGTTGCCAGTTGGTGCCCCCGCAGAACCGCATGCATGGCTAACTGCTAGTATTGAGTTGGTGATCAGTAGCTCTGCATCAATAACCGGATCTAAAGTGCCGTCATTATCTTTATCAAAATCATTGTTGCGGTTGTACACGAAAATTGCAGCAGAACCTGTATTATCCAGCAACTCAGGGTTATGCAAGTCATTTACAAAGGTTGTATGATCGACTTTGGCTTGGCCGCCAAATATAAAAAGTGCTGTACCTTGACCGATTCCATCGTCATCACGAAAAGAAGTAGTAGGACGTGGCCCTGCGATGCCGATGCCCCCAAAGCCACCTGCACTATTATTGTTAAAAAAGGTTGTGTTTCGAATATCAAGTTGACCATTAAATTGAAATATTGCGCCGCCAAATCCAGCACCGCCACCGCCTATTGGAAAGTCAATGGGGGAACCGCTGCCGCCTCCAAATCTGCTAAAGCTTCTTTCGCTAGCGTCCCCACCGGCGCCGGCGCCACCACCAAACCCTCCTCTACCGCCGGTAGATCTAGCAGTATTCGAAAAACTGCCGCCACCACCTCCAAACCCTCCATTTCCAGGCCTTATCTGTGCCTCTATGTCTCTTCTGAAATTACCACCGGCACCACCACCACCACCACCAAATCCTCCATGTCCACCGAGGTCTAGAGACCCACCGCCACCTGCTCCAGTAGCGCCACCATTAAGAAAACCTTCGGACGAAGTGATGATAATTCCAGCTTGTCCTCCAATCCCTCCATCGCCTCCATTTCCACCAAAACCGTTGACACCAAAAGTACCGTTCTGCCCATTGCCAAAGGTGCCGCCACCGCCGCCATTGTTTATACCGCCATTACCTCCTAGGCCGCCACCACCATTACTCAAAGCTCTTTCAAACCTGTCTAGATTTGGAGAATCTGTAACCTCTCCTCCTCGGGCAGTGTTGTACGTTAATGTGCTGTTACTGATCTCTAAGGACCCAAAGTTAAAAATTGCCCCTCCTAGCCCTGCCCCAGCGCCACCACCCTCAAAACCACTTCCTCCAACTGCCAACCCATTGGCCAATGTTAAGCCATTAAGTGCTAAGGTGCCTGAAGGCTCTATTGTAAAGATCCGGGACGATTCTTGGCCATCTAAAATAATGCCGCCATTACCGCTGGTATCGAAATTGTTACCATCAATAGTGATGTCTGTAAAAATATTAAATATTGAGGGCCCAGCACTAGGCGCTCTGGGCGCTAGACTCGGATTGCCTGAGTTGGTGGCGCGATTTTGATATTCTTGTAAAGTCTGGGGCGGGGTGAGTGGAATTGTTCCAGTAAGTCCAGTACTAAATGTGATGGTGTCTGCACCAGGGTTTGCTTCTGCTGCAGCTATGGCATCTCGCAACGAGCATCGGTTTGGCAGACACATTGCGTTTTCACTTTCATGTGCTAAGTTAGTGACGGTAAAGGTCGCTGCTTGGCTGTTTAATCCAGTTGCCATCATCAGGCCAAAGAGCACTCTTCTTGCCAAGTCATTCGTCAGGTATTTAATTAACTTCATTTTAGCCGCTCTTTCTTTATATACTGGTTCTAGTCGCCACAAAGTTTCTCATTTAAGGGGATTCTAGCTTAGTGGTCAAGTCATTTTACAGGTACTCCAACTAAACTCGCAGATAGCAGATATCTGATAGCCGAGCCTTCTGTTGAGCAATTGTTTAAATGTTGGCTTTGAATCAGGATCAACTCAACATGTCTTGACTTAACTCGGCTGAATGCCTAGAATCGCGACTCTTTTTCGCCCTAGCTCCGGTTGGGGTGAATGTTGTCGCTCTGAAAAAGTTTGAAACACCGCTTTTCATCGACGCTTATTAATGACAAAGACCGATATGCCAACTATTAATCAATTAGTTAGAAACCCGCGTAAGAAGCAGGTTCAAAAATCAAACGTACCCGCGTTGATGGCTTGCCCTCAGCGCCGCGGTGTGTGTACCCGTGTTTATACCACAACACCTAAGAAACCAAACTCAGCGTTGCGTAAAGTTGCGCGTGTTCGTTTAACCAACGGTTTTGAAGTAACCAGCTACATTGGCGGTGAAGGTCACAACCTTCAAGAGCATAGTGTGGTTCTGATTCGCGGCGGTCGTCTAAAAGACTTGCCGGGTGTTCGTTATCATACCGTTCGTGGCGCTTTAGACACCTCTGGTGTTTCAGCTCGCCGTCAAGGTCGTTCTAAATACGGTGCTAAGCGCCCTAAGTCTTAAGCTTTTAATTAAGCATTCTAAGACGCCTTAAAAAGTAAAAATTTAATCAACAGTTTATAAGACATAAGTATTGGTGGCTTGTTGTTAGCGCAATGATTCGATTCTTTGATCACCCAGGTGTATAAGTTCGATGAGCCGAGTTACCGAGAATAAACTGATAATCGAGATACAGTTATGCCTAGAAGAAGAGAAGTCCCGAAACGCGAGATCCTACCTGATCCAAAGTTTGGAAACGTTACCTTAGCTAAATTCGTAAATATCCTGATGAAGGATGGCAAAAAATCGGTCGCTGAAAAAATCATTTACGATGCGCTGGACCTAATTGCTGAGCGCCGCTCAGAAGACCCGCTTGAAATATTTGATCAAGCGTTGGAAAACGTTAAGCCGATGGTGGAAGTGAAGAGTCGCCGTGTTGGTGGTGCTACTTATCAAGTGCCTGTTGAAGTTCGTGCGACGCGCCGTACCGCTTTGGCGATGCGCTGGATTGTTGAGTACGCTCGTAGTCGTTCAGAAAAATCAATGACTCAGCGTTTGGCTGGTGAATTAATTGATGCGTTTGAAAAGCGTGGCGGTGCGGTACGTAAAACTGAAGACGTGCATCGCATGGCGGAAGCGAATAAGGCGTTCTCGCACTTTCGTTTCTAATGCTGTGCTGCAAAGCCAAGTGTTTTTACGCGCTTGGCTTTGTTTGTTTTGTCAGGGTGAGCGCGAGTATCGCCCAGATCATTCGTTAGTCGACCGCTCATCGTTTGCGCGGTCAATTGTTGTCAATAAGGATGGTTGTTGGGCGTGATTCCGGTCGTTAGTGACAAATATAAGTATGTGTTTTTTTATAACCCGAAGAGCGCATGCAGCGTTGCCCGCAAGTTATTTTTAGATTTGCATCGCGATGAGCTTGATTCGACCCAGCTCACGCTTTTAGATGATTTAAAGGAAAAGAATCAAGATCAGTGGCATTCGCTAAACCAGCTTTTTCCGTATGTCGAAGGCCGCAATTACGATGACTATTTCAAGTTTACCCTGGTCCGGCACCCTGCTATGCGAGCCGTTAGCGCGTACCTGAATCGGGTGGTTCTTAAACAGACCGATCAGCCAAAGATTGCTGAACGTTTGAGTCATTATTGTGGTGTTAATGGGCGCGATATTGAGATTAATTTTTCATTTCACCAGTTCATGGTGTATCTCTGCAATACGCCCTTTGAGCAAATTGATAACGCGCATTTCGCCCCCCAATCGCATCTTAAAGGCCCTCTTGCTGGCGCTAACATCGAGACGCCGTTCCACCCTTCTAAAGCTAAAGGGTTGATTGCGTTTTTAAAGCGCCGTATTGGGCGCTCTGATAGCGCACACATTAAATTGGATGACGTTTGTAAAGTTGAAACTTTAAATGATGACTTTTTGCGGGTTTACGGCGTTATTTTCAAAGATCAGCCAAAAAAGCTGCGTGACGTTGAGGAAGCGTTAAGTGTGTTACCTATTCACAATGCCACTTTCTCCAGTAGTGATGTTTTACATGGGGCTGAAGACGAGTCGGCCGATGTGTTGAGGGCGCGCGGACAAATGCCAGCATACCAAAGTTTTATGACTGAGCAGACCTTGGGTGCGATGGCGGAAGTGTTCAAGGAGGATTTTCTTTTGTTTGGCTATTCGGTTTGCCCAGGCCAAGATACCCATGACTTTGAAAAAAGCAAACATGAACGTATTCGTACGTACGTTCCTGAAGATTTTGATTGGCGACATTATATTGATGCGAATCCTGATTTGCCCGTCAGCGGCATTAACAATAAAGCGGATGCTATAAATCATTGGATTCATCATGGGCGCTTTGAAGGTAGAGAATATTGTTCGCGCTGATGTCGTGATTGTGCTTGACGCAGATGTGTTTGGTGCAGAAAGCATGTCGATTGATGACGTACTCTTTCCCGCGTATTGTGCGACCATTATTGATTTAATATTTGGTTGATAACGTCTTGCAATCAAGGGTTTGTGAGCATAGAATTCGCGCAGTTGAAATTCCATCGCCTTGTGCGAACCATGTTTTTAATGGGTTGGTGCTTAAAAAAAAGCAGCGGATTTGAATTTCATTATGAAAATTAAGTGCCGGAGTCTTTGGCTCGGGCGAATAAGTTCGCTGAGTGTGTGGCACTCATTGTGAAACGACAGCTCTTTTACAACCAGAAAGTCAGTTTTAGTCAGATTAAATATAATGGCACGTACAACTCCAATTAATCGCTACCGAAACGTAGGTATCATGGCGCACATCGACGCGGGTAAGACCACGACGACCGAGCGTGTGTTGTTCTATACCGGTATCAGCCATAAAATCGGCGAAGTGCATGATGGCGCTGCGACGATGGATTGGATGGAGCAAGAGCAAGAGCGTGGCATTACCATTACATCGGCAGCAACAACGACTTTCTGGCGAGGTATGGATGCCTCTTTTGACGAACATCGTATCAACATAATCGACACTCCTGGGCACGTTGACTTTACAATCGAGGTAGAGCGTTCATTGCGCGTGCTTGATGGCGCGGTCGCGGTGTTTTGTGCAGTTGGTGGTGTGGAGCCTCAATCTGAAACGGTGTGGCGTCAAGCTAATAAATACGGTGTGCCGCGCTTAGCGTTCGTGAATAAAATGGATCGTGCAGGCGCTGACTTTCTTCGGGTGGTAGAGCAAATTAAAACTCGTTTGGGCGCTAACCCGGTGCCGTTGCAATTGGCCATTGGCGCTGAAGAGGAGTTTGAAGGGGTGGTTGATCTGATTAAGATGAAAGCCATCTATTGGGATCAGGATTCAATGGGAGTGAAGTTTGAAGAAAAAGCCATCCCTGTTGATTTGCAGGAATTAGCCCAAGAATATCGAGAGTCATTGCTTGAAACGGCCGCCGAAAGTTCTGAAGAGTTGATGGATGAATACCTTGAAGAAGGGGATTTGCCTTCAGAGAAAATTAAAGCCGCATTGCGTGATTTAACCATTGCCAATGACATTGTGCCGGTGATGTGTGGGTCAGCCTTTAAAAATAAAGGCGTGCAAGCAATGTTGGACGGCATTGTTGAATATCTGCCATCCCCTGTTGACGTGCCGGCCATTCAAGGTGTTGATGAAAAAGAAAACGACGTTGATCGTCCGTCAGACGACAGTGAGCCATTTTCAGCGCTGGCGTTTAAAATTGCGACCGATCCTTTTGTTGGTCAATTGGTGTTTTTTCGTGTTTATTCAGGTGTGATGAAAACGGGTGACGCGGTTTATAACCCAGTTAAGGGTAAGAAGGAACGCATTGGTCGTTTGCTGCAGATGCATTCAAATAATCGAGAAGAGATTAAAGAGGTTCGGGCCGGTGATATAGCCGCCGCTGTCGGTTTGAAATCGGTTACCACGGGCGACACCTTATGTGACGCTAAAAGCGTGGTAACGTTGGAGCGCATGGAGTTTCCTGAGCCGGTTATTTCACAAGCCGTAGAGCCTAAGACTCAAGCAGACCAAGAAAAGATGGGTGTTGCTTTGGGTAAATTGGCACAAGAAGACCCCTCGTTCAAGGTGCGCACGGATGAGGAGTCGGGTCAGACCATCATCTCAGGTATGGGCGAGTTGCACCTTGATATCATCATTGATCGTATGAAGCGCGAGTTTAATGTTGAATGTAATGTCGGTAAGCCTCAAGTGGCCTACCGTGAAGCCATTAGCCAATCCATTGAACACGAGACCAAGTACGCCAAGCAATCTGGTGGTCGCGGCCAATACGGTCACGTGCATCTGCGTATTGAGCCGCAAGAGCGTGGTGCGGGTTTTGAGTTTGTTGATGAAATTAAGGGTGGCGCCGTGCCGCGTGAATTTATTCCATCGGTGCAGAAGGGTGTGGAGGACGCGCTTGAGGGTGGTGTGCTGGCGGGCTACCCGGTAATCGACATTAAAGTTACGCTGTTTGATGGCAGTTATCATGATGTGGATTCGTCGGAGTTTGCATTCAAAGCGGCGGCTAGTCAGGCTTTTAGAGAAGGTTGCCGAGAGGCCGGTGTTGATCTGCTTGAGCCGGTGATGGACGTTGAAATCGTGACGCCGGAAGAATATATGGGTAACGTTAGCGGTGACGTGAGTTCGCGTCGAGGCGTGATTCTTGGTATGGACGATACCCCGTCTGGCAAGGTTATTGAGTCAGAGGTGCCGTTGGCCGAAATGTTTGGCTACGCAACCGCGTTGCGCAGTGCAACTCAAGGTCGTGCGGCATACACCATGCAATTTAAGAAGTACCAAAAGGCACCTCAAGCGGTGGTGGATACCATTATTAATCGGTACTAGTTTGAATTTAAGTTGGCGTTGCCAACTTAAAAAGCCGCAGGCGCGGTTTGAGTATGCCTCGTAGGTGGGGTTTAAGAATTTTAGGTGCTTGCCTGGCGGCAAACATCAAAAGCAACACTCTGATTGGTTTTAGAGTTTAACGTTAACGCTAGAGGTCTTCGCACAAGAGTCAATTTTGGCTCAAAGCGAGGCACTTTTTGAGTTTTGACGCTGGCGCGTCAAAAGGCCGCAGGCGCTATGAAACTAGCTAACGTAGCTTAAGCGCCCGCGGCTTTTAATTGCATCAGCAATTAAACTTAGAGAGTACGAAGCATTGGGTCAGAAATGGCCTTGTGCAAAGACCTCCGTCATAGATATAGATATAGGTACATGTAATGTCTAAAGAAAAATTTGAACGCACCAAGCCGCACGTCAATGTAGGCACCATCGGTCACGTAGACCACGGTAAAACCACATTGACCGCTGCGATCACAAAATGTTTGTCAGAAGCCTACGGCGGTGAAGCGGTGGATTTTGCCAACATCGACAACGCTCCAGAA
>CALJWL010000069.1 GCA_937974565.1 uncultured Arenicella sp.
AAAGGAGCGATTTCTTGGAGAGATGGATTCAGTCTTGCCTTGGTCAGTAATGCTTAAACCTATCAAAACCAAGTACCCCAAAGGGTCACGTGGCCGCCCCCCTGTGTCAGTGGACACACTACTGCGTATTTACTTTATGCAGCAGTGGTATGCGCTCAGTGACCCAGCGGTGGAAGACAGCCTTTACGATATTGAATCCATGCGCCGTTTTGCAAAGGTAGATTTGGAGTCGATTCCTGATGAGACGACAATCTGTCGTTTTCGACATTATCTTGAAGCGCACAACCTCGCGAAGAAGTTATTCCAAGTGACTGAACAGTATTTATCTGAACGTGGCTTAATCTTGAGCGAGGGTACGATTGTAGACGCCAGCATTATCTCAGCGCCGAGTTCGACGAAGAACGAGAAGCGTGAGCGTGACCCCGAGATGAAACAAACCAAGAAAGGCAATCAGTGGCACTTTGGTATGAAGACCCACATTGGCACCGATCTCAACGGCCGAATTCACAGCGTGGTGGTGACGGACGCCTCGGTTCACGATTCGGTGGTGATGGATGATTTACTTCACGGCGATGAGGATGAAATTTACGGCGATAAAGCCTACGCCAATGACGAGAAACGTAAGCAAGCCGAAGACGCAGGTGTGGCTTGGCGTGTGAACCGCAAAGCACGCCGTGGCCGCAAACTCAATTGTGCAGATAAGTCGTTTAACCGTAAAAGCAATCGCACTAGAGCGAAAGTAGAACACGCTTTTGGCGTGGTTAAGAATCTGTGGGGTTACCGCAAGGTTCGATACAAAGGCTTACATAAGAATGCGTGTCAGGCGTTTACGTTATTCGCGTTGGCGAATGTGTATATGGCGAGGCGAGAACTAATGGCCTAGGCCTCAGTGCGCCTGCAATTTGGCAAAACAGCCAGATTGCAGGACAAATCAACAAGTAATGGGGCGAAATTGCCTGAAAAAGCTAAAACGCTTTTAAAAAACCGATTAATTCAGAGCTTCCTTAGCCTTAAGATAACATTTAGAGAACCCTTGCATGCAATTTTTTGTAGGTGTCGTTGCTTCTTCGCTGGGTGATTTTTTTAAAGGCGGTAAGCAACACTTAACTAAAACCGGTCACTATCACGCTGAAAATTTAGAGGCAATATTGTGCCTGCATAATCAGGCCTCTGACCGTTGTAAGACTGCCTCTCAAGATTCTTTCTTTAGCCATTTTAATGAAAATGGCTATTATCTTATTGCTGACTCCTTATTGCTTGATAAACTGCTTATAAGTCGTGAGCAAGGCCTATTGCGTGACAATTTTTTGTCACGCAATAATGAAATTTCTGATGCCGAATTTATTTATCGTGCCTATCTTAAATTAGGAAAAGAGTGTGTAAACTGTTTTAGAGGCGCATTCTCCTTTGCAATATTTGATTCTAATTTAGGCCAATTATTTTTAGCTCGAGACCCAATGGGGCAACGGCCGCTTTACTTTATACGTCAGAGTAAGTCATTGGTATTTGGAAGCAGGGTAAAACCCTTATTAGAGTCGGCCAATCTTCCCACCGTTTTAAATAAAAGTGCATTAGCCTCATTGGCGAGTCGCGGTTTTAGTGCTGATAAAAAAGCGACTTTTTATCAAGGTGTCTCTTCCATTGAGCCAGGCCAAACCTTAAGTTACCGTGATAACCATGTAACTTTAGAGCAGTATTGGTTGCCGACCATCCGCGAACCCAAGGGTGTAACATCAGATGATGATGCATTTGCCGAGTTGCGTACTGTCGTTAGCAACGCTGTAGGTTCTCATTTGGAATCTGGTTTTACTACTGGGGCACTATTAAGTGGCGGTTTAGATTCATCGGCAGTGGTTGGTTTTGCCTCAGAGTCACGGCAAGGTAACAGCAGTAACCTCATTGCATTTTCTACCGTTCACCCAAAAAATCAAACGTCGACGCTCAATCAAGGCGTGTTTTCGGATGACAGTTTCTACCTTGCGGCTGTCGTTGAGAGTACGAGTATTGAGTTGAATACCATTGATGTGAGTAAGGTTGGGCCATTTTCTTACTTCTCTGACGCCATTGAGTTTGCTGAGATGCCATTAATTGTTTCTACGCATTACAGCTATCGTGAGCTGGGGATCCAAGCTCACAAACAGGGCTGTCGTGTTGTATTAGATGGTGCATTCGGTGAAATGGGATTAAGTAATCATGCTAGCGCCTATTTCAGGCAATTACTTTTAGGCGGCAATTGGTTGAAGCTTTATCGAGACATTAAAGCCAGAGCCAATGTTTTAAATCACTCTTTTGCGTCATTGGCATTTAATCAGTTGATTCGCCCTTTAATCACTCAGCCTTCGACAATATCGCCGTTGTATGCTCAAATTCTTCAACCGACATTTATTACTGAAAATCAGTTAGAAAGTCCAAGCAAAACAAAAACCGAAGTTCATTGGAACTGCCAAAAAGAAAAGCTTGAGGCAATCAACGATGGGCGTAAACCATCCTCTCAATTTGGCAGTTTGGGCGAAAGAACAGACGTACGACGAGTGTTTCCATTTTTAGATACCAAGGTATTGGAATGCGGTTTATCATTACCCATGTCTACCGCTGTTCGTCAAGGCTATAATCGCTACCCGATTAGAGCCATTACCAGTCATATTATTCCAGACAAAGTGCGTTGGCGTACCAGCAAGGCTCCGTTTTCGCCATTACATAAATTACTGTTTGATCGACAACTGTGCATTGCTCGATCACTGTTAAATGACATTGAGTTGCATGATCCAATTAATAAAGTGGTTAATATCGAATTATTAAAATCGCGCGTTAATTCAGCCGATGAGAAGGCCAGTGAAAGCCGTGACTTGATTTGCTATGGCGTGTATTTAATCACTTTTTTACGTCAGTTTGACGAATACCAAACAGCACATCACTAATACCGTGTTTAGTTACCGTTGTTATGGTTTGAATTTAGTAAGTGACACACTTATTTTGCCTCTGAATATGGACGCAAGAGTGGCCTCAGAGGCGGCTGATTTAACCGTGTTTTGGACAACTCCAGATTTTCATCAGTGCGATTGGCAGCTATTAGAGGCCCGCTCATTTCGTCAGCGAAAACGAATAATTGTTCAATGCGCCGACACTCAACATGGCGAACGCTGTTATCATTTAAAGTATGACATTAGCAATTTTGGCAAGGTTAGCACTTGGCTAAATTTAGATCGTAAGCAGTTATGGCTTGAATTTCCTTTGAGTATGAATCAACGCGATTGTGGCTCAATGCTAATTGGCACTATTTTAGGCAGTATCATTCGCTTAATGGGGCATTTGAGCTTGCACGCGAGTGTCGTCAGTGACGGTTCAAATGCATTAGCCATGGTTGCTCGCGGTGGCGTTGGTAAATCGACCATGGCGGCGTCATTATTACAGTGCAACGAATCATTTTCCTTAATTGCAGATGACGTTGCGGTGGTGGATTTAACTAAATCGCACCCCCGGGCACAACCCGGTTACCCCGCTTTAAGGTTACATGAAGATGCATTTAATTCATTAAATATTTCTGATAAGAGTTTATCCGAGCGTGTTTACTCTGATGCGCAAAAACGCTATATCCCCATGGCTTCAATGAAACCAAATCAAACTGCACAAGAGCCATGGCCTAGAGAGCCTGTGGTGTTAGGGGGTATTTGTTTGTTGGCCGCAAGTCATGATCCTTCATCTCCGTGTCAATTAACACGAATAAGTAAGCCTTCGGCTATATTAAACCTTACCATTAATACCTATGCAAATTACGTTATTCTTGAAGATGATCGCCTTGGAAAGGAATTTAAACAGATCTCGGATTTGGTTGAAAATGTGCCGGTGTATCAGTTGAGCTATCATAAATCAATGCAGACTCTAGCTAAGGTAAACTCAATAATCACTGCGTTAATGAAAGGGCTGAAATTTAATGACGTTCGCTGAATTAATTGCACCAATAAGCGTGAATACGTTTTACTCTGATTATTGGGAGAAAAAACCATTTATGCTAAGTGCTAAAGATAGCAAGCGGTATGAACGTGTTTTTTCTCTGCAAGACTTTGATGGGTACATTCGAAATGGTCATGCATCAGCGCATTTTTTTCGTGTTAGTCAATCGGGCAAAACGTTTCACCCTCGACAGTGGTCTGATCTACAAACACGGCGCGATCATGACGCAACTCATTTGGTAAACGCTGAAAAGATATTTACGTTATTTGATGAAGGAGCATCGATCATTTTAGGCTCCGCCGAACACAGTTTTGATGCCTTAAGGAGTTTTTGTAATTCTATTGGCCAAGAACTTTTCAGTAGGGTGCAGGCTAATATTTATATTACCCCCCCTAATTCTCAAGCGCTTGATGCCCATTTTGATACGCATGATGTATTGGTCATGCAAATCAGTGGAAAAAAGACTTGGCGATTGTATGATTGTCCCATTGAAAAGCCTATTTTAGAACAACAATATGACGTCAATAAGTACATTCGTCCTGATCAGGCATCCATCGAATTCACGTTATCACAGGGGGACATTGCTTATATTCCAAGAGGTTGGGTGCATGATGCTAAAGCGCACTCTCAATCTTCAGTACACATTACGTTAGGCTTGCATAATGTGCAGGCCATTAATGCTTTTGATGTGTTGCGAAAGCGAGCCGCCGATATGGGTTTTTTCCGAAGCGGGGTGCCTAATCGTAATTTAGACGATACTGACAGTGAATCGTATAAGACTTTGTTAAAAAAACAGTTGTACGATCTTATAGAAAAGGAGTCATTTGATGCCCTTTTTACCGCGCTCAAGTCACAAAAAGAAAGCACTAGAGAAACGCACTACGCTAACCG
This sequence comes from uncultured Arenicella sp., assembly GCA_937974565.1. Classification (GTDB taxonomy): domain Bacteria; phylum Pseudomonadota; class Gammaproteobacteria; order Arenicellales; family Arenicellaceae; genus Arenicella. Next base: position 4,843 of record CALJWL010000069.1, read on the forward strand.
CTATCAAGACCTAATTCTTAAGAGCCAGTTGTCATTACACTCCATTGTTCGGCCTTGTGAGCTTAATCTTGTGTGGGAAAAGAACGAGAAACAAGCCTGTATCCGAAATGGCATACGAGAATTGGTCATTCCAGACTACCTATTTAATTCAATACGTTCTCAACTAAGTCGGGGTGCCCCCTTTAGAGTTAAGCAAACTCTGGGGCTGTTGAGTGACGCTGGAAAATTACATTTAGTGGGTGAGCTTATTAAAATCGGTGCCTTGACTATCGACAATGAACTGTATGACGCTGTAAAACTCATAGAGTCTAACCGAGGTTTAGTCCCTGATTATGTTAATGCTCGGTCTGGGGCAGTTTGTTGGCATGACCTAGGTCAATATCACGTTTATCAAGGTAACTATAATCGAGCCATTGAAGAGTTCTATACGTTAAATAAACACATTGCCGGTTCAGATGAAGCAGCAACCTTGAATACAAGTTTTAAAGCACTTGACTTACTTGAGATTGATAGTCTTGAGCCAACGCTACTTATTTTTCATATGTCGCGCTGTGGTTCAACCTTGGTGTCGAAATCATTAGCTCATTCACGTAATAACCTTGTGTATGGTGAGGCGAATGTATTTAATTCATTGCTCGAATATGAGCTAAAGGGCAGTGAAAATAATATACCAACAAAGTTAAACACAAAGCTTAGATTAAAGTACCAATCTTTATTTAAAGCCATGGGGCGCAAACGCCTTAATTCTCACGAAAATTATATCGTTAAATTCCCATCACTTTATTGCCGGTTTATCACTGATTTCGCTGAGATGTTTCCGAATGCAAAGTTGTTGTTTTTGTATAGAGACCCAATTGAAGTCATGGCGTCGTTGGATCAAGGGCCCTTTAATATGATTAAAGAGCGACACACCCAGCGTAATTATTCGGCCGTGGCTGATGATCCACCAAGTTCAAATTCGGCGAATGCCTATGCCGCTAAATTGCTGGAAAGGTCAATCATCTCTGTTTTAAATTCAGACAGTAAAAATTTAAGCTTCATGAATTATGAAAATCTGAATAGACAAAATGTACCAACGTTGCTTGAAGAAATGAACTTAAGGATGACCAGCAACGAAATTGAAAAAATTCAGCATCAGTTTAGCTTCTACTCTAAAGAAGGACGCAAACTTAAGAAGTATTCCGATGATAGTGCTATTAAACAAGCGTTAGCAAGCGATGAAATTAAACGGTTGTGCCAAGAATTTTTGACCCCTTTATATGAAAAACTTCGAGCATCCACAAAAAATATCGATTTTCACGTTTAGAAGCATCAACATCAATCTACTGAAACATAGCTTGAGTGCGAAAAGAAAATGAGAATATTTTGGGAGCTATTAGTTTTTTATCTTGTGCTAAAGTGAGGCTCAGGTTGCTCTTGAAAAGTCGGTGAACGAAGTTAATCATGTTCGACAATATTGATGCGCATGGCGTAACAGTGTGTGCCCTTTTTTTGCTGGTCTTTATTCGGATTACTTTGGCATCCAAAGACTCGTGGCCATTCAGTGCTTACCCAATGTTTTATAAACCTATTCAGTTATGGGAACCCAGATATTACCGGTTAAAGCTAGAAAACAATGGCGGTGATCGGCACTGGTGGGCGCCTAAAGTAAAACGTCACCAGCGCCGAATTGGTGTGTTGCTTGAAAGGCATTCAACTGTTAATAAGTTGACGTTGGACTCAAAACTGTCTGCTTCACAACAACAAGTGTTAATTGCGGCTAAGCAATTAATTTGTTCTGAGCAACCTCATGTTCAGTTACAAGCCCTGTGTGTGTACGAGCGTCGTGTAAAAAGGTCTGATAATAAAGACTACCAAATTATCGATGTCTTAGTTCATCGAGTGGAAATAGAACAACTTCACAGTGGTTCCTATTAATGCTCATAGACTCATTAATGTCATTGAATACTATTGGCTTATTTCATGTGTTCTTTTGTTCTTATGTAGCCATCTTGGTGCTAGTGTCACTACCGATCTACCGTAAACTGATAGATCCTCAATACGACTTTATTTATGGCAAAACAGCTAAAGTATTCAATCGTATAGAACTACCGACACCCTCAATGGGCGCACACAGTGTGTGTGTGGTGATATTTGCCGCCAGTTTAATGTTTAGCGCCCTGGGCTTTTTTATTAAACCGATGTTATTGTTGGCGCTGATACTCTATTTCATCGTTTTCAGCTCGCTTATAAGGCATGAAGAAGTAGGGCGAAAAACGCATTTATACCCACTTATTATTGTTGTTCTACTTCTTACCCCAGATTTGAACAGTGGCGCTGAGCAAGAAAATGCATATTGGCCAGTATGGCTTATTAAATTACTCTGGGTTCAATTGTATTTTTCAGCGGCAATACAAAAAATCATAGGCACAGGGCTAAGGCAATGGATGAGTGGCGCTAGTTTCCAAACGTATTTGATTGCACACGATGCTTGGTACGATATTCCAATGGCAAAAGCGTTGGCTAAAAAACCAATGCTTTGTGCCTTAATGGCATCGGCGGTAATATTGTTTCAATTAACCACGTGGTTGGTGTTGTTATTTCCTCAACTAAGCTTGATTTACGCCTTTGTTGGTTTACTTTTTCATGTTTCAACGGGCGTTGTAATGCGAATTCATTATCTTAAGTATATTGTCGCAAGTTACTTAATTTTATTACTTGATGGCGCTTCTTTTTACTCGTTATTAAATTAGGACGAGCGGGCACGACTTGCCGGCATATAATGAGCGGCGGCTGATGGCCTTGATAAACTAATTTATAATCATAAAAAATATTGTTCTGCATGAAATTGGCTTGCAAAAGTAACCCTCTTTATGCTGATAATGTTAGCGTAACCCACTGAGATTATTAGGAAAAACTATGTCTTCTTTGTTCTTTTTGTTTGTCGGTTTGACTATTAACGCTTATTTGTCATTCAATCGGATGAGCCTGACCAGTTTTGCTATTAGCAATTCGGTGATCTTTTTAGCTTTTGTTCTTCTGGGAAATGGCTCATTGATTGTCGGTTTTATTTTTTTCGTGCTTGCGGCACTGGGAGTGCTATTGAATATAGTGCCTCTAAGGCAAAGTTTAATGAGCAAACCTGCGTTTTCCGTATTTAAAAAAGTACTACCGTCAATGTCTACGACGGAAAAAGAAGCACTGGAAGCGGGCACAACTTGGTGGGAAGGGGAGTTGTTCTCAGGCAAACCTGACTGGAGTAAGTTAGTAAACTATCCAGAGCCTAAGCTCTCTGATCAAGAACAGGCCTTTATAGATGGACCGGTTGAAGAGCTTTGTGGCATGTTAGACGATTGGAAGTTTTGCCGTGAATATGGAGACTTACCACAAGAGGTGCTTGATTTCATTCATAAGCATAAATTTTTAGGACTGATTATTCCTGAAGAATACGGTGGGCTGCATTTTTCAGCCTATGCACAAACTCGTATTTTAACCAAACTCAGTGCTGTTAATGGTATGGCGGCGTTTTACATTGCGGTGCCTAACTCACTTGGGCCAGGTGAGCTGTTAATGAAGTACGGCACTGAGGAACAACGCCAACACTATTTGCCTCGATTAGCCGACGGTCGTGATTTGCCGTGTTTTGGCTTAACCTCGCCGCGTGCTGGTTCTGATGCCGGAGCGATCCCCGATAAAGGAGTGGTTTGCGAAGGTGAGTTTAATGGCGAAAAAGTGATTGGTATAAAACTTAATTTTGATAAGCGATATATAACATTAGCGCCCGTTGCCACGGTGATCGGCCTGGCTTTTCGCCTGTTTGACCCGGATAACCTGATTGGCGATGAAGAAGATCGCGGTATTACTTGTGCCTTGATACCAAGGCATTTAGACGGCATTGATATTGGTCGCCGCCACTTCCCTGTCGGCACACCATTCCATAATGGCCCAATACAAGGTAAAGATGTTTTTATCCCATTGAGCTATATCATTGGTGGTAAAGAAATGGTCGGTCAAGGTTGGCGTATGTTGGTTGAGTGTTTGTCTGTTGGGCGTTGCATTACTCTGCCTTCTATTTCCAACTCGATTGGAAAAAATGTGATGGCAACCACTGGTGCTTATACCGCGATTCGACGTCAATTTAATTCTGCCATTGCTAACTTTGAGGGCATTCAAGAAGCGTTGGCTCGTATTGCTGGCTTTAGTTACATTATTGAGTCCGCGGTCAGTGTTACCGCCACGTCTATTGATGCAGGTGAAAAACCGTCGGTGCCTTCGGCTATTTTGAAATACCATTGTACAGAGATGGCACGAACCATCCTTAATGATGGGATGGACATCAATGCTGGTAAGGCGGTGATTCAAGGTCCGAAGAACTATATTGCCAATCTCTACCTAAGTTTTCCTGTGGCTATTACAGTAGAGGGCGCAAATATTCTCACTAGAAGTTTGATTATTTTTGGCCAAGGTGCGGTTCGCTGCCACCCCTATGTATTAGAAGAAATGGAAGCGGCTAACACGGATGATCTTAATCGGTTTGACGCCGCACTATTCGGTCATGTCGGTTTCGCAGTGAGCAACATCGTGCGTGCTAAAGTATTGGCCGTGTTTGGTAAATTTCTACCAAGTGAAGGAGATAACTTTACTAAGCCGTATTACCGCGCACTTGATCGTTATAGTGCGTGTTTTGGCATTGCCGCTGACATGGCCATGTTAACCATGGGGGGCAGTTTGAAGTTTAGAGAAATGACTTCGGCTCGATTGGGCGATTTACTGAGTTCACTATACTTGGCTTCAATGGTATTAAAGCACTACGAAAACCAAGGCTCGCAAGAAGGTGATCAGTCGTTCGTTACCTACGCAATGGATCATTTATTATTTGAATTTGAACAGCAATACAAACGCTTTGCCAACAATCTTGGTATACCGGTTGTGGGGCCATTGTTGAAGTTAGTGGCGTTTCCATTAGGGTCGAATAAACGCCCCCCGTCCGATAAAACCATAAAGTCAGTGGCAAGACTAGTGACCAGACCAAACGAAACTAGGGAGCGCATGATTAGTGGCATCTATGCTTCAGAAGATAACCCGGCGGGTAAAATGAGTGAAGTGATGCAAATGGTGTTTGATTATAACGACATCGGTAAGAAAATCAGGGCGGCTGTTAAAGAAGGTCAGATCACCGACATTATAGGGTTTGATCAGATCAACGAAGCAGAAGAAGCCGGCGTTCTAACCAAAGAAGAAGCGGACAATATTCGAAAGCTGGACGCGGCTCGAATGGAGTTTATTCATGTGGATGACTTTGCCTATAATGAGATAGGGCGCAACCCATTGCGAGAAAAATCTTGGAATTAGTGACGTTACTCTCATGATATCTGAACCAACTTCTGATGCGTCACATTGGTTCGGTTGAGCGGTATTCATTCCACGCTGTATTTGAATTGTAAAGCTGCGTTAAAAGACCTGACTTCTAGGCAATATGGTTTGTGTGGAAACTATACTAGAGGCTCAAACAATTAAGTCTTTATGAATTCAATATAGGAGCGAGTAAGTCATGATAAAACAATGTGTAATGGTATTTTTTATCGCGTTACTCTCGACATTCTTTTCCACTGTGTCGGTGGGCAAGAGTCAGTGTTCTGGGCTGTCGAGTGCAAGTTGCGCATCTAACAATACGTGTACTTGGCGTAAAGCATCCACCGATAAAAATGGCAAAAAAACTAAGGCTCATTGTCGTGCATTGCCAGGTAAATCTAAGGCTAAGTCAGCGACTAAAAAAGCATCTACCAAAACTAAGGGCAAAATAACCAGCAAGGGCAGTTCAAGTAAAATAGTAACGTTGGCTAAAAAACCACCAACAACTAAGAAGTCTAAGTCGACCAAAGGGTCTGTGACGGCGAATAGTAAACCAGGAAAAAAGACGAAAAAAAGTAAGCCGAGCAAAAAAGACAGTCGTTAGTTGCGAATGCCGAATTTATCTCGACAATTCAACAATCGAAGTTCGATCAATTTCACTCAATTATTACTCATGAAAAAAATCACCTCATTTCACTGCTGTCCCGTTAACTGAAAAAGAAAAAGCCTGATTCCCTATATCATTTGATAAAATAGCTTTACCACAAGTCATTGAATCAAATGAGGAAATCAGGCCGTGAGTCATTCTAATACAGTTCTCTCTCAAATTCTAAA
>CALJWL010000070.1 GCA_937974565.1 uncultured Arenicella sp.
GCCTAGGCCGCAGTGCGCCTGCAATTTGGTAAAAGTGCCAGATTGCAAGCTAAATCAACAACTTAAGGGGAAATATTGCCAGTGAAAACCGAATAATGAGAAAACGGCTCGGTGAAAACGATTAAATCAGAGGTTCCCTAGTATTTAAAAATGCTGACAGAGTATTCTTTAGACCAATTCCAGCATTAATCTGTAATGAGCATGTCGCAAAAATACATCTTAAATACTGTTGCTACCGATCAGCTATTATGAGCAGCGATCCGTCTAAAAAACTACTCATTGTAGATGATCATACATTGTTCGCAGACGGGCTATCGTTGATTCTCCAGACCAGTAAAAATCAAATCGTATCAGTGGTGGCGAATAGCGCAACCCAGATTCTCAATGATACCGAAAAGTTAGTGCAATACGACTTAGTTCTTATTGATCTCCACATGCCTAGCCTTGATGGCTTCAGTTTTCTATCGGCAATTCGATCGCAAAATTTGGCGGTTAATGTCGCGGTTATTTCGGGTACTGAGAGTAAGATGGAGATTGAACGCGCTCTTTTATTAGGCGCTAACGGATTTATACCCAAGGATTCACCGAGTAATGAGATGATTCATGCAGTTAATCAACTTTTAGGAGGTAACCGTTATTTACCTGCTGCTTGGTTGGGTCAAATTGATTTTATCGTTGGCGATTCCTCATCCAATTTACCTGCTGTTATGACGGATCGACAGAGGCAAGTGTTAGAATTAATGCAAGAGGGTTTACAAAACAAACAAATTGCATTAGTACTCGGTTTGAGTGTGTCCGCAGTAAAAGGTCATATCGAAAAGTTGTTTAAACTGTTGAGCGTTAACAATCGCACTGCGTGTGTCCGGACGGCGCGTGAGCGTGAAATCATCTAAAAAAACATAGCCTTAAGACTTATCTTTGAGTTCACCAATTTAATAACGGTTATCGGTACCATTGTCTAAGACTTCTATAGACGTTCCTAAAAGACCGTTTCTTGATGCTGAATTGTCTTTACTATCTTCTGAAAAAATAATGCCGTGAATATTATCGTAGAGCTTATTTTGAGTTATATGATTGTTTCGAACACGCGCAGCTCTAAGGCTGCTTGATGACAAACCCAGCAAAACCCCGCTACCAAAACCGATTGAGTGATTGTAAGAGATCACGTTTTCTATAGCCTGATCTGGATTATTATCCAGGCAGGCACTCGATGGTTCGTCATATATTATCGAAATACCGCTGTTCAAACTACTTCTGAGGATTGAATTGCCTGTAACGCTGTTAAACGATGAACGGTTTAAGCGTATTCCATTTCCTTTGCTGTCGAGAATACGGTTGTTAGTAATACGGTTCTTGTCGGAAGAGCTTAGTGAAATACCAAAGCTTCGAGCCTGAGAAATTAGATTGTCTGAGACAACGCTTGAAGCTGAGTTACCACCGCACAATTCAATGCCTGTATCGACGTCATAGATTTCATTGTTAATGATTTGGTGTTTGTTAGAAGATGTCGATTTATCAGAATTTCTTAACGAGACCGCCGTCTGAGTAAAAATAAACTTATTATTAGTTATCCGAAGACGATTACTTGCATTGGATGTCACTCCAGAACCCGTGTTATAAAAAGTAATTCTGTCAACGCTTGCGTCGTCAGCTCGGTTTGCATTAACGCCTGCAAAAAAGCCTTTTATCACTCCATTTTTCACTGTCACGTTGTCATGACCGGAAAAGTATATACCCGATAAGCTACTTGAGCCGCTTAGTATGTGACCGTTTAGGTCTACAGTTACTCCGTCAGTAAATACATAGAATGCCGCTTCCCCAGAATTGCAGTGAAGATCGTGTGTCAAGCTAATATCATGCGTTATTACATCACCACAGTTAAATGCAAAGGCTTGAGTTGTGACTTGTAAAGCCAATAGAAATATCACTGTCTTGATGATTTTATAAAAGTGCATCGTGACGTTCTCCAAAATGAGGTTACGTGTTTTTTGAACTAAGTTATCAACGCTACAAACAAAACGTAATGATCTTACCGTTTTGCGCTTTAACGATATAACAATCTAACCCGCTTCCAGAGGTAGGATCTCTTGGACTAAATTCGATAGCGCCGATATCACAGGTTTCTCCTTGCGGGCGCGATTGCCCACGCTGATCGCGCCTAAAATCGTTTAAAGCTGATCCAAGCTGCCCCAGCTCTCCACGGCAACCGGGTTCTGTAAAAATTAATGGGAATGACCCCGATATGACGCGCTCAACGCCAGAGTCAATCGCCGGGTTACCAGGTGGTAAGGGGTAGGTTCTGGTTGGGCCTCCGTTATCGCTTAGCAAGCCGATGATTGATCGGGCACGTCCTCAAAATCGCTGGTTAAAATACGAGAATTAGTAATTGATACAGGCAAAAATTTGAGAGTGTTGGTTGTTGAGCCATACGTCACCCTTCCACTGCCGAGAAGATTGTGATCGAGGCTTATGTTTCCTGCAAAGGTTTCGCCAGTAAAGTGAAGCTCACTACTTTCAGGGGCGAAATTACCAACTAGCATTGTATTTCGGATTTTCACGGTATTGCGTTCATTAGCGGGTGCGTTATTGAAGAATACGAACACACCACCTCCGTCAACGTTACTGGTATTTTGCGCAATGGTGGTGTTATAAATTTGTAAGTTGGCGTTAGGTGACCCTACCAATGCGACGGCACCACCTGATCCGCCAGACTCATTAACACTGAAGGTTGAATCAAATACAGTGACATCACTGGCCTCACTCTGCGCGATGGCACCGCCAAAGTTGTCGGCTAAATTTGCATTAAAAAGAGTGCGCCGGATAATCAAACTACCACCGTTAGCATAAATGGCACCACCAAATTCCGCTTGGTTATTGCGAAACTCCGAATCGTTGACTTCAAGCCGTCCCTCGACTCGAACAGCGCCACCGGTGCCAGTTGAAATGTTGAATTGTTGAATTGTCGCCAATTTTCAATTAACAGATTTTCTAAGGTTAAGTCACCATCCGACGTAACATCAAAAAGCCTTGAGTTAACACCAACCCGTGTCAACTTCATCAGTGGGGCAGCACTGCTGCCGACGACCTTAATTTTAGACGTAATCAGCGGCGTCGCGTTTGCACCGCGGCTGGTGTCTATAGAGAACGGCTCTGAAATTGTGTACTCATCAAAGAACGACTCAAAAATAATCGTGTCTTCTTCACCCGAGCCAGCGCTACACCCACCCACCGCTGCGTTATTGTTGGCGGCAATGATCGCCTCGACCAAGTCACACCCAGGTTGATCAGGTAATGCGTCAACAAAGATATTAGCGGCGGATACAGCACTCATATAGCCGAGCGCTAGGTTGACGAACATTACTTTGTAACCGATATTTTTTATGTAACTAATTTGTTGTCTTAACACGTCTTTCTCCTGGTTCAATCACGCATTCATAGTTCACTCATTTCTCCTTGGCAGGCTTTAGTAGTAGGGCTTGATTACTTCCCATCGTTGGCTATCTGAGTCTGCGTCACACCTAGAAACGATAACGCCGTTTGACGAGTTTTTGGTGTAGATATCCAAACACGTTTGCGATAGCAGATGAACGACTTTCTTGTTGTTATCAATTGCCCAAAACTGGCCAAAGTCGTCTGAACAAGTATCTACTTTTACCGCAGCGCCATCGCCATCCTTGTTGGCGCTAAGGCATTGATTGGTGGTGGGTCGTTTAATACGTAGGTAGTTTCCGTCCAGTTTAAGTGACCAAGCTTGGTATGGCTTTTTATTGCTGCAGCCGGCAACTCTTGCTGTATGTGAATGACGTTTATCTCCACCAACCAGACACAGATGTTCGCCTTGTAATGGTGTACCCTTTGCCCCACGTTGTCCGTTTTGCAGTGCGGTAATTAGCTTATGTGTATTCAATTGTGCTTCAAGTTCAATTTTTGCGCCCGAGTCCGCGTAATTGAGACTGATGGTCAGTCCCATTGGCGCGTGAGCTTGATCGTGTAAATTGTGAGAGAACTTGCCCTTTAATTCAAAGTCACGGTTGTCTAGCCAAACGACTGAATCGCCGTTGATGGTGCTTAACACTCGCACTTGTAAATTCTCGACTGAGAAGCGGCCCTGATCATCGACGATCGCAACGTAGTCTTTTACCGAACTGAGTGTGATGTCTCTGATTTTAACGTCTCCGGCGAACACGGTTGGCCGCACTATATTGAAGTCTCTAATGTCCAAATCAATCGAACGAATAATGATTTCGCACACGTCATTGCTGTCACACCTAACCCTATCCAAATCAATGGCGCCGGTTGCAGATGTATTACCGTAACGCCATTTCGCCAATTTAACACCCACCTTGATATTCGAATTGGCCACCGCTAACTGCGAATTAGTTAATGATGTTTTACCATTGATGCGGCCGGTGTAATCGGTGATAACGGAGCTTGAACTGATGGTTGAGGAAGAGATTAATGGTTCAGATATAATGATACTGTCCTCTCCATTAAACTCAGTAATACTGCAAAGAGCGTCGTCGTCAATACTTGTGCTCTGAACCGGCTGTGCCATTCCTGGTCGATTGACGGGATCGTAACCTGGGAAATAGATTGCAAGTGTCTCAGTGCTGCTGGCAATAGCCGCATCACAAGCAAGTTGCATACGGTCTTCAGACGGATTGCTTCGGCTACAGATTTCAGTTTGAATATTGACTCGACTGCTTACAGGCGCGCCAATTTCATTATCGTGATCGACACTAATGTCACACTCCACGAGATGGCGAAATCCGTCGTCAGGATTAAGCCCTATGCCGGTGTGATCGACACCCCCCAAACCTATACATCCATATAGGCTAGGCAATAAAGCGATTGTAAATACAAATTTTATAAAATGATTGTCCATACTAAACTCTAAAAATTAGCTTGTTATCTAAGCTTCTTATGATTACGTAAGCGAGAAGAAGCTGACTATGTTTCCAAAAAATGGTTTTACTTAAACTTGGCTTTTAACCGGCGCGTCAGTTCTTGGGTCTGGCTAAAATTAACACTCGTGTTTCATCATCATCCAGCGACTGACTGGAAGGCGATTGGCTAAGTTTGGTACTGCCTTTGATTGACAAGAAGTAGTTACCATTCTCGCCCTGCAAACTTAGGTTTCGTGTGTCAGCGTACCTCTTCTTAATTTCGAAACCTTTATCGCTCGTCAGCACCTCGGCATAAAATGACGCGACTTTAAACACCATCTCACTGGTTCCACTTGACCGAGTTGTTATTGGCGTAAGTACCTCACCGCCATCCATTAGCGGTATGTCTAGCGGTATTTCGATTGTCGCTCTAGCGTCTTCGTTTCTGCTGTGGCCTTGACTGCCTGAATCGACACAAGCTGAGATCGGTAGCAATGCGATGGCTAAGCTAAGCCATTTTCTTTTGTACATCCTGGTATTCCTCACTAAATAGGGTTAATTAGGATTAAGGAGTAGGAGTTATACAACTTGATCTTTTATTCGCGCAAATGGCCATTCGGCCACCTGTGCTCTGTTTCGCAACGTTGAGTTGGTTGATTGAGGTGTTATTCAGTTACTCTAAACTTACCAAACCGGCAGATAGCAATGATCTAGTTAAACAGGTCTGGATTCTTGAAAGCTATGCAAATGAGCGTATAACTCTTCGGGATCAATTGGCTTGTACATAACCTTTACATCCAGTTCTTTAACCAGTGATATACGGTCTGGTGCAGTATCGCCGGTAATCAGAATGGCGGGAATGTCCTTAGGAACCTCTGATTTAATCGTTTTCACCGAGCCGTTTTCTCATTATTCGGTTTTCACTGGCAATATTTCCCCTTAAGTTGTTGATTTAGCTTGCAATCTGGCACTTTTACCAAATTGCAGGCGCACTGCGGCCTAGGCCGC
>CALJWL010000071.1 GCA_937974565.1 uncultured Arenicella sp.
GCGTGTATTCTGGTATAACTACGAAGTAAGTTGCTCATATCATTGAGTTTTTTGGCGAAAAAGTAATGATAAACCTTCTTGGCTAATGAGCAACTCGCTTTTCAATTTACAGAATCAAGTCCTAAATGCACCACGGGTTAAATTAATGAGAGGTCACAATAATAAGATACAAGGGGTAACGGCGCTTAACACGGTTCATTTGAATCAAAAATAACATCAAGCCCATAAACAGAGCTTACATTTATCGCTCTGAGAGCTTTAAATATGAAAGAGTGGAAACAGTAAACTTAAGAAGCCACTTCTAAATAAACCCAGTCATTATGCAGCTGTTGATCGACGGCACCTAACAGTATGTCCTCACGCTTGCTGTTAAGCGTCAAAAGAGGAAGAGACTGTCTTCTCCAAGGAGGTATTGCCATTTCTTGCATCCACTTCTTCACATTCAATGAGTGACCATGCAATGCTTTTGGATTATCGAGCTTCGACCGTTCAACTAAGCGCACATGAGCGCCCGACTTAGAGTGCGCTAACTCGCGCAGCTTATTCGTTGCGTCTAAACGCCAGCGTGATTCGAAAATATTTATGGGTTGCGATACATTACTCCAATCCATAACTCCGAAGGGGTGCGATTCAACCTGCGCGGGCATGACGTACATAAAACCACGATAAAACCTGAATTGCTTCCCTCCTTCTTGCAGAACCGTGGTACTGCTGGGAGGCGTCTCGATGGCTTCAAGTAACTGAGTCATAAATCGCCGACTGGGGGTATGCAGTTTCAAACTCTGTAGCCAAAAGCGCAGTAAGTTGGATTTGCGCGCAAGCGAGAGGTGTAACATATCGTCAACACACAAAGCGTGTGAACGATCTAATGGGTGATCTGGTTGTTCACGCACATCAACCAAATCACAAATGGCTATTTCACGCAGCAAACCATTTTCTTCTTCCAAGTTTGCCGCCGCTCGAGCAATATTTTGCACAGCATCGGGTCTGTGCTTTGTTAATTCTGGAATAATATTATGCCGAATGGCATTGCGTGAGTAGTTGGTGCGCCCATTACTAGGATCTTCCACCCAAGATAAACCAGAAGCTCTGGCGTACTCAGAAACTTGTTCGCGGCTCGCGTTTAATAAGGGCCGTGCTAATGTTGCCCCATAAAAGGGTCGAACCGCACGCAAACTTGATAGGCCAGTGCTGCCTGCGCCACGCATCAAATTAAATAGAAAGGTTTCGGCACGGTCTTGACGATGATGTGCAGTCAGTAACACATCACCATACTTCACTTGTTTAGCGAACCAGTTATATCGGGCGTTTCGTGCAACCGCTTCACTGGAATTTTCTAGATTTACCGAGATGCAACGCACATCAACTCCTAAAAAGCCACACAACTGAGTGCAGTGATCAGCCCACGCCTGAGATTGATCTTGTAGGTTATGATTTACATGTAAGGCGGTCAGTTTAAAGTCTTCTCGTTTCTGCAACTCAGCCATTAGCGCAAGTAATACCGTGGAGTCCATGCCACCACTGAATGCGAGAAAATAGTGCGCACTCCTATTAAGGTTGAGTGCCTCAAAAAGCTCCCCTGAAAGCCATTGTGCTGAGAGTGTCATTTTCTAAAGTGTGTGTTCGAAGTTATTGTTTCTTCTAGCAAATAAATATTACAGTTTAACGTGCGTAACTTACGTCAATGTGACTGGCAATACAATGTGACTGGCAATAGTGGCACTACTTATTTTGAGTCATAAAATCACATAAGAATCTTACTAATTATCTAAGGTGACCTAATTAAGACTGCAAAATTAATCTTGGAACACGCCAATAAGCCATGAAACACTCAAGCGGTTATAAGAAAAATAAGATTCGCCCAACCATCAGTATAGCATTAGGAAACTTTTCATAGAAAGAGCAATGACTTAGAAAGGATTCATAATGCGCTTTATTAGCTAATTAATAACGCACTCTGAACATATTAGGATGCTATTAAGGCTATTTAAGGTGCTATACGGGGCCGATTAACTTAAATGTACGACCGCTCGCTCGCTTGCACCAACGAATCAACATTGAGAAGGCCTTGTTCCAATCATACTTGTTCCAACCATTAATAGATGAGTCGGATACTAGGTAAACCGATAATGTTGTCCAATTGTTCGAGCATTACCTTATTGGGAACAACGCGCCAATCGTGCGATACCTCAAGCTGACAGACCCCTGTTGCGCTGCGATACTCAAAGCCAACCCCACATTGCCCATCATCATCGGGTTCCAAAATTTGACGCAAATCCTTGATTATTTGATTGTTTATCTGATCGTGGCGTAACTGAATTTTCATGTGACGTGCCAGTTGACTGCGTGCCTGCTCGATATCAAATAACTCATCCGCCGACAAACGAACACCACCTGAAAAATGGTCATAACTGGCTTTGCCTTTTACTACTAGAACCTTGTCTTTATGAATAACGTCTTTACGCTGATCATAAAGTTCACCAAATACACCAACCTCCACCCGTGCAGTCTTATCGTCAAGCTGCAAAAAAGCCATTCTAGACCCTGTTTTTGTGTTCATTGTACGCACGCCCATCACCAAACCAGCCAAGGTTACTGGTTTTTTACCCTTGCCACGTTCAACATCGATATCAACCAACCGGTTAGAAGTAAATTGATTTAATTCATCAATATAAATATCGATCGGGTGACCACTGAGATACAGCCCCAAAGTGTCTTTTTCTTTCTGTAACAGTTCTTCTTTTTTCCACTCGGCAACATTTTGATAAATTTTTACCGCTTCCTCCGGCGCTGATATTCCGAAGATGTCATTTTGACCAGCGGCAGCGCTCTTAGCTTGCTGATTGGCCGCATGTAACGCAAGATCAATGCTTTCGATCAAACTGGCTCGGTGTGCGCCTAAATCATCCAAGGCTCCCGCTCGTATTAACGCTTCTAATGCACGACGGTTTACGCGTTTTACATCCACCCTGGCGCAGAGGTCATAAAGGTCCTTAAATACACCGCCCTTTTCTCGAGCCTCAATAATATTTTCAATCACTGGGCGGCCAATGCCTTTGATTGCTCCCAGTCCATACACAATATGTTGGTCATCGGTAGCGCGAAACTGGTACTGACATAGGTTGATATTGGGGTGTTGAACGACCAACTTCATTTCATCGGCTTCGTTCAACAAAATCACCACCTTGTCGGTGTTTTCCATATCGGCTGACATACATGCCGCCATAAACTGCGAGGGGTAGTGGCACTTGAGCCAAGCGGTTTGGTATGAAACCAAGGCGTAAGCTGCCGAGTGACTTTTATTAAAGCCGTAGGCGGCAAAGTATTCCATGAGATCGAATACTTCTCGGGCGACGTCAGCGGGCACTTCGCGCTCAGCCGAGCCACTCTCAAAAATTGCCCTCTGTTTGGCCATTTCCTCGGGTTTTTTCTTACCCATGGCTCGTCGCAAAATGTCGGCTCCACCAAGAGAGTAGCCCGCCATTTCTTGAGCAATGTTCATTACTTGTTCTTGATAAAGAATGATCCCATAGGTGTTGTTGAGGATCGGCTCTAACATTTCATGAGCGTAAGTGGTCGATTGTCGACCATGTTTACGATCGCAATACAGTTTCTCCATACCCGCGCCCAAAGGACCTGGGCGATACAATGCAACCAGCGCAACAATGTCCTCAAACTCACTGGGCTTAAGGTTTTTGATCAGCTCTTTCATGCCCGATGATTCAAGCTGAAATATAGCCGTGGTTTTACCATCCGCCAGCAAGTTGTATGTGGCTTTATCATCCAACGGAAGCTTTGCAATGTCCAACTCAGCTTCGTCATTGAGATTACGTTGGGCGTTGATGGTTTTAACTGCCCAATCGATAATTGTCAGTGTTTTAAGACCAAGAAAATCGAATTTAACCAAGCCAACCGTTTCTAGGTCATCCTTATCGTATTGCGCAACAATTTGCTCGCTGCCATGCTCACAATACAGCGGGGTAAAGTCGGTTAAATCCGTTGGCGCAATGACCACCCCGCCGGCGTGTTTACCCACGTTTCTCGACAGGCCCTCGAGCTTAAGGGCCATGTCTATTAAGGCGGTTATTTCTTCTTCGTTATCGTAGCGATCTTTCAACTCCGGTTCTTGTTCAAGCGCCTTAGTTAAAGTAATGCCCAGATCAAATGGGATAAGTTTAGCAACGCCATCGACGTGACCATAAGACATTCCCAACACTCGCCCCACATCACGCACCACTCCTTTGGCGGCCATGGTTCCGTAGGTGATGATTTGCGACACCTTGTCACGACCGTATTTCCGCGCCACATAATCGATGACACGTTCGCGCCCTTCGATGCAAAAATCGACGTCAAAATCAGGCATCGACACACGTTCAGGATTAAGAAAACGCTCGAACAGCAGCACGTGTTCGATGGGGTCAAGATCGGTGATCTTTAACGCATAGGCGACAATAGAGCCCGCACCTGACCCTCGACCAGGGCCTACGGGCACGTCATTTTCTTTTGCCCATTGAATAAAGTCGGCCACAATTAGAAAGTAACCAGGAAATCCCATTTCATTAATAATGCCGAGTTCAAACTCCATTCGCTCTTCGTACTCTTTGCGCACCTCATCAGTGGCCCCGTCAGGGAACCTCCGATGCAAGCAAACCTCTAGCCCTCTGAAGGATTCATTTCTAAGGTGAGATTCAATGGTCTCACCTTCAGGTACTGGAAAATCAGGCAAAAAGTACTCGCCCATGCGCATAACAAAATTGCACCGCTGTGCAATTAACAGCGTGTTATCCACCGCTGAAGGGATGTCGGCGAACAAGGCAATCATCTCATCCGCATTTTTGTAGTATTGCTGGGGCGTATGATGTTTTACTCGGCGAGGGTCATTGAGAACCCTGCCTTCATTAATGCACACACGAACTTCGTGAGCATCAAAGTCTTTTTGTTGCATAAAATGAGCATCATTAGTGGCGACCAAAGGCACTTGATGCTTAGCCGCTAACAGGGCCGCACCGCCGATATACTCTTCTTCTAAAGGCCTTCCAACCCGTTGAATTTCAATATAAAATCGCCCCGGAAAAAGAGAGATGTAATCATCGAGAAGTTGGGAAGAATAAGCTTCTCGGCCACCTAAAACAGCGGCTCCTAATTCCCCCCTTAAACCGCCTGACAAACAAATTAAACCGTCCGTTTTTCCAACTAGCCATTCGCGTTTAAGTATCGGGCGTCCATGGGCTTGGCCTTCTCTAAACCCTTGCGAGAGCAATTGCGATAAATGCACGTAACCAACCTCATCTTGCACTAAGAGAACCAAAATGTAAGGCTGCGTGACTTTATCAGGGTTTTCAATAAAAACCTCAGCACCAATGATTGGTTTAATTCCTTGAGTCGAACACTTATTGAAGAATTTAACCGCGCCGTACAAATTGCCCATATCGGTTAAAGCACAAGCCGGCATTTGGTTCTGCAAGGTTTGATCCACCAAAGCAGGAATACGAATCATTCCATTAACCAGTGAATACTCGGAATGAAGATGCAAATGTACAAAGGAACGTGACATTTCGTCATTATAAACTGAAGTGAATTTCCACTGGGGGCGAATATCGTTTTTTGTTATTCAATTACACGACCATTGAACAAACAACACTGAATAATCGTGAAAAACAAGTCACCTAAGCCTTAAGGCTCTGAATTCAAATCACTGATTAATAGCCTAAGGGCTGATTAACATTAGCGTATCTTAAACCAACAATTTTCGGCAGAGTAACGTCACTGTTGGCTGCTAATATTATTGCTAGGCACTAAAATTTCAAGACAGCTTGAACCGGAGCAAAGCTCCTACGATGAATGGGGGTCGCGCCATGTTGCATTAGCGCATCACGGTGCTGCTTGGTTGGATAACCGCTGTTGCGTTCAAAACCAAACTGCGGATAGGTCTTGGCGTATTCACTCATCCGTTGATCGCGAGCAACTTTGGCGATGATAGAAGCCGCCGAAATAGCAGGTTCAATGCCATCGCCACCAATAATCGGTTTAGCATCAACATCAAAATCAGGGCAACGATTGCCGTCAACCAACACCAGATCAGGTCTTAATTTTAAAGCGGCAACGGCACGCTGCATTGCCAACATGGTAGCGTGTAAAATGTTCAGACGATCTATTTCAATCACACTTGCTTCACCCAACGCCCAACATAACGCTTGCTCTTTAATAGCTAAAGAGAGACTCTCTCTCTTTTCTTTAGATAGTTTTTTTGAGTCCGTGAGATAAGGTAAGTCAAAGCTCTGAGGCAATATCACCGCAGAAGTAACAACCGGGCCGGCCAATGGTCCGCGCCCCACTTCATCAACTCCAGCCACAAGTAAGCTGCTCAACTTTTTTATTGACATATCAACATCTTATTTAACTACTACTTTAACGAGTCACTACTCATTGAGCGAGCCCGCAAAACCTCTTCAATCGCACCACAAGCCAACGCACCCGAGTTTTCACTCAACTTTGGAGCTATCTCGCTAAGTGCAACTTGTTGTTTGGCGTATTCTTGAGGTTCATTCAATAAACAATTAACTTCCACTAGCAGGTTATCAACGGTCGCTTTGTCCTGTATTAGCTCGGGCACCACGGGTGGGTCGGTAAGGTGATTGGGCATTGAGAAATGTGTTACAACCATTGTTCTAGCCGCATACCACTCTTCAAGCCTGGACACCTTGTACATGACCACCATGGGTTTGGCAAACAAGGCGGCCTCTAAAGCCGCCGTACCTGATGCCAACACCGCCAACTTGCACGAGGCTAAAACATCTCTGGAGTAACCAGAGATAACCTTGATTGGTGCATTTAATTCAGCGACAAGCGCCTCGACATAGCCCAAAATTTTTTCGTTAGCAGCGGGCAAAATGAATTCAAGTGAACGGTTTTGATCACGTAAAACCTTAGCAGCTTCAAACATAATAGGCGCCAACTTTGACACTTCAGACATTCGACTGCCTGGCAACAGAGCAATCAAACTCTTGCTGGGTAACACTTGGTCTTTGGCCACAGACAAAAACTCATCGGATACTCGCCAATTAAGCGCCGACTTAGCTAACGGGTGTCCAACGTACTGAACAGGCGTATTGTGCTGTTGGTAAAATTTTTCTTCAAAGGGAAACAAGGTCAACATCAAATTAACCGCGCGCTTAATTTTCACGATGCGTTTACTGCGCCACGCCCAAACCGTTGGGCTTACATAATGGACCGTCGGAATGCCCACTTCTTTAAGTTTGATTTCCAAACTGAGGTTAAAATCAGGCACATCTATCCCAACAAAAACATCGGGTTGCCAATTGAGCATATGCTGGTGAATCCGTTTACGAATGGAAAGTATTTCTCTAAGAGATTTAATCGCACCCGCAATCCCCATGATGCTAATTTTATCCATGTCTGCGAGTGTCTTAGCGCCAGCTTCCTGCATTAAAGGCCCAGCCAACCCAACAAATTCGGCATCTGGGTATCGGACCAGAATAGCTTTGATTAACTCTGCACCTAAGTAGTCACCGGATTTTTCACCTGCAACGATTCCAACTTTCATCTAAGGAACAACATCGAAATTTCGATTAACACACCGGTCAAGAAAAGCTCTGTCACGAAGTTTAAGGATCAGCGTTTTCGCCATACTGAAAACGAACATGTTTTATTTAACTAATCTTTCAATAAGTTTACTGTCCATGAGTTATCTAATCACGCCACGTTTGGACGATTTGATAAAGTCAACCAGTCTTCGAACCTCTGCACAATTGACTCCTTTACTTTCTTCAGCGGCGGCCGATTCCAATACCTCAAGCGCACCAGCCACTGTGTGCCCTGAACGATAAATCACTTTGTAGGCTCGTTTAAGCTCAAGCAAAGCCTCTTTATCTTCAAAACCACGGCTGCGCATTCCACGAACATTAATACCATGCGTTATTGCTCGATCACCGGCCACGAGCATAAAAGGAGGAATATCCAAAGTGCAATAGGTATTAACACCACAAAAACTGTATTCGCCAATGTTCACGAACTGGTGAATTAATGTATAGCCAGCCAACACTACGTGATCACCGCAACGTACATGACCCGCAAGGCTGGCATTATTGGAAAACAGTAAATTAGAACCCAAACGACAATCATGAGCGATATGCACATGCGCCATGAACAAATTATTATCGCCAATACGGGTGATTCCTTCATCAACCATAGTGCCACGGTTAACGGTAATGTTTTCACGAAAAACATTATTATCACCAATCACCGTTAACGTAGGTTCGTCCTTATAAGAAACGGATTGAGGGTCACCGCCAATAGAGGTAAAAGAATACACTCGGTTATTCTTACCCAGAGTCGTATGACCATCAATAAACACATGAGGATCTAGACGTGTGCCGTCACCGATTTTTGCATTTGAACCGACGACTGAATAAGGCCCAATGGTTACGTTTTCACCGAGTTCGGCGCCAGTTTCTACTACCGCGGTTGAATGAATATTTACAGCCATGTGAAAAGTAGCCCTATCGATTAAATTAAAGTTCCGTGAAAGAGATCATTAAACAATCAACTAATGAACACCACTCACAATACAGTTTTGAGTGACTTTAGAAGCATGCTCTTAAAAAACACGGGCGTATTTAATATTAACGACCTATCTAAACGCCCAGAAACATCAAAGGTTAAAGGTCTTTAAACGTAAACATAAGGTCTGCAGATGCCGCCACAGAACCCTCTACTTTTGCAACCCCTTTACATTTATACATGTTCTTTATTTTTCTGACCAATTCAACCTCAAATATCAATTGGTCACCTGGCTCAACTGGGCGTTTAAACCGTGCGCGGTCAATGCCCGTGAAATAATAAATGCGATTTTCTATGTCTATATCATCACGCCCATGGCTGGCCATCAAAGCGGCGGCTTGCGCTAAAGCTTCGACAATTAACACCCCAGGCATCACTGGCCGAGCGGGAAAATGACCATTGAAAAAAGGTTCGTTATACGTCACGTTTTTCAACGCCACCATGCGCTCTTCTGGAACCGCTTCGATTACACGATCAACCAATAGAAATGGATAGCGATGAGGTAAAAGGTTCTTTATTTGATGAATGTCGTAAAGTGCCACTTAACTTAGCTTCCTATTTAGTTTCAGAAGTAAATAACTCAGCAATTGCTGGATTTACGGGTTAAAAAAACGAACTGGATTTTACAACAGTCTGACAAAAGTTGTGACATAGAAGTGACACTTGCGACAAAATTTTTACTTGGACGCCATGCGTTGTAAGATCTTTTGTGTAATATCCACTTTCGAGCTAGCGATAAAAACACCCGTATGCAAAATTAAATCGTAATTTTCTTCTTTAGCGATCTTAGCCACTTCCTCTTGAACTTGCGATTGAATCTTGGCTAATGTCTGATTATTTCTAGCCTGACGAAGACGATCATAATCACCTTTTTTTAGTTCAAGCTGCTGACGCTTGCTTTGATATTCAAGGCTTTTCGCTTGTACTTGTTCAGCGGTATACACAGTACCCTGATTCTTTTGAATGTCTTCTTGCAACTTGCGAAGTTCAGTCGCCAGATCATTCATTTCCTTTTCTTTAGGTTCGAATTCGGCTTGTAACTTCTGGCTTTCTTTTTGCAACGACGGCAAATTTTCCAGTACTTCTCGGTTGTCAAAATAACCAATTTTAAGCTGTTGCGCTGAAGCCGCACCAGTCACTGATCCACCAACAATGACCAGCAGTAGCAATAAACTCTTTTTAAACATCTTTATACCTAGTTTTAATAATATTTTATATTGTGTCATTAAGCTACAACCCAACACAGAACTTAATAATGTCACCATTATATCAGCCAACTAACGCAGTGCAGTGACCTAAATTTTCTGTAACGCTGTAGCCAAGCGTTGTTTTTATCTTTTTCAACAAAACTTAGGGTGACCTATTGAATTAATTGGCCAACACTAAATTGAAATTTCTCTACTTCATCACCCTCTTCTTCATTAAGAGGCACTGAATAACTGATCGAAAGTGGGCCCACCGGAGAAATCCAGTTAAAGCCGACACCCGCTGAAAAACGAATTTCATCAAACTCGATGTCCTCTTCGTTAGAAAATACTTGCCCGCCATCAACAAATAATTGTAAACGTTTATCAAGTGCGCCATCGCCAATTGGTAAAAACAAAGTACTATTAAACAAAACTCGTTTAGCGCCACCAAATGGTTGAGGGAACGCACTATCAGGATCATCAATGGGGCCAAGCGAACGCGCTTCAAAACCACGAACTGATCTAGAACCACCTGCAAAATAATTTTTGAAGAATGGCAAACCTTCAGTGTCGCCGTAGCCATCACCGTAAGCGATGTCTAGGCCAACTTTGAAAGCTGCTTTGCGAGTAATGGGGTAATAAAAGGCGGAATCCAGATTCACTCTGAAGTACTCCAAATCACTGCCTGGAGTTGTAAGCTCTGTCGATAAACGAATGCTCTTTCCTGAAGTTGGGTACAAAATACTGTCTCGCGTGTCGTGAGCAAAAGCCGCCGTGAGGGTAAACAAGTCATTATCGGGGTTTTGCTCGATAAACTCACGTACTGGTCGCACTGATGAAAATGCCGATGTTAAATCAATACGCTCAAACCCAGCACCCAACGAAAATGAATTGCTCTCGTTTATCGGAAACAGATAACTCAAATTCAACGATATTGTGTCGGTTAGAAAAGCGGATGTGTTGGCTCTTGCCGCATCAATACTGCGACTACTTAGGCCAATGGTTCGGCTAATACCGCTCTTACTGTAATACGGATTCGTATACTGAAGTGTAATGGATTCAATAAAATCGGATCGCTGCACGCCAAAATTCAACTGATTACCAGTGCCAAACAGATTCGCTTGTGACACACTGGCTTGAATTAGAGCGCCATTATCGCCCGAGAACCCTAAACCGAACAAGAAACTTCCTGTAGGGCGTTCTTTAACCACAACTTCCAAATCAACTTGGTCTTCACGGCCAGCAACATCAACCGTTTCAATTTCCACTTCATCAAAAAAGCTCAGTCGTTGTAAACGTATTTTTGATCGTTCTACGCGGCTAGGAGAAAACGCCGCACCTTCAGTTTGACGTAATTCGCGACGAATCACACTGTCGTTGGTCAAGGAATTACCAACCACATTAATACGCCGCACATAAACACGACGACCAGGCTTGATATTAATGGAGAACGCCACGGTGTTGTTCTCACGATCAACGTCGGGCACCGGCACCACCTCAGCGTATGAATAGCCTTCTTCCGCCAAGCGGCTTTGAATTATTTCTACGGTGTTATCGACATCGCGCCTTGAGTAGGTGCGCCCAGGTGCAATGTAAACAAACGGCAAAAGCTCAGCTTCAGGGACAATTAAACGCCCGTTTAAAACAAACTGAGACACCGTATAACGTTCGCCTTCATTAACGTTAACCGTAACGAAAATACCGTCTTTCTCAGGTGAAATGGTAACTTGGTTAGAAACGATTTCAAAATCTAAAAAACCTTGGTCTTGATAAAAACTTCGAAGCGTTTCTAAGTCGCCTGAGAGTTTTTCACGTGAATATTGGTCTTCCGAACCCCAAAACTTCCAAAACGGCTTACCATCGGCTGATTCGAATTCACGCATCAACATTTTATCGCTAAAAAAGTCGTTGCCAACGATATTAATTTTTTTGATTTTTGCGGTTGGGCCTTCTTTTACGTGCAATTTAACTTTGACTCGATTGCGCGGCAACTCCGTTACTTCAGTGCCAACCTGAGCATTATACTTACCTTGGTTGAGGTATTGGCGTTTTAACTCCTGTTTAACTTGGTCCAGCACATTCGGCTGATAAACTCGGCCTTCAACAAAATCATTACCAGATAACGCATCTCTCAGGGATTCTTCTTTAATGAGTTTATTACCAGCAAACTCAATTTGCGCAATTGACGGATATTCGACCACCGTCACTACGATATCATTGCCTTGCGCTGCAAGCTGTATATCTTTGAAAAACCCCGTTTTATAAAGCTCTCGAATCAAATCAGATGATTGGTTAACAGAAAACGTATCACCCACCTTCACCGGCAACAAGTTAAATACCGCCCCAGCAGAGATCCGTTGCAGACCTTTGATACGAATATCGTTGACTAGAAATGACGATTGGTTAGCGCCAGTTTGTGCAAAAGACGCAGCGGGCAACATGGTGACCACGGGGGCTGTGACTATGGCAGCAACCATCAACGCACTTGCGACAATCTTTTTTGTTAGCATTATGTATTCCTCAAACAGCGGCGATTAAGCGTGAATTCTAATTCAATAGTTTAAAAATATCATTATAAAAAGCGAGTCCCATTATGCCGAGAAGCATAAAAACACCGACACGTTGTCCAATAGCGAAAAAGTTTTCAGCCGCGCGTTTCCCAGCCACGCCCTCAACAAGGTGAACAAGTAAGTGCCCACCGTCTAATATAGGTATTGGCAATAGATTCATTACCCCAAGACTGATGCTGATAACGGCTAAAATATGGATGTAATAATCCAAACCGAGCTGTATTGCTTGACCGGCCACATTCGCGATCATAATTGGGCCATTAACATTCTTGTGTGATACCTGCAAGGTCAACATTTTCCCCAACATTCTCAGAGTAACACTAGACATCTGCCAAGTTTGATCTATACCCTCAAGAAATGCGGAACCTAAGCTGCGCTTAACGTGAATAAACTGATCATCGGTGTACGGTGTGGTTTTTGTGCCTATACCAATGGTGCCAACTTCTTTGCCATTGACCGTTTTGGCCTCTGGAGTGATGTCAAACTGCATTGTCTCGCCGAGTCGGTCAATTGTCACTTTGATTTGCTTACCAGCGTTAGGCGCGATTAGGTCTGATAGATCGCGCCAAAACCTCACTTGTTTGCCTGAAATGGCAATCACTTTATCACCGACCTGAATACCCGATTTTTGCGCCGGTGAATCAGGTGAAATTAGCGTTATTTCACTGCTGATCGGCGACGAAGGAGGGGAAATACCAAGTTGGTACATCATACTGCCTGGGCTAATGTTGTAAATAGGAATATCGCTGGTCTCAATTTGCAGAGTGCGTTTTTTTGCGCCCGACAAAATATCCATTTCAATCGTATTCCCTTGCAACACTTGGTTCATGATGTACAGCTGCTGATGCGCCAAGTAATCCACCGATCGACCATTAACAGCGAGCATACGGTCGCCTTCGCGCACACCGGCTTTATAAAGGGCCGACTCCTCTGGGGCTTTACCAAGCACTGTGTCTAAACGTTCAACAGTTTGCAAACCAAGCATCGTAAACAAAACAATGGCAAATAAGAAGTTGATTCCTGGGCCAGCTAAAATAATCAGACTGCGTTTCCAAATTGGCTGGTTGTCAAATGCTCGATGTCGCTCTTCAGGGTTGACTGGCGTATCGGGGTCATTTTCACCCAACATTTTTACGTAACCGCCCAACGGCAGAGCGGCAATCACGTACTCGGTATTATCTGGCCCGGCAATTTTTTTCCATAACGGTTTACCAAACCCCACCGAAAAGCGCAACACCTTGACACCCAGCTTGCGCGCCACCCAGTAATGCCCAAATTCGTGTACTGCCACCAATACACCAATGGCGATTAAAAACCCAACTACACTGTATAAAAAACCCATTGTTATCGTGGCGCCTGATACGCTCGTTTAATATCCACCAATCACACTGAATTTAGCAGACTAAGCACACAATGTGCCACACAGCCAGAACAAAACCCAATCTACCAACTTGCCGAGTCTAGCGCCCTGGCGGCCACCACTCGAGCTTCATTATCAATGTTTAATACGCTTTCCAAGTCATCCACAGCCAAGTCAGACAACGCCTGCATAGTATTAGAGATCACATTGGCTATGCTTGTAAATGGGATCTCTTTATTCAAAAAAGCAGCGACGGCTACTTCATTCGATGCGTTTAGCACGATGGGCAGTGCCCCACCTTGCTCCGCTGCCTCTCGCGCCAACCTCAAACATGGCATGTTAACCATGTCGGGGCGTTGAAAGTTAAGTTTACCAATTTCGGTAATATCCAACGTTGCAGCACCTGATTCAATACGTTCAGGCCAGCTAAGTGCATGCGCAATGGGAATGCGCATATCAGGCGCCCCGAGTTGCGCTAAAAAAGAACCATCCAAATACTCAACCATCGAATGTATGATGCTTTGTGGATGCACCACTACCTCCACGTTGTTTGCGGGAATATTAAACAAAGCTGTTGCTTCGATCAGCTCCAACCCTTTGTTCATCATGGTCGCCGAATCCACTGAAATTTTTTGTCCCATCGACCAATTTGGATGAGCGCACGCTTGCTCTGGAGTGATATTAGCCAACTCAGACCATACACGCCCAAGAAACGGCCCACCAGATGCGGTTAAATGAAGCCTTCTTACACCTTTTTTAGTCTGATCTTGTGGCATGCATTGAAAAATAGCGTTGTGTTCACTGTCAATCGGCAACACAGAAGCACCACTGCGCTTAGCTTCTCGCATGAACAAATCACCGGTCATTACTAACGGTTCTTTATTAGCAATAAGAGTGCGTTTGCCCGCTCTGACCGCTTCTAATGTGGGCAGCAGCCCCGCCGCGCCCACAATTGCTGACATCACCGTGTCGCAACTTGGAGTTACGGCCGCATTGATCAAAGCATCGACCCCACTCTCAACTTGAATGTGCGATAAACCTTTAACTTTTAACGATGCTTGTAGGTTGCTTGCGGCTTGGTCGCACACCATAACTACCAATTCAGGTTGAAAGACAACACACTGCTCTAACAGTAATTCATGATTATTGTTAGCCGTTAATGCCGCAACTTTAAATTTAGTCGGGTGGCGAGAGACTACGTCCAAGGTGCTTTTACCAACTGAGCCCGTGGAGCCGAGAATCGTAATGGCTTGCATCATAGTTTTGAGTAATCAGCGGTCATAAAATTAGCTCAGAAAGCCTAACAAAACTAGACCTAGAGCAAAGATTGGTAAACCGGCCATCAGACTGTCCACTCGGTCTAAAATACCGCCGTGACCAGGCAAAATTTGACTGCTGTCTTTCAAACCAACATGGCGTTTTAATTTGCTCTCAAACAAATCCCCACCCACTGACACCACGGCGGTCAACATAACCGTAAGCAATAAAGCCAATGCTACACCACTGGAAAACCGCAAGAACATAAGCGGGATAAATATCAGTGCCACCAAAGCCAAACCACCCAAAAATCCTTCTACCGTTTTACCTGGGCTGATGCTGGGCGCGAGCTTTGTTTTACCAAATTGTTTACCCGTAAAGTAAGCACCAACATCAGCTGCAACCACTGATAAAAAGAAATAAATAATCCAAAGGGGGCCATCATCCATCTTTTTAAATTCAACAATCAACCAACCCGCTGTGGCAAGTGTAATCAAGCCTATCAACAACTTGATCCATTTAAAATGAAAGAACGTGAGCACATCAAATAACGTAAACGCCAGTAACGCCAACCAAAGCAGACAAACCAACGGAACGGCAACCCCAAAACTCACGTAACCGGCATGCAAAAAATAACCGGTCACCACAAAAACTGTACAAGATAGAAGCTTATGCAGAACATTTTCGATCTGGCAAAAACGAAGCCATTCGTAAAATCCTCCCAGTAAAGCGACTCCAATGAAGACTTGCCAGTACAGGGGGTTTTTAGCAAACAAAGCGGCCAGCAACATTGCGATCAAGATGACAGCGGTAATGATTCTTTGTTTAAGCATAGTGTGTCTCTAAGCCCTCTGGTGTACTCACCGTAAAGCATTGCAACTTAAGTTAGGGTCTATGGCAATCGCCATTCAATCGAGCTTAGGCACTATCTCGATTTAAAAACGAATTGTCAACCAACCCCTGTGTATCGAGCCTCTTTTAGGCACTCTTTTCATCAACCTTGTCAACCGCATTTCCAAACCGCCTATCTCGATTAGTAAACTTCATCAAAGCCCCGGTAAACGCGCTTTCGTCAAAATCTGGCCATAATACGTCCGTGAAATAAAATTCCGAATACGCGGCCTGCCAAAGCATAAAATTGCTAATGCGGTACTCGCCACTGGTGCGAATAAAAAAGTCCGGGTCGGGCTGCCCTGCCGTGCTTAACTCAGCACTTATCGTATCTTCGTTAAGGTCGGCCTCTTGCAACTCCCCTGACCTTATCTTACCAACAATACTCTTCGTGGCCTGTAATAGGTCCCAGCGCCCGCCATAATTGATCGCCACATTCAGAGTAAGTGAAGAGTTATTTTGCGTGGCCGTCATGGACTCAGCCGCCAAACGCTGAATTCTCGAATCAAAGCGGCTTAGATCACCAATTAAACGCAACTTAATGCCGTTCTCATCCAATTTAGAGGTCTGATTTTCTAACGCTCCCATCAACAAATCCATTAAGGCATTAACTTCTGTCTCGGGGCGATTCCAATTTTCACTGCTGAAAGCAAAAATTGTTAGATACGAGATTTCGTGATGCAAACAACCTTTAATCAAGTTTTTGACCGCCTCCACTCCTCGCTTATGACCCGCCACACGGCTTAGGCCTTGAGAATTTGCCCAGCGCCCATTCCCATCCATGATTACCGCTACATGCGCTGGTTTAGGCGTAATGATAGACAGCGGCTTACTCTTTTTCTTTCTAAATTTAGCGCTCAGCAAAGAAAAAATAGCTTTTAGGGTTGTTAACATGGTGATTGCTCATGTCCAGCAATGCAACTCAGCATTGCTCGTGTTGACGCTCATAGTTAAGCTGAAGCATACTTCAAAAATGACTTGCACATGCATCATGAATGAGTTTGGCGTAACTGCAAATCACAACACAGCCAATTTCATACCCATCAAGTCGCATAAAAGAAGTGAGCTATGTTGTCACATATTGGGCGTTTTACTTATTGGCGAATTAACTCAACAGTGCTTATTTCAGATAGCTATACCGTGAGAATTTCGGCTTCTTTTTCTTTTACAATGTCATCAATGTCACAGACGTATTTATCGGTCAACTTTTGCACCAAATCCTGAGCACGTTTATCATCGTCTTCAGTGATTTCTTTGTCTTTCAATAAGGATTTGAAATCACTGTTTGCATCACGGCGAATATTCCGTATGGCAATTTTGCCATTTTCACCCTCTGATGCAGCCACCTTCACCATTTCTTTCCGACGTTCTTCGGTTAACGGCGGCAACGGAATGCGAATTAGCTCACCTGCGGTCATTGGGTTTAAACCTAAGTTAGCTTCCATAATGGCTTTTTCAACCACCGGGACCATCGGTTTTTCCCAAGGCTGTACACCCAATGTGCGGGCGTCCTGAACAGTGATATTGGCCACCTGATTTATTGGTGTCGGGCTACCATAATAATCCACCATTAAGTGTTCAATCAACGCCGGAGAAGCTCTGCCAGTGCGGATCTTAGCCATGTCTCCACGCATTGATTCAATACTCTTTTGCATGCGCTGTTCAGCGTCTTTCAAAATATCATCTATCATGTTGCTCTTAGGCTATTACTTGCCCAGTTTCGTTTTTTTTACTTTGAAAAGTATTTAATGTCAGCATAAAACCGGTCATAAACAACCAATACTATTACAACAACGGCCGATGCTCTTGCCAGAGCGGCTTAACATTCTACCGCGAGATGTTAACAGTTAGCGACGACGAGCGCCATCCGCAAAAATTGGCCGCTAATAAACGCCTAACAACTTCGTTTCCAACGCCAAAGAAGAGGGTTTTTAACCCACACAAAAATGCTTTACGTGAAATAAAAAGAAGCTTTTGACACGCCTCAACCTATCAAACCGCTGCCATTTCAAAGAACGCAACCCAGTTGCGTTACTATGAACTGGTTATGGTTGTGCCGATGCTTTCGCCTTTAGCCATCCGAGTCAATGCGCCTTCTTCGCTGATCGATAGAACCCGCATTTCCATGTTGTTATCTCTGCATAAGGCAATTGCCGTAGCGTCCATCACGCCCAAACGTTTCTGTAACACTTCATCGTAAGTCACTTGACTGTAACGCACCGCTTCTGCGTTCTTCAGCGGATCAGAGTCATACACACCATCCACCTTAGTGGCTTTCACTAAGACATCCGCATTGATCTCTGCGGCACGTAAACTGGCCGCCGTATCAGTGGTAAAATAAGGGTTGCCTGTGCCCGCAGCAAAAATAACAACGCGCCCCAAATTCAAATGTTTTAATGCTCTTAACCTAACATAGGGCTCAGACACCGGAGAAATGGGTATGGCTGACTGAACTCGCGCACCAATTCCAATTTGCTTCAAACCTTGTTGAATAGCCAGTGCATTCATAACCGTAGCCAGCATGCCAATATAATCGGCTGTCGCTCGTTCTATCCCTGATTCAGAAGCCGAGATTCCTCTAAAGAAATTTCCACCACCAACAACAATGGCAACTTGTGTTCCTGACTCAATAACCGCTGCAATTTCTCGACACACACCATTGAGTGTCTGCGCATCTATACCGAACTTGCTATCACCTTCATTTCCTGCAAGGGCTTCACCACTGAGTTTTAACAGAATGCGCCGATAACCGTTTTCGGACTCACTAACGTCTTGATTGTTAGAATTCGAATCGTTTGCCATTGCCGGAAGCCCTCTTAAAATAGTTGTGCTTGTTCAATAAAAACCACGTGTCTATTTATTCAAAGAGCTTAAAGTGTTCACTTAAACTCTTTAAAAAAGTGCCGACCTCAAGATACTAGAGCCGGCACTGTATGACTAAAATAAAGCGTTACGCTTTACCTGCTTGTGCCATTACTTCGCTGACAAAGTCATCTTCCTTCTTCTCGATGCCTTCACCAACCTCGTAACGTACAAACTGAGCCACTTCCGCACCAGCAGACTTTAATAGTTTTTCAACGGTTTGGTCTGGGTCTTTAACAAACGCTTGCCCAAGCAAAGTGACTTCGTTTAAGTATTTACGGATACGGCCTTCAACCATTTTCTCCATAATCTCAGCAGGTTTGCCACTCTCAGCAGCTTGAGCTGAGAAAATTTCACGTTCTTTCGCCAACAAATCTGCAGGCACTTGATCCGCTGAAACGCACACCGGCTTGCTGGCAGCAACGTGCATCGCAACGTCTTTGGCTAACTCTTCACTGCCGCCATTAACCAAGGTTAACACTGAAATTTTGTTGCCGTGCTGGTAAGCACCAACAACCTCACCGTCGCCCGCTTCAACTACTTGAAAACGACGCACAGTGATGTTTTCACCGATTTTTTGTATCAATGTTTGGCGAGCCGCTTCAACCGTTTCACCACCATCTACAGTGCAGTTCGCTAATGCTTCAATACTTTCAGGTTTATTAGCCAAAACCGCTTGAGCCACTTGTTTAGCGAACGCAACAAAAAATTCATCCTTCGCTGAGAAGTCAGTCTCAGAATTAACCTCAACCGCCACACCGGTCGAACCTTCAACCAACGTTACGATGGTGCCTTCAGCCGCAACTCGACCCGCTTTCTTGTCTGCTTGTGCTGCGCCACGCTTACGCAACTCTTCAATGGCTGCTTCGATGTCACCGTCAGTTTCGGTCAACATTTTCTTACATTCCATCATGCCAGCGCCAGTACGCTCGCGTAATTCTTTTACTAATGAGGCAGTAATTGCCATGGTGTCACCTATAAAATAAAAGGTTATGTTTCATAGAGCGATCTAAGGGCAACGCATTTCTAATAATTCATTGCCCTTAGATTTACTGTAAGATGCTACGCTACTTTTTCTTTAGCTTGAGATATCCATTCTTCGCGATCAATACGACCTTTGAAGTTTAGCTCGCCATCAATACGTTCAACGTCTTGCACAGTCAAGTCAGCAATTTGTTGGAAAGTGTGAATACCCATGGCTTTCAATTTTCCTTCAATAACAGGTCCAATGCCGTTTATCTCAGTCAATGAGTCACCTGCTTCTTCAGTTGCCGGTGCTTCTTCTGCTGCCGCAGCTGGCGCTTCAACAGGTGCTTCAGTTTCAACATGAGCCACCTCTTCCGTTACTTCAACGTATTCATTGGCATCGCCTTCTGACACAGCAGGGCGAACTTGAGCAGCGCTACGCGCTTCAATAATGGTGTCGGCAAGAGCGTTTGTATACAACTCAATCGCCCGAATGGCATCATCGTTTCCAGGAATAACGTAATCAACGCCATCAGGAACACAGTTCGTATCAACAACAGCAATGACAGGGATGCCTAATTTATTGGCTTCTGAAACAGCGATGTACTCTGATTTAACGTCAATCACAAATAAGGCATCGGGCAACCCCGGCATATTTTTTATGCCGCCCAAACTGCGCTCTAATTTGATGCGCTCACGCTCTTGCATCAACGCTTCTTTTTTGCCCAAACGAGCATTACTGCCTTCAACCAAAGCGGTATCAAGCTCCTTTAAGCGACGAATTGAATTCTTAACTGTTTTGAAATTAGTCAACATACCGCCCAACCAGCGATGGTTAACGTACGGTGTGCCAGCACGTTCAGCGGCTTCTTTAACAAGCTTACCAGCCGAACGTTTAGTACCAACAACCATGACCGAGCCACCATTACCAACTACGTTACCGACATAGTTCAACGCGTCATTGAACATTGGCAAAGTCTTTTCAAGGTTGATGATGTGAATTTTATTGCGCTCTCCGAAGATAAACGGGCGCATTTTAGGTGACCAGTAACGAGTTTGATGGCCGAAGTGTACGCCTGCTTCAAGCATCTGGCGCATAGTAACGTTTGACATGTGTACTCCAAATTGTACGGGTTATGACAAATCCGCTCTATCTAGTTCACTAACTCCTTATCGCATGCATGTAATCTAACGTTATCTCTCCAAACCTGCTTGTCGAGTACTTCGACAAGAATAAACAGGTTTGAACGAAAAAGAAACTGAATAATCAATCTCTCAATATCGTTAAAAAACAGACACTTAAAACAATAAAAAGCACCCAGCAAACAATAGTGATAAACGGATGATTTAAGTTGAGGCGCGTTTATACCACACCCCCATTTTCGCAACAACATTTATTGCCCTGAATCCTTGAAATCCAATAAAATTCTAAAAAGCAAGTTGCTTCATGACGGCATGAATAGATCACGCTGTTACGCAAACACTGCATATTCTCGCCATTATTTAGACAGGAGTAGTTTGCCGTGAAGCAACTTAACTGGCCTCGACGCCTCGTTTCTCTACTTAGAGACACAGAACTCGCAGATGCACGCCGGGGGTTGGCAATTTACAGCCCTACAACTGCGCCAGATAGGATTATGGGCTTCAAACAAATCATGGAAAACGTAAGGCAACGAGCAAGTCGCATTGAGACGTTGAAAAATGTATCAGTGGAAGTGCCAATGCGCTTAGATCACCCATATTGGCGATCCGATGGCGAATTTGGCCCAGAGTTTCATATTCGCCACATCGCTCTACCCGAACTTGGTGACTGGCGACAGCTTTGCATTCAAGCATCAAGACTGCACGCAAGGCCACTGGATCGCGCCCGCCCGATGTAAAGTTACGATCATATTCTACAGACTAAACACTTATGTCGGCGAGTAAGATCACTTAGGCGACAGTATTTGTTACAATAAGCGATAACAAAATCAAGAACGTTAGAACCTTTCAAGCAAAGCGCCATGACTGTATCAATTAAAACACCAGAAGAAATAGAGAAAATGCGCGTTGCTGGCCGCTTAGCCAGCGAAGTGTTGGACATGATCGACCAACACGTTGTTGCGGGAGTGACAACCGACGAGCTAAACACAATATGCCACGATTATATTGTTAATGAGCAAGGTGGCATTCCGGCCCCACTTAATTATCGCGGTTTCCCAAAATCCATCTGCACCTCCGTAAACCACGTGATTTGCCATGGTATCCCAAGTGAAAAGAAACTAAAGAAAGGCGACATTATCAATATCGATGTTACCGTGATTAAAGAGGGTTATCACGGTGATAACAGTCGAATGTATTACGTTGGAAAACCGAGTATCCTAGCAAAACGGCTGTCCGAGATATCCAAAGAAGCCATGCTAATGGGCATTGATATGGTGAAGCCAGGTGTTCGGCTTGGCGATATTGGCCATGCGATACAACAGCACACCGAAAGCAACAATTTTTCGGTGGTACGTGAATATTGCGGCCATGGCATTGGTAAAGTATTTCACGAAGACCCTCAAGTATTACATTATGGCCGCCCTAACACTGGCATGGAACTGGTAGAAGGTATGACGTTCACCATCGAGCCTATGATTAATGCTGGCCGTAAAGAAACCCGCTTGCTCTCTGATAATTGGACTGTGGTAACTCGTGACCACTCCCTTTCAGCCCAGTGGGAACACACCATACTTGTAACCAGCGATGGCTACGAGATTTTAACCGATTCTGACGGCGCAGTGCGACCATAGAAAGCCACCCCGTTGAATCACAACAATATTGAGCCAAAGCGACTCAATTGTTATTGGGCATTACTATCCAACTGACATTAGGGTTGACGATGAAATACCCGCCTCAACTTCCTTAAATCCAGCCTACCGAGTTTTTAGCCTATGCAACACTTCGCCAAAAGCAAGTTGCTTAATTCAACTTTATTCAAAAATCAACTGAGTAAATCGTCAGGCGACAGCCTGCCGATCAAACCGTTTAAGGATAAAATTAAATCGGGGCTATTATTGCTACAAGAGCATCAAAATGCAGGGGTCTCTTCCGCTGATTTAGTAAAAAAGTTCACTTGGATGATCGACGAATTGATCATCATCGTATGGGACCAATTTATACACATGGCGCAAGCTCATGAGACTCAACAAGAGTTAGAGCTTGTTGCGGTTGGCGGTTACGGACGTCGAGAGCTGCACCCAAAATCGGATGTTGATCTGCTCATTCTGCTTGGTGATAATGATTACGATGGCGCCACCAACTTTATAGAACATTTTATTCGTTTTCTTTGGGACATTGGTTTAGAGATTGGGCACAGCGTGAGATCCACTAAAGACTGCGTTAAAGAGGCGCGCGGCGATATCACCATCATGACCAACCTTTTGGAAGCACGACATTTGTGTGGTCATGATGGTTTATTCACCACCGTCGATAATAAGATTCGCGGAGTACGCACGTGGAACCCTAGCGTATTTTATAACGGCAAACTTGAAGAGCAAAAAGCCAGACACGCCCAATACCAGGACACCGCCTATTCTCTCGAACCGAACATCAAAGAAAGCCCCGGTGGGTTGCGTGACTTACAAACGATTTTATGGGTATACAATCGTCATTATGGCGTTCGCTCGTTCAAAGAAATGAACGAGTGGGAACTGATTAATGACAATGAGTATCGTTTACTAATTCGCGCGCGCAATATCTTGTGGAAAATGCGAGCAGGGCTACACTTAATTACTCAACGGCATGAAGATCGCCTCTTATTTGATACACAACGGCAACTGGCCGCTGAGTTTGGCTACGATGACACCCAAACACATTTGGCTGTTGAGCAGTTAATGAAACGATTTTATCGTACCGCTAAAGACGTCATATATTTGAATGAACTGCTGCTATCGAATTACCGAATATCAAACAGCAAGCGATTTAGATTGGCCGTTGGTCGTAACATTGATGAGAACTTTCAGCTACGAAACAAATTAATACAGGCGCGCGACCCTAAGCTTTTCGCCAAACAACCCGAGCAAATGCTCAAATTGTTTACGCTCATGCAAAAGCACAAAATTGACGACATACACCCCGACACCATCAGGGCTATTCGTGCAAACCTGGATTTAATCAATAACCAGTTTCGCAATCAGACTGAAGCTAAGACATTGTTCTTAAAGCTGTTCGAACATGAAGGCGTTGGGTTAAGTAACGCGCTTGCCCGTATGAATGCTTACGGTCTGCTGGGCTCCTACCTGCCGACTTTTGGTGCCATCGTAGGCCAAATGCAGCATGACTTATTTCACGTGTATACGGTGGATGGGCACACACTGAAAGTAATAGAGAACCTAGTCTCACTGCGCCAATACCCAGAAGAGTACCCAATAGCAACACAGATATTATCGGCTCTATATAAACCAGAACGGCTGTTCCTAAGCGCTTTGTTTCATGATATTGCCAAAGGGCGAGGCGGCGATCATTCTGAGCTGGGTGAGCCTGATGCTTACGAGTTTTGCATCAATCACGGCCTAAGTGAATATGATTCGAAATTGGTCGGATGGTTAGTATTAAATCACCTACGCATGTCTCATTTCTCGCAACGTCGAGACACTTCAGACCCTGAAGTCATCAAGGAGTTTGCTGAAATTGTTGGCGACATAGAGCATCTTGACAACCTATACCTGCTCACTTTGGCGGATATACGTGGCACCAGCCCTAAAGTATGGAACGCATGGAAAGGTCAACTGCTGCTTGACCTTTATACCGCCACCAGAGCCGTACTTAGGCAAGGCGCAGCACAACCCATTAACGCGGCAGAACACGTTGCTGACGACAAGGCAGCGGCCACTAAATTACTACGTGAACAGCACGGTGAAAAAGCATTGCAAGAAACCGAGCTGAATCAATTTTGGGACACGTTACCTAATGACTACTTCATCCGGAATGAACCCTATTACATAGCGTGGCACGCTGGCAGCCTGATGAAATCCTCAGCAATTAATGTGCCCTTGGTTTCAGTTCGCTTTAGTGAGCGCCTGCAAGCGAATATGTTTTTCGTGTTTGCACCAGAAACCAATCGCCTATTAACTCAGGTCACCGGCTCTTTTGATGAACTTCAACTCAATATCATCGAAGCACGCTTACAGCTTAGCAATAATGGTTTTGCGTTATACACGTTCAACGCGGTTGCACCAGAATCTGAGCTTGCTCAGAAACGTCATTACATGCGTCACTTAGAAAGTAAGCTCCGTGCGCTAATTTTACAACCGCAAGACTCAGAAGTCGTATCGAGAAAAACCACCTCACGCGCACTGAAACATTTCCCCATTAAACCACAAGTTAAGTTCCTGTTTCACCACCCTGACTACACCACCATGGAAGTGATCGCTCAAGACCAGCCAAGCCTACTGCATAATGTCGCGGTGATACTTCGCGAACATAATATGATTCTACTAAGTGCAAGGGTGGCCACCTTTGGCGAGAGGGCAGAAGACGTCTTTTACATACGTCACGGTGATCACAAACCGGTCACCGACCCTGAGACTTTAACTCAGCTAGAACAACAAATTTGCAGCGCGCTTGACCGCAGACCGAAAAGCAAAACATAACGTCAGAAAATCGGCCAGCAAGTGTTTATTTTTCGATATTTTTAACGATTCTATGATGGCGTGCGCACGCACGATATACGATAATCGCGCATCGAAAAAAACATATCGATCACCTCATTGATCCTGTTCACCATTAATCTTTATCGGAGCCCTCATGACTACTGAATTGCAAGCCATTATTGACAAAGCGTTTGAAAATCGTTCGTCAATCACACCAAGTAGCGTAGACCCTGCCATTAGAAATGCCGTTGAATCAGCCATTGACATGTTGGATCGCGGTCAAGCACGAGTGGCAGAAAAAGTGGATGGCGCGTGGGTCGTTAACCAATGGTTAAAAAAAGCCGTGTTACTCTCATTTGCCATACGCGACAACGAAATTATGCCCGGCGGCGAAACCAATTACTTCGATAAAGTACCATCCAAATTTGCCGACTACGACGAAGCCCGCTTCAAAGCCGAAGGGTTTCGCGTTGTACCGCCGGCGGCCGTAAGAAAAGGTTCATACATTGCATCTGGTGTCGTGGTCATGCCTGGCTATGTCAACATTGGCGCTTACGTAGACTCAGGGTCTATGGTCGACACATGGGCCACCGTGGGCTCTTGCGCTCAAATTGGTAAAAATGTCCACTTATCTGGAGGCGTGGGCATAGGCGGAGTATTAGAACCCATCCAAGCTGGCCCAGTCATCATTGAAGATAATTGTTTCATTGGCGCTCGCTCTGAAATTGTGGAAGGTGTGGTTGTTGAAGAAGGCTCGGTGATTTCCATGGGCGTATACATCGGTCAAAGCACCAAAATATTAGACCGTGAAACAGGCAACGTCAGTTACGGGCGCATCCCCGCCGGTTCTGTTGTCGTGTCAGGTTCCATGCCTAGCAAATGCGGCACCCACAGTTTGTACTGTGCCGTAATCGTAAAGAAAGTGGATGCTAAAACACGCAGTAAAACAGGTTTAAATGACTTGTTGCGTGTGGATTAAACACCGCCCGTTTATAGATACTCGACCTTCTTTTACTAAGAGTGCATTTCAACCTTTTTCGCAGCCTGACAATTTCATGAGCAACCCCACTCTCGAGCTTACTAAAACGCTTATAGCCGCACCGTCAATCACGCCGCTGGATTCGGGCTGTCAGAAATTAATGGCCAAACGGCTCAAGGCTTGTGGTTTTACAGTGGAAGTAATGAATTTTTCCGATCACCACGGAGAAGTTCAAAACTTTTGGGCGCGCCGAGGTTCACAGTCACCCTGCTTAACCTTCGCAGGCCACACCGATGTGGTACCCAGCGGTGAAATAAAGCATTGGGATACCGCGCCGTTTGAGCCAACCATCAAAAATGGCGTACTCTACGGTCGTGGGGCTGCGGATATGAAAACCTCACTTGCCGCCTTCATCACCAGCATTGAAAAATTTGTGGCTGAAAACCCTGATCACAAAGGCTCCATATCCTTGTTAATTACGTCTGATGAAGAAGGCCCAGCCACCTGCGGCACGGTAAAAGTGATTGAGGCCTTAGAAGCAAGGGGTGAAAAAATTGATTATTGCCTTGTTGGTGAACCCAGCTCCACTAACACGCTAGGAGACATTATAAAAAACGGCAGGCGAGGCTCTGTGGGCTGCGTGTTGAGCATTATGGGTACTCAAGGCCACGTGGCCTACCCCCATTTAGCTGACAATCCCATTCATCACGCTGGTGATGTAATAAACGCATTAAAAAATATCAAGTGGGATCAAGGGAACGACTACTTTCCCCCCACCACTTTTCAAATTTCGAATATTACCGGCGGTACTGGGGCCACCAATGTTATTCCTGGTGAGGTGATCATTACTTTCAACCTTCGTCACTCAACAGAAATTGATTTTAAGCAAATTCAATTCAAGGTTAACGAAGTACTAAATGAGCTTGGTGTGCGCTACGAAACTCAATGGACGTTAAACGGGCTACCCTTTTTAACCGAGAAAGGCAAACTGGTTGATGCCTGCAGCAAAGCCATCGCAAGCACACTTGGCATTGAGGCTTCGCTTTCGACCAGTGGCGGCACCTCTGATGGTCGGTTTATTGCGCCCACCGGGGCACAAGTTGTTGAGCTTGGCCCCGTCAACGCCACTATCCACAAGGTAAACGAGTGTGTGGATGCCAATGTACCAGAACAACTGTCGGAGGTTTATCAAGCCGTGCTTGAGAACCTCTTATTAGACTAAGCTATAACGGCATTTAACGGTTTTCTTCCAACTTAATTTTCTTTAAGCTGTTTTTGCGGAAAAGGTGGAATGCCTTCTCATTGGAGAACGCCACGGTAAAATCAGAATATTCCCACATGGTGTAGTTAGCATGTGTGCCAACGGGGCCTCGAACGCGCACCGGCTCCCCCAAAATTTGTTTGACCTGCTCGGCGCTTTTCCAACGAATGTTGTCTATCGATTGAGCGCTAACCGAATAAGAAAAGAGCAAAGCGTGAAGAACGACGCACAAAGACATTAACAATGACTTCAAGATCGAGTTCCATCGACAAAATGGTTGGGTATTACCAATTTTTTTCATGGCGTTTAACCTGTTTAAGGCGTGTGGTTTAGTTAGATTGGGTACACAAACATTAACAAAGATGCACAACGCCTGCAAACGCGACCTTAATATATTGCAATCAGGTAAACATCAAAACCAGCGGCCACTATGAATCACTCGCCAGTCAATAAATACGGTCTCAAGAGTACAGACATGAAAAACGTCATATTTTTTCATCTTTTTGCTGCGATTAGCCTTTTTTCCTTCAGTTCATTCAGTTCAGAAAGTACGGTCATTAACTCACTGGATCAAACTCTTTTGAAGAATGAATCACGCTTTACTGATATTGTGGATGGTGCTGAAAAAAGCATTCGCTGGTTCGGCAATCAAAAGCGTAAAACCGAGTATTCACTCATTTACCTTCATGGGTTTTCCGCATCTCGGCAAGAATTAAGCCCAACCACAGAAATGATAGCCGATCATATCGGTGCAAATGTTTTCTACGCTCGTCTAACCGGCCACGGTCGGTCAGACGACGCAATGACCGATGCAAGCGTGTCCGCTTGGAAGAAAGACGCTTTAGAGGCATTTAAAATAGGCACGCAAATTGGTAACAAAGTCATCATGGTCAGCGCATCTACGGGCGGAACACTGGCCACTTGGTTGCTGTCTCAATTGCCGCCAGAATCGTTCGCTAGCAATGTAATGGTTTCACCGAATTTTGGTGTTAAAAGCTCAGCGGCCAAGATAATTAATTGGCCATTCGGGCTCACGATCGCTAAATGGGTAAACGGCGATTACAACAGCTTTACTCCAATAAGCGAGAAGCACGCCCAGTATTGGACAGAGCGTTACCCATTGGACGCCGTTGTTCCCATGCTTGACTTGGTGGATGAAGTCGAGGCTTTAGATAAAACCAACATAACCACTCCCCAATTGTTTATCTACTCACCTCAAGACAAGGTCGTCGATGTTGAAAAGATAAAAAAGACC
>CALJWL010000072.1 GCA_937974565.1 uncultured Arenicella sp.
TACATGGATATTGATTGTCTTGGGTGTACGTTTTGGTCTTGATCAGAATGAATAAGCAATACCGGTGCTTTAAATGCAGATGCTGCAAGTTCTGGTGAACGTTGTTTAGCAATATCAAAGTCGGTTCCATCAAAGCCTAAAATCTGCGCCTGCCAAAATGCCAGTGATGAGCTAGTGCGACCACGTTCACTGCGTTCTCGATTCAATAAGTCTGATAAATTACCAATGCCATTTATAGAGACAACGCATTTATATCGGTCTGGGGTAAAGGCACCACCTGCTAATGCCGAATATCCGCCATAGCTGGCGCCAACAATACACACACGGCTTGGGTCAATGATGCCTTGTTTTTCAAAAAAGCCTAATGCATCGGTTAAGTCATCTAATGCTTTACGCCCCCATTCACCGTAGCCTGCGGTTTGATGGTCTATACCAAATCCCATGGAACCACGAAACTGTGGTTGTATTACTAAGTAGCCTTGTTGAGCTAAGGCTTGGGCCATGAAGTCAAAACCAATGCTATCAAAGGACGCTGGTCCACCATGGGGCATCATAATCGCCGGTAAGTTCTTTAAGTCATCTATCTTGCCTCGTGGCACAGTGATAAGGGTCGGTATTTTTAAACCGTCTCGAGCTGAAAACGAAATTGGGGTAACTGGGTGAATTTCGTTGTCCGAAATGTTTGAGCGAGCGCTGATAATAAATGAACCTTTTTGACCCTTTGGGAAAAGGTAATAATCTCCGACTGCCTGCGGGCCTTCAACTCGCACCAATATGTGATGGTCATGTGAAATGTCATGAATCCAAACTGAATGGTTGGGGAACGAGCCTAATATGGTTTTAACGCGTTGGTTTAGGTCGGGGTCAAAAAAATGGTAAGACGGTGTGAAGCCTGAGTATCTCAGACCTAATAACTTTCGTTGTCGATCAGCAATGTAGTCAACCACGTCTGCATCGTTCCGTTGATGAATAGGGCCTTCAATTTTTCCATCATCAAGTGCCAGCGTATAAATGGCCAAGCGATTAGTCTGAGGGTCGCTGTCTAATATGTATATGTGCTTTTCGTCCGCACTAACACCAATAAAACTTTTGGTTGGATAGGGTGTTTTTTCTGAAAAAACCTCAACCGATTTTTTCCCATGGTAAGCATGAAGGCTGTGAATGTCATTGCTGTCGTTGTAGGTTTCTCTGGCTAAGACACGACCATCCTGCGCGACAAAATAATCTAAAGCATTGCCTTTACCACGTTTATAAACACGTGGACGGCCTTTACCGCCAATTTGCACTTTAAACAATGACATGGGAGGTTCAACTTGCTGACCCATGACATACGTGGGTTCACCTGAATGCGCTGGCATGTAAACATACTTGCCATCGGGTGAGACGCCTATAATTCTATCGAGTGAGCTTTGTGCGGCATAAACGTCGTTTTCCCCAGGAGTGAGTAGCTGGCTGTACTTTTTCTTTTTAATGTTATAAGTGGTGCCAAGTGACATTTCAAAGTCACCACTGAAACCGGGCAAATTTTTTGTCTCTGCAATACTCAGAAACAAATTATTTTCATCTATGAAACTAATGTTACGTGGCTTAACATTTGATACACCAAAGCTTGATAGAGGGGTCGGT
This sequence comes from uncultured Arenicella sp., assembly GCA_937974565.1. Lineage (GTDB taxonomy): Bacteria > Pseudomonadota > Gammaproteobacteria > Arenicellales > Arenicellaceae > Arenicella. Next base: position 1,627 of record CALJWL010000072.1, read on the forward strand.
GGATTCATGGACACTATTGAAATCAAATCTCGTTTACTATCTACCAGTCGAAATGCCACCCTTTCGCCATTGGGTGACATAACCATTTTTTGAATTTCTGGCAACATTCCATAACGGTCAATGGTTTGGTCAGCGATGGCTATTTGAGTAAATATCAACAGTAAGAGTGTAATTAGTTTTTGCATAATTTAGTGTCTTGTTATCAGTGGCGACTTTCCAAAACCCAAAGCCTTTTTTTGAAATTAGTATTTTCCAACACTTGATTGGTGTTGGTTTGTAAGTCGTTCGTTTTTAAAATTAACCGTTGTTGTTTTTACCGCAAAACGTAAACCTCAAGATGCCCCATCTGCAATCTTACAACAACTTATTATAAGCGCCTTCGATTATGAATTTACAGAGAAGACACACTTTATTGTTTTAAACCATACTGTGCATTGAAGCTCGAAACTTCAACTTGGAACACCTTGAGTACTCATTAGCTGCAAAAATTCAGACTCGATTGAACTATCAGTTTGCTGGCTGTTGTGTTCATTTTGTATTATCGTTCATGATGTGGTTAATATGACTATATGTGTCTGTTGGCTAAGAAGCCTTATAAGTCAGCCCTTGAATTAACCACATTTTTGTACTTGCGAGCTTGACCTGCATTGCTGATGCACTACTTTTACATTGCCAGCTTGATATGTCAGTGCTTTGAAACACTTGATGTTGAGATAGGCGGTGGCTAAATGCCTTTAGTGTGCTAACGGTGTCAGTGATTAAGCTCTGTTTATTAGGTGATTGCGCTTTTGCCTAGTAGGCCAATGTTTTTTATGTGCGTTGCTTAAAGTCGAGAATGCCAAGAGCCTCAGCTCAGTTGACGTTTTTCCTGCATCGCTGTTTATCTGTTGCTTTGATGTGATCAATATAACTTGGTGCATCAACACAGGAGCCAGTAAGTTTGTGTTTTTTACAATAAGACTTACTCACTAATCAATGATAAAAAAATGAATAACCTAACACTGAAGGAAAAAATCGGATACGGGCTTGGAGATACCGCCAGCAATATTGTTTTTCAAGTGGTCTTAAACTTCATGATGTACTTTTATACCGATGTTTTTGGTATTGGTGCGGCGGTAGCGGGCACACTGATGTTGGTGGTAAGGTTGTTCGATATGGTTACCGACCCCATCATGGGGGGAATTGCGGACCGCACCCAAACTCGTTGGGGAAAATACAGACCTTACTTAATTTGGATCGCTATTCCTTACTGTTTCTTAGCCGTAGTGGCTTTTACCACGCCTGATTTAAATGAATCTGGCAAGGTATTGTACGCCTACATTACTTATGCTTTGTTGATGACAGCGTACACAGCAATTAACATTCCTTATGGCGCGCTTGGTGGCGTCATGACAGACAACCCGAATGACCGAGGTGAAATCCAAGGCTATCGATTCGCATTGGCTATGGTTGGTGGCTTAATCGTTAACTCTTCATTGCTTTATTTGGTGATGACTCTAGGAAATGGCGATGACCGGCTTGGGTTCCAATACGCCATGAGCGTACTTTCGTGCATTGCTTTTGTGTGCTTTGTTATCTGTTTTTGGGTTACCAAAGAGCGTGTTGCTCAAGAGCAAGCAAGGGATGAGCCAACATTTTGGGCAGTTGTTAAGGGAATTGTGCAAGATTTTAAAACCCTGGTTACAACGAATTCTCAGTGGGCTTTGATTGCGATTGCCACGTTTTTCTTGCTTATCATTGCCGTCCTTCGTGGGGGCACCACCCTGTACTACACCAAGTACGTTCTTCAGTGTGAACCTGGCATGACGTTGCCATTGGGCGTGCTTAGTTATGATATGTGTGAGAAATCGCAATTGGGCACGGCTTTCCTGACGATGGCGACATTGTTGTCGATTGCTGGTGCCGTGGCCACGATTTTTTTAACTCGAAAAGTCTGCAAAACCAAAATATTCAAATGGGCCGCAGTCGCCTTTATTGTGAGTTCGATCGCTCTGTATTTTTGTGAACCCGCAATGATTTGGCGTGCCTTGTTTTTTAATTCAATGAATGGTTTTTTCCATACCATGATGATCGCTTTGGTATTTGCAATGACGGCCGACTCTGTGGATTGGGGTGAATACGTCACAGGCAACAGGGCAACAGCCATGACGTTCTCAGGGCACTTATTCGCATTAAAATTAGGCGCGGCCATCGGTGGTTCTATGCTGGGTTGGATTCTTGCTGGTTACGGTTATCAAGAGCCTGTTACCGGTGTGGCCCAAGTGCAGTCGAGCTTGACAGTCACGGGCATCGTATTGCTTATGACGCTATTTCCGGCAATTTCCACCGTATTCGTCTTGCTGTGCGGTTGGTTTTATCGGTTAACCAGTTCGAGGTTAATGGAGATACAAGCTGAAATAAGACTCAGGGTAGCCACGAATTAATTTCAGTAGCGATGCCTTCCTTAAATAAGTAACGTTGCATTGCTAGTGAGAACTTAATGCAACGCGTGTGCTAAACATTCTTTTTTCGTTATTACAAATATGACAACATCAACACAAACAGAAATCAGCAACCCGATCTTGCGTGGCTTTAATCCGGACCCTTCAATTGTTCGTGTGGGTGATGACTATTATATTGCCACCTCAACTTTTGAATGGTACCCCGGAGTGCAAATTCACCACTCTAAAGATTTAGTTAATTGGCGGTTAGTAGCGCGACCACTCAATCGACCTGATTTGCTTGATATGGCGGGCAACCCTTGTTCATGTGGTGTCTGGGCGCCTTGTTTGAGTTACGATAACGGTCTGTTTTATCTCATATACACTGATGTTAAGCGTTTTGATGGTAACAAAGACACTCCGAATTATTTAACCACGTGCGCCACAATTGATGGAGACTGGTCGGAGCCAATTTACTTAAACAGCAGCGGTTTTGATCCTTCTTTATTTCACGATGACGATGGGCGTAAATGGTTAGCAAATATGGTTTGGGATTACCGACCTAACCGCAATCTTTTTGGCGGTATTTTATTACAAGAGTATTCAGTCAAAGAGCAGAAGCTGGTTGGTCCCGTCACCAATATTTTTAAAGGAACCGATCATGGTCTAACGGAAGCGCCACACATTTATAAGAGGGCAGGTTACTATTATCTTGTGACCGCTGAAGGAGGCACTGAATACGAACATGCAATGACCATGGCGAGGTCCCAATCTTTAACCGGGCCCTATGAAGTGGACCCGATCAAGCACTTTGTGACTTCTAAAGACAACCCTGAACTTTATATTCAGCGATCAGGTCATGGCGACATAGTTGAAACACAGAACGGAGAAACTTACATCGTCCATCTTTGTGGACGTCCTCTTGATGGAGAAGATCGTCGTTGTCCATTGGGTCGAGAGACCGCCATTCAAGAAGGCTATTGGAATGAAGATGGTTGGCTGAGATTGCGAAATGAGACAGGCTTGCCTGCCGCAACCGTCAAGCGGCCCACCTTGCCGCTTCACCCTTGGCCTGCGCCAGTAGCAAGAACCGAATTTAATGATGCACGCTTACCCATTGATTTTCAATGGCTGCGTACCCCTCATGCCGAGCAACTTTTTAGTTTGACTGCTAACCCTGGTTATTTACGTTTGTTTGGGCGTGACTCTTTAGGCAGTCTTTACTATCAAGCATTAGTTGCCCGACGACAGCAAGCCTTCTCCTTTAGGGCTGAAACAAAAGTGCTATTTTCACCAACCAGCTTTTTGCATAAAGCTGGATTAGTTAGCTATTACAACTCCCAAAAATATCATTACTGTTATATCACGGTCAGCGACCAAGGAAATCGCCAACTTGCCATTATGAGTTGCGAAGGCGATGTTCTACAAGAGCGCACCTACCCTCTGTTTGCGCTAAAACTTCAAGGGCGTGTAAACGAAGAAGGTTGCATCACTATTCCTAATACAGGAGCTGTGTATTTAAGAGCCGATGTTTCAGAGTGTGCGCTGGATTTTTCTTGGTCAATGGATGGTGTTCAATGGAACAACATACCTGTGACATTAGACCAAAGCTTAGTATCCGATCAGGCTGGTGGTGGTGCGGGGCGCAGTTTCACTGGTGCTTTTATTGGCATGGCTTGCCAAGATCTAACAGGCACTTTAAATCATGCGGACTTCGAATACTTTGATTATGTCGAGTTCGAAGACAGACACCATGGGCGCCTTAGAGAGTTGTCTTAGAGAGTTGTGAGTATGAGGGTAACAGAGGCCAAAAAACTCAGCAGATTTCGGATAATAATGTGTGTAGCAAAAACGGAACCATAATTCATACAAATGACCAAGTCATGAGGTTGAGTGCAATGGGTTCAAGCTTAGGTGGTTTATTTAACGTGACTAAAAAACTTGGAACTATATTGATATTAGCAGTGGCGTTAAATGCGTGTAAGTTTACGCCACATTCTCAGCAAGCATATTCTTTGCAAGCACATGGTTCTTGGCAATGGCAAGCGGTTAAGGCGATAGGGCAACCAACGGCAAGGCATGAGGCCTCGTTTTTGGAACATCAGGGGCTGTTTTACCTTATCGGCGGTCGTCGCATTAATCCCGTTGACGTGTTTGATCCCAAGAACAACACATGGGTGGCTAAATCAAATACACCATTGGAAATTCATCACTTTCAAGCCGTTTCTCATGACGACGCTATTTACATTGTTGGCGCAATGACCGGAAGCTACCCTAATGAAACGCCGTTAGCCAATGTGATTGCCTATTACCCTAAGAAAAACGAGTTTAAAACCTTGCATGAAATTCCTAAGGAACGGCGGCGCGGTGGTGCCGGGGCGGTCGTTTACAATGGCAAGATATACATAGTCGGCGGTATTAAGAACGGTCATGTTGACGGTTATGTACCATGGTTGGATGTGTATGACCCTGTTACAGGCGATTGGGAAGCATTGCCAGACGCTGACTTCGCACGTGACCATGTTCAGGCGGCTGTTTTAGATAACAAACTTTATGTGTTTGGGGGGCGCACAAGCCGTCAACGCACGGGCCAAACTTTCGAATTATTAGTAAAACACGGTGAAATATACGATTTCGATCAAAAAGAGTGGCTAATACCGACACAAAAACAAGCATTACCCACCTTGCGTGCCGGCCACATGATGATGGCGTGGGGGGATGAAATCATCGTAGTGGGGGGTGAAAGTCATGTTCAGAAGTCATCTCATTTTGAAGTTGATGCATTTAACACTGTTAGTCAGGTGTGGCGCCGCTGGCCTAACCCAATCAATGCACGCCATGGAACCGGCCTGGCGATTCATAACGGGTACGTTTACGTGGCTTCAGGTTCAGCAAACAGTGGTGGAGGGCCAGAACTCAGTAGTATAGAAAGATTAAAATTGCCAGTCATCGAAACGAAAGCAAGTGAGATGTTGGGTTCAGGTGGTGTGTCTTTACCCATAAAGCAGCAGTGGCATACCGTCGAACTGGATTTTATTGGCCCAGAAGTCAGTGAATCAGGCACGCCAAACCCATTTTTGGATTATCGGTTGGACGTTGATTTTACACATGAGTCTGGTACGCAAACCGTTCGTGGTTTCTTTGCTGCTGATGGCAATGCGGCCAATAGCGGGGCAGAATCGGGCCGTATATGGAGAGTGCGTTTCACACCTCAAAAAAAGGGCCAATGGAAATACGCAGCGAGCTTATCAACAGCAAGCAATATTGCATTGGCGGATGACGTCTCGAAGGCGCAAAACGTGAAAATCGAGAATGATGCTGGCGCGTTTTATGTTGTGGATTCTGATAAGGAGTTACCCGATTTTCGTGCCAAGGGTGTTATTGAGGCGAGTGGCTCATACTTTAAATTTCGCGATACCGATCAGTACTGGATTAAAACAGGCGCGAACAGCCCTGAAAATATCCTCGGCTTTCATGAGTTCGATAACACCTATCGATACGCAGACAACCAACGAGAAGGAGAGGCGACAGTAGGCATTGATCTGCATACATTTGAACCGCATCTTAGTGACTGGCAGTTGGGTGATCCTACGTGGCGAAATGGCAAAGGCAAGGCCTTAATTGGTGCTTATAATTACTTGGCCGATAAGGGCATGAATTCAAGTTATTTTCTCACTATGAATATCAATGGCGATGGCAAAGATGTGTGGCCCTACGTCAGTCATAAAGACGTTACACGTTTTGATGTGAGTAAATTGGCGCAATGGAACATCGTTTTTGACCATATGCAAGCAAAGGGCATCTTATTGCACGTGGTGATCCAAGAAACTGAAAATGAGTTATTGCTGGATAATGGAGATACTGGGCCACAACGCAAACTGTACTTGAATGAGTTAATTGCTCGATTCTCTCATCACCCTGGTTTAGTTTGGAATCTGGGCGAAGAAAACGGCCCTACATCTTGGTCACCGAAAGCACAAAACGATGAGCAACGGCGTGCAATGTCTCATTACTTTAATAAAACCGACCCTTATAATCACCCTGTATTGCTGCACACTCACTCTACGCCAGAATATAAAGATGAGATAGTGGGGCCACAGTTGGGGGTGCCATGGTTGGATGGATTGTCATTTCAGGTGGAAAAGCGGCCCATGGTTAACAATGAAATTCAACATTGGCGTGCGCGTTCTAAAAAAGCGGGCAAAGAGTGGCTAATTACCATGGATGAGATTGGAACTTGGATGCACGGTGCATTACCTGATGCCAAAGATCCCAACCACGACCGGTTGCGCCAATGGGTGTTATGGGGAACGTTACTGGGCGGCGGAGCCGGAGTTGAATGGTATTTCGGTTCCAAACACGAGGCGAGTGATTTGACATCGGAAAATTGGCGTAAACGCGATCGCCTTTGGACTATCACCAATCACGCACGAGCGTTTTTCGAAAAATACGTACCGTATTGGCGAATGCAAGCGGCGAATGATTTAGTAAAGCAACAAGGGGACCCTAAGTTTGACCCAGCCGCCCACCCTGAACACGGCGGGCTAAAACACGACAATTTATATGAGGATATTAAGCAAAAGCCAGCCTATGCATTCGCACAAGAAGGTGAGTTTTACCTTGCGTATTTCAGTCGTGTTGACGGGGCATTAATTGACTTAAGTAACGCCAGCGGCCAATTTGAACTGACTTGGTTTGATCCAATAAACGGCGGGAGCCTGCAAACAGGCTCGGTTGGCAGTGTGGCGGCTGGGGAGTGGGTCAGCTTGGGTAGCCCGCCTTCGAAACAAATTGATGATTGGGTTGTGATGTTGAGAAAAACCAAAGAACAATAACAGAAGTCATGCACCCTTGATCTTCGATAACGGACTCAATGATCAAGATGAAGGCAGCCTAGTGATTAAACTACCTGAGAAATGCAATCGTGATAATTCCAATTGTATTAGCTCAGATTATAATGGTTCTGGTAGGTTTACAAACTTTCAAAACGCCGGTATTCAAGTCCGCCAAGCCTAATTAGTCATGAGATTAATCACTTTCTATTTAAACAATGTTGCGGCCGTGGCGAGTGGCATAGATTGTTCTGTAGACGAAGAGTTAAACATTTGATTGACGGTCAATCATTCCTACCCATGGTAACTGAACCTAAGTTCACTGGCGGTGTTGGATTAATAAATATGCTATTTGTTAAACGAGAGGCCAGAATAAACCTTGTTTTGGTTTTACGGGATTTGAATTATTAGAAGACGAGAACTCCTTCTGAGAGACTGTCCAACCCATAAAGCGAACAATCAGGATTAATAGGAATAACGTTAACAACAGTGCAATAAGATAAGATATAACTCGACTCTCTTTTAGTAACCCCCACACAACACTCACGTTGTTTGCACCTACGATATAGAAAGGCACACTCAATAGCCGGTGTTTTTCAAATGATTTATACGGTTTAAGTCCAACACTGTGATGTGTGTTCGCCGCTTGATTCAATGACGTTGCTTGGTTTTTGGCATGCCTGGCTAATGCTTCAATGCCGCTGAACGCTTTGTGAGTGATGTCTCGTGGGGATAAGAGCGTTATTTTAGAAAAACCGGATGCAGTAAGGTTTTTCTGGTGAGCGTAACTGTCTAGCTTGTTCAGGCCGACTAACTGAGGTTTGTGCATTATTAACGCTAATAATAAACCCATCGCAAACCAAACTCCGCCAGTTGCCAACCGTTTTAACTTGTTGTCTCGCATATTACTGCCTCATTATGTTTTAAGCATTCTTCCTAAATCAGTGTTGTTAGATAAAGGAGAACACCGTCGTAACACGTTAAATATTCAATAAATACATTACGATGGATCAACATACGATTAACCCATGTAAGCATTTTCTGAGTGCAATAATGAGTGAAACTAAGGCCGACTGATATTACGTGCCATTACACCCCTCTTGCGATACGCTGCAATAATGTTAAGTTATACGACCTGGCCGTTATAGGCGGTTGTTGGGGTTTAACGTTCTAAAATTTCTTATTGATAACAACGGAGAAGAATAAATGACAAATGTAAGCATCGAAGAAGTTACATTAAAAGTGTTGGTGTTGAATGAAAGCGAGGCAACGCAGGATGAAGTGGTAACGGTTAAATTGGGTAAAGCATCAGACGAGCCTGTGATTGGCACCGATTATTACCTGGGAGAGATGAAATATAAGGACCCAGCTACAGGTAATAAAAGTGTCATCGACATGGTGTCAGCCACTTTCATTGATGGTGAAAGTGCAGGTGGTTCCGATGGCAAAATCACGCTCACGGTCAAACTGAAAAAGAACGATAATAAGAGAAACACGTTCATAGAGCCACTTGTTACCGTCACTCCGAATATCGACGAGGGAAGCCCATTGCATTGCATTGCCTATAAACTTGATAAAAATAACCCAAGCAAGCTGGAGGTGACGTTTATTGAACCTGAGAATGACGAATCCATTGCTTACCCACACTTGTATTTTCACACGGCCCAAGGAGTGATTGACCCTGGTATGAGTGTTCGTAGATTACCACCTCAGCATTAGAGGCTACCTCAATAAATGCTTATTTAGAACATAAGTGAGGTTCTACAGCTCTCGTTAACGTTAGGAAGTCATTTTGACCACACAGTGGTTTGAACCAACTAAATGAGAACCAGACGGGAGCTGTGCCCCTATTAATTGAGTCGCTAACATCAACTGTTGCCGAAATGTAGTTGCCTGCAAGGGTATTTACTATTGAAGACGCGTAGTCTAATTCCGCATAGTTCGGAAATTTTTTGTTTGCAGTTTTCAATGTCTTAACTGACTTACTGTGTAGTCCAAGGTGCGCCTGAGCCTGCGCCAAAAAGCCATATTCCTGAGCCGTTTTTGGCATCGTAAGTATTTCTACAACTTGTTTATAATGCTGCTCAGCTAAGTCAGGGCTGCCTTGGAGTGTGTACGCGTCGGCTAAGTTAATTCTATATAATGGCGAGTTGGCATTTATCTCTAATGCTTTTTCTTGATTTAAAACCGCATTGTCATAATCTCCAGAAAGTGCTAGAACCACACCATAATTTGTATATAGACTGCCATCTTGTTGCTCTTTGAGGAGCGCCTTATAAGTGTTGATCGCCTTGCTTAAACTGCCCGTATGAACTTCTATGGTGGCTTTAAGTTCCAATGCATAAGGGTGGCCCGGAAACTCTTTCAAGACTCTATTTAGTAGATCGATAGCTGCGCTGTAATTGCCAATTGAATACTCTGAAGCAGATAAATTATATAAATTTTCGAGAGAAGGTCTCCATTCGGCGTTCTTTCGGTCCAATTCTATTAACTTTGAATAGTCATTTTCGGCATAAGCGATGTAGCTTTTTATCTCATTTAGAAATAAAGCATCGTTATACTCCGTTTCTAAAGACTCAAGCTCTATTTTGGCGGCTTTAATATTACCAATATCGACTAAGGTTTGGATTTGGGTTCTTCTGAATAATCTATCGCGTTTAACGGAAGCCGGTGCCATGTTTAGAGCTTGAGTAATCAAGGTAGTTCTAGCTTTGCCGCCAGAGTTTTGATCTAGGTGACGACTGATTCTGTAAGCCAAGGCATACGGTAGATTAAAAGCTGGGTTTTCTTTTATTAGTTTTTGCACCTCATGAAAGTGCTTTTCGTTAGAATTTGAGCCGGATTTGCTAGAGATTAATAAATCGAGGTAAGACCTGTAGCTATTTTCAGAAATGCTCTTCTTTTTCCTAAAAAACTGGAGGTTATTGGAATGGAAGAGGGTTGTAATTTGATTCTCAAGGGAATTGCCCATCTCCACAAGCAAATTACTGGAAACCGGGTAGTTTACTTGGTTTGCAATCGCCATGCGTTCCCCAGTTCTGTGCTGAATCTTAATGTCACATTTAACTGAAAAGCAATTAGCTGATATTGATAATATGTCGTTAATTTTAGCGGCTTTGGCCCTTTTAGAGTAACTGCCTGCAACGCTATTCAATTCTTTATCATCTACAAGGCCTGTTTGTTGAAAGGATAGAACGGTGTTCTCTACACTCTGTTGGAGTGTCGCTTTGATTAATGGCAATTGTGCTTTATTAAAACCTTCGTTTGCCGTGACCTCTATTGTATCCAAAGCAATGTAATTAATATTGGTCTTATTCTGATTAGGTTCATGGAGTGTTTTTAAAAGTGCTACTCCTACAAGAAAGCCTGCGACTAGCAGTAGCGCCTTACTTGAGATGCTTCGCCACTTAGAGTTTACGAATGGTGTGATGATTTTAGTAGTAGAAGGAGGCAGAGTTTCAATAATTACGGTGCGATCATCTTGTTCTAAAGAGAGGGTGTTCTGTTGTTCACTTCGTATCAGGTCGGCGGCTTCTTGAGCGTTATAGATTCGTTCGGTGGGAGCTTTACTGAGCAAATTTGAAACTACGTCTACTAACCTTGGCCCTAGGCTTGCGGCAACTTCGGGATTGAGTTCAAAAGGGTCGTTAATAACACGTTGTAACAACGCGACTTTATTGGTCGTATCTCCAAAAGGGTGTTCACCGACTAAACTTTGAAAAGCTAAAATAGCAAAGGAAAAAAGATCGGTTCTGGTGTCAACAGCTTGACCAGTGGCTTGTTCTGGAGAGAGTGAGAAATAACTGCCGCTCACGCTATCAACGTGAGTCAGCCCATGGTCGTCTTTTAAGTAATCGTCTAATTTGACTTTGGCGATCCCAAAATCGGCTATCTTGGCGATATTGTCATCGGTGATCAGTACATTGTCTGTTTTGAGATCGCAATGGGCAATGCCTTTTGAATGTGCCTTGGCAAGGCCGTCTGCGATTTCAGCCAACCATTTTAACTTTATCTCTTTGGTTGGGGCGTCTTTAAGGCGTTGGGTTAGGGTGTTGCCGCCAATGTATTCTATGACTAAACCAAGAATATGGCCTTCTTCCACAACGTCGTACAATTGCACGATGTTTGAGTGATTTAGTTGAGCCAGCAGCTGAGCTTCAGCCCTTAGACGTTCTGCCAGTTTGGCTTTTTCTTGATCTTGTCTGTCAACACACTTAATGGCAACGTCACGCCCGAGTTCGGTGTCACAAGCTAAATAGACCACGCTCATACCGCCGCGGCCAAGTTCCCTTGTTAATTTGTAGCGTCCTAGCTGTGTCAATTCACTAAGAGAGTCGGACATTTATCAAACGTTTGGCTTCCATTTGTTGAGTGGTTATTAATCTGAAAGTTTAAGAAATAGTCCAAAGTTGCCAAAATTTAGCTTTTTTGGCATTAAATATGTATCGACGATGGCAACAAAAAATGAGTTAACCTGGCATTCAAGAATTTCAACATGAGGCTGATTATTACTCATGTTATAGATCAATGGATAGCCTAAAGTTTAGTCAGCACTCATCAGAACGAAAGGGCGCGGCTACAATGCAATTTGATGTTGATCAGAGTCAGATACGGCACCTGCGTCTATGATATAGCACTCTTGGGCGTAGGCCAAACTGGGGCGCCTATATTTTTGGGCGTGGAAAACGTTGCCGATGAGCTGTGAATGTATTGCGGCAGAGCCTTTGCTAAAAAGGTGGGCCAAGGGCTTTGATAAAATATAGTTAGGTGTAAATGTTAAGACCTGATCTGACGCTTCAAATTGCGAAGTTCGACAATATCTGACAAGGCCCGTAGAATACTCAATTCGACCATTCAAAAATATAACGAACTTATTGCCATAAGTATTTCCGGTGGAGAAAGCGATGGCTATCAAATAGGCTTTGGCGATCCTTCGACGGCAATTCAAGAGTATCTGAACGAGGCTGTTGG